>NZ_JAJFDG010000006.1:0-221540 GCF_020708615.1 Bacillus sp. LBG-1-113 | reverse complement strand
GAGAAGAATTTCTTGTGTGGAACATGAGAAAGACACCGTCCTTTTGAAGTCTTTCTTTTATTTTATTACAGGAGAGTGGGTATTTTAAGAAAAAATAAAGGCTGTCGAGATTTTCTCGACAGCCTGAGATTAGTCAACAGACTAATCTTTTTTTTTTGTGCATTTATTTATTATAGACTTCTCTAAACGTGGAAATAAATAGATTTACAATAAAGAAACAAAAGTCAAAACATTCAAATAAACATTAACAATCCATTTACAACCAATTAACATCCGTCTGCTAAACTGACTGGCATAGGTCATCATAACATCCCAAACAAATCGTGAGGTGTGTGTCAGTGGGTGCAGAAAAAAGCATGAATGTGAGTCGCGAATTATCAGTGCAGCAAGCATCATTTGCATTATCTGAAAAAACGGCTCGTTATTTGGCAGTAAAGCGCGTGATGGATATTTGGTTTGCGCTGATTGGATTGGTGGTTGCGCTGCCAATAATTGTTGTATTTTCAATATTGATTTGTTTGGAGACACCGGGGCCTGCCATCTATACGCAGGAGCGTGTAGGAAAAGGCGGGAAACCTTTTAAGCTTTATAAGCTTCGTTCCATGAAAATAGATGCCGAGAAGTCTGGGGCGGTTTGGGCGCAGAAGCAGGATCCGCGGGTGACACGAATTGGAGCATTTATCAGAAGAACGCGAATTGACGAACTCCCTCAGCTGTTTAATGTGCTGAAAGGCGATATGAGTATGATTGGCCCTCGCCCGGAACGTCCAGTGTTTACGGAAAAGTTCCAGAATGAGATTCCGGGGTTTACACAGCGTCTGGCTGTCAAACCGGGATTGAGCGGCTGGGCGCAGGTGAACGGCGGTTATGACATGACGCCGAAGGAAAAGCTTATATTTGATTTATATTACATTCGCAATCTGACTTTCATGTTGGAATTAAAGATTATGTTAAAAACATGTAAAGTAGTCTTGACAGGTGATGGTGCAAGATAAACGTCTCATTTACCATCAAACTGAGCTTAAAAAGAAGTAGGGAATATGATGCCAAGTATTACAAAACAAATCATGAGCGGCGCAAAGTGGACAAGTGTTTCAACAATCTGTATTACAATCATTCAAATCGTTCAGTTTGCCTTGCTTGGAAATATGATGACCTTAACGGAATTTGGACTCGTCGGCATGATCACAACGGTTACAATATTTGCCCAGATCGTGCTTGATATGGGGTTTGGCGCTGCGTTAATTCAAAGAGATGACGCTACGGAGCGCCAGCTGTCAACATTGTATTGGCTGAACATTATGACCGGCATTTTGCTGTTTGTGCTTTTATATGTGAGCAGTCCCGTCATTGCGGGATTTTATCAAAGAGAAGAGCTTGTGTTTCTCATCAGGATTTTGGGGATTATGTTTTTGGTTGCTCCGATTGGACAGCAGTACCAGTATATGCTGCAGAAGGAGCTGCAATTTAATACGTTAAGCAAAATAGAGATTTTTTCAAATGCATTGTCCTTTGGATATTTAGCGATAGCGGTTTTTATGATGGATGCGATTTTGGCATACGTGATCTCTCAGGTGCTGCTGCAGTCCAGCAAAGGGATTTTATTCTGGGCTGTATACCAAAAAAAATGGCGCCCATCCTTTGTTTTTGATCTAAGGGGAATGAAAGAGTTCTTCTCCTTTGGAGCCTTTCAGCTTTCATCCCGTCTTGTGAACAGGCTGGGAGCGAACATCGATATGATCTTAATCGGCAGGTTTATCAGTGCTGAAGCGCTGGGCATTTATAATCTTGCCTATCAGATTGTCACCATTCCGGTTTTGAAGATTAATCCGATTGTGACACGGGTCGCGTTTCCTATTTTCGCCAAAAACAAATACGAAAACAGCGTGATCAGAGAAGGCTTTCTGAATATGACAAAAATGCTTGCGCTTGTATCGTTCCCGCTGTTAATCGGGCTCGTATCCGTGTCAGACGCCTTTATCGCAGCTGTTTTCGGAGAAAAATGGCTTGCTGCTGTCCCTGTTCTGAATGTTCTTGCCGTCGTCGGGATACTCAGGGTGCTGATGAATCCGAATGGTTCTGTGCTCCTTGCCAAAGGAAGAGCAGATTTGGCTTTTTATTGGGACTCCGGCGTTATGCTGCTGTATGGTTTGTCGCTGTTTGCAGCTGTTCAGACGGGTAATCTTCTGACTGTCGCTTGGGTATATGCCGTCATCAGCGTTTTCAATTTTCTAATCGGTCGCTGGCTGCTGGCATATGTCATTAATCTCAATCTTTCAGCTTATTTTAAAGCCGTTATGAAGCCGTTTCTGATCACAGCGGGTATGGCCGTTATCGCGTTCGGCGCGAGTTTAGGAACAGAACGCTTCAGCATGCAGGCGGAGATGAGGCTGGCAATTTCAGTGGCGGCTGGGGCGCTCTGCTATCTCTTTCTTTTAGGAAAAGCGTACCCTCAGATGAAAAGCAAACTACTAAGAAAAGGACGTTTGTCATGAAGATTTTGTGGATCACAAGCGTATATCCAAGCAGTCTGAAACCCGGTGAGGGTGTGTTTCATGAAACACAGGTGCAAGAGCTGCTGAAGCTCGGGCTGGATATCACCGTGATATGCCCAAGACCTTTTCACCCTGCGCCTCTCCGTATGCTGAAAAAGGCATATCGAAAAAAGGATGCCAGACCAGAATATGAGATACGGAAAGGAATACCGGTTTACCGGCCTTTCTATCCCGCTGTTCCCGGCCAGCTGAAATGGGCCCAGCCACACCGGCGCATCGGGGTAGCTGTGTTAAAAACCATTAAACAGCATGACTTGAATCCTGATTTGATCCACGCGCACTTTGCTATGCCGTCGGGCGGGGCTGCGGCAGTCGTGGCAAAGACAATCGGGATACCGTATATTTTGACTTTGCATGGCAGTGATGTGAATGTCTATCCGCACTACAGCAAAGGTGCGTTTAAAGCCTTCAAAACTGCGGTTGGTTCCGCATCCGCAGTTCTTGCAGTCAGCGAAAAGCTTCAGGAAGAAACCAAAAAACTTTCCGGTTTTGACAGTACGGTTTTACCGATCGGTATACAGCTCAGCCGTTTTCAGGAGAATGAGCAGACAAAAGAAGAAATCAGAAAAAACCTTGGACTCCCGCTTGACGAGCGCCTTGCTGTCTATGTGGGCAGGCTCGTTAAGGAAAAAGGCATTTTTGAATTGTCAGAAGCCATTGAGATGATGGAGGAAGCGCCTCGAGCCGTTTATGTCGGAGACGGCCCCGCAAAATCTTTGCTGAGGCAAAAGGGGCATATTGTGACAGGCCAAGTGCCGAATCACAGGGTGAGAGATTATTTGCTCGCCTCAGATATGTTCGTGCTCCCTTCTTATAGCGAAGGAATGCCGACAGTTGTAATCGAGGCACTGGCACTGCGGATTCCTGTCATCTGTACAGATGTCGGAGGAGTGGCATCATTATTCGGCAAACACCGCCATTTGCTGATTGAACCGAAATCAGCTCAAGCCTTAGCAAACACGATCTCTTTATACGCACAGGATCAAATATGGAAGCCGGAAGTGGCGGATGAATTATATCAAATCATTCACACTCAATATGACGCCGGAAAAAATGCTAGGGCGCTGCACGATCAGTATCAGATGGTTTTGAAAACACCTGTTTAATCGTAAGTAACTGCGACCAATATAAATAGGAACATGAATTTACAGGAGAGGGATGAGGGCTGTGAAAAAAATTGCTGTCATTGGAACAGGATATGTAGGACTCGTATCTGGCACCTGCTTTGCGGAAATCGGAAATAAAGTGATTTGCTGTGATATCAACGAATCAAAAATCAGAAGTCTGAAAAACGGAGTAATCCCAATCTATGAACCAGGGCTTGCAGATCTAGTTGATAAAAATGTGTTAGAACAGCGTCTGTCTTTTACTAACGATATTCCGTCTGCCATTCGGACTTCAGACATTATTTATATTGCAGTCGGAACCCCGATGTCTAAAACAGGCGAAGCTGATTTAACATACGTCAAAGCGGCTGCGAAAACGATCGGTGAACATCTCAACGGCTACAAAATCATTGTCAATAAAAGCACAGTCCCAGTCGGTACCGGAAAACTGGTTCAATCTATCGTACAAAAAGCTTCGAAGGGAAGATGCTCCTTTGATGTTGTATCCAACCCTGAATTTCTTCGGGAGGGCTCAGCGATTCATGACACGATGAATATGGAGCGTGCCGTCATCGGGTCAACCAGTCATAAAGCCGCTTCCATCATAGAGGAACTGCATCAGCCTTTTCATGCCCCTGTTATTAAAACGAATTTAGAAAGTGCAGAGATGATTAAATATGCTGCAAATGCATTTTTGGCAACAAAGATTTCGTTTATCAACGATATCGCGAACATTTGCGAGCGAGTCGGCGCGGACGTTTCAAAAGTTGCTGACGGCGTCGGGCTCGACAGACGGATAGGCAGAAAGTTCTTGAAAGCGGGTATTGGGTTTGGCGGCTCCTGCTTTCCTAAGGATACAACCGCACTGCTTCAAATTGCCAAAACGGCCGGATATCCATTCAAGCTCATAGAAGCCGTCATTGAGACGAATGAAAAGCAGCGTGTTCACATTGTAGATAAGCTCTTAACTGTGATGGGAAGCATAAAAGGGAGAACCATTTCCGTGCTCGGATTGGCCTTCAAACCGAATACAAACGATGTGAGGTCCGCTCCAGCTCTCGATATCATTCCAATGCTGCAGCAGCTGGGCGCACAGGTGAAAGCATATGATCCGATTGCCATTCCGGAGGCATCAGCAGTCCTTGGCGATCAGACCGAGTATTACACAGATGTGTATGCTGCGATGGAGGGAACCGACGCGTGCCTTATTTTGACCGATTGGCCGGAAGTAAAAGAAATGGAGCTTGTAAAAGCGAAAATGCTTTTAAAACAGCCAATCATCATCGATGGCAGAAATATATTTTCACTCGAAGAAATGCAGGCTGCGGGATACATTTATCACTCCATCGGCCGGCCTGCGGTTCGGGGAACAGAACCTTCCGACCGTTACTTTCCGGCTTTGCCAATGGAAGAATTGGCTAAGGATTTGGGAAGCGTCAATTTATAAAAAGAAAAAGGGTTACTTGTTTGAAGTGCCGGCTGCTTAGGCTCGGCCGCCGGCTCCTGAAACATCAGGAAAGGGGTTAAGCATGTGAGTATCAAACGTTCAGCGGTTCATACGCTTGCGTTACTGGCCGCTGTCATATTGGGGATCGTCCTATTGCTGGGAGCCATCCGCACAGATACAGGTCTTATGCAGATGGCTGCCGTTCTCGCTGTATTGGCAATCGGCCTGTTTGCACTGACGCTTGCAGCATCATTTACAACACAAGAACAGCTTTTTATGGCCGTCATCTATATTTTGATTGCCTGCACTTTTTTAAATAATGCTTTTTTCGCGATTCATCTTGGATTCTTTAGTTTGTTTCTTTATCGGCTCTTACTCATTACAGCAGGCTGCCTCCATCTTGTCGGGGTACTGCGGAGCCGAACACATATTGAAAGGTGGAATGGGCTGCAAGTAAAAGGGATTTTGCTCTTTTTCACCTTTTGGTTTTTATATGGCCTTGTTTCCTTGCTATGGGCCAAATCAGTTACAGACGGTCTGAAATATTTAGCACTGCTGGCGATGGGGATATTTTTTATTTATCTCATTGTGATGTATGTGCAAAAAATGGAACGCCTGATGATTATTTATTCCATCTGGCTGGTGATGACGGTATTTCTGATGATCATCGGTTTTTACAATCATATCACGCATCATCATCTCCCGAGTTCGACTTTGTACAGCGGACCGGAATATAAGCAGCATTATCCGACCTCAGTCTTTTTTAATCAAAATGATTTTGCGACATTTTTGTCTATCAGTTTCTTTTTTTACATTGCCATGGTGAAAAACATAACGAATGGATACTTAAAGGGAATTGGCCTTTTGCTCTCGTTCGGTGCATTGTATTTAATTTTTGCGACGGGTTCTAGAGCCAGTCTGCTGGGCGTTTTTGCGGGAATAGCCGTCTACATTTTTATTGTCTTGCCGCCTGTTCTGAAAAAAATCGCCCTTTGGCTGTCGGCAGCTGGAATTGCGGTCTTTGCAGTTCTTTTTGCCAGCCGGATATTCGCAGTGTTTTGGAAGCTGTTTCTGGCTCCTCAGACGTCTCATTCATTCCAAGAAACACTTCCGTCCAACGTGGCCAGGGCCAATCTATTAAAAAACGCATGGCACTTCTTCCTTGACTCATACGGATTCGGAGTGGGCGCAGGAAATGTGTCTTATTATCTAGAGCATCATGCTTTATATGATACTGACAATGTGACAGAGGTGCACAATTGGCTGGTAGAGATTCTGGCAAACTTCGGCTTGCTTATCATGCTCGGCTATCTGGCCATTTATTTATACCTCATGTGGGTGCTTTACAAGTTTTATGAAAGAAAAATGGAAAATCAGTCAAAACTGATCACAGAAGGGCTCATCACGGCTATGGTCAGTTTCCTGGTATCCAGCATCAGCCCAAGCTCTGTCTCAAATTTATTTTTCCATTGGGTATTTCTGGCGCTCGTCATCGCCGCTGTGAATGTCTTAAGGCAATCCAGACAACAGCTTGAGCCCATATACCGGTAAACAGACTACAAAAAAGCAGGGAGACTTATATGAAGGATATAGTGATAAGATTAGCCCGGCGCATAAAGAAAAATATCATCTGGATTATATTAGTGCCGCTTATTTTAGGTGCGGCGGGGTATATACTGCCGTCTCAAATTGCGGATAAAAAGAGTTACACAGCTGAGGTTACTTTAGCTGTGGGGAGCTATGATCATCCGATTTATAACAGTACAGAAGAGATTCCGCTCCTGCTGAGGAGTGATGCTTTTTTAAAGGAGGCGCTTCCTGACGAAAAAGATGAAGATCTTGCAGAGATCAAAGAGAAGCTTACCGTAAAATCGGAATCTAAGTCTTTACTGTCTTTGAGCTATGCCGATCAGGATCAGGAAAGAACCGAATCAGTTTTGAACGCTATTTCCTCCACCTTTCTCAAAAACGACCAAAGGCTGTTTGAAGAAAGAGAAGCCGTCATTCACCGCAGCATTGACGCGCTGGAAGGTGAAACGGTGAGTGAGGATTCCAAAGTGGATAAAGAAAGATTTTTATATGAGCTGAAAAACACACAGCTTAATCTGAAAGCGGCAAGTGCCGTTGATTCTGAAACCGTAAGTGAGGCATCAGGCGGAGGAATGTCCCCGAAAAAGAAAGCGGTTCTGGGTGTTCTGATCGGCATAACGATTGCCTTTATGTTCGTTGTCATTCCTGAATTTTTCAGAGAGTCCTTTTAAAATCATACGATGGAGATGTGATCATGACCAACTGGAAACCTCTCGTATCTGTCATTACACCTTCTTATAATGCGCGTGACTATATTGAAGACACGATTCAATCAGTGTTAGATCAGAGCCACCCTCATTGGGAAATGATTATCGTGGATGATTGCTCAACGGACGGCACACGCGACATTTTAATGCAGTATGAGAAGATAGATGAAAGAATTCATGTGATATATCTGGAAGAAAACAGCGGAGCCGCGATAGCAAGAAATAAAGCGCTGGAACATGCCCAAGGGCGCTACGTGGCATTTTTGGACAGTGATGACAAATGGAAAAAAGACAAACTGAAAAAGCAGCTTGATTTTATGATGGAGCGGTCCTGTGCGTTTACCTTCACAGGCTACAGCTTAATGTCACAGGACGGGATGCCGATGGATAAATTCATTCATGCACCCGAAAGCCTGACATATGATGACGCTCTTAAAAATACCATTATCGGCTGTCTAACGGTGATGATTGACAGGGAACAGACGGGACAGATCCAAATGCCGAATATTAGAACGAGGCAAGACTTGGCAACATGGCTGGCTCTTTTAAAAAAGGGTTTTACAGCTTACGGAATGAATGAGTGTTTAGCTGAATACCGGCTTGTCAATAATTCGATATCAAGCAACAAATGGAAGGCTGCCAAAAAAACATGGTTTGTCTACAGGGAGATCGAACGGCTCCATTTAATGAAAGCGACATGGTGTTTTGTTCAATATGCAAAAAATGCGGTGAAAAAAAGGCTGTAACCGCAAACAGAGAGAAAAGGTGATGAAGGTGGAAACAAAAGCAATGATTCACGTCATCGTGGCTACTGCTGAATGGGGAAAAGATCAATTGAGGTACAGACGGCACCGATTGGCTGAATTTTTAGCTGCTCAGGAAGAAACAAAGGAAGTCATCTGGGTCTGCCCGGCTCCGCGCACCCAAAGGATCGAATTTCAGCAAGTGCAATCCGGCATCCGTCAATACGCCGTAAAGGACTTGCTGCAAAAGAAAATGTTCCGCTTCGGACGATATACCGATGTGTTTTATAAGCATAAGCTCTCACCTTTATTAGAAGAGCTGAAATCCGCTTCAGCCAGAGGTGAACGCTGCTGCTTATGGTACACGTTTCCCGGATTTCCGCTGCTGTCTTCACTATATCCTTGGGATCAGGTGATTTATGATTGCAGTGACTTGTGGGCGGCGCCGATCAGCGGACGTTCAAATATGCTGTCCGAGTTCAGGCGGAAAGTCATCAAAACAGCGGAGCTGCGAATTATTGAGCGTGCTGATTCCATTACTTGTTCATCTGAATTTCTGCGCCATGAAGTTGATAAAAAACTGACAGCGGGACGAGAAAAGGTTCATACCGTTGAAAACGGTGTTGAATATGACCTGTTTTCAGAACATAAAGCGGCACCTGACCGAAGCATCTTGCAGGGAAGAGAAGGGGCCGTACTGGGATTTATCGGCGGAATTAAACCAAAGCTGGATTTTAAATTGATTGAAGAAGCGGCTCTGAGAAAACCTGACTGGACCTTTTTATGGGTCGGCCCGGACGCCACCAATGGTGATACAGCGTTTCAAGAGCTTCTGAAGCTTTCCAATGTGATATGGACAGGGCCGGCAGACCCGAAAGAAGTTCCGCATTTTATGGAATTGATTGATATCGGGATTATGCCGTATAAAAAGTCATCCTATAACCAGGCGGTTTTCCCTCTTAAGTTATTTGAATTTTTGGCAGCGGGAAAGCCGGTCGTCGGCTCTAACCTTCCGTCAACTTCTAAAATGCAAAAGCCGTATATTTACGAATATATGGAAGGCAATGACCATAATGATTTTATAGCTGCGTGCGAGAAAGTGCTTGAAAAAAGCGGAGATGAGGCATACAAAGAGATGCGGCGAAACATTGCCCGCACCCAAGATTGGAATGTTTTATTTAAACAAATCATGAAATATACAGGGATTCAAAAACATGCGTAGTCCTTTAATTGGGATGCGCGTTTTTTGATTATACGTGTTTCTTTTTGATGAAGCTTGTTATAATAACTAAGGAGAAGGTATAATGGAAGGAACGGTTCTCTAAAATAAAGACTTCATATAATTCCAAAGGAGACTTCTTTATGCTTGACGAACGCATGATTCGCATTGTTGTTGCGTTTATTGTCTCGCTGCTAACGGTTTTAATCATAACCCCAATCGTAAAAAGGATTGCGATTAAAATAGGTGCAGTTGATCAGCCCGGCAATCGAAAAGTACATGATAAAATCATGCCCCGAATGGGCGGGCTGGCCATATTTATCGGGGTGGTTACAGGCGTGCTTGTATCCGGTATATACACAGAAACAAGAATGACGGCTATCACAGTTGGGGCATTTATCATTATTGTGTTGGGAATCTTAGACGATAAATATCAATTAAGCGCAAAAGTTAAATTTATTATTCAATTAGCCGTGGCTATTATGATTGTTAGCACGGGTTTAAAAATGGACTTTTTCTCAGTACCTTTTTTAGCTGAACGGTTTGAATTGGGCTGGATGGCATATCCGCTGACTGTATTATGGATTGTCGGCATCACAAACGCGATGAACCTGATTGACGGATTAGACGGCCTTGCAGCAGGTCTTTCTGTTATTGGCCTGTCCACGATCGCAGTTATGGCGCTATCCGGCGGCAAAGTACTCATTCTGTCACTTTCATTGGTGGTTATCGCAAGTACGCTCGGATTTTTGTTCTACAATTTTCATCCGGCAAAAATCTTTATGGGGGATACGGGATCATTGTTTCTAGGGTATGTGATTTCTATTCTCTCATTGTTAGGGCTGTATAAAAGCGTAACATTGTTCAGTATTGTCATTCCAATTATTATATTAGGCGTGCCGATTTTTGACACAACATTTGCAATCATAAGACGGATACTAAACAAACAGCCGATTTCGGCGCCCGATAAATCACATATCCACCACAGGCTGATGGCCTTTGGCCTTTCACATCGGATGTCGGTCATTGTCATTTACCTGATTGGATTTATTTTCAGCATCAGTGCAATTGTGCTGAAAAGCGCTACAATTTGGCTTTCCCTGTTTATTATCTTTATCTTAATTATATTTATGCAAATAATAGCAGAAGTTACGGGACTCGTGAATGAACGTTTTAAGCCATTTACAAAATTCTATAAACGTCTTGTGAAAAGAAATTAAAAACTCCGGTTCGATGAGCCGGAGTTTTTTCTGCGCAAAAAAGCCCGATCCGTTAAAGGACGGGCTTTTTTAAATTTAATATGATGAATCAGTTGTTGAATTTGTTGTGCCATTTGAGCTTGTGCTGCTGTCATTTGTGTAGCCGCTTCCGCTCGTATTGCCGTCTGTTGCCGTGCTAGAACTGTCAGAGCTGTCAGATGTTGAGCTATCGGTACTGGAGCTGCCAATGCTTGAACTGCTCGTATCAGGATCATAATCTAAATGCTCTTGAAGGGTTTTTCTGACGTTTTCCAGATTCACAGCATCCGGTTCAAAATAATATGTTTTGTTAGGTCCTAAATACAAGTCAGAACCAGTAATTGACAGTGTATCGATTTTCTTGCTGGTAAAGCCGCTGTAAATCTGCTGTAGGGCTAGACCTTCAGTAATGCGAATATTGGTTTCAACGTTTTCACTGGCTGTCTCTGCGATTTTATCAATTTTTGCAATATTGCTTGCGCTGGACATCCGATCGATTAACGCGTTTAAAATTTGTTTCTGTCTGTCGTTACGGCCGAAGTCGCCGCGTTTATCCTGTTTTCTCATGCGGGCATACGCCAAGGCTTCTTCACCATTTAAATGCATCTCGCCTTTTTTGAAATAAATCCGTTTGCTTTCGTCCACATCACTTTTCTCATCAAAGTCGAAAGGTACATCTACATCAATACCGCCAACCTCATTAATAACATCTTTAAATCCGTCAAAATCGACTGTTACATATTTATCGATTGGTATTTGCAAGAATTGTTCAACAGTTTCAACAGTCTCATCTTTTCCGCCTTTGCTGTAAGCGGAATTGATCTTTGTTTTGGTGCCGGTTGTGTCATTAGCTAATTGCACTCGTGTATCGCGCGGAATGCTCAGCATTTTCATGGTTTTATTTTTCGGGTCAAGGGTAACTACAATAAGAGAGTCCGATCTCCCTTTTTGCCCTTTTGTCGCGTAATCTTCAATTCCCATAAATAAAATAGAAAATGGTTTTTTCTTCATATCTACAACTTCATTGCGTAGATTTGATTTATCTCCGCGGGAAAGCGCATCGTATGAATCATCCGCAGCGTTAATGGTTTTATATAGTTTATATCCTCCGAGCCCTACAACTACCAATAATGCAAGGACGAACAACAACATAATCCTTTTTAAAATTTTTCTGCGTTTGCTCTTTTTCTTTTTGCGCACACGCACTCTAACGCGTTCAGTCATTATTCAGTCTCCTTTATGTGATTGACGGCTTTTTCAAGGTACGTCAACTCTCCCTCTGTAATATCACTTTTTCCATTTGTTAACTCTGTCATCCACTCAGAAAACGATTGTGTTTCTTTTTCTTCTACATATGCTTCGAATTCTACGTTTTCTGCATAATGGATTTCTTTTAATAGAAAAGGCGATTCCCTTAATTCATTTTCAATCTTGCCAAGCCAAGTATAATCTGCGGAAGTATGCATAACCCTCATAAGCTTCCGTTCTACGACACCTATATGGTTTAATCCTTCAGACACTGACTTCCCATAAGCACGGATTAATCCGCCTGCTCCCAGCTTTATGCCGCCGAAGTAACGCGTGACGACTGCACAAGTATCCTTAAGTCTGCGTTTTTTTAACACCTCGAGCATAGGGACTCCTGCTGTGCCACTCGGTTCTCCGTCATCATTGGCTTTTTGGATATGATCGTTTTCGCCAATAACGTAAGCTGAGCAATTATGAGTTGCATTCCAGTGCTGTTTCTTTATTTTCTGTATAAATTCCTGTGCTTCTTGTTCGGAAGAAACACGGCTTAAATGACAGATAAAACGCGATTTTTCTATAACAATCTCGTGTTCTCCTGCTTCTTTCACAGTGAAATAGCTGTGCAGCATGCTAGCTGACCCCCCGCTAAGCATAAAAGACTGCCTATACAAATTCGTACAGTCTTTAGAATTTTTGTGCGTATTTTGTTATCATAAAGAGTAAGAAGGTACATAAAATTGTTTTTTTCTAGAATATACGCATTCTTTCATTATAATTCGACACAATTTGCAGATCAATTACATTTATAATAAAAATATATGACAACACCGTGACGGAGGGAAATTATGAATAAAATAAAGATGGATTCCAAAGTTCTGGATTCTATTTTGATGAAGATGCTGAAAACCGTTGACGGGAGCAAGGATGAGGTTTTTCAAATCGGGGAGCAGTCGCGCCAGCAATATGAACAGCTGGTCGAAGAACTGAAACAAATTAAACAGCAGGTTTATGAAGTCATCGAGCTTGGTGATAAACTTGAAGTGCAAACCCGCCATGCACGAAACCGTTTATCCGAGGTCAGCCGCAATTTTCATAGATTCAGTGAAGAAGAAATCCGCAATGCTTATGAAAAAGCCCATAAGCTGCAAGTAGAACTGACGATGATCCAGCAGCGTGAAAAGCAATTGCGCGAACGCCGGGATGATTTGGAACGCAGACTGTTAGGCCTTCAGGAAATCATTGAACGCTCAGAATCACTAGTGAGCCAGATTACGGTCGTGCTGAACTATCTGAATCAGGATCTTCGTGAGGTTGGGCTGCTTCTTGCCGATGCGCAGGCAAAACAGGATTTTGGCCTGAGAATTATTGAAGCGCAGGAAGAAGAGAGAAAAAGAGTCTCGAGAGAAATTCATGACGGTCCTGCACAAATGCTGGCAAATGTTATGATGAGATCGGAATTAATTGAACGGATATTCCGAGACCGAGGCGCTGAGGACGGATTCCAGGAAATCAAAAATCTCCGCCAAAATGTGCGGAATGCCCTTTACGAAGTGAGACGGATTATATATGATTTAAGACCGATGGCCCTTGATGACCTAGGCCTGATTCCAACTTTGCGGAAATATCTATATACAACCGAAGAATATAACGGTAAGGTGAAAATACACTTTCAGTGCATCGGCGATACGGAGGAAAAACGACTCGCGCCTCAGTTTGAAGTTGCGCTCTTCAGACTCGCACAGGAAGCTGTGTCCAATGCGTTAAAGCATTCTGGATCTGAAGAAATTACAGTCAAAGTTGAGATTACAAAGGATTTTGTGATTTTAATGATAAAAGATAACGGCAAAGGATTTGACCTGAAGGAAGCGAAAGAGAAGAAAAACAAATCATTCGGCTTGCTTGGGATGAAAGAAAGAGTAGATTTATTGGAAGGAACCATAACGATAGATTCAAAAATAGGTCTTGGGACATTTATCATGATTAAGGTTCCGTTATCTCTTTGACTATGATTTGTAAAATAGAGCCAAAAGGCATATTGACCGAATACCAGAGTATATAGAACAATAATACAAGGAGGCGTGGCTTGTGACTAAAGTAAACATTGTTATTATCGACGACCATCAGTTATTTCGTGAAGGTGTGAAGCGGATATTGGATTTCGAACCTACCTTTGAAGTGGTAGCGGAAGGAGACGACGGAGATGAAGCGGCTCGTATCGTTGAGCACTATCATCCTGATGTCGTGATCATGGATATCAATATGCCGAACGTAAATGGCGTGGAAGCTACAAAGCAGCTTGTAGAGCTGTATCCTGAATCTAAAGTAATTATTCTATCGATTCACGATGACGAGAATTATGTAACACATGCCCTGAAAACAGGTGCAAGAGGTTATCTGCTGAAAGAGATGGATGCTGATACACTGATTGAAGCGGTTAAAGTAGTTGCCGAGGGCGGTTCTTACCTTCACCCGAAGGTTACTCACAACCTCGTAAACGAATTCCGCCGTCTTGCAACAAGCGGAGTTTCTGCTCATCCTCAGCATGAGGTCTATCCAGAGATTCGCAGACCATTACATATTTTAACAAGACGGGAATGTGAAGTGCTGCAAATGCTTGCAGACGGAAAAAGCAACCGCGGAATCGGTGAATCATTGTTTATCAGTGAAAAAACTGTTAAAAACCATGTCAGCAATATCTTACAAAAAATGAATGTAAACGACCGGACGCAGGCCGTGGTGGTCGCCATTAAAAATGGTTGGGTAGAAATGAGATAGCATGAAACTGGACTTGCCTTTTTGAGGCAGGTCTTTTTTTAGGCTTCTGTTTCCCTTACAATAGAGTCATAAAGTGATAAGGCAGGTAAACGAAGCTATGAATATTGCAGTAGTAACAGACAGTACGGCATATATTCCAAAAGAAATGCGTGAACAAAATCATATACACATGATTCCTCTCCAGGTTGTTTTTGGAGATGAAACGTATCATGAAGAAACAGAAATGGACTGGGAAAGCTTTTATCAAGAAGTGAAAAAACATACAGAGCTTCCGTCCACTTCTCAGCCTGCGATCGGCGAGATGGTTGCTTTGTATGAAGAGCTCGGCAAGTCATATGATGCGGTGATCAGTATTCATCTTTCTAGCGGAATTAGCGGAACGTTCAGCAGTGCAGCTGCAGCGAATACAATGGTCGATAATATTGAAGTATACCCGTTTGACTCAGAGATCAGCTGTCTGGCTCAAGGTTTTTATGCTCTGAAAGCAGCCGACTTGATTAGAAATGGAGCTTCATCTCCGGAAGATATTATAAAAGAACTGGAAGAAATGAAAAAAACCGTTCGTGCATATTTTATGGTGGATGATTTAACTCATCTTCAGCGAGGCGGACGATTAAGCAGTGCTCAAGCCTTTATTGGGAGTCTTCTAAAGGTAAAGCCTATTCTGCATTTTGACAATAAGGTAATTGTGCCTTTTGAGAAGATCCGTACACGCAAAAAAGCAATTTCACGGATTTACGAGCTTTTAAATGAAGACGCGAGTAAGGGTATGCCGATGCAAGCTGCCGTTATTCATGCTAATCGAGAAGAAGAAGCATCGAAAATTATTGAAGAGCTCTCTGCAAAATATCCGCATGTTGAATTTCACAAAAGCTACTTTGGTGCTGTTATAGGCACTCATCTCGGTGAAGGTGCAATAGGAATCTGCTGGTGTTTTAAATAAATGATGAAATCTCCGTTTTAGTAGCGGGGATTTTTTTAAATTCTTTTTTTAGCTGTTAGACAGCATATTTTCATTCCGGCATAATGTCTTGCAAGGAGGCCGTACTATGCAGACTAAGACATCAGAATCGAACAGTCTATTCTCTAAAGAACTGCAGCAGCAGCTCCAGAGCCGTCATCTGCTTAGAACAGAAATCTCATTTTCTGACGAGATCATTGATTGGCATACCGAGCATGGTTATATATCTGCCGAGGAGTCATTATCAAAAAATAAACGGGGATATAGATGCAATAGATGCGGTCAAAATGATCAACAGTATTTTTCATCGTATCATTCATTTGGAAAAGATAAAGTTTACTGCCGCTCTTGTGTCATGATGGGCAGGGTGAGTGAGGATGTTTCTTTATATTCTTGGAGTAAGGAGGCGGAGGCAAACTGGAAGCCTATAAAACTGACTTGGGATGGAAAGCTTTCAAGCGGACAGCAAAAGGCCGCTGACATCTTAATTGAAGCAATTTCGAAGCAAGAAGAGCTCCTTATTTGGGCTGTTTGCGGCGCAGGTAAAACTGAATTATTATTCCCGGGTATAGAATTGGCATTAAATTTAAAACAGCGTGTTTGTATTGCGACCCCGCGCACCGATGTTGTATTAGAGCTTGCTCCGAGGCTGAAGGCTGCATTTCGAGGTGCTGATATTTCAGCTTTATACGGAGGAAGTGAGGACAAAGGGCGTTTATCTCCGCTTACAATTTCCACAACCCATCAGCTTTTGCGTTATAAAGACGCATTCGACGTCATGATCGTTGATGAAGTGGATGCTTTTCCATATTCCGCTGATCAAACCCTTCAATTCGCTGTTCAAAAAGCGAGAAAGAAAAACAGCACTCTTGTTTATCTAAGCGCCACACCTCCTAAAGAATTAAAAAGAAAAACGTATAAAGGTGAGTTGAAGTCCGTTCGTATACCGGCCAGATACCACCGGAAGCCGTTGCCTGAACCGCGCTTTCAATGGTGCGGAAACTGGAAAAAGAAATTAATCCGAAATAAAATCCCAGATGCGGTAAAAAGGTGGATAGAGCAGCATGTAAAAGAAGGAAGGCCCGTTTTTTTATTTGTTCCTTCCATTTCTATTCTGGAAAAGGCTGCTTCTTGTTTTAAAAATATGAATTATCGAACAGCGTCTGTACATGCGGAAGACAAGCTCAGAAAAGAAAAAGTGCAGCAATTTCGAGATGGTCAGTTTGATCTCTTAATCACAACAACAATATTAGAAAGGGGTGTCACAGTTCCTATGGTCCAAACAGGCATCTTAGGGGCAGAATCGCCCATCTTTACGGAAAGCGCGCTTGTGCAAATCGCGGGAAGGACAGGCCGGCATAAAGAACATGCAGACGGTGATGTCATTTATTTTCACTTCGGAAAAACAAAGAGTATGATAGAGGCAAGAAAACATATCAAAATAATGAATGAATTGGCTTTGAAAAATAAGTTGATAGACTAGTTAATATTTAAAAACATGATACAGTATACTCATATAACTAATGAGGAGCTGTAAAAATGCTTGTCAATTCAAAAGAGATTATGATGCAAGAACTTTTTGACCGATATATGGACCAGCTTCATATGACCTGCACTTGCCAAGTATGCAAAAATGATGTACTGGCACTTTCTTTAAACCAAGTAAGACCAGCTTACGTCACTGATGTAAAAAAGATTGCATATACGAAAGCTGAGCTGGTAGATAAACAAAAAAACACGGCGATGCTTGTGATATTGGCTGAAGCAGCTGCTGTGGTATCGGAGAATCCGAGTGATCAATGCGAAATGAGACAGGAGGAGGCTATAAAAAACTGATCTGTCTATTGTGCGATTCACAATTTTCTCAAGCTGTTTCATGGTGCTCACTATTTTTATTACAACCTGACGATAGGGTCTGCCAGTCCTGCAGAAATAAATTACAGATCATCAAAGGGGCCATCTGTCCGCTTTGCGGAAGACCTCAAACCGTTCATGAAGTGTGTGCGGATTGTGAGGCATGGAAATCAAGAATAGATGACGGCTTAAGGCTCAGCCAGAACCGTTCTGTTTACTTATATAATGACATGATGAAAGAAACGCTTGCCCGTATGAAATTTAGGGGAGATGCAGAGATAATAAGCGCTTTTAAAAATGACTTTTCCTCTGAATTCTCTGCTGTCTATCCAGATAAACGCCTTGTGCTCGTTCCCATTCCGTTAAGTGAAGAACGGAAAGCAGAACGCGGCTTTAACCAGTCACAAATGCTTGCTGAATGCTTAAACCGGCCCATCCTCAATCCTCTCATCCGCCTGAACAATGAAAAGCAGTCTAAGAAAAAGAAAACGGAACGCCTGCTTTCAGAGCATGTTTTTGAAACAAAAAACAGCTCGGTTGAGGGTATGGATATCGTTTTAATCGACGATCTTTATACCACAGGCGCCACTTTACACTATGCTGCCCGCTGTTTATTGGAGCAAGGCAAAGCTGGTTCAGTGTCATCTTTTACCTTAGTGAGAAGCTAAATGATTCAATTTTTGTGCCGATATAATGTCTAGAAATTACTGCAGGCATATTAATGAATAAGGAGTAAAAATAATGGGTGAACTGGCGAATTGTCCGAAATGCAATGCTCTATTTTTAAAAACAAAGCTGCAAACCGTGTGTCAGGCGTGTATTAAGGAAGAAGAAAAATCATTTGAGACTGTATATAAATTTTTAAGGAAACAGGAAAACAGGCAATCAACGCTTAGCCGTATAACTGAGGAAACTGGTGTGGAGGAAGAGCTGATTTTAAAATTCATCAGGCAAAAACGAATTCAAATCACTCATCTGCCGAATTTGGCATACCCTTGCGAAAGGTGCGGGACATCGATTAGGGAAGGTAAGTTCTGCAAGGCTTGCCAGTCCGATATAAAGGGACAAATAGATCATCTGAACCAAGAATCCGCATTGAAAACAGAGCGAGAAAATAGTAAAAAAGACACATACTATGCCTATAATACCAAAAACAGCTGATTCCCTAAACTAACTGAAACCGCAGTCGATAAAAGGGTTAAGATTGTTTAAAGACTGCAACGGAAAGCGAGAGGAATCCTATGAAAATCAATCAATTTGGAACACAATCCGTTAATCCATACCAAAAAAATTACGAAAAGCAAGCAGTGCAAAAAAATGCTGCACAGCCTAAAGATAAAATTGAAATTTCATCGCAGGCTAAAGAGCTGCAAAATGCATCCGACGCAGTCACTGGTTCACGCCAGGAAAAAATCGTGCAGCTAAAAGCGCAAATTGAAAACGGGTCATACAAAATAGACGCAAATCATATAGCAAAAAACATGATTAATTTTTATAAAAAGCAGTAAAAAAGGAGAAAGCCATGTCAGCAAAGCCAATTATTGAACAATTGAAGCGACTTTGCGTTCTGCATGAGCATTTGCTCACGCTGTCTGAGGAAAAAACGGAAGCGCTCAAAGCCGGCAAAACAAAAGAGCTTTCTAACATTTTGACAAAAGAACAAAAATACATTCAAGCAATCGAACAGACAGAAGATGACCGGATTAAAGCGGCTTCCGCTTTTCTTGGATACAGCGAAAATAACACTATTTCTGCTTGTATCGCCAAAACGTCAGGCAGTGAAAAGGAAGAGCTTGAACTTTTGTTCGAATCTCTTACTAAAGTTCTCGGGCGTCTAAAAGAAGTGAATAAGCTGAATAGGCAGCTGACAAGAGATGCGCTGCAATTCATCTCTATTTCGTACGATATGCTGGTTCCTAAGGATAATAACTTTAATTACAGCAAACAGATTAAAGCTGAGCTTCCAAAGAGCAGCCGGATGAAACTTTTTGATTCAAAAGCTTAGCAGAAAGGAATTCAGAATATGACATCTACCTTTATGGGTCTTGAAACTGCAAGGCGGGCGTTAAGCGCTCAGCAAGCAGCGTTAAGCACTACTGCAAATAATGTGGCAAATGCCAATACTGATGGTTATACAAGACAGCGAGTCTCATTAGAGGCAACGGACTATTTCCCTGCTGTATCAAAAAATGCAGAAAAAACTGCGGGACAAATGGGAACAGGCGTTCAAGGGAAGTCAGTTGAGAGAATAAGAGATATTTTTCTTGACTACCAATACCGTCTCCAAAACAGCAGTTCCGGATATTATGACACGAAGGCTAAAGCCCTGTCCCAAATGGAAGGGATTATGAATGAGACTGGTGGCAGCGGATTAAACAGTGTGCTAAATTCATTTTGGAATTCTCTGCAAGAACTATCCAATAATGCAAATGAGGACAGTGCGCGTTCTGTTGTCTCTCAAAAAGGACAGGCTGTTGCTGATACGTTTAATCATATTTCTGAGTCCCTTACAAAAGTTCAATCAAATTTAAAAGCAGAACTAGATACTAGTGTACTAGATGTTAATTCACTGCTATCTCAATTAAACAGTCTCAATAAGCAAATTGCACAGGTAGAACCAGTCGGTCTGCTTCCGAATGGTTTATACGATCAACGTGATTTGCTGATTGATAAATTATCTTCAATTGTTGATGTCAAAGTGAGCTACAACAAATCAGGCGGGAATGCGCTTGCTTCTTCGGAAGGAACTGTATCGATCGAAATCCTGGATAAAAATAAACAGTCGCTGGGAACTGTTCTGGACGGAAAAAATTATGAGGTTTCAGAGCTGAAAGCTAACTATGATAATGAAACGGGCTTAGTGACAAGTATTTCAATTGGAGACACTGCGGTTCAAGCTGAGTCGTTCAGCAGCAATGGATCACTGTTAGGATTTATACAGTCTTATGGATATGTCACGGCAGACGGCAAAGAAAAGGGCATATATCCGGAGATGCTTTCAGATCTTGATCATATGGCGCTCGAATTTGCAAAAGCTTTCAATGAAGTACACCGAAATGGTCTGACAGAGAGCGGTGAACAAGGCGGGGACTTTTTTGATTTTACCGGGGGTGAAACTGAGCCGGCAAAAGGCGCAGCAGGTAAGATTAAAGTTACTGACAGCATAAAAGATTCAAAAGGCGCGAATATCGCTTTCTCACTTACTGGAGCAGCAAACGATAATTCAAACGCAACGAATTTAGCAAATGTGTTAACTGGGGACATCACCATTAACGGAAAAGAAACGAGTGTGCTAGATTATTATGCTGGTCTCATTGGCGAGCTGGGGATCAAAGCTCAAGAGGCGAATCGGCTGGCATCTAATACAGAAACACAGCTGAGTGATGCAGACATAAACCGTCAGCAAATGAGCGCTGTTTCTTTAGATGAAGAAATGACCAATATGATTCAATTCCAACACGCATACAATGCTGCCGCAAGAATGGTAACGTTACAAGACGAAATACTCGACAAAGTGATCAATGGCATGGGTGTCGGAGGAAGGTAGGTAGATCAAATGAGAGTAACACAAGGGATGATTCAGCAAAACTCATTGAGATATATCGGTTCAAGCTACTCAAAGCTGGATAAACTTCAATCACAGATTTCTTCCGGAAAAAAAATCTCAAAAGCTTCCGATGATCCAGTAGTAGCTATGAAAAGTTTAAAGTACAATACGCAATTATCTCAAGTTCAGCAATACCAAAGTAATGCTTCTCAAGCCTTTACTTGGCTTGAAAACACAGAAACAAACATTACTGAAGGAATTGACATTATGTCAAAGGTCAGAGAGTTAGCTGTTCAAGCTCAGAATGACACAAATGGTGAAGCAGAATTGCAAGCAATTGGTGTAGAAGTAAAACAATTAAAAGAGCAGCTTTTAAATATTGCTAATACACAAGTGAACGGCAGATATATCTTCAATGGCACTAATTCAGATACACCCCCAGTTAAAGACAACGGCGACGGAACTTATACGATTTCTGATACCGCTGACGTTATTGTCAATATATCGGATAATATGTCATTAAAGGTGAACTCAGATCCGAAGGCAGCCTTTGGCGGTACTTCTGGAAGCGGACAAAATGTGTTTGAAATGCTTAATTCATTTGAAACAGCACTTAATTCAGGCTCTTTGGACGATGTGGACAGCGTTTTAGATGATATTGATCAATTTTCTGACGGTATGAGTGCAGAACGATCTGATATTGGAGCGAGATATAATCGTCTTGAACTGATTAATACAAGACTTTCAGCTCAAGAAGAAACAGCTACAAAAGTGTTGTCAGACAATGAAGATGTAGAACTGGAAGAAATAATAACTGAATTTATTGCGCAGCAAAGCGTGCACAGGGCTACTCTGGCTGTAAATGCGCAAATTGTTCAGCCTACATTGATCGACTTTTTAAAGTAAGCGGCTCTCAGGAGTTCGCTTTTTTTATAGTTTAGGAGGTAGAGTGATGCAAATTCCCAGATTGATTATGCATAGTGTTCAAGGGAAAATTGGTTTAACAACGACGCCTGCCAGCTTAAAAATGGAGCAGCCGCAAGCCGACTTGGAAATTGAACAGCCAAGCGCGGAAATGGAAATATCGGTGACCCCGGGAAAACTCACGATTGACCAGACGCAAGCATGGGAAGAATTAGACAGAAAGCATATATCCAAAAGAATCGAAGAAGCTGCCCAACAAGGGCATGAAGATGTAATGGAAGGTATAGCCCGTACCGCAGAAGAAGGAGACGAGCTTATGAGAATTGAAAATAAGGGGAACCCCATCGCTTCACAAGCAAAGAGGAACTCTGAGATGCACCAAATTCAATTAGGCGAACATTATGCTCCTTCTCTTTCAAGGGTGAAAATACAATATACTCCGTCACAGCTTAATGTTCAGATTACGCCGCGAAAGCCTGTTATTCAGGCTGAACCGCATAAGCCGATTGTTGAATATATGCCGGGAAACGTTAAGGTTGACATGCTCCAATACCCTGATTTAAATATAGATGTAGAATACCCGAAAAAATCACTAGAAAAGTAAAAAGAAAAGGATCGTGAACAATGATCATTCATACTAAGTACCATGGCCAAATGAACGTGAAAGAAGAACAAATCATTCTTTTTGAAAACGGGATTCCAGGTTTTGTTGAAGAAAAACAGTTCGTTATTCTTCCGCTTTCAGAAGACTCTCCATTCGTGGCGCTGCAGTCCGTCACTTCAGAGAATCTTGCGTTCATCGTTGTAAGTCCGTTTATCTTTTTTAAGAATTATGAATTTGACCTTGATGAATCAACTGCTGAACTTTTGGATATCGATAAAATTGAAGACGTAGAAGTCATGACATTATTGACCATGGAAGAGCCATTCGAAAAAACTACTGCTAATTTATTGGCTCCTATTATTGTGAATCGCAAGAACATGCTGGCTAAGCAAGTCGTTTTACACGACTCCCCATATACGACAAAGCATCCGATTGGAGGAGAATCATGCTAGTTTTATCGCGGAAATTAAACGAAGCGATTCAAATAGGTGCTGATATTGAAGTGAAAGTCATTGCGGTTGAGGGTGACCAAGTGAAGCTGGGAATTGACGCCCCAAAGCATATTGATATTCACAGGAAAGAAATATATTTGACCATTCAGGAAGAAAATAATCGAGCGGCAGCGTTATCCAGCGATGTGATCTCCGCATTATCCTCACGAAAAAAGTGAGGATTTTTTTATTTTGGTATTAACAAAATCAGAGACAATCCGATATTAATGATGTAGCCAGGAGGAGGCGCAAGAGACTCCGCCAGCTATAAAAAATGAGGCACAAGGACGTGCCTAAATACACATTCAGGGAGGAACAAAACAATGAGAATTAACCACAATATCGCAGCACTTAACACACTAAACCGTTTGTCTTCAAACAACGGTGCTAGCCAAAAGAACATGGAGAAGCTTTCTTCTGGTCTTCGTATCAACCGTGCAGGAGATGACGCAGCAGGTCTTGCGATCTCTGAAAAAATGAGAGGACAAATCAGAGGTCTTGAAATGGCTTCTAAAAACTCTCAAGACGGAATCTCTCTTATCCAAACAGCTGAGGGTGCATTGACTGAAACTCACTCTATCCTTCAACGTGTTCGTGAGCTTGCAGTACAAGCAAACAATACTGGTACTCAAGATGGTACAGACTTAGGTGCTATCCAAGAAGAGATCAAATCTCTACTTGAAGAAGTTGGTGGTATGACAGGTGGAAGTAAAGGTATCTCTGACAGAACTGAATTTAACGGTAAGAAGCTTCTTAATGGCGACTTTGCAACTAACAAATTAACATTCCAAATTGGTGCAAACGCAGGGCAACAGCTTTCAGTTAATATCGGAGATATGAGTGCAACTGGACTAGGAATTGACGGTATCGATGTTACTGCATTCGAAACTGATGCAACTGCATTTGATACACAACTTGGTTTAATTGATACTGCTATTAACAATGTTTCAACTCAACGTTCAAAACTTGGTGCGGTACAAAACCGTCTTGAGCATACAATCAACAACTTAGGCGCTTCTGGTGAAAACCTGACAGCTGCTGAGTCTCGTATCCGTGACGTTGACATGGCTAAAGAGATGAGCGAGTTCACAAAGAACAACATTCTTTCTCAAGCTTCTCAAGCGATGCTTGCTCAAGCGAACCAACAGCCTCAAAACGTACTTCAATTGTTACGTTAATTTTGAAAAAGACCTTGGCGTTTGCCGGGGTCTTTTTTTATATTCCTAACTCCATATCTTTCCCCTTACTGTCTATAACCCGTGATATAATAATCGGATTCTCCACTATCTTATAAATGTATTTCCAAACAAGAATTTTAAAACAGATGAGTTTTTTTCCATAAATATGTGTAATCTTATCTCGACTTAGTCGATATAAACGATAGATTGGGACATAGGGGATGATCAATTGAATATTGAAAGGCTCACTACGTTACAACCCGTTTGGGATCGTTATGATACTCAAATACATAACCAGAAAGATCATGAGAGTGAGGTTCCTGTTCATCAAGTTTCATATACCAATCTTGCTGAAATGGTAGGGGAGATGAACAACCTTTTGGAACCGTCGCAAGTTCACCTGAAGTTTGAGCTCCATGAGAAGTTAAATGAATACTATGTAAAAGTAATAGAGGACTCTACAAATGAAGTCATCCGCGAAATTCCGCCGAAACGGTGGCTTGATTTTTATGCGGCTATGACTGAATTTCTTGGGTTATTTGTAGATGAAAAAAAGTAGATTAGGAGTGGTTTGGAATGGTCACGAGAATAACAGGTTTGGCGTCAGGAATGGATATAGATGATATCGTATCAAAGCTGATGCAGACAGAAAGAGCGCCGCTTGATAAGCTGACACAAAAAAAGCAGACGCTTGAATGGCAGCGTGATAGCTATCGTGAAGTCAACTCAAAAATAAAAGAACTACAAGATTATATGTCTAAAAATACGTTGACATATCCGAGCACGTATCAGAGCAAAACTGTGACCAGCTCCAATGAGTCTGTGTTAACTGCTACAGGAAGCGCAAGTGCGCCAAACTCTTCTTCTACTGTTGAAGTAGCGAGTTTGGCAACTGCAGCAACGTATAAGGCAAATAATTATACGGGATACACACAAGGCGATTATAATTTGGCATTTAACGTTGTGGCGCCTGGCGAGACAACGGCAAAAACAGTGAACATCAGTGTGACGAGCGCCGATACGATTGATAATGTGATTTCTAAACTTAACAGCTCAGATCTAGGAGTATCAGCATTTAAAGATAAAATATGGAATGGTACAGAGTATGTAGAAACGATTGCGTTTTCTTCTAAAGCAACAGGTGCAGGAGGAAGCATACAGGCAGCAGACTCTGCTACATCCGACTTTATGTCCGGTCAGCTTGGTTTTTCGTTAGACGCTGATAATAAGCTCACTGCTTACAAAGAAGGAACAAATGCAAAGGTCACAATTAATGGCTTTGAAATGGAGAAGCTGACAAACAACTTTACGGTTAATGGCGTTACCTACTCGATCAAAAATACAACTGCAGCCACAGGCCCTGTTACCACATCTGTTTCTACTGACGTTGACGGGATTTATAACCAAATTAAAGAGTTTGTAGATAAATACAATGAATTGGTTGACAGCCTGAATGAAAAGCTCAAGGAAGAAAAATTCAGAGACTATACTCCGCTGACGAGTGAACAAAAAGAAGCAATGTCTGATAAAGAGGTAGAACTCTGGGAGAAGAAGGCAAAAAGCGGTTTGTTGAGAAATGATTCCAGCATCAGCACCGGCACGAACCAAATGCGGACTGACTTTTATACTCAAGTTAATGCAGATGGGAAAACCTATCAATTAACTGAATTTGGCATCACAACCTCAAGTGCTTATCAATTGCGGGGCCATTTAGAGATTAATGAAGACAAACTGAAAGCAAAAATACAAGAAGATCCGCAAAGTGTTGCCGCCTTATTTACAAACGGAACGAACAGCAGTGCCTATAGTGATAAAGGGATTATGAAACGTATCGGAGACACACTGAAAAGCACAGTGAAAAGCATTGAAGCAAAAGCCGGCAATTCAACAATGGGGGCAAGTGATTATTCAATTGGGAAGAATTTGCGTTCCATCAGTACTGAAATCAGCGATATGCAGGACCGATTGAACACAGTAGAAAACCGTTATTATAAAAAATTCAGTGCAATGGATTCAGCAATTCAAAAAATGAACGAACAAGCGTCCTATTTATCACAGCTTCTTGTACAATAAATGTAATTTGGAGGATGACACATGGCGATCCAAAATCCTTATGCAGCTTATCAGCAAAGTTCAGTGAATACCGCTACGCCCGGTGAACTGACGCTTATGCTGTATAATGGCTGTTTGAAATTTATAAAACTTGCATGCCAGGCCATTGAGAATAATGATATAGAACGTAAAAATGAAAATCTGATTAAAGCGCAAAATATCATTCAGGAATTAAATGGCACGCTTAACCGTAACATAGAGCTTTCCGGTTCAATGGGTGCGATGTACGATTATATTTACCGAAGACTGGTAGAGGCAAATATAAAAAGTGACAAGAGCATACTGGAAGAAGTTGAGGGGTATGTGACAGATTTTCGAGATGCATGGAAGCAGGCCATTCAAATCGAACGAAAGGACCGGCATGGGTCAGGCGGAATTGCATGAAACAAATAGATCAATTATCAATTGAAACGAAAAGTATGCTGTCACATATACAGAACACACCAGAGAGCGATGAACTTTTAAAGCAAATTGAGGACTTTGTGGCAAAACGGAATGAACTCATTGAGGACATCTCTTTGCCGCTCTCGGAAGAAGAAAAGAAGCAAATGAAACTTGTGCTGACATGGGATCAGCTTATTGTGAAGGAAATGGAAAGACTGAAGCAGTCAATCGCAGCAGAACTTCAGCAGGTGAAAAGAAAACGCGCGATGCATACGACGTATTTAAATCCTTATAACAACATCACAATTGACGGCAGATATTATGACAAGCGTAAATAGGTGAGTGCCTTGAAGAGCATTGAAGATTATACGCTTTTATCAGCTTATTATCATCTTCTTTTTACAATTGAGGAAGGGCTGTGCTATTTGATAGAGGCGGAACAGAATTTATCAAAAACAGAAGGGGATCGGATCTACCAAGATCTGATCCAAGCCTTTTTTTATTTGGATTCCACCCATTCAACTCTTCTTTTCGTGATGAACACGCGGTGCGCAGAAGTATGCGTTAAGGCTTTTGACGAGATTTTTGCAGAATTTGATCAATTGGTTTCTTTCTCATTCCCTTCTCATGAATTTTGCGAGTATTTAAAAGGACATTTTCTGAATCATTATAGGAAATGGATGCTGTCCATTCATCGATGTATGGAGCCCTTTGTGATCAATTGACTTTGTGTAAGGCATTTTTTCTTATTACCAGCATATACATATACCTCCCGTCACCATAGGAGCATCAGCATAAATCGGCACAATTCGACAGAGTTCACTGAATTTTCACAAAAGGTTTACGTTTCAGCAGGAATTGTAAAGGGTAAAGGAGAAATAGATACATATCCTTAATAAAAGGGAGGCGTTCTTTGATGAACTATAACATCAGAGGAGAAAATATTGAGGTGACATCCGCGTTAAAGGATCATGTCGAGAAGAAGATCGGCAAGCTGGAGCGTTATTTTGAGCAAAGTGTAAATGCCGATGTGAACGTCAACTTGAAGTTTTACAATGACAAGGAGTCTAAGGTTGAGGTTACGATTCCAATGACAGATCTGGCGCTTCGGTCTGAAGTGCATAACGAGGATATGTACAATGCAATTGATCTCGCTACAAACAAGCTGGAACGTCAAATCCGTAAGCATAAAACAAAAGTAAACCGCAAATTCCGTGAGCAGGGTCTTCCGAAATCTGCATTGGCAAACGGCCTCGGCTCTGATACAGATATAGCGGTTCAGGACGAAATAGAAGAAGATGAAAGCTTAGAAATCGTCCGTCAGAAGCGCTTTAATTTAAAGCCGATGGATAATGAAGAAGCAATCCTACAAATGAATATGCTCGGCCATAATTTCTTTGTTTTCACAAATGCGGAAACAAACCTTACAAACGTCGTGTATCGCAGAAATGACGGGAAATATGGCCTGATTGAACCGACTGAATAATGAAGAGCAGCCTTCCGTGATTTTCGCGGAAGGTTTTTGTTTTTTCTTATTTGCAAATTCTTTGGAAATTAGAGAAGGTATGATATGATAATGAGAGGTATACATGGACTAGTAAATTATTTATACATGCTTGTTAAACACGCATGTGATGATAGAGGAGCGTTATAAATGCTTGGAATTTTAAATAAAATGTTTGATCCAACAAAACGTACGCTGAATAGATACGAAAAAATAGCTAACGATATTGATGCGATTCGGGGAGACTATGAAAATCTCTCTGATGATGCGCTAAAAAATAAAACAATTGAATTTAAAGAGCGTCTTGAAAAAGGGGCGACAACTGATGATCTTCTTGTTGAAGCATTCGCAGTTGTTCGGGAAGCTTCTCGCCGCGTAACCGGCATGTTCCCGTTTAAAGTCCAGCTTATGGGGGGCGTTGCTCTTCATGACGGAAATATCGCGGAAATGAAAACAGGGGAAGGTAAAACATTAACGTCTACTCTGCCTGTTTATTTAAATGCCTTATCTGGAAAAGGCGTGCACGTCGTGACAGTCAATGAATACTTGGCGAGCCGTGACGCAGAGCAAATGGGGAAAATTTTCGAGTTTCTCGGTTTAACTGTCGGACTGAATTTGAACTCTATGTCAAAAGATGAAAAACGGGAAGCTTATGCGGCTGACATCACTTATTCTACAAACAACGAGCTCGGCTTCGACTATTTGCGTGACAACATGGTTCTTTATAAAGAGCAAATGGTGCAGCGTCCGCTTCATTTTGCGGTAATTGATGAAGTCGATTCTATTTTGATTGATGAAGCGAGAACACCGCTTATCATTTCAGGACAAGCTGCAAAATCGACAAAACTGTACGTGCAGGCAAATGCTTTTGTACGCACGTTAAAAGCAGAGAAAGACTATACGTATGATGTGAAAACAAAGGGTGTACAGCTCACTGAAGAAGGAATGACAAAGGCTGAAAAAGCGTTCGGCATCGACAACCTGTTTGATGTGAAAAATGTGGCGCTCAACCACCATATCAACCAGTCCTTAAAAGCGCACGTTGCCATGCAGAAGGACGTTGATTACGTAGTAGAAGACGGTCAGGTTGTCATCGTTGACTCCTTTACGGGACGTTTAATGAAAGGCCGCCGTTACAGCGAAGGGCTTCACCAGGCGATCGAAGCGAAGGAAGGGCTTGAAATTCAAAATGAGAGCATGACCTTGGCGACGATTACGTTCCAAAACTACTTCCGGATGTATGAAAAGCTTGCCGGTATGACGGGTACTGCTAAAACAGAGGAAGAGGAATTCCGTAACATCTACAACATGCAGGTTGTGACGATTCCGACAAACCAGCCGGTTGTTCGTGATGACCGTCCTGATTTAATTTACCGTTCAATGGAAGGGAAGTTTAAAGCAGTCGCAGAAGATGTTGCCCAGCGTTATATGACAGGACAGCCTGTTCTTGTCGGTACAGTTGCGGTCGAAACGTCTGAATTGATTTCAAAGCTGCTCAAAAACAAAGGTATCCCGCATCAGGTATTAAACGCCAAAAACCATGAACGAGAAGCGCAAATCATTGAAGAGGCCGGCCAAAAAGGCGCTGTGACGATTGCGACAAACATGGCGGGCCGCGGAACAGACATTAAGCTTGGCGAAGGAGTAAAAGAGCTTGGCGGACTTGCTGTTGTCGGAACGGAACGCCATGAATCACGCCGGATTGATAATCAGCTGCGAGGACGTTCAGGACGTCAGGGAGATCCGGGGATCACGCAATTTTATCTTTCTATGGAAGATGAATTGATGCGCAGATTTGGTGCTGAGCGGACAATGGCAATGCTTGACCGCTTTGGTATGGATGACTCCACTCCGATTCAAAGCAAAATGGTATCCCGCGCGGTTGAATCATCCCAAAAACGCGTGGAAGGAAATAACTTCGATTCACGTAAACAGCTTCTCCAATATGATGATGTTCTCCGCCAGCAGCGTGAGGTTATCTATAAGCAGCGTTTCGAAGTCATCGACTCTGAAAACCTGCGTGAAATCGTAGAAAATATGATCAAGTCTTCTCTCGAGCGGGCAATTGCGGCCTACACGCCTAGAGAAGAGCTTCCTGAGGAATGGAAGCTTGACGGTCTTGTTGAGCTTGTTAACACGGCTTACCTTGACGAAGGCGCGCTTGAAAAGAGCGACATCTTCGGCAAAGAGCCGGATGAAATGCTTGAGCTCATTATGGATCGCATCAAGACCAAATATAATGACAAAGAAGAAAAATTCGGCGAAGAACAAATGCGAGAATTCGAGAAAGTGATCGTGCTTCGCGCCGTCGATTCAAAATGGATGGATCATATTGACGCAATGGATCAGCTACGCCAAGGGATTCACCTTCGTGCTTACGCGCAAACAAATCCGCTGCGTGAGTATCAAATGGAAGGCTTTGCGATGTTTGAGCATATGATTGAATCCATCGAAGACGAGGTTGCCAAATTTGTGATGAAGGCTGAGATTGAAAATAATCTGGAGCGTGAAGAGGTTGTACAAGGCCAAACCACGGCTCATCAGCCGCAAGAAGGCGATGAAAACAAAAAAGCAAAGAAAGCGCCGGTTCGTAAAGTGGTTGATATCGGCCGAAATGCGCCATGCCACTGCGGAAGCGGAAAAAAATATAAAAATTGCTGCGGCCGGACTGAATAGTTCGTTCGGGCAAGCTTGCTGACCGCGGCGCCTTGAGCGCCCGCGGATCTTTTAATGAGGTGAATGGAATGGAATTATCAGAAATTAGAGTTGAGCTCGAAAATATGGCTTCTCGTTTAGCGGACTTTAGGGGGTCTCTTTGACCTCGAATCAAAGGAGACCCGCATTGCTGAACTAGATGAGCAAATGGCTGATCCGGAATTTTGGAATGATCAGCAAAAGGCCCAAACGGTCATCAATGAAGCAAATGGTTTAAAGGATTATGTCAATTCCTATAAAAAATTGAATGAATCCCATGAAGAACTGCAAATGACTCATGACCTTCTGAAAGAAGAGCCGGATCAAGATCTTCAGCTTGAGCTTGAAAAAGAGCTAAAGGCATTAACGAAGGAGTTCAATGAGTTTGAGCTTCAGCTTCTTCTCAGTGAGCCGTATGATAAAAACAACGCAATTTTGGAGCTGCATCCGGGTGCGGGCGGTACTGAGTCACAGGATTGGGGCTCTATGCTTCTCAGAATGTACACCAGATGGGCTGAGCGCCGCGGCTTTAAAGTGGAAACGCTCGATTACCTTCCTGGTGATGAAGCCGGTATTAAGTCAGTCACATTACTGATTAAAGGGCACAACGCTTATGGATATATCAAGGCGGAAAAAGGCGTGCATCGTCTCGTGCGGATTTCTCCGTTTGACTCATCAGGCCGCCGTCACACTTCATTTGTATCTTGTGAAGTTATGCCTGAATTCAACGATGAGATCGATATTGATATCCGTACGGAGGATATTAAAGTTGATACGTACCGTGCAAGCGGAGCAGGCGGACAGCACGTCAACACGACAGACTCAGCAGTTCGGATTACTCACTTGCCGACAAACGTGGTTGTGACATGCCAAACAGAACGTTCCCAAATTAAAAACCGTGAAAGAGCAATGAAAATGCTGAAGGCAAAGCTGTATCAGCGCAGGATTGAAGAACAGCAGGCAGAGCTGGATGAAATTCGCGGTGAGCAAAAAGAGATCGGCTGGGGCAGCCAAATCCGCTCTTACGTTTTCCATCCGTATTCCATGGTAAAAGACCATCGGACCAATACAGAAATGGGTAACGTTCAAGCCGTAATGGACGGAGATATTGACGTATTTATTGACGCATACCTGCGTTCTAAACTTTCATAAGCGGGAAACACACCTGGTGTCTGCAGGTGTGTTTTTTTATTGCCTGCATATCCTTGCTTTCGCTGCTGCTTTAGCATATTACCACTGTATTTGGGTGTTATTTACATCTGATCGGGGAAGGATTAAAATGCTATCGGAGAGCATAGGAAGAAACGGAGGAAGGTTGTAATGATGGATGTACGGAATAAAAGTCTTCGGATTATACGGGATTATGTATACATACTGATAGGGGCAGCAATTACAGCAGTGTCCTTTAATGTATTTCTGCTTCCAAACAAAATAGCCGCAGGCGGTGTCAGCGGGATTAGTACCATTTTACAGTCATATGGTTTTGAAGCGGCCTATGTGCAGTGGATCATTAATATTCCCTTATTTATTGCCGGTATCATTTTGCTTGGCGGTAAATTTGGGCTCAAGACACTTGCGGGTTCTGTCTTCTTGCCGCTTGTCGTGTTTTTGACGAGAGATATTCAGCCGGCTACACATCATGAGCTTCTGGCGGCGATTTTTGGCGGCGTCGGCATCGGGATTGGAATCGGCATTGTGTACTTAGGCAAAGGATCGACGGGAGGAACGGCATTAGCCGCTCAAATCATTCATAAATACACGGGTCTCTCATTAGGGACGTGTCTCGCGATCATTGACGGTTTGATTGTTGTTACGGCGATGATCGTATTTAATATAGAGCAGGGACTGTATGCCATGCTTGGGGTGTATGTATCAAGTAAAACCATTGATGTCGTCCAAGTCGGCTTCAACCGCTCTAAAATGGCGCTTATCATTACAAAACAGGAACAGGCCGTAAAGGAAGCTGTTTTTAAAAAAATTGACAGAGGTGTTACAAAAATTTCTGCAGTCGGCGGATATACTGACGACGAACGACCAATTTTAATGTGCGTGGTTGGCCAAACTGAATTCACGAAATTGAAACAAATCGTCAAACAGATTGATGAGACTGCTTTTGTGATTGTAGCAGATGCAAGCGAGGTGCTGGGCGAGGGTTTCAAACGCGCTTAAACGAGGTTATAATATGGAAGAGATCGTAAAGGAGTTGTGCTTCTCAACATGAAATCAAAACTATCGATGCTAATGCTTGTATTTGCAATTTCAGCCCTGCTGGCTGCCTGCGGTTCTAACGATGCAAAAGAAGAGAAGACAGACAACAGCAGCAAAACAGAAGCCTCTGCTTCTGAAGGGGAAGAATTATATCAACAGAGCTGTGTAGGCTGCCACGGCAAGGATTTAGAAGGTGTGTCAGGACCTAATCTCCAGGAGGTTGGGGGCAAATACGACGAAGAAAAAATTGAAAGCATTATTAAAAACGGACGGGGCAATATGCCGAAGGGGCTTGTAGATGATAAGGAAGCCGCTTCTATTGCAAAATGGCTCTCAGAGAAAAAGTAATATCAGAAAATCTTTGCCGCGACTTGGGCAAGGATTTTTTTATGCCGAATTAAGATGAATGAAAAGAAACTGTAATAGTATTATGTCTAAATTTGACGTATAATGAAGTGTGTTGAAAATCAAACTTTCAGATTTTTCATCTTTTTACAAATGAATGGGTCATAAACTGTCGAATGCTTTCGAAGAGTATGACCGTGCGACATAAAATGATATAAAAGATTAGGTGATTTCATGATAGAAATGAAAGAAGTATACAAAGCCTATCCGAACGGTGTAAAGGCGCTAAACGGGATTTCAGTTACTATTCATCCCGGAGAGTTTGTTTATGTTGTCGGACCGAGCGGAGCGGGTAAATCTACTTTTATTAAAATGATATACAGAGAAGAAAAGCCGACAAAAGGGCAAATTTTACTCAATCATAAAGATCTCGCTTCGGTTAAAGAAAAAGAGATTCCTTTCGTGCGGCGTAAAATAGGTGTTGTCTTCCAGGACTTCAAGCTTCTCCCGAAACTGACTGTGTTTGAGAATGTGGCTTTTGCCCTTGAAGTGATTGGAGAACAGCCGTCTGTCATAAAAAAACGGGTGCTTGAAGTGCTTGATTTGGTGCAGCTGAAGCATAAAGCGAGACAATTCCCTGACCAGCTTTCAGGCGGGGAGCAGCAGCGTGTCTCTATAGCCAGATCAATTGTGAACAGCCCTGATGTTGTCATTGCTGATGAACCTACGGGAAACCTTGATCCTGATACGTCTTGGGAAGTCATGAAGACGCTGGAGGAGATTAATAACCGCGGAACAACAGTCGTAATGGCGACACATAATAAAGAAATCGTAAACACCATTAAGAAACGTGTCATTGCAATCGAAGATGGTATCATTGTGCGTGATGAGTCAAGAGGGGAGTATGGTTCTTATGATTAAAATTCTCGGGCGCCATTTGCGTGAGAGTTTTAAATCTCTCGGGAGAAACACATGGATGACGTTCGCATCCATTAGTGCAGTAACCGTTACGCTGATTTTAGTCGGCGTGTTTTTAGTAATTATGCTGAATTTAAATAACATGGCTACGAATGCTGAAAAAGAAGTCGAAATCAAGGTATTGGTTGATCTGACTGCAGATAAGAAGGCACAGGACAAGCTGCAGGATGAGATAAAAGGCCTGAACGGCATTCAAAGTGTTACTTTTTCATCTAAAGAAAAAGAGCTTGACCAGTTAGTTGACAGTTTTGGGGACAGCGGTAAATCCCTGACGATGCAGGATCAGGAAAACCCGCTGAATGACGCGTTTGTCGTGAAAACGACCGATCCGCATGATACGCCAAGTGTCGCGAAAAAGATTGAAAAAATGGATCATGTTTATAAAGTTACTTACGGAAAAGAAGAGGTCAGCCGTTTGTTTAAAGTAGTCGGCGTTTCCCGCAACATCGGAATCGCGTTAATTATCGGCCTATTGTTTACGGCGATGTTCTTAATTTCCAACACCATCAAAATTACGATTTTTGCAAGAAGAAAAGAAATTGAAATCATGAAGCTTGTTGGTGCGACGAACTGGTTTATCCGCTGGCCGTTTTTCCTTGAAGGATTGCTGCTGGGTGTATTCGGTTCAGTCATTCCGATCGCGCTTGTATTGAGCACGTATCAATATGTTATCGGATGGGTCGTTCCGAAGGTTCAAGGCTCATTTGTCTCTCTTCTTCCATATAATCCGTTTGTATTCCAAGTCTCGCTTGTATTGATTGCAATCGGCGCAGTGATTGGAGTATGGGGAAGCCTGACTTCCATCCGCAAGTTTTTGCGAGTATAAACACAAAAAAGCCATCCCGGTTGCGGGACGGCTTTTTCTTTTGCCTTCTTTTTCTTCTATGATTACATGAAATCTCCATCCTTTACATATACTATCTCTAGGTTTTGCAAAGACAGTCTGGCATACAGGAGGAGTAAAGGATGAATCAAAAAATAATCGCTGTGATAGCGGCTGGGAGCATGCTGTTCGGAGGCGCCGGCGTTTATGCGGGAATGAACCTGCTTGAAGCCGAAAAGCCCGAAGCCGCAGCTGTTGCAGCAACGGCTCAAGCTGACTCTGATCGGGCTGCAGCTATGGATAAAATTGAAAAAGCATATGATTTGATTTCGAATGAATATGTCGAAAAGGTTGATAGAGAAAAGCTGCTTGAAGGAGCCATTCAAGGGATGCTATCTACATTAAACGATCCTTATTCCGTCTATATGGACAAGCAGACAGCAAAGCAATTTTCTGATTCTCTTGATTCCTCTTTCGAAGGCATCGGGGCTGAGGTTGGAGTGGAAGAAGGCAAAATCATTATTGTGTCGCCATTTAAACAATCTCCTGCGGAAAAAGCCGGGCTGAAGCCGAATGATGAAATCATCAGTATTGATGGAGAATCGATGGCGGGCAAGGATTTAAATGACGCTGTCTTAAAAATAAGAGGAAAGAAAGGTTCCAGCGTGTCAATAAAGATTCAGCGGCCCGGGACGAAGAAGCAATTGTCATTCCGCATTAAGAGAGCTGAAATTCCCCTTGAAACAGTGTTTGCTTCAGAGAAAAAAGTGCAGGGGCATTCTGTCGGGTATATCGCCATTTCTACTTTTTCTGAGCATACTGCGGAGGATTTTGCAAAAGCGTTGGGCAAGCTCGAGAAAAAAGGAATTGAAGGCCTCGTGCTGGATGTTCGAGGAAACCCGGGCGGATATCTTCAAAGTGTTGAAGAGATTCTTAAGCATTTCATTACAAAGGATCAGCCTTACATTCAGATTGCTGAGCGCAATGGAGATAGAAAACGTTATTTTTCAACATTGACCCATAAAAAAACATACCCTGTCAATGTCATCACAGATAAGGGGAGCGCCTCTGCATCTGAAATTCTTGCAGGCGCATTAAAAGAAGCAGGGCATTATGATGTTGTAGGTGACACGTCTTTCGGAAAGGGAACTGTTCAACAAGCTGTACCGATGGGAGACGGCAGCAATATTAAGTTGACGCTTTACAAGTGGCTGACGCCGAATGGGAACTGGATTCATAAAAAGGGCGTTAAGCCGACCATTGCGATTAAGCAGCCTGATTATTTCTCCGCAGGTCCATTGCAGCTCAAGGAGCCTCTTAAAGCAGATATGAACAATGAAGATGTGAAACATGCACAGGTTTTACTGAAAGGACTCGGTTTTGATCCAAGTCGGGAAGACGGCTATTTCAGCAAAGAAATGAAAAAAGCGGTTTTGGCCTTTCAGGATCAAAACAAGCTCGCTAAAACAGGTGTGATTGACAAGCGCACGGCGAAGAAAATAAATCATTTAATTGAAATGAAAAAATCAGATGAAGAAAATGATTTGCAGCTTCAAACAGCGCTTAAATCATTATTTGTTAATTAAAGGAGATGGTGTTCCATCTCCTGTTTCTTTATGCTTAATGAATAAATAATCTAAAAGTCACATAAAAATTGAGTTTTTGACAAGATATTAAAAAATTTTTCACAAATAAACATTTATAAAGGACTGGGATTACCCGATATCAATATATGAGAGAGACTTTCTAACGAGAAAATATGCATTTAAAATGAAACTTTTGCAAGTTGCCTAGTCTTTGTTTACTTCATACAATATAAGAAGGTTCTAAAAAGAACAGTAATCAGGTTTATGGCAGCTGAACTACAGGTATTTATAGAACGTTAGCGAGAATGCTTGTTAGCACTCCAGTACTGCTGCTTATACTGGCCCGTGCTTATCTGTACAAAGAAAATGGGGGTTCACAATTGAAGAGGGCAAGTATTGTGCGTGAAAAAAAATATTATGAATTAGTGGAACAATTAAAAGACAGAACACAAGACGTAACATTTTCAGCTACAAAAGCACTAAGTCTTCTTATGCTGTTTAGCAGGTATCTAGTGAATTACACAAATGTTGAATCGGTCAATGACATTAATGAAGAATGTGCCAAGCATTATTTTAATTACTTAATGAAAAATCATAAACGATTAGGAATTAATCTGACAGATATAAAGAGGTCGATGCACCTGATCAGCGGGTTATTGGACGTGGATGTAAACCATTATTTAAAGGATTTTTCACTATCGAATGTCACGCTGTGGATGACGCAAGAGAGATAAACCCTCCTGAGGATATCCAAGCCATGTAATATTTGATAGAATATGAGTAACATGTTTGGCTTGAGGCGGTGAAAGATAGTGTCTGTTCAATGGGGATTTGAACTGTTAAAAAGTGCGGGCCTGTTCTTTTTGCACCCGCTATTCTGGTTTTTTGTCATTGTAAGTCTGGCTTTCGGATATGTGAGGATCAAACGTGAACGAAAAACCTTTCATACCAGAATAGCAGATATTTATGATGAACTGAAATTTACATATACAAAAGGGTTAATCCCTGGTATCCTTTTGTCTATTGTTTTAGGGGTACTCGGAATTTCAATTCCTCTCGGTATACTTGCAATTATTGCTGTTATGACTGCAGCGGCAGCGCTCACTCTTCGCGCAAACTGGATGTCTGCTGCATATATCGTCAGTGTGAGTATGCTGATAGGTTTTGGACTGCAAGTGAATCAGGCTGAACCTTTTTTGGATCGGTTTCCGCAAGGCTTTGCAGTCGTGTGGCCAGCTCTGGCGGTGTTTTTGGGCTTACTGGTTATCGCTGAAGGAGCGGTTGCATATCGTTCCGCCCATGTGAAAACATCACCGGGATTGGTCGTCAGCAGCCGAGGTTTGCCGATCGGTCAGCAGCTTGCAAACCGTATATGGCTCTTGCCGCTGTTTATTCTTGTACCTGGCAATGGATTAGAATCACACCTTAGCTGGTGGCCTGTGTTTTCCGTTCCCGGAGGGTCATTCCATTTTCTATGGATACCTTACTTTGTCGGATTCGGCCAAAGGGTGCAGGGTTCCCTTCCTGAAACCAGTATAAGAATTACAGCGAAGCGAGTCTGTATTCTCGGGCTTATCGTCTCCGCTCTCGGTGCTGCGAGTTTGCTGTGGACGCCGCTTGCGGGTGCAGCTGTCTGTGCGGCTGTATTAGGACGTATTTTTCTGTCCGTGAAGCAAAGGATAAACGACAATGCAGCCCCGTTTTATTTCTCCAAGCGTGATCAAGGCTTAATGGTGCTTGGTATTATACCAAATACACCAGCTGAAGACTTGGAATTAAAGATCGGAGAAATTATTACGAAAGTCAACGGTGTGCCCGTGAAGCACGTATCTGATTTTTATGAAGCGCTCCAGCGCAACCGTGCGTATGTGAAGCTTGAAATTATCGGACTGAACGGGGAGATTCGCTTTGATCAGCGTGCGTCTTACGAGGGAGAACATCATGAATTGGGCATTCTGTTCGTAAAGGATGACCGTGAAGGTGAGGCAGCCGCTTTGCCTGGATCATAAAAAACAGCCCGGCATCACATTTTTGTGTGGCGCCGGGCTGTTTTGTTTTACGCTGAATTTTGCTCCATGCGTGCCGTTTCGTCAGATTTGATGCCTAACGAGACAAAAACACCAATGACGGATACCGCGAAAAGAATAATAAATAATGTGTGATACCCAGAAATCAGGCCAATTAAGGCTGACGAAATAATGCTTCCGAAGTAACGGAAGGTCGAGAAAATGCCGGAAGCCACTCCGGACATCGCGGGCTCCACTGTGGCAAGGGATGATACCTGCATGCTGGTCAGTCCGACTCCGGATGCAAGCCCTCCAAGAATAAGTGAGATCATCAGGAAGGAAACGGAATGGGAGCTGCTCAAGAGCAAAAATAACAAATTGGCTCCGGCCATCATCGCAAATGAGAGAAATATGATTTTTTTCGCACCCCATTTCTGATGGAGCTGAGCGCCTGCCCAATTGCTCGCCGACATAAATATCGAAAAGACGGAAAGCGCCATGCCGCTGTTAGACGTATTTAGCCCAAACTGGTTTGTCATGAATAAGGGCATAATCAATAAGACGGCATACATCATTAGGTTGCTTAACAAGACGGATAGATTGGCATTTGTAAAGGTTGAGCTTTTAAACAGCGCAAAATCAATGATTGGGTGATGTGTGCGTTTTTCCCGTCTGAAAAAAAGCGGGACAAAAAGCAGTATCAATATGCTGTATAATGCATAGCCCCATGAAGACTCATTTTTCGTCAGCAGGATAATCGAAACGATGCTGCCTGCCAGCAAGAGAGAACCGATGATATCCAGCGGCGCCTCTGATTTGTTTTCTTTATATTGAGGAAACATGGTCAATGCTGTAAATAAAGCAATAGCGAGAAACGGGATGTTGACCCAAAAAATCGAATGCCAGCTGAAGCTGTCAATCAAAAGAGAGCCGATAAACGGCCCGAGAGCGGCGCCGAGCCCTGCGCCGAGTCCGAAATAGCCAAACACTTTCGGAAGGCGTTTCTCTGATACAACGTGCCGGATAATGGCAATGCTGTTTGGCGTGAGCAGTGCCCCGCCAACAGCCTGCAAAGCCCGAAATACAATTAATAAAAACAGGCTCGGCGATAGAGCGCAGCCTAATGAGGCAATCAGAAATAGGCCGACGCCCCATAAATACATGGTTTTGTTGCCATACATGTCACCGAGTTTTCCAGCTATCGGCTGTGTGACGGCCATGACGATTAAATAAACGGTAACCACCCAAGTGATGCTTGCGATGGATTCGTTATACGTATGTGATATAGATGAAAGCGCAACTGCGATCATCGTTGAGTTAATGGGAACCAGGATGGCCCCCAATAAAAGTGAGACGATCAGCGCCCATTCTTTTTTTGAGCTCATTGGGATCCTCCTTTTGTTTTGCCAAGGAGCTAACGGGCAGTAATTCCTTTGACGAATATAGCTGTACTATGCTCCAGCATTTTTTCCTGGGGCGTTCTAATTACTCTGTCGCCTAAATGAAGACGGTGTACAAAGTAACCGAAAATCATCGAAATAAATACATCGGCATGTTCAGCTTCATCTCCTGTCTGGATAGCCCCTTTCTCACCCATGCTTGTGAGATAATCAACCAAAAGCTGTTTCATAGATTGGGGATATTCAGTCACATGGTTGATGACATCCTGAAACATGGCGGGTTCACGAAAGCTGATTTTAATTAAATCTTTTCTCTGTTCAAGCTCCTCCAGCAGACAGGTTCCGATATGCAGCAGGTCTTTGTATAAATCACCTTCTGTTTGCTCAAAGATGCGATTTCTATTTGCTGAATGCTGAGAAAGCAGAGCCTCGACAAGCCCCTGTTTGTTTTTAAAATTCCTGAAAATCGTCGCTTCACTTACGTTTGCTTTTTCTGCAATTTCTTTTGTCGTCGTTGCATGATATCCTTTTTTGACGAGCAGCTGCATGGCAGCATCAAGGATTCTGCGATTTGTCGGTCTCAATACGTTTCACCTCACGAATATACTGGCAGGACAAGTATACACCTGCCCCGCTCGTATAATAAAGAGGGAGGGTGCATCAGGATCGGCTGACAACTGTGATTTTGCCGCTGTTTCCGTCTACAGTGACGATGTCTCCATCTCGAAGCCTTTCTGTCGCTGCACGTGTGCCGAGAACAGCGGGAACGCCGTATTCACGTGCGATAATCGCTGCGTGAGACAAAATTCCTCCTGTGTCTGTAATAATGGCTTTGGCATCTTGAAACAGGCTGGTCCATAGCGGTGTCGTCATTTTGCAAACCAGGATGTCTCCAGGCGTGAATTGAGAAAACTCACTGGCATCCCGAATCACTTTCACCGGCCCTGTTGCAATACCGCTTGATGCTGCAACTCCGAAAATATCATTCTCTGTGTTTTTTTCATCTTCTATGACTGCACCGACAATTTCTTCAGCCGCTTTCAGCTGCGCTTCTGTCGGTGTACCGAGATAAGCAGGCGCCTGTGCCAGCTCATACTCGTGAAGCATTTGTCTCCGTTTTTCAGCCTTCTCTTGAAGGGATACGGGATGAAGAAGCGCATTTTCCACCTCGTCATCATATAAGAACCAAAGGTCTTCTCGATCTTGAATCACACTGCTTTCTGCCAGCAATTCTCCTACCTTCAGCAAAAAGACTCTCGCCTTGGCATCCAGCATAGCGTCAATGTAAAAATGATGATCATCCTTAATATTGGACGAATTCAGCGTCCATTGATAATAACGTTCAAATTTTTTCTGCAAAGCGGGATCCTCAATGCTTTGGAAGAATTCATTGTACAACTTCTCACGTTTTTTAATGGTTTTCTTAAATTCGTTGTCAAAATGATAGCCATTGCGGACGTAGTTTTGAATATGAGTCAATGCGTAAAATGGATTCTCTGCCCATGTTTGTTCGATCAGGTCGTGGCTTTTTACAGATCTCCACCCGTATTCCTGTAAAAATTCATTGACTTTTTGCAGGAATTGTCTTCCCTCATCAGTTTGTTCCAATTTCTCCTGCAAATGTTCTGGCTGGGCATGCTCAAAAAGGGCTGTCAAATTCGGGTTTTCTCGAACTTCAACGGAGAATTGCCATAGACGGCGGTCTGTTTCCAGAGATTTGTTCATGACTCCTGTCAGCATCTCATAGAAATGTGAGTTTTCAGTTTCACCCTGAATGTTTTGATACATAGCTTGCAGTTTGTTCGTCAGAAGAATTTGCGGGAAAACGATATTGAAGTGTTCCTCATAAGCTGTGAGATAAAAGGCCTTCAGTTTTTTAAAGGCATCCAGCGCACTTTCCGGAGTGTGTTCCGTTTGTGCGAGTTGGTCCAATGTCCGGTAAAACGGAAGGTACGTGTTATGAATGATATCGTTCATGCGCTCGGACAATACCGGAAAAAGCTCTTCGGCACTGTCCTCAGCAGGCAATTGTTGTTCGCCTTGATTTTTTGAATAAATATGTCCGCGATACACTTTTACTTCATCGACGATGACTCCGATTGGGAACTGCCGCATACTTTTCTTTAAGCCGTATTCAAGTGCGGGCACAATAAAAGATGAAAATAACGGACTGACCGGTCCTTCGATGTTGGACTCCATATTGAGCCAAAAATCATCCATATCCTTGTCGGTGATCATGAAGTTCCGTTCTTCCTCAGCCGCTTTTTTATCCTGTTCAATGGTGGTAATTGGCCGCGCCTGCAGAAGGTATAGTTTATGATCGGCGATTCCGAATTCTAAATCGACAGGATATCCGTAAAGGGCTTCGGTTTTTTTGGTGAGTTCAGTCAGCTCAATCACCTGTTCATCTGTGAGGCAAAAACGGCTGCGCATGTCTTCGCTCGTTTCCTTTTCGGCAATGCCTTCTGCAGCGGACTCCATGTAGATCTCTTTTAAACCCATTTCTTTTTGAATCTCAAATGAACCTTTATGAACGATATACGTGTCAGGGGTGACGCTTCCTGATACAACAGCTTCCCCCAGGCCGTAGCTGGCGCTGATTAATAACTCTCTATCATCATGGGTAACGGGATTTTGGCTGAAAATCACACCCGATATGTCTGAATTGATCAGCCCCTGCACCACAACACCCATTAACGGCTCTGCGATTTGATTGTTCATTTTTTTCTTATAGCGGCTGACTCTGCCTGAGAAAAAGGAGGCCCAGCATTCTTTCACCTTATTCAGAAATTCTTCTTCTGTTTTTATATTTAAATAGGTTTCGTATTGGCCGGCGAATGAAGCGCCCTCTAAATCTTCTGAGGCTGATGAAGAGCGGACGGCCACGGAATGATATGATTCTCTCAGCTCGTAAAAGGAGCTTGTCAGCTCGTTCTTTAGCTCATCTGAAAATCTTCCGACAATAATGGCATTTTCGATATTTTCGCTTGAATCATGAAGCTGATTATCCTCCATAAATCGGGCGAGAGCATTCGTTTGAATAATAAACCCATCCGGAACAGGAAGTCCGTGTTTGGTCAGTTTAATGAGATTCATGCCTTTTGCTCCAGCCAGCTGACTGGATTCTTCCGCTTGGCGAAATAACACAGAGTACATGTTTAAAACCCCTCTTTCCTTTTCATTATTTTTCTCTCTATTTTTCTTTTTGGGAGCCAATGTTCAAAATGATAGTGAACACTATCAATCAATTGTAGGTTTAAAGGAAAATGCTGTCAAACGCAAAAAGCCCTAAATAAAATGAATATTTAAGTTGGTTAGATGATCATAAAACCTAATATCGAAACGGGTCTGTATGCCTATTTTTTCATATTCAAAAATCGTTTCATTGAGCTTTCAGATCACTGTTGGTCAAGCTTCCTTCATTAAATGAGACTTAATACCTGCCCTCCTGTTGATTTGACAATCAGTACGGCTTCAGCTCTCATTCAGCAGCACTAAAATCAATTTCTCTATATATTTGATACCATCCATTTTGCCTGAAGATAATTTGTTAATTTTTGAACCGAATACGTAAAATCATCTTTGCTTGTTTAAGAGAAGAGTTTTGCGGCAGAAACCATGATTGAATTGAGCTGAAAAAGGGTATGGTGTAGAAAGAGGGAACCATTGCACGATTGTCCGATTCTTCATTTTTTACTATAATCAAATCAGATGAAGAATCCCTGAGGAGGGTTTTTGTGATTACAAAAGCCGTTTTTGCATTATTTTTCCCTTTTATGCTTGTCGTTCTTTTTACGAGAGTGACCTTTAACCATTATGTGGCGATCGCTCTTACAGCTGCATTGCTGTTTGCCTCTTATTTGAAAGGCTATACAGAAACGTATCTTATTGTGGGATTAGATGTTGTCTCTCTTGTGGCCGGCGGACTTTATATGGCCAAAAAAGCTGCTGAGAAAAAAGAAGAATAAACCGGACATAATGAATAAGAAGATGAATTCCTGCTTTTACGTTTTAAAAGCAGGTTTTTTATACATGAAATTAGCTGGAAATAAATAACCATCGAACTTTAGTTCGTATTTTTGGTGATTTTGCTTTCCATTGTGTTACTATATCTATAGGAAGATTTCGTTAAAGAAACGGAGGCTTATTTGTGAAAGATCGCTTTGAGTTAGTCTCAAAATACCAGCCCCAGGGAGATCAGCCGAAAGCCATTGAAAAGCTTGTCAAAGGCATTCAGGAGGGCAAGAAGCATCAGACTCTGCTGGGTGCAACAGGAACGGGCAAAACATTTACGGTGTCCAACTTGATTAAAGAGGTCAATAAGCCGACACTCGTCATTGCCCATAACAAAACCCTTGCCGGACAGCTTTACAGCGAATTTAAGGAATTTTTTCCGAACAACGCTGTCGAGTATTTTGTCAGCTACTATGATTATTATCAGCCGGAGGCTTATGTGCCTCAAACGGATACATTTATAGAGAAAGATGCAAGCATTAATGATGAAATTGATAAACTTAGACACTCCGCTACATCGTCTCTGTTTGAACGCAGAGATGTGATTATCATTGCGAGTGTGTCTTGTATTTACGGTCTCGGTTCGCCTGAAGAATACCGTGAAATGGTTGTGTCATTGCGTCCTGAAATGGAAATTGAGCGCAACGAGCTGCTTAGAAAGCTTGTTGACATTCAATATGCCCGCAACGACATTGATTTTCAGCGCGGTACATTTCGTGTGCGCGGAGATGTAGTGGAAATTTTCCCTGCATCCCGTGATGAACACTGTGTAAGAGTCGAGTTTTTCGGAGATGAAATTGAACGAATTAGGGAAGTGGACGCCCTGACCGGAGAAATTTTAGGCGACCGTGAACATATCGCGATTTTCCCGGCATCCCACTTCGTGACGCGGGCCGAAAAAATGGAAAAAGCGATTCAAAATATCGAGAAGGAGCTTGAGGAGCAGCTGAAAGTCATGCATGAAAACGGCAAGCTTCTGGAAGCGCAGCGCTTAGAGCAGCGGACGAGATATGATCTTGAAATGATGCGGGAGATGGGATTCTGTTCCGGCATTGAGAACTATTCAAGACATTTGACGCTTCGCCCGCCGGGTTCAACGCCGTATACGCTTCTCGATTATTTTCCTGACGATTTTATGATTGTGGTGGATGAGTCGCACGTGACGATTCCTCAGGTGCGCGGCATGTTTAACGGAGACCAGGCGAGAAAGCAGGTGCTGGTGGATCACGGATTCCGTCTTCCGTCAGCGCTCGATAACCGCCCGCTCCGGTTTGAAGAATTTGAAAAGCATATGCACAATATCGTCTATGTGTCAGCCACACCAGGGCCATATGAAATTGAACATACAGATGAAATGATAGAGCAGATCATCCGACCGACAGGGCTTCTTGACCCGCTTATTGACGTGCGGCCGATTGAAGGCCAGATTGATGATTTAATCGGTGAAATTCACGCGAGAGTTGAACGGAATGAACGGGTGCTTGTGACGACTTTGACGAAGAAGATGTCAGAGGACCTAACCGATTATTTAAAAGAAATCGGCATCAAGGTTAATTATCTGCATTCAGAAATTAAGACGCTTGAACGGATTGAAATTATCCGTGATTTGCGTCTCGGCAAGCATGATGTGCTCATTGGCATCAACCTCCTGAGAGAGGGGCTTGATATTCCGGAAGTATCCTTGGTTGCGATTTTGGATGCGGATAAGGAAGGCTTCCTGCGTTCGGAGCGTTCGCTTATTCAGACGATCGGACGTGCGGCGAGAAACGCGGAAGGCCGTGTCATCATGTACGCCGATAAAATGACGAAGTCTATGGAAATTGCGATTAATGAAACGAAACGCCGGCGCGAGCAGCAGGAGCGGTTTAACGAAGAGCACGGCATTACGCCGCAAACGATTAATAAAGAAATTCGTGACGTGATTCGTGCGACAGTGGCTGCTGAGGACAAAGCGGAGTATAAAACAAAAGCTGCGCCGAAGCTGTCGAAAATGACGAAGAAAGAGCGTCAGAAAGTCGTCGAACAAATGGAGCATGAAATGAAGGAAGCCGCCAAAGCGCTTGATTTTGAAAGAGCCGCGGAGCTTCGCGATTTACTTTTAGAGTTAAAAGCGGAAGGATGATGAAAGAATGGCTATGGACCGGATTGAGGTGAAGGGAGCAAGGGCGCACAACCTGAAAAATATTGATGTGACTATCCCGAGAGATCAGCTTGTCGTCGTCACGGGACTGTCTGGGTCAGGGAAATCCTCCCTTGCCTTTGACACCATATATGCAGAAGGGCAGAGACGATATGTTGAGTCGTTATCCGCCTATGCCCGCCAGTTTCTAGGGCAAATGGATAAGCCTGATGTGGATGCGATTGAAGGGCTTTCTCCTGCCATCAGCATTGATCAAAAAACAACGAGTCGAAACCCGAGATCTACTGTCGGTACGGTAACAGAAATTTATGATTATCTGCGTCTTTTATATGCGAGAGTAGGGAAGCCCCATTGCCCGGAGCACGGGATCGAAATCACGTCACAGACCATTGAGCAGATGGTGGACAGGATTTTGGAATATCCGGAGCGGACGAAGCTTCAGGTGCTGGCGCCGATTGTGTCCGGCAGAAAAGGCGCTCATGTAAAAGTGCTTGAGCAGATCAGAAAACAAGGCTATGTCAGAGTCAGAATTGACGGCGAGATGGCCGAGCTTTCTGATGAGATCGAGTTAGAAAAGAATAAGAAGCATTCAATCGAGGTTGTCATTGACCGGATTGTAGTAAAAGATGGCGTAGCAGCCCGTCTGTCGGATTCATTGGAGACAGCGCTTCGATTAGGTGAAGGGCGTGTCATGATTGATGTGATCGGTGAGGAGGAGCTGATGTTCAGTGAGCATCATGCCTGTCCGCATTGCGGATTTTCAATCGGTGAACTTGAGCCGCGGCTTTTTTCATTCAACAGCCCGTTCGGAGCGTGTCCAACGTGTGACGGTCTCGGCATGAAGCTCGAAGTTGATGCAGATCTTGTCATTCCCAATCAAGATCTGTCATTGAAGGAGAATGCAATTGCCCCTTGGACGCCGATCAGCTCACAATATTATCCGCAGCTTCTTGAAGCGGTCTGCACCCATTACGGCATTGATATGGATGTGCCGGTAAAGGACCTTCCAAAGCATCAGCTGGATAAAGTGCTTTATGGAAGCGGAGATGACCTGATTTATTTCCGTTACGAAAATGATTTCGGGCAATTACGAGAAGGTGAAATCCAATTTGAAGGCGTATTGCGCAACATTGAAAGACGCTACAAGGAGACAGGCTCGGATTTCATCCGTGAGCAGATGGAGCAATATATGTCCCAAAAGGCTTGTCCGACTTGTAAAGGTTATCGGTTAAAGAAAGAGGCGCTTGCCGTACTGGTCGACGGACATCACATTGGAAAAATTACCGAGCTGTCTGTCGGAAATGCCCTTGATTTCTTCAAAGGCCTTACGCTATCTGAGAAGGATATGAAGATTGCCGATCTGATTTTCCGGGAAATTGTGGAGCGGTTAAGCTTTCTGGATAAAGTCGGCCTTGATTATCTGACACTGAGCCGGGCAGCGGGAACATTGTCCGGGGGAGAGGCGCAGCGCATCAGGCTGGCAACTCAAATCGGTTCGCGGTTATCCGGTGTGCTTTATATTTTAGATGAGCCGTCAATTGGTCTGCACCAGCGTGATAACGACCGTTTAATCAGCGCGCTGAAAAATATGAGAGACCTGGGGAACACGCTGATCGTCGTAGAACATGATGAGGATACGATGATGGCAGCCGATTATTTAATTGATATCGGCCCGGGTGCCGGTATCCACGGAGGACAAGTTATTTCTGCGGGTACTCCGGAAGAGGTCATGGCAGATCAAAATTCGTTAACAGGCAGCTATTTATCAGGGAAAAAGTTTATCCCGCTGCCTCCCGAGAGAAGAAAACCGGACGGCCGCTATATTGAGATTAAAGGCGCTTCAGAAAACAATTTGAAAAAGGCAAATGCCAAGTTTCCGCTAGGAACGTTTACAGCGGTTACAGGTGTATCAGGATCAGGGAAAAGCACCCTCGTCAATGAAATTCTTCACAAGGCACTGGCGCAAAAGCTTCATAAAGCAAAAGCGAAGCCCGGCAGCCATAAAGAAATCAAAGGCCTCGAACATTTAGACAAAGTCATTGATATCGATCAGGCGCCGATTGGAAGAACGCCGAGGTCAAATCCTGCGACATATACCGGTGTTTTTGATGATATTCGCGATGTATTCGCACAGACTAATGAAGCGAAAGTCCGCGGCTATAAGAAAGGCCGTTTCAGTTTTAATGTGAAGGGCGGACGATGTGAAGCCTGCCGTGGAGACGGGATTATAAAAATTGAAATGCACTTCCTTCCTGACGTATACGTGCCATGTGAAGTGTGCCACGGCAAACGCTATAACCGGGAAACACTTGAAGTGACATACAAAGGAAAAAGCATTTCTGATGTGCTTGATATGACGGTCGAAGATGCTCTTTCTTTCTTTGAAAATATCCCGAAAATTAAGCGCAAGCTCCAAACCCTGTACGATGTTGGTCTTGGTTATATTACGCTCGGCCAGCCGGCTACTACCTTGTCAGGCGGTGAAGCGCAGCGGGTGAAACTTGCATCTGAACTGCATAAACGCTCTACCGGCCGCACGCTGTACATTTTAGATGAACCGACAACAGGTTTGCATGTCGACGATATCGCCAGACTTCTTGTCGTACTTCAGCGTTTGGTTGATAATGGGGATACAGTGCTTGTCATTGAGCATAATCTTGATATCATCAAGACGTCTGATTATATTGTTGATCTGGGGCCTGAAGGCGGAGCCGGAGGCGGCACCATTGTCGCGTCAGGAACGCCGGAGGAAATCACTGAAGTGGAAGAATCGTATACAGGGCGTTATTTGAAGCCTGTTATGGAGCGCGACAAAAAACGTATGAAATCACTCTTGGAAGCGAAAGAAACAGCAACATCTTAAAACCCTCTTTTCAGAGGGTTTTCGCTGTTCTTTGCAGTATTTATTAAAACGTCTTCTTATGCAGCCTCCGGCTCACATTCATTAAATCTTGAACAATATGAGTGCTGCTGCTGTCCAGAAGAACTTTAATATATTGAATATCATGAGAGATGGGAAAAGGTCCGTGAATCTGTTCAAGCTCGGCTAACATTTCACGATTCATCCTTTTTTGTTCATGAATCAGTTTTAAAACGGATTCTTGTGTTACTGTATAGTCACTGGGATCTTTCTCCATTGCTTGTCCAGCCTCCTTAATTGCCGTAAGCTTTTTACATATTGTAATGGGTACAGCTGAAAGATTCTACTTCTAAAACTTTTCAAAATCCAATTTCCGTAAATGGAAGCATGTCTTTAGGATGATTTTGAAACCTTTGGAGGTTCTATACGTATATCTATCTAAGTAAAACGTCCTGATTCATAGTCACGGATGTTAACGATAGGAGTTGGATAAATTGAACCGTAATCAAGCCATAATTGCATCACTTTGTTATTTCAGTGTATTTATTGCGCCGGTCATTGTGCCGATTGTCGCTTACTTTGTTGTTGATGAGAAAGAGACGAAACGTCACGCGGTACGTTCTCTTATTTCCCACATTGTTCCCTTTGTCGGCTGGCTGATCTTATTTATCGCTTTTCTTGGCGGGGCCATTGCCATTGATGGGGAAAGCGTTTTGCCTGTCTTTGTGATGATTGGCGGAGTCATCGTCTATTTCTTAGTTGTACTCGGTATTATCATTTGGAACGTCATTCAGGGCATTAAGGTGCTGCGTGCAGCATAAGTAGATCATAGGGAGGAGATCGAATGAAGCAGGAAAAGGAAAGAATCCTCAAGCTTGTGGAGGAAGGGAAGCTGACGGCACAGGAAGCATTAACGCTGATTGAAAAGCTCGACAGCGACTATAAGGAAAAAGAAGAAAAAATCACGGCTCTGTCAGTTAACGTTCATGAAGAGGATGAGCCATTTACAGCGGCCAAAAAAGAGGGCAGCAAGCCGTCTTTAGGGGCGAAGCTGTTCGATTGGATTGATTCTGCTGTGAAAAAGGTCAAAGAAGTTGATCTTGATTTGAACTTCGGTCACTCGTTTGACGTACAGCATATTTTTCAATTTAAGGATAATGATTTTTCCAGTGTAGAGCTTCAGATCGCAAACGGCAGCGTAAATATTGTTCCGTGGGAAGACGAGGATATCAGAGCGGAATGCCAGGCAAAGGTATATCGCGTTGACACCCAGGAAGCAGCGAGAGACGCTTTTCTTCAGCATATTGAATGTGAAATTAAAGGAAATAAGTTTTTTATCCGTACTGAAAAGAAAACAATGAAAACCAATGTCACATTGTATATTCCTCAGAAGGAGTATGATAAGATTCGGGTGAAGCTGTTTAACGGACCGATCAGAGGGGAACATTTACATGTAAAAGAGTTCTCGGCGAAAACGACAAATGGCGTGCTGTCGTTCTCGAATTTGACGGCTGAAAAAGCTTCAGCAGAAACGGCAAACGGCCAAATTAAGCTAGCCAATCACAATTGCGGCACAATAGAAGCGGAAACCATTAACGGGCTGATTGATCTGCGCGGAAAAAGTGAATCCATTGATGTTCAAAGCTTTAACGGAAATATCGCGATTACTGTCACAGAATCAGACTGCCGCTCAATTTACACAAAAACGACGACTGGAAATGTGGAGCTGGCGATTCCGGATGATCTTGCGGTGAAGGCTGAGCTGAAAAGCAATCTTGGCTCGCTGTCCCACGAATTAATAGATGTTGACATGCTGAAAGAAAAAAATGATACCATTCAAAAAGAAATGATGTTCACTTCTAATCAAGCACATGATCAAAACATCGCCGTTTTCTCCGAATCATTAACTGGCGCCATCAAATTAAAGTATACACAGAGGTGATCGAATGAATAGATTATATCGTTCAGAAAATAACAGGAAAATGGCAGGCGTCATCGGCGGCCTGGCGGAGTATTTCAACTGGGATGCGTCACTCCTCAGAGTGATAACCGTCATTTTGGCCGTTATGACAAGCGTTATTCCTGTTCTGCTCATATATATCATTTGGATTTTTATTGTTCCATCAGAAAGGGATATGAAGTAACATGGTCAAATGGGCAGTCAGCATTTTAGTAAATGCATTATTATTAATCGTCATTGACGGTTACATTGATTCCATCCATATCAGCAGCATCGGGGCAGCGATTATTGCCAGCCTCATTTTATCAATTTTAAACGTGCTGATTAAACCGCTCTTGATTATCTTTACACTGCCTGTCACAGTTGTGACGCTGGGTCTCTTTTTGTTTGTGATTAACGCCATCACCTTGATGATGACAGCGTCTATTATGGGTGACAGTTTTCAAATTGACGGCTTCGGATCAGCCATCCTGGCATCTGTTGTGCTGTCGGTGTTCCATTTGCTGATTCAAAAAGGCATTTTAGAACCGCTTCGTAAAAAATAAAAGCTGCCATCCAAATGGCAGCTTTTTTACATAGGATGTTTTTCTTGTTTGATGTCATGTTTCGGCCGATGCATGTACGGCAGAAGGCAAAAGCTTAATACAGCAAACGCGATACCCAAAAGGCCAAATGACATGGCAGACGGCATCCATGTTAACAGATAAGCTGATATCATCGGGCCGGCCGCCATGCCTGTATATCTGATAAAGTTAAAGATTCCGATTGCACTTCCCCTGTTTTCTTCAAACTCACTGGTGATCATCGTGGAATACAGGGGAGGAATAACCCCCATTGAGACACCGAATAGCGCCAATGTGAGAGCCATGAGAATGATCGAGACGGAATGGGTAAAAGCAAATAAAATGATGGTGCCCGCTGCCATTGCATTGCTGTAGACAAACAGTGTGCTGAGAGGAACCTTTGCCTGTATGTTTTTAAACAGAAAAGTACCAGCGATTGTGCTTAACGCCAGAGGCAAATATAACAGTCCCGCTATCCGCACATCCATATGATAATGTTCCGTCAGCAATATGGGGAGATAGACAATAACCGCGAAATAAATGAAAAAGAGAAAAAAGCTTAAGGTCAGAATGACATTTCCAGCTCTGTTTGTGAAAATGGATTTATAATGCGCAAGCAAACTGCCTGAATTTGCATCTCGCTTTGATTCACTATGATCCTTAGGGAAGAAAATGCTGTTTGTTGCTAATAAAAGAACAGAGATCACCGTCAGCATCCAAAAGATCCCTTCGTGTCCAAAAGCACCGCCGACCAATCCCCCGAGGACCGGAGCAATAGCCGGTGCGGCCGAAAGAAGCATTTGATACGTACCCATGGCATTTCCGCGATCACTGCCTGTAAATAGCTGGCCGATTGTGGTGGCTGCAATGAGAGGGAGTGCTGCGGAACCGGCTGCCTGTACGATTCTAAAAATAAGAAACAAGGTAAAATCAGTGGTGACGGCACATCCGATACTGGCTGCCGCTGTTGCCAGTATTCCGGCAAGCAAGACATAACGCGCGCCTTTAAAATCGATGATGGCGCCCAAAATAATTTGCATAATGGCTGTCACAATCATAAAAACTGAAACTGACAGGTTCACGAGGGTTACAGAGACATGGAATGATTCTTTAATAATCGGAATGATTGGTGAATAAATATTTTGGCTTAAAGAAGCAAAAAATGCGCTGAAACAAACAATATACATGATCAGCATTGCTTTTGATTTCGTTTGAGCCATAAAGAACACACCGCCTTTTTTACTTTACAGGTTTCTCAGAAGTATCATCTGTTTGCTCAGCTTCAAGTCTAGAGGTAAGCTGTTCTAAAAATTTCAATACAGCATTCTGTTCATCTTGTGAGAATGAATCAAGGAATTGGTAAAATGCCAGCTCCTTTTTTTTGTGCAGTTTTTCATGCAAATCAAAAATCTGTCTGCCTTTACGGGTTAATTTAAAATAGACTTCTTTTTTGTTATCAGTCAGCTGATAGCTATTGATAAATCCTTCTTTGATCAGTTTTGTGCTGATTTTCGTTACGTTCGCTTTTGATAAGTCCATTTTTTTAACAATTCCCGTATTATTAATCGGTTCATGTTGGCCAATACAGTCAATGACATGGATGCTAGTCATGTTTTTGGGAACATCAATCACATCTTCTTCTGCGGCCTCCTTAAAGAACTGCTGAAGTGAAGTATTCGCTTTTTGTTCATTAAGATGCAGGAGCCGAACGTATATGTCGTATATCAGCTGTTTTGTCAAAACGGACATAGGCTACCTTCTTTCTATGAATTAATGGTTAACCAGGAAACAATAAAAATCGTTTACCGGTGAACAATTTAATTTTATCTGTTCTTGTTTTTGTTGTCAATTGCTGGTGCTTAAGGAAGCTGAAAAGTGACCAGTGATAATAGTGTGTGAAAGCTGTGACATTTACATTTATTTTCAATTTTTTAGGGCCGTTGATATTGACACATGGTAGAATAAGGGATAAAATGACTATTGTTTACTAGTAAACATTAATTATGACAATCATCTATTAAATGAAATCAAAAGAAGTTTGATGCTGAAAAGGTCCTTGAAAAGCTTTAAGTGCTGCCTGCCATTCATCTTGTTTAGTTGCGTCAATAATTCATCTTATAGTAAAGGGTGATGACTTAAAGCCAGATAAGTCGAGAGGTGAATGAGATGACAGAGATGGTTACGGATAGAATGTCTTTGGGCTTTACTGCTGAGTCTTTGACACAAAATTGCAGAGAAATATTTGAACGGCGCCGGCATGTTCTGATCGGGATCAGCCCGTTTAACAGCAGGTTTTCAGAAGATTACATTTACAGACTGATCGAATGGGCGGCTGCTGAGTTTGATAACGTTTCTGTTTTGCTTGCGGGACATGAGGCGGCTAATTTGCTTGAAGCGCTAGGCACCCCCAGAGGCAAGGCTGAGCGAAAAGTCAGAAAAGAGGTATCGAGGAACAGAAGATTTGCAGAACGGGCACTTTTGGCTCACGGCGGGCACCCAAGTGCGATTCATACATTTTCTGATTTTACGGAAAACACAGCGTATCAGCTGATGAGACATGAAGTTGAAAACGCGTTTTTCGAACAGCCTCATTTTCGTCATGCGTGTTTGGAAATGTCTCGGGAAGCGATTATCGGACGCGCGCGCGGCATCAGTTTAATGATGGAAGAAATCAGTGAGGACATGCTGAATATGGCTGTGGAATATGTCATTGCTGAGCTTCCGTTTTTTATTGGGGCTCCGGATATTCTTGAAGTAGAAGAGACGCTCCTTGCTTATCATCGTCCGTGGAAGCTGGGCGAAAAGATCAGTAATCATGAATTCTCTATTCGTATGCGTTCGAATCAAGGCTATCTTGTTGTGCAGGAATTGATGCCGATGTTTTCTGAAACATCGATAACATCTGAAGGATGATGGGGGGAGTTAACATGAATCAATCGATTAAAATGTTTAGCGTGCTGTCTGATCAATTTCAGGAAGATCCATATCCTTATTTTTCTCAGCTGCGGGAGGAAGATCCTGTTCATTATGAAGAATCAATAGACAGTTATTTCATAAGCCGTTATCACGATGTTCGTTATGTCCTGCAGCATCCTGATATTTTTACGACAAAATCACTTGTGAAACGTGCTGAGCCGGTCATGCGGGGTCCTGTACTGGCCCAAATGCACGGGAAAGAACACTCGGCTAAACGAAGAATCGTGGTGAGGAGCTTTGTCGGAGATGCATTGGAACATCTTACACCATTAATTAAACAAAATGCAGAAAACTTGTTAACCCCTTATCTCGAAAAGGGAAAAATCGATCTGGTGAACGATTTTGGAAAGACGTTTGCTGTATGTGTCACAATGGACATGCTTGGTCTGGATAAAAAGGACCACGAAAAAATCGCCGAATGGCATAGCGGTGTTGCCGATTTTATTACGAGCATATCACAGACCCCAGAAGCACAGGCCTATTCCTTGTGGTGCAGTGAACAGCTCTCACGCTATTTAATGCCGGTTATCGAAGAACGCCGTGTCAACCCGGGATCAGACTTAATTTCCATCCTATGTACATCTGAATATGAAGGCGTGGCCATGTCCGACAGGGATATACTGGCGCTGATTCTCAATGTGCTGTTGGCGGCCACTGAACCAGCTGATAAGACGCTGGCCCTTATGGTGTATCATTTGCTCAACAATCCTGAACAAATGAATGATGTATTGGCTGATCGTTCTCTAGTGCCCAGGGCTATTGCGGAGACTCTTCGTTATAAACCGCCGGTCCAGCTGATTCCGCGGCAGCTTTCCCAAGATACTGTTGTCGGCGGTATGGAGATCAAAAAGGATACGATTGTTTTTTGTATGATCGGAGCAGCTAACCGTGATCCAGAAGCGTTTGAACATCCTGATATGTTTAATATTCACCGGGAAGATCTCGGCTTCAAGAGCGCATTTAGCGGCGCCGCGCGGCATCTCGCTTTCGGGTCTGGCATTCATAACTGTGTAGGAGCAGCTTTTGCCAAAACCGAAATTGAAATAGTGGCCAATATTGTTTTGGATAAGATGCGGAATATCAGATTAGAGGAAGGTTTTCACTATGCTGAGTCCGGTCTGTATACCCGCGGCCCTGTTTCGCTTCATGTTACGTTCGACAGTACCCAATAAGAGTGACAGGTCTCTCCCGAATGCGGGCGGGGCCTTTTTACATATGTTTGACCCAAAGTTTGAAAAACGCAGTCACCGTTTTTAAATCGTCAATAGTAAATTCATTGAAGAGCTGCGTGTATTGCATCTTTGCTTTTTCATGAAGCTGCTCATGGAACGCCGCGAGCTCTTGGCCGCTCTCGGTTAACGTATAATAAATTTCTTTTTTGTTGCCGGGTTTTTTGGATACATTGATGATATTGTGTTTCAGCAAAGCTTGAATCGCTTTCGAAACAGCTGCTTTTGAAATGTGTAACTGTGATGATAAGAAGCTGTTGTTTACATTATGTCTAGTATGTATGTAGGACACAATATGAAGCTGGGTCAGTGTCCAGTTTTTTCTGGGATGTTTATGGTCTTCTGACGGCATGTCATGGGAGGGAAGCTGTACCTTTTGATAGACGTGCTTGTCTCTTTTTAATGCGAACTCCTGTATGGTTTGAAATAATTCATTATGAATGCTGTTATCCATCAATCTGCCTCACTGATTTTATCGTTAACCGGTTAACTACTTTTAGTTTACTGGATAATAGTGGAACTTTCAAGAGACCGGTGTCTTTTTGTTCTTTTTACACAAAAATTAACTCATAAGCTTCCCTGTTCAGACGCAAAATACGTGAAAAGGGAGGTGTCGTGATGAGAAAATACACAGTCATTGCTTCTTTATTATTATCTTTTCTGTTTGTTCAGTCTGGCGGCCATCATGAAGCGAAGGCCTTGCCTGTCATAAAGCAGGAACCGTTCCAAACGCCTCATTACATACCCTTGCTTGAAAACCCTCCTCAAATTGAAGTGAAGGCTGAAATGAAGGGCAACCTGATCATTCAGGCGCATGTGCGTGACAGTGAGTATCAATCGTTTTCTGCCTTTTTGTTTTATAAACAAAGCAATGAACTGGGCTATAAAATGGTGCCGATGGACCCAACCCCCGGAGCTGTCCGCCAGTTTTTGGCGCAAATACCGAAGAGGTCAATCTGGAATAGCGAGCTCGAGTATTACATTGTGTTCTCGAATGGAAAGCAGCGGGTGGAGTCAGAAACGAAGACACTGAAGCTGGATGGATATCAGGCTGACCTCGCCCATATCCCGGAGCTGCTGATCACCGAGCTTGCGGTTGATACGAAAAATACCGGACGTACAGACGGTTATGAATTTATTGAGGTATATAATACAACCGACAGAACAATTGATTTTAAAGATTATCACATTCGCTACCGCTATCCGAAGGAAGGGCCGGACTCCGACCTGATTTGGAGACCTGATCAGCGGGTCGTCATTCCGTCTGGAGAAACCTGTGTATTTTGGCTCAAGCCTGCCGGACATCCTGAGTTGACAGCGGATGATTTTAACCGGCACTATCAGACACATTTGAGAGAAGGGGAAAATCTGCTGGTGCTGGATGGAACAGAGGGCATGGCGAATACCCGGCCGCGTGCGGTCGCGATATCGACGAATACAGGAAAGGATATTTCAGTTGCGCACTACCGGAAACATGCGCTGCGCCGCCTGTCGTCTGTGCTTTATAAATACCCTCTCGATGGAACAGCGGAACTGCTCAACATTTCAATAGCAGAAAAAAATCCGTCGCCAGGTTCGGTTTTACAGGCGCAGGTGCCAGAGCAAAAACGTAAAGTGAAGCTTGATAAAGAAAAGCCGGTTATAGAGGATTTAACAGACCGCAAGCCTGTCCGCCCGGCTGAAAGCATTGAACTGCGGGCTGACATACGTGACCGCAGTTTAGTGAGAACGGCCGCCTTTTATTATCGGACAGATGAAAACAAACCGTTCAAACGCATTTTCGCTGAAAAAGACCGCAACGATCATTTGTACCATTATATTGTCTACTCGCCTGAACTGATCGGGAAGGATCAGCTTGAGTATTACGTTGTAGCCGGTGACGGGATCAATGAAGCAAAGACGCCTGTCAAAATGATTGATATTAAGCAAACAAGCAAGTCGCACGGTTTGCGGATGAATATAGAAAACAGAGATACACTGTCAGGGACACAGTTTCTCAAAGCGACCACGGACGGGCGGACTGACAGCATTAAGCTCTGGATTGACGGAAAAAAACAACAGACAGAGCCCGCCATGGAAAAAGAAGTATATTTTGCGTTCGACACCCGAAAAACGAACCTTTACTTTAAAAATGCTGTAACGATGGACGGCAAGGTTTTAAAAGTCTTCGATGATACGACAAATAAATACCGCACTTACTCTGTCCCTCTGCCGGAGACGCTGCTTCAAAAAGGGAAGCAGCTTCAGCGTATCACGATACGATCGGGTTCAAAGGTATCTCCGTTTGATACGGCTGAAAACCGTGATGATTTTTTAGTCAAAAATGCCCGATTGGTATTATCGGATGGAACGGTGATCAGGGACGAGCGTATTTCTCCCGAGAAGGAGCTTTTTATTGGGGATAATCAGCGCTCGAATAAAAGCTGGCCGTTTCAATTTCATCTGCCTGACGGACTGTTTACATCGCAGCTGCTGAAGTGGGATACAGAGAAGCTGACTGAAGGCGCCCATCATATTGCAGTAAGCGACGGGAATGAAAACCTGAGCTTTGTTGTGCGGGTTGATAATTCAGGGCCGCACATCGAATCGAATGTGACGGACGGACAGACGTATAAAGGAAACCTGGTGCTGCAGGCAGATATGTTTGATAAATGGAGCAAAATAGAGGAAACAGAGGCATTTTTAGATGGTGGTAGCATTACGCTCCCATATCATACGTCAACTTCTGAGCTGTCTCCGGGCAAACACACGCTGAAAGTCTCAGCAACAGATTTGGCTGGCAATAAAACGGTTATTGAGCGGACGTTTAAGACAGAGCGGGAGCATCCGGACCAGCCGGAAATTGTAAATAGCGATGCCGATACGCATAAAGCCAAGCTTTCGGTGCGGGTGAAGGATCCGACGAATGATGCGATGGATGTGTCCTTTTACAAAGGCTTTCAATATACGGCGCAAAACAGAAATAGTGTGAAAATTTTCAAGCATGCATCACTGACTGAACCTCCAAAAAGCTTTATGCCGGAAAGCGAGACGCCGTTTACCAATGAAGAAATGAATCGGGTGTCAGGAGCTGACGGTAAAACAGTAATAACGGAAGAGAAGGAGCTTTTTCCTTATCACCATTTTGAAGTGACGGTTGACCCGTCCGTTGATGAGAATGATTTAGCTGAAGCCGTTTGGCGAGGAAGCTCTCTGCCAGGGAGAAAAGTGACAATGTATGCTTGGAATTACCGGACAAGCCAGTGGCAGCCGATTGACAGCTTCGTTGCCAAAGATGACAAACAGTTCACGCTGAAGGCGTCTGTCATCGCTTCCGATTATGTACGGAAATCTAAGATGAATATCATTGTTCAGGACGAAATTCCTCCTGCGAAGGATATGTATTCCTTTGTCTGGATGTCAGACACGCAGTATTATGCAAAAAGCTATCCGCATATTTTTGATAAGCAGACTATATGGATCAAAAATAACCAAAGGAAGCTGAATATGAAATACGTGTTTCACACAGGGGACATTGTAGATGATTCCGCGGATATCAGACAGTGGAGAAACGCTGATCAATCAATGCGAGTCCTGGACAACAGCGGAATTCCTTACGGCGTGCTGGCCGGAAACCACGATGTCGGTCATAAGGACGGCTCCTACAGGGCGTTTGGCAAATACTTTGGCAGCCGCCGTTTCGATAAGAGACTGCACTATGGAGAATCCTACAAAAATAACCGCGGGCATTATGACCTCATATCAAGCAGCGGCAATGATTATATCATGCTGTACATGGGTTGGGGCATCACAGACGAAGACATCGCATGGATGAATCAAGTGCTGAAGAAGCACCCTGACAGGATAGCTGTTTTAGCTTTTCATGAATATTTACTCGTTAGCGGAAACAGAAGCCCGATCGGCGAGAAAATTTTCAAAAAAGTTGTCAAGCCGAACCCGAATGTCGTGATGGTGTTAAGCGGACATTATCACAGCGCGATGAGAAAAACAGATGAGCTGGATGATGACGGAGATGGAAAACCGGATCGTCTCGTCCATCAAATGCTTGCTGATTATCAGGGCGGGCCAGAGGGCGGCCAAGGATATTTGCGTTTGATGCAGTTTGACCAGGCAAACAATGTGGTGCATGTATCCACATACTCTCCGTATTTGGATGATAAAAACTTTTATGATACAGATAGTTACGGCAACAAGGATGAGTTTACGCTGGAACTTGATCTGAAGCCAAGAATGAAAAGAGTAGAAACCGATTATTTTGAATGTAATGTCTATACAAACGAACAGCTCGGAAAACGCGAGAAAGTGAAAAGCGGGGAAAACGCCGAATTCCTTTGGGAGAATCTAGAGCCGAATTCTGTTTATTATTGGTACACCATTGTGGAAGACAGCTATAACGGAAAAACGAAATCACCGATCTGGAAGTTCAAGACGAAAAAAGAAACCTATCGTCCAGCGCCAGACCAATTTGATTTTCGCCGTGTCTCCAATCCTTAAAAAAGGGGTTGGAGACTTTTTTATGACAGCCGATCCATGTAATGGACAAAAGTATAACGGTCACCCCTGTATACAGATTTTACATGCTCAAAAGCAGTACCGTTCTGCAAATACGTTGTTCGTTTAATCAACAGGACTGGCGCCCCCTCTTGGATGCCGAGCAAGTTTGCTTCATCCTGTGTTGCGGCACTCGGTTCAAGCTCTTGTTTGGCGCGGGAAATCGGCGTGCTGTTGTACCTTTCAATATGCTCGTAAATTGACGACTTGAAATGAGACGGATTTAATTCACCTGCCAGTTCAAATGGGATGTGTGAGGCTTCAATCGCCATAGGAATATCATTCGCCAGCCGAACCCGTGTGATTTTGTGGATGCGGGACGGGTGCCCGCATCCTAGTAAGGCGGCCAGCTCCTCAGTCGAATCGATAAGCTGATAATCGATGAGCCTGCTGCTCGGCCTCATGCCGCGGCTTTTCATATCTTCTGTAAAGCTTGTAAGCCCTTGGAGCGCTTGTTCCATTTTTAGCTTGCTGACAAAGGTGCCCCGGCCTTTCTGACGATAGAGAAAACCTTCATTGACCAAATTAGAAAGCGCTTGGCGCACCGTCATCCGGCTGATCCCGAATTGCTCGGCATATTCCCGCTCGGAAGGAAGCGGCATATCCGGCTGCAGCTCTCCGCTCTTTATTTGGGCTTTTACTTGCTCCATAATCTGATAGTAAATAGGGATAGGAGATTGTTTATCGATATTCATAGCGAAAATCCTTTCAATGCCTGAATCCCGCGGCTTCTTGATCAATCAAAACCGAAACGTTAGGATGCAGGTGCAAAGCGGACGCAGGGAATTCCTCGCTGACTTGTCCGTCCAGCAGCCTTTTTGCAGCTTCGGCTTTGCTTGTGCCGGAGATGAGCAGAAGAATCCGCTTGCTTGAGAGAATCGTTTGAATTCCCATTGTAACGGCTTTTTTTGGCACCTTGTCAATGGAGGTAAAATATCTGGCATTGGCCTGACGGGTTTGTTCATTTAATGCCACGACATGTGTGCGGGACTGGAATGATGTCCCCGGTTCATTAAAGCCGATATGTCCGTTTCGGCCGATGCCGAGAAGCTGAATGTCCGCTCCGCCAAGTGATTCAATCAATTGTTCGTAGCGTTTGCACTCGGCTTCCAAGTCAGTTGCGTTTCCATCAGGGATAAAATGCCGGCTCGGTTGACTATCGATATGCTGGAAGAAACGCTCATTCATATAGCAGTGATAGCTGTTTGGGTCATCACCGGAAAGGCCGGCGTATTCATCTAAGTTAATCGTGGTGATGTCTTGAAAAGAAAGATTCTCTGTTTGGTGCAGGCGGATCAGCTCGCGGTACGTGCCTTCCGGTGTCCCGCCTGTCGCTAAACCGAGAACGGCATCAGGCTTTCCCCTGACTGTTTCAGCCACAATTCCGGCAGCTTTTTGGCTTAATGCCTCATACGATTGACATTCGATTACTTTCATATATGATCAGCCTCCTTGGATATAAATGCAATGTTTCCGCGGCAGATGGTGAGAAGCACCTCACATTCACTGCTGACAATTACAAGATCCGCATCTTTTCCCTCTGTTATACTGCCTTTTCGGTCAAAGATGCCAAGCTGTTTGGCCGCGTTTGCTGAAGTTATATTAGCTATATCCGTCCAAGAGCAATTCGTAAACGCGCGCATATGCTGTGCGCCTTCATTCATTTTTAAAATCGAACCGGCAAGCGTCCCATCCGGAAGAAGAGCTGTTTTCCCCTTTACTGTCACACTTTGTCCGCCGAACTCGTAGACTCCGTCTTTCAGTCCTTTCGCCCGCATTGAATCGGTGATCAATATAAGCTTGCTGCTGCCTTTTGCTAAAAAAGCAAGCTTTGCCGCTAACGGATGGGAGTGGATACCGTCGGCAATAAGCTCTGTGACATAACCCTCATGGGCGAGGGCTGTGCCGATCACTCCGGGTTCACGATGATGAAACGGGCTCATCGCATTGTATAAATGAGTCATATGGCTGGCGCCTGCTTCAAAGGCTTCCAAAAGTAATGCGGAGTCTGCATCCGTGTGTCCCATTGACGCGATAATCGACTCATCTTTTAAATAACGGATCAGCTCAAAATGTTGATCCTCCTCCGGTGCAAGCGTGACGATTTTGATCAGCCCCCCTGCCTCCTGCTGCCATTTCTTGAAAAGTGCAAGATCTGAGGGCCTAATCCATTCCTTTGGCTGCGCTCCGGCCCTTTTAGGTGAAACAAAGGGACCCTCTAAATGAATTCCGATCAATTCCGCACCTAATGAAGAGGAATCCTCCGCAGATTTCCAATCCCTCGCGTTTACCAGTGCTTGAGAAATTTGGCCGTGTTCCTGTGTGATGGTTGTCGCTAAAAAACTCGTTGTGCCTTCCTCGGGCAGCCTTGAGGACATGGTATCGAGCGCGGAAAAGCTCGCATCCATTGTATCCGCGCCATAGCCGCCGTGGATATGAATATCAATCATCCCCGGAAGCAACACGGCATCCCTTGGGCCTTGAATTTCCTTTGCGTATTGCTCTATTGGCCGTTCTGCTGAGACAGCGCTTATCTTTCCATCCTTGACCCCAACATAGCCGTTTTTAATCACTTCATTTTCTGTCACGATACTGATGCCGCTGAGAAGAAGACTATCTGCCATAATTGATCCGCCTTTCTGGAATATATGAATACGTTTATTTTACCCCTTTTCAGACTAGTGATCTAGACCAGCAGACACGTTTGCCAGTCTTTTATAAAATCTGTTTTAGGTTCAAGCCCGAAAGTGATAAAATGAAATTATTGTTGAGCAAGCTCGGGTTATCCCGGAACAGGAGGAACATATCGTGGCAAAGGTTCGGACAAAAGATGTAATGGAACAGTTTCATTTGGAATTGATCAGCGGAGAAGAAGGAATTAACCGCCCGATTACGATGAGTGATTTATCAAGACCAGGCATTGAAATTGCCGGATATTTTACATATTACCCTAGGGAGCGCGTACAGCTTCTGGGGAAAACAGAGCTTTCTTTCTTTGAACAGCTGCCGGAAGAGGATAAAAAGCAGCGCATGGACTCTCTATGCACGGATGTAACACCAGCTATTATTCTGTCTAGAGATATGCCTATCCCGCAGGAGCTGATTGACGCTTCTGAGAAAAATGGCGTGCCTGTCCTCAGATCGCCGCTGAAAACGACAAGGCTGTCAAGCCGATTGACCAACTTCCTAGAAAGCAGACTTGCGCCAACCACAGCCATTCACGGTGTGCTTGTCGATATATATGGCGTCGGAGTGCTGATCACAGGGAAAAGCGGCGTCGGAAAAAGTGAAACCGCGTTGGAGCTTGTGAAAAGAGGCCATCGCCTTGTTGCTGATGATTGCGTTGAAATTCGGCAGGAGGATCAGGATACCCTTGTCGGAAACGCCCCTGAGCTCATTGAACATCTGCTTGAAATTAGAGGGCTCGGCATTATTAACGTCATGACGCTGTTTGGTGCCGGTGCGGTCAGAAGCAACAAACGAATTACAATTGTGATGAATCTTGAACTCTGGGAGCAGGGCAAGCAATACGACCGTCTCGGACTCGAGGAAGAAACAATGAAAATCATTGATACAGAAATTACAAAACTCACGATCCCTGTCCGTCCGGGACGAAATCTCGCGGTCATTATTGAAGTGGCTGCTATGAACTTCAGATTGAAGCGGATGGGCTTAAACGCCGCTGAGCAATTTACCAACAAGCTGGCGGATGTCATTGAAGACGGTGAACAAGACGAATAGGAGTTGGCAATAAATGAATGAAGCGATAGAACCACTCAATCCGATAGCGTTTCAGCTAGGGCCGTTAGCCGTCCATTGGTACGGAATCATTATCGGTCTCGGTGCTTTGCTGGGGCTTTGGATTGCCATGAGAGAAAGTGAAAAACGAGGGCTGCAGAAAGATATTTTTATCGATCTCGTCCTTTTTGCGATCCCAATTGCGATTATTTGCGCGCGGATTTATTACGTTGCATTTGAATGGGATTATTATGCCGAACATCCGGGAGAAATCATAAAAATCTGGAAGGGCGGCATCGCGATTCACGGCGGCTTAATCGGTGCCATTTTGACAGGCTATGTCTTTTCAAGAGTGAAAAACATTTCTTTCTGGAAGCTTGCGGATATCGCGGCGCCGAGCATTTTGCTTGGTCAGGCGATCGGCCGCTGGGGAAACTTTGTCAATCAAGAGGCACACGGGGAGGCGGTCAGCAGAGCCTTTTTAGAAAACCTGCACCTGCCTGAGTTTATCATTAATCAAATGTACATCAACGGACAATATTATCATCCTACTTTTTTATATGAATCACTATGGAGCTTTGTCGGCGTTATTATACTGCTTCTTTTGCGCAGAGCGAATTTGCGGAGAGGCGAGATGTTTTTAACCTATATCATTTGGTATTCAATCGGAAGGCTCTTTATTGAAGGAATGCGGACTGACAGCTTAATGCTGACGAGTTCGCTTCGCATCGCTCAGGTGATCTCAATTGTATTAATTGTTTTGGCTGTGGCGGCCATCATCTTCAGACGCGTCAAGGGGTACTCGGCGAAGCGGTACGCAGAGTAGACGGTAGCAAAGGGGGATGAGGGATGAAGAAGATTTTTCTGGCCGGTCTTGCGGCAGGTCTTCAGACAACATGGACACTCGGTAAAGTCATTTTTCCGGTGACACTGGTAGTCACTTTGCTTCAGCATACGCCTGTCATGGATTGGCTGGTAAGGCTAATCACACCGGTGATGGGCCTGTTCGGTCTCTCAGGCGAAGCGGCGATTCCGCTTGTGCTTGGAAATATGCTGAATCTGTACGCGGGGATTGCCGGGATATTGACACTGGATTTATCCGTGAAGGAAGTTTTTATCTTAGCGGTCATGCTTTCATTCTGTCATAACTTGATTATCGAATCGACAGTCGCAGCAAAGGTCGGAATCAGGATTGGCGTCATATTGGCAGTGCGCATTGGTTTGGCAGCTGTTTCTGCAATCGTCATTAATCTCATCTGGCATGGCGGGCAGGAAATGGCGCAGTACGGTTTTATTGCTTCAAAGGGTGATGCGCCTGACGGCTGGCTGGCGATGCTGGCCGAGGCTTTAATGAAAGCCGGTCTTGGTGTGTTGCAGCTGGCGGCGATTGTAATCCCGCTGATGATCATCATTCAATTTATGCGAGACTTAGGCTGGCTGCATACGTTTTCTAAATGGCTGTCTCCGTTTACACAGATGCTGGGCATGAATAAAAATACCTCCATGACAATGGTAGCCGGCTTGACAATCGGCCTTGCCTACGGAGCGGGTGTCATGATCAAAGCAGTCGAAGATGACGGCGTTGGCAGGCGCGACATAACACTGGCCTTTATATTTCTCGTTGCCTGCCATGCTGTCGTTGAAGATACACTTGTCTTTATTCCGCTTGGCATTCCGGTTTGGCCGCTTCTGCTGATTCGAGTCACCACGGCCGTGCTGCTGACGATGGCGATATCGTATACGTGGAAAAAATGGAAACCCTCAGCGGTTGGAAAGGAAGCAGTATGACTGATCATCAAGTAACGACGATTCTGTTTGATTTAGACGGGACCCTTATTAATACAAATGAGTTAATTATCGCGTCATTCTTGCATACGCTGGAGCATTATTACCCGAGCCGCTATAAACGTGAGGATGTGCTTGCGTTTATCGGCCCGTCTCTTTTTGAAACGTTTTCTTCCATGAATGCTGAGAAAACTGAAGATATGATCAGCATGTACAGAACATACAATCACCAGATGCATGACACACTTGTCACCGAATATGAAACGGTTTATGAAACGCTTGATGAGCTAAAAAAAGCGGGCTTTACATTAGGAATTGTGACAACAAAGTTAAGGGATACTGTCAATATGGGCCTTAAGCTAACGGGAATCGGCGGTTTTTTCGAAACTGTTGTTACACTTGATGATGTCACGATGGCAAAGCCTGATCCCGAGCCTGTCCTGCTGGCGCTGAAGCAGCTGGGAAGCGAGCCTGCTGAAGCCATCATGGTCGGTGACAACTATCACGATATTCTGGCGGGTAAAAACGCCGGTACAAAAACAGCCGGTGTCGCATGGACGATTAAAGGGCCGGATGCGCTGGCGAAGCATGAGCCAGACTATATGCTAGAGAAAATGAGTGATCTATTACAAATCGTTGGAGTGAAGTAATCTGTGAGAAAAACAGACCGGCATCCGGTATCAGGAGCTAACTCACTGTGGCATGTCTATCAAACGGTGCCTTTTTTGAAGGTAGTGAAGAATTTCATTGTCATTCAAATTGCGAGATATACACCGTTTATAGGAATGAAAAACTGGCTGTACCGTACGTTTTTGCGGATGAAGGTCGGAAAGCAGACATCCTTTGCCCTCATGGTGATGCCCGATATTATGTTTCCGGAAAAGATCTCAGTCGGAACGAATTCAATCATCGGATACAATACGACCATTTTGGCTCATGAGTATTTAATTCAGGAGTATCGAACCGGTAAAGTCCTGATCGGAGACGAAGTGATGATCGGCGCCAACACGACCATTCTGCCAGGCGTGGAAATAGGGAATGGCGCGATCGTATCCGCTGGAACGCTTGTCCATAAGGATGTGCCAGCCGGGGCATTTGTCGGCGGAAATCCGATGAAAATCATATACACGAAGGAAGAAATGCAGGATAGAATAAAAAGCCCGCGGATCAAATAACCGCGGGCTTTTTCTGTATATTAAAATTGGGTATTGTTTTTTTCCGTTACATGCTGGACGCCGATCCATTTCTTGCCGACGTTGGAGTATCTTGTGTTCGTCATGGTGACAGTGCTCGTTTTACTGTCCGTACGGAAAATCGCTTCCTTCATGTTTGTGATGGTGCATCTGTCGATAATAACATCGGTATGGAAAGTCGACCCGCCCAGCTGTCTTATAAACTTTCCGCCGTTATCCGCAGTGAAGTTTTTCACTGTAAACGTGCTGGCTTTATTGATTTGAAAGATTTTATCAGAAGCTTTTTGAGCAGAACCGCCGTCAATGGTTACTTTTCCTTCCTTCTTCACAGTTAACGCGTCCTCTCCAACATCTTCCCACGTCACATTCTGAATGTTAACGTTTCCATAAGTGTGCACGCCATCAGCAGCAGGAGCGCCGAGCACTACATTTTTCAGAGTTGCTCCGTCTTCCACACGAAAAACAGGCTTTTGGTTTTCAGACTGGCTTCCGTCACCCAATTCTTTTCCTGCTATAAACCGCTGTCCCTTCCCGTCATATGTTGTATTTTTTGGCACGATAATGGTTTCATGAACCACTTTGTCAGCTGCATAAGCAGTTAATGTCTGAAACTGGCTGAAGCCCATAACCAAACTGAACATAAATAGGATAGACACGATTTTTTTCAATGCTAAAATCCTCCCCGGATATCTTTAGTTTTGTAAGAGAAGCGTCAGCATCTTGCACCGGCTTCTCTCACATAGATCGGGGCAAGGCTGAATCTGTATTAATCATAAAAATAGCCCGCCTGAAAGTAAAGATAAATTTGGATGATAAATGGAAAATGCGTCATTGTTACCTAATTTAAACATCAAGCATGAATATTGTCGTATTTGCTCAGGAGAGAGCATATGGAAAGCTTGTGAAAACGGGCAGCTTTACTTTTGAACGGCTACGGCTTGGCTGCCCATTTGCACCCATGCTTTTTCAAAGCTGGTCCGGTCTGTTTTTCTGTTTTTATAGCCATAAGGGTCATTCACATAGACGTAATTTTCATCATAACCCGTGACGGCGACACTGTGTTCGCTGTACGTGATATCGATCGTTCCGTTTGGCGTTTTCCATGTCTGCATGTTGTCAACAGGTGTAAAGTTGGCTGTCGTGATAACCCAAACCGGGTTGCCTTTCTCAAGCTGCTCATAAACAGCAGAGATGCTTTTTCCTGTCAGATCAGAAACGTTGTCCCCCGCATAGGTTTTAGCGAGCTGATAGATCGGGCCGTGATAGACACCTAGCCCCGGGCCGTTCGCCATATCACCGACAAATCCGTCATTCGGATCACCTTTTAATCCGCTGCTGTATGTCAAAGGCACTGTTGCGATCTGGTTTGCCAGTGTATTCTTTGTCACGTTGTATCCCGCATAGTTCAGCACCATAGCAAGGCTCGTCACCTCACAGCCATTATAGAGTCTTGGGGCATCCATCTGATTGAAAAGCGTGACGTCCAGCGGCTCGGCGCTTCCTCTCAGTTTCTTCTCTTTGTTTGCAGCTGTTTCAGATTCATTCTTCGTTGCACCTATATCAATTTTGAAAAACGAAATATCTATATCTTTTGCATATATTTTGATGCCGAAGAAAATGACAGCAGAAAGTATGATCAGTACACATAACGTTCGCAGTGTTTTCATTTTTAACTCCTTGTTCTCTATTTGATTTGTATTATAGCATGCCAAACATAAAGAATTTGAGATATGACTGACCTTTCATTCTTTATTCATGATTTTTTCATATTTAGGAGGAGGATTTCTGAATGATACATATTTGTGAAAAAGTTAAGGATTGATTTCCATTCTTTCATCTGCTAACATATTATCATATTAGCGAACTAAAGGATTCGGAATTTTCCTTCAAACAATGACGGAGGTGCTCGGGTTGATGTTTATGTTTGAAAAACCGCACGGCATGAGAGATACACTGCCCGGTTTATATGAAACGAAAAATAAGGTGAGGCAATCGTTAACCGATATGATAGATAAATGGGGCTATCAATTTATGGAAACACCTACGCTGGAGTTTTACGATACGGTTGGTGTGCAGTCAGCAATTGAAGAGCAGCAGCTGTTTAAGCTTCTGGATCAGGATGGCAAGACACTGGTGCTTCGGCCGGATATGACAGGGCCGATCGCAAGGGTGGCGGCTTCAAAGCTGCTGAAACATGATCATCCCCTCAGAGTCGGCTATGCGGCAAATGTGTTCAGAGCCCAGGAACGCGAGGGCGGACGTCCTGCCGAGTTTGAGCAGGTTGGAGTGGAATTGATTGGTGATGGCACGACAAGTGCGGATGCAGAGGTTATTGCCTTAGTAGTCGGTGCGTTAAAAAATGCCGGCCTGACTTCATTTAAAATTGCAATCGGCCACGCAGGCATTGCAGATGCCCTGTTTGTCGAGGTGCTCGGGAATATTGAACGCGCAGACGTGCTCCGGAGGTTTTTATATGAAAAGAATTATGTCGGCTACAGAGAGCACGTCAAATCTCTTCCGCTTTCCTCCATTGATAAAAACAGGTTACTGGAGCTTCTCGAATTGCGGGGCAGTATAGAAGTATGCGAGCGTGCAGAAGAAATCGTCGATTCAGTGCAAGGAAAAAGTGTGGTTGATGAACTGAAGGCACTGTGGGAGATTCTTGAAGACTACGGATGTACGGAAAATGTCCGTCTTGATCTGAATATGGTCAGCCATATGAGCTACTACACTGGGATTTTATTTGAAGTGTACGCGGAAAGTGTCGGCTTTGTGATTGGCAGCGGCGGGCGTTATAACAAGCTTCTGGGACATTTTAATTCACCAGCGCCGGCGACGGGTTTTGGGCTCCGGATTGACCGAATGATTGAAGCGCTTCATATGAAAGACGAACCCAGTGAAATCGATGCTGTCATTTTCAGCAAAGAGCAGAGGGTGCAGGCCATCGCTTTTGCGAATGAAGAGCGTTTGAAAGGAAAAAAAGTTGTTCTTCAGGATTTACTGGGGATTGAAAATATTGATCAGATGACAAAATCATTTGCAAATGTCACTTATTTTATCGGTGCCAGAAAGGAAGAGCAAAATGGGTAAGTTACTCACAATGGCCATGCCGAAGGGGCGAATATTTGAAGAAGCAGCAGGGCTGCTGCGGCAGGCGGGATACAAGCTGCCGGAAGAGTTTGAGGATTCCAGAAAACTGATCATCGATGTGCCGGAGGAAAATCTCCGCTTCATTTTGGCAAAGCCGATGGATGTGACCACATATGTGGAGCACGGCGTGGCAGATGTCGGAATTGCGGGGAAGGATGTCATGCTGGAGGAGGAGCGCGATGTATATGAGGTGCTGGATTTGAAAATCAGCAAATGCCATCTCGCGGTTGCCGGACTCCCCGATACCAACTGGAGCGGCGTCGCGCCGAGGATTGCGACAAAGTATCCGAATGTAGCTTCCGGTTATTTTAGAGAGCAGGGAGAGCAAGTCGAGATTATTAAGCTGAACGGCTCAATCGAGCTTGCTCCTCTTATCGGGCTTGCGGACAGAATAGTCGACATCGTATCTACGGGACAGACGCTTAAAGAAAACGGACTCGTTGAAACAGAGCATATTTGTGATATTACCTCCCGCTTTATCGTCAACCCTGTAAGCTATCGCATGAAGGACGATGTCATCGACGAAATGGCGTCCCGTTTATCTCTTGTTGTGGAAGGAGAAACGGCAAAATGAAAATCAAAACCATTAGCGGCGCGGATCGGCTTTCTCTCAAGCGGTCAATTGATGCCGGAACGGAAGAACAAAGAAAAGCGGTCCGATCCATTATTGAACATGTAAAAGCAAATGGTGATCAGGCCGTTCGTGACTACACGGCCAAGTTTGACGGCATCAAGCTCGACAGCGCATTGGTCACAACAGAAGAAATTGAAGAAGCATACAGCTTGCTGGATCCCCAGCTGCTGCAGGTGATCAGGCGAGCGATCAAAAACATTACTGAATATCACGAAAGACAGCTCCAATCTTCCTGGTTTTATCACAGAAAGGATGGCACAATGCTGGGACAGAAAGTGACGGCACTTGATTCTGCCGGCGTTTATGTGCCGGGCGGAACTGCCGCATATCCGTCATCTGTTTTGATGAATGTCATTCCGGCGCTTACAGCGGGCGTGGAAAGAATCGTTCTTGTCACACCACCGGGAAAAGACGGACGGCTGTCTCCGGGAGTCTTAGCCGCAGCTGCTGAGCTGGGCATCAAAGATATATACAAAATGGGAGGGGCTCAAGCAATTGCGTCGCTGGCATATGGGACAGAAACCATTGAGCCGGTCGATAAAATTACAGGCCCGGGAAATATATTTGTAGCACTTGCCAAACGAGAGGTGTTCGGTGATGTCGATATTGATATGATTGCCGGACCGAGTGAAATCGTCGTGTTGGCTGATGAAACAGCTATCCCGCGGGAAATTGCCGCTGACCTGCTGTCACAGGCGGAACACGACATGCTCAGCTCATGTGTGCTTGTCACAGATTCCATGCCGCTGGCTGAGGCCGTTTCAGCCGAGGTGAACGAGCAGCTTAAAACCTTGCCGCGCAGAGATATTGCGGAAGCTTCAGTGAGAGATTATGGATCTATTTATGTGGCTGAAACGATAGATGAAGCGGTCAATACAGTCAATACGCTCGCCCCGGAGCATTTAGAAATCATCACACAGTCTCCCGAAGCTTTGCTTGGCAATATTAAGCACGCGGGTGCAATTTTCTTAGGCCGATACAGCCCTGAACCAGTCGGAGATTATTTTGCCGGACCGAACCATGTGCTTCCGACGAATGGAACGGCCAGATTCTCAAGCCCATTAAACGTCACGGATTTTCAAAAGAAATCGAGCATTATTTCTTACAGCCAATCAGCCTTTGAAGAACATGCGGAAAGCATTGCAGCTTTTGCCAGACTGGAAGGATTAGAAGCGCATGCCAGGTCAATCGAAGCGAGAGAACGGAGGAATTCGAAATGAGAAAAGCGGAACGCGCCAGAACAACAAATGAAACGGATATAGAACTGTCATTCGCAATAGACGGTGAAGGACAAGCAGAAATCAAAACAGATGTGCCGTTTATGACGCATATGCTGGACCTGTTCACAAAACACGGGCAATTTGATCTTTCCATTCATGCAAAAGGTGATGTCGATATTGATGATCACCACACAACTGAAGATATCGGCATTTGCTTAGGGCAGGCTTTGCTTGAAGCACTAGGCGATAAAAAAGGCATCAAACGCTACGGCTCGGCGTTTGTGCCGATGGATGAGGCGCTTGCTCAGGTAGTGGTTGATTTAAGCAATCGGCCGCACTTGGAAATGCGTGCTGACTTTCCTGCAGCGAAAGTCGGAACTTTCGATACTGAGCTTGTACATGAATTTTTATGGAAGCTGGCGCTTGAAGCACGGATGAACTTGCACGTGATCGTTCATTACGGCACAAATACACACCATATGATAGAAGCTGTTTTTAAAGCCTTAGGACGCGCGCTTAATGAAGCGACAATGATAGACCCGCGTGTCAAAGGGATTCCGTCAACGAAAGGGATGCTGTAAATGATCGGTGTGATAGATTACGGAATGGGCAATTTATACAGCGTCTCAAAGGCGCTGGAGCGTGTCGGCGTACCGTACTTTGTTTCAGGCATTCCGGAGGAGCTGAGTATAGCCGATGCTTTCATTTTGCCGGGAGTCGGGTCGTTTGGGGACGCGATGGACAATTTGCGCAACGCCAATCTCGATCAATTCATTCATAAGATGGTGTCAGAGGGAAGATTGCTTCTTGGGATCTGCCTCGGCATGCAGCTTTTGTTTCATGAGAGCGAAGAGCATGGAACCGCTGCAGGTCTCGGTTTGTTAAAGGGAAAAGCAGTCAGGCTGAAGCCGGAAGATCAGCAGGGAAACAAGCTGAAGGTTCCGCACATGGGATGGAACCGCCTCTCCTTTCATAACGAATCTCCGCTGCTGGCCGGAGTGGAAGAAGGCTACGCTTATTTTGTCCATTCCTATTATATTGACGGAATGGATGACGACGCGCTACTGGCAAGTGCCGAGTACGGTGTGCAGGTGCCTGCGGTTGTCGGAAAAGAGAACATCTTCGGCGCTCAGTTTCACCCGGAAAAAAGCAGTGCGGTCGGAATGTCTATCTTAATCCAATTCACAAAAATGGCAGCAGAACAGAAGGTGAAAAAATGAGTGCTTTTACATTATATCCGGCCATTGATATGAGAAACGGCAAATGCGTGCGTCTCGTTCAAGGTGATTACAGCAAGGAAACCGTATACGGCGATTCGCCGTTCGACATGGCCTCGTTATTTGCAAGTGAGGGGGCTGAATGGATTCATCTAGTTGATCTTGACGGCGCGAAGGAAGGAAAAAAAGTAAATGACCGCCATGTCATCGAAATTGTACAAAAGCTCAATCTGAAAGTCGAAATCGGCGGCGGCATTCGTTCGGAAAGCGACGTCTACGATTACTTATCGGCAGGAGTCGATCGCGTGATCCTGGGAAGCTCCGCTGTTTCTGATCCGCCGTTTGTGAAAAAAATGCTGAAAGAGTATGGTGAAAGGATAGCCATCGGGCTGGACGCAAGAAACGGATTTGTTTCAACAGAGGGGTGGCTGGAAACCTCAAGTCTTAAGGCGGCTGAACTCGGCAAAGAGCTCGCCAACGAAGGCGCAGAAGTTTTTATTTTTACTGATATCGCCACAGACGGGATGCTGTCAGGCCCCAATATCGAAAGTACAGTGGAACTCGCGAAGGAAACCGGAAAATCTGTCATCGCCTCTGGCGGAGTCAGCTCTGTGGCGGATCTTGAAGCTCTTGCCCGTTATCATGCGAATGGGGTTTCTGGAGCCATTATCGGAAAAGCGCTGTATACCAACCAGTTTACACTTGGCGAGGCGCTTGAAAGGATGAAGGGGAAATGATAACAAAACGGATTATCCCATGTCTTGATGTGAAAGAAGGGCGCGTTGTCAAAGGGATTCAATTTCTTGAGCTGAAGGATGCCGGCGACCCTGTCGAGCTGGCGGAAGTATACGACCAGGAAGGCGCGGATGAACTGGTGTTTCTTGATATTTCCGCTTCGCATGAAGGCCGTAAAACGATGGTTGACGTCGTAGGGCAGGTTGCTGCAAAGCTTGCGATTCCGTTTACAGTCGGAGGCGGCATCAATCAGCTTAGCGATATGAAAACGATTCTGCGTGCCGGCGCGGACAAAGTTTCTGTAAACACGGCAGCTCTTCTCCGTCCCGAGCTGATTACCGAAGGCGCGGCGTTTTTCGGATCTCAATGTATCGTACTCGCCATAGACGCCAAGTACGACGAAACATCTGACTCATACAAGGTCTACACGCACGGCGGCAGAAAGAAAACGGATTGGGAAGTTACAGCGTGGGCGAAGGAAGCCGTCAAACGCGGAGCCGGAGAAATCCTGCTGACCAGCATGGACTCAGATGGGGAGAAAAAAGGCTTTGACCACAGGCTGACAAAGCTCGTGTCAGAAGCTGTTCCGGTTCCTGTCATCGCCTCAGGGGGAGCAGGAAACGCGCAGCATATGCTCGAGGCTTTTACAAAAGGAGAAGCGGACGCCGCGCTGGCTGCCTCCATTTTCCACTATAAAGAAACATCAATTAAAGAAGTGAAATCATATTTGAAAGAGTACGGGGTGAATGTGAGATGAAACAGGCAGATGAACTGCGTTTTAACGAAGACGGATTAATCCCCGCCATCGTGCAGGACGCGGCAAGCAAAGAAGTGCTGACACTTGCATATATGAACAGGGAATCATACGAAAAAACAATGGAAACAAAAGAAACATGGTTTTACAGCCGCTCGCGGCAGGAGCTATGGCACAAGGGAGAAACATCGGGGAATACGCAAGCCGTCAAAGGCATCCGATATGACTGCGACCAAGATGCACTGGTCGTGCTTGTAGAACCGTCCGGTCCGGCATGCCACACCGGCAGCTACAGCTGTTTCACAAAGGAACAGACAGAAGAACAAACCTCCGGCCGATTTGACATCATAAGTGAGCTGGAGCGCGTCATTGCAGAACGCCAAGCTGAAATGCCTGAAGGAGCTTACACCACTTACCTCTTCCAAGAAGGCGTAGATAAGATTTTGAAAAAAGTCGGCGAAGAAGCATCAGAAGTCATCATCGCCGCCAAAAACCGTGACCACGAGGAACTGAAATGGGAAGCGGCAGACCTGCTGTATCATCTCCTTGTTCTGCTCAGAGAACAAGCATTGCCGCTGGATGATGTGCTTGAAGTGCTGAGAAAACGCCATTCTGAATAGTAAATGGAAAGAGCCTATGGATAAAGGCTCTTTTTTGTTATAAGTAAAATGTAATGGGTATTTTGTAATGACACAGGTGTTTCACATTCCGAATGGATAAAAGAAGGTCAAAACCATGTCTGATTTCCTATTTATCCAAATTCCGCCATGATGTAACATGGAAAAGGATAATATAATCACCCCGTAACCGGGTCAATAGTAGTACTTTTGAAAAATAGAATCATCTCACAAAACCCTTGGAGGTTCGTAATGAAAAAGATTATCTTTATTTGCTTCAGCTTATTACTTGCCCTGACAGGAGGATGCAGTATGAACGACAACGAAAAAAACAGCAAAAACAATGAAAATAAAACAGAAGCCGTAAAACCAAAAGACATGGACCCAAAAGACTTGCCGCAAGTTCCCGCGTTTCAGGACGAGAGAACGAGAGAGTACATGGTGTCAACGAAGGAAGAAGAGCCTGGGTACTATTTGCTTGAATCTAAGTTGAAAGGATTTAGGATGTTATTTCCGGAGGACGCGGAGTATCTATCAAGAAGATCATCTTTAACTGGGAGAAACAAAGAAAGTATTGGATTTAATAGTTATGATAAAGACACCAATGTAATGTTTGATGGCCATGTAACATATTACAAAGAAGAAAGTTTTGTGAATGAACCTGAGACAATGTTAGATATTGTTAGTGGAAAAAATGATTATAAAGGTGAATACAAAAAAAGTAGCAAAAAGAAAACGGACATCTACTTTGCTAAGAAAAAAGACATCTTTGACGATATTGATAGAAAATATAATTATTCATACAGTTACTTCGGATATGTGAAATCTACAGAAGAAGATAACTTAGGAGTAGAATACGCCTTTACTTTCGGATGCAAAAATGAAAATCAACCATGCTCCTTAAATGAAGAAAAGGCTAAAAATAAAGTAGAGAAATTAATTAATTCTATCACCTTTTTAATAGATAAAAAGGAGAAATAAGATGGAAAATAAAAATGTATTTGAGAATGAGAACGTAAAGTTACGACTAATTGATTTAGAATATGACTATAAACAAAAGTTTGCCTCAATCAATGCAAGTGAAGTTAAGGAAGCCAAATCGGATTTCGAAGCAGATGTACGCAGAATTTATAAAGAAGAAACACACCGTGATCTTCCAGAGAATACAAAAATTGAAATATACACCTCCAGTGAACTTGTAAACCAGAATACAAGTATAGAAAGTTCGACCAGAGAATCAGGTTACGATGGGACGGCAATCCATATAATAGATACGAAAAAACATATCGATCAGCTTCATATTATTTCAGAAGGCAGTGCTGATAATAAGGATTGGTCGTATAACTTTTTTGGTCTTTTTTTAGGAATCGATCATAGTCAGTATGAGGCTACAAAGGAGTTTGCTAAAAAAGCAAAGAAAGCAGCAGGTGACTCTGAGGATTTAAAAACATTCGCCTTAGGACATTCACTTGCTAATAATAACCAAGTAATGGTGCAATTGATTAATGGAGAATATGATGAAGTTTATGGTGTAAATGGGGCTCAAGTCAATATCGATCAATTACTTGAAACTGATGAAAGTTTATATAGATATGTTATTAGAAAATTTAGTTATAAATATGAAGATATTGATTCTATACCACCAGAGAAGTTAAAAAAAGAAATCCAAAAATATTATGAAGACAAAGGCGTCACAGCAAACATCACCCAACGCATATCAAAAGATGACCCGCTGTACGGAGTCAGCGGCAAGGCGGATTTCATTACATTCGGCGATGTGAAGATGGCGGATACGAACACAAGTGTGAAAGGCATCCGAAACATTATGGATGGGATTCCTGATGAAGACGTAAGGTCGATGCAGGAATACCTTCAAAAATATAAGGGTGACTATGAAAAAGACGGCTTAAACGGTTTTATAAAAGCAGCCAGCGGGATAGACATAGAATTGATAGAAAAAGTAAAGCATACAGACGGCGTTTTAGCGAAAGCAAGTGTTATTTATGAAAATTTTGATGATGTTAAGCAAATGTATGGCCGAATTAAAGAGCAGCTGCCAGCCTTTTTAGGTTTTCTTCACACCCTGTTGGGGAACAGCGGGCCTATTGTAGATCAGCTTGCTGAAAATGATTATATTGATGATACACAGAAAAAAGTCATAAAAAAAGAGTTATCTAATCTTAATGCGAGTATGAAAGGTATAGAATTACAATACGATGATTTCATTGATCATCTAAAGCATGGCCAATTCACGCAAGCTCTAAATGATGTTGGTAAAATTGTGGAGTATGTAAAATCAATGATTTCTTCTTTTGAAACACTCGACGCAGAAACAAAAGACGCATTAAAACTCATCGTCGACGGCCACAGCATCGTTCAAATGTTGAACGCATTATCAAAGGAAAAAGGCTTCAGCTATAAAGGCTCCGATATTTACTTTACAGGGAAGAGCGGCTCGGGAGAAACAATTAAAGTCAATATCTCGTCAGCTGTCAGAATCTATCAAAACGGCATGAAGATCGTTGAAGATATGGAAGATGCGATTTCTGCGTACCAAAAGGTATTCCGGCAGGAAATCGATGAAGAGTTTATAGACAAAAAACAGGCAATCATCACGGCGATTCAACATATGGAAGAAAACCCTTCGCAATATGCATTCGATCTTCAATTCCGGCTTGCGGCCGGTTTCAGTCACACATTCGATAAATTAGAGAAAATATCAGTTCATGAATCGTTCCATACAGGTGCACTCCCTGCTAATGACGGAATTGTTGCAGAACTCAAAAAACAGACAACGGAAAAAAAGAATTTTATCAAAAATATCCGCGAGAGCATCGAAAAGCTATTTGAAAAAGAAGAAATGATCTCACAGTTATTCGATTTTCAGCCTTAGGAGGAATAGACAGAGTGACTTCCTTATTTTCAGAAAGTGAAACAGAAGTTGTATCAACCACCTATATGTTTCTAACCCATGACGAAATGAAGGGGAAAGCAGGCAGTCTCAATAAACCCATCAACGACATTCTCAGCCTGACTAAAAAATTTGAGTCTGCATTAAAAGAAGAAATCAAAGGGCAAAAAGGAATGATTGTCAAAAAAATAAAAGAAGAGCTTGAATCGAAAAGCGAAAAGCAGAAGACTGCACTTCAAACGATAAAAGAAGAGCATACTGCAAAGGTTGACCGGTTCAAAATGATCATTGAGGACCTGAGACAGCAAGATGTTACCTTAACGTACCGAAAAAAGAAGCCTGAAAAGGATCTATAATATGAAACGTCTCCTATTCAAGTCATGAATAGGGGATTTTTATTTTCATTGAACAAGAAAAATATACTGAAAAAGTCTCTCTCCATTGATATGATTTAGAAAGAGTAAAAATAATCCTATTATATTCCGTTCAACCTTGCTGACCGCGTAAAGGGATTGAAACAGGAGGAAAAATACTATGCCAACACAGCAACCTAAAAGAAAATTCAAAGCTTTTTTTGCATTAGTGAAACAGACAAACCCATCCTATGGAAAGCTCGCCTTTGCGCTGATTCTCAGTATTGTCACAACACTGGTCAGCCTGCTGATTCCTCTATTAACGAAACAGCTTGTCGACGGTTTTTCCATGTCAGCGCTGTCCGGCACGCAAATCGGGCTGATTGCGCTCGTTTTTCTTATCCAAGCCGCTTTAAGCGCCTACGCTACATACGCACTAAACTATAGCGGGCAAAAAATCATCTCTGGGCTAAGGGATTTATTATGGAAGAAATTAATTAAGCTTCCTGTATCTTATTTCGATACTAACGCTTCCGGTGAAACTGTCAGCCGGGTCACGAATGATACGATGGTGGTAAAAGAGCTGATTACCAGCCATATCAGCGGATTTATAACAGGCATCATTTCGGTCATTGGATCACTCACCATCTTATTCATTATGAACTGGAAGCTGACGCTGCTTGTTTTAGTTGTTGTTCCATTAGCAGCTTTGATCCTAGTGCCGATCGGGCAGAAGATGTTTTCCATTTCTCGGGAAACCCAAGATGAAACCGCACGTTTTACGGGATTGCTGAATCAAATCCTTCCGGAAATCAGGCTTGTGAAGGCTTCAAATGCAGAGGAAGTCGAATACAGACGCGGGAAACTGGGGATTTCTTCATTATTCCAGCTTGGGGTTCGTGAGGCGAAGGTGCAATCGCTTGTCGGACCGCTTATTTCTCTCGTATTAATGGCTGCGCTCGTGGCTGTTATTGGGTACGGCGGTATGCAGGTGTCATCAGGCGAATTGACTGCCGGGGCACTCGTGGCTTTTATTTTATATTTGTTTCAAATCATTATGCCGATGGGCCAGATTACAACGTTCTTCACACAGCTGCAAAAATCAATCGGTGCAACAGAACGGATGATTGAGATTTTGGCAGAGGAAGAGGAAGATACCGTCACAGGAAACCAAATTGACAACGCGCATCTGCCTATCCGGCTCGATCATGTGTCCTTTGGCTATAATGCTGAGCAGCTGATCTTGAAGGATATCAGCGCTGTTATTGAAGCGGGAAAAGTAACAGCAATTGTTGGACCGAGCGGCGGCGGAAAAACCACGCTGTTTAAGCTGCTTGAGCGTTTCTATTCTCCGACTGAAGGGACCATTCGGCTGGGAGATAAGCCGGTGGATACGTATTCGCTCGAATCGTGGCGTCAGCATATCGGCTATGTGTCACAGGAAAGTCCGTTAATGTCGGGAACGATCAGAGACAATATTTGTTATGGGCTAGAACGCGAGGTAACGGATGCCGACATCGAAAAAGCAGCGGAGATGGCATACGCTCTTAATTTTATTAAGGAGCTGCCGAATCAGCTTGATACTGAAGTGGGTGAACGCGGCATCATGCTGTCGGGCGGACAGAGACAAAGAATTGCGATTGCCAGGGCGCTTCTCCGGGACCCGAGCATCCTGATGCTTGATGAAGCGACTTCCAGCCTCGACAGTCAATCTGAAAAATCAGTGCAGCAGGCACTTGAGGTGCTGATGGAAGGCCGGACAACAATTGTCATCGCTCACCGCTTATCGACTGTTGTAGATGCAGATCAGCTATTATTTGTTGAAAAAGGGGAAATTACGGGACGGGGCACGCACCATGAATTAATGGCTTCCCATGACCTTTACAGAGATTTTGCTGAACAGCAGCTGAAAATGAATGCGGATTTAGAAAACAAAGCCGGGTAAATTCTGGTTGATTCAGCCAGTAAAAAAAAGAGGAGGGATTTTCCCAATCCTTCCTTTTGAACTATTGAGGAGCTTACGATTTATGGTATACTACTGACGGTAATATTGTATAAAACGGAGGGTAGTTGTGGGAAAACACACTTCTGAACATAAAAATCACGCACAAATTGTCCAGCTGCTTCAAGATGGACATTATTTTTTTCATAAAGGTTTGAAGGCGTATAAAGAACGCAATTTGAAGCGGGCAAGCAAACTGATCCAGCGCGCGGTTCATTTGGAGCCGAAGGATTCAGAGATGCTTTCGCAGCTTGCGGTCATTTATTCAGAAATGGGGCAATACCAGGAATCAAACGATCTGCTTGATTATATTTTGGCGAATCTGGAGACGGAAATGCCGGAATGTCATTATTTTAAAGCAAATAACTTTGCCCATCTGGGACTCTTTCAGGAAGCTTATAAAGAAGCTGCAGCTTATTCAGATGCTGATCCGGACGGTGAATTTTCCGAAGAGAATGATAGTCTGCTTGATCTGCTTGATTTAGGAGACGGCGGGCCTGAGGATTCTCTATATGATCAGGATGAATTGCTTATCAAACAAGACCGGGCGAAGTCATTGCTTGAAAGCGGTCAGCTTGCTGAAGCTGTTGCGGCTCTTGAGGAAATCACAAATGAATATCCTGAGCTTTGGTCCGCTTATAATAATCTCGCCCTTGCCCACTTTTATTCCGGCAATGTTGTGAAAGCGAAACAAACGGCTTATCAAGTGCTGAATAATAATGAAGGAAATCTTCACGCTTTATGTAATCTTCTCGTTTTCTACTATTATGAAAGAGAAGATGAAAAGGTGGCAGAGCTGAGTGATCAGCTTTCAAATGTATATCCGATGTTATTTGAACAGCGCTATAAACTGGGTGCCACCCTGTCGCTTGTCGGCCGCTATGATATCGGGTACAAATGGCTCAGATCACTATATAAAAGCGGTTTTGAAGGAGACGATACATTCTATTACTGGCTCTCGTGCTCTGCTTACTTTACGGGCCATACAGAATTTGCCGAAACGGTATGGAGAAAAGTCGAATCGCAATATCCCGGAGCGGACCGTCCGGCTCCATGGGTTGAGCGGCGGGAAGTACTTCCTTCGTCAGTGGAACAGCGATTGGCTGCCTATTACATCAGCAGCACCAAGGGTGAAACGGAGCATCTTGAAGCGGTGATACGCTCGAAGCGCATCACCGCTCCGTTTGAAAACCATTTCGTTAAGCTGCTCTTGCACGGAGATTCCGCAGCAGCAGATGTGTCAGAGGATGCGCTTTTTGCTTATCAGACGGTTAAATTGCTGGAAGAAGCAGAACAGAATGAGATGAAAACAGAAGTCATGAGCTGCTGGGTATTCCATGTGATACAGCAAATCCGCGCAGCGGGGCCGCTGAAAAATGTAAGCGGATGGGCTGCTGCTATCTACTATATTTGGAAAGAAGCTCATGGCAAACATGACACCAAAAAAGAAACGGCAGCCCAATTTGGCATCTCTCCGGCCACTTTGACGAAATATATGAAATATATTGATGATATTTTAGAATAGTATATTTATGGAGAGTTGATTCGCAGAATCAACTCTTTTTTTATTCTATAAATTATATTTTAAAAATAATATCGACAGGTTTTTTATCAATTTAAGAAAGATGACAAATGATGTGCAACCTGACATCTGTTTGAAACACAAATGTAATAAAATTTATCGCTAATTTGTCGAAACTTGATGGTATAATGATTCTCGTACATAAGGAATTAGTGTTTTTTACATATGATGTGAAATAAACGCTATACACCCAGAATAAGAGATGCACAGAATAATTAACCATAAACAATCATCATTCCTCGTAGAATATGAGGAACGAAACTTGATGTTCAAAATACAATTCCAAATGAGATCAGGTTCACAGTAAAAGGGAGGATATAAAAAGTGAGAAAGAGTTTATTGACACTTGGTTTGGCTTCCGTCATCGGGACAAGCAGTTTTTTGATCCCATTTACAAGTAAAACTGCATCGGCGGAAACATTAGATGAAAAGAAACAGAAAATCGAAAGCAAGCAATCTGAGGTTGCTTCCAGCATTGAAGCGAAGGAAAAAGAATTAACTGAGCTTCAGGAAAACCAATCAAAGATTGAAAAAGAACTGAAAGACATTAACGCTAAGGCGCTCGATACAAGCAATAAAATCGAAGATAAAAAAGAAGAAAACGATAAAACGAAGAAAGAAATCAAAGAACTGAAAAAAGAGATTAAAGAAACAGAAGCACGCATCGAAAAGCGTAACGAAATCCTGAAAAAACGCGTTCGTTCTTTACAGGAAAGCGGCGGATCTCAAGGATACATAGATGTACTTTTAGGATCAACAAGCTTTGGTGATTTTATCTCACGCGCTACTGCGGTTTCATCTATTGTTGATGCAGACAAAGATTTAATCAAGCAGCAAGAGCAGGATAAAGCGAAGCTTGAAGACTCTGAAGCAGATCTGAATGATAAGCTGAAAGAAGTACAAGCTGCATTGGCTAAGTTAGAAACAATGCAAAAGGACCTTGATAAACAGCTAGATGAAAAAGACAAGCTTTTCGACGAAGCAAAAGACAGCCAGAAGAAAACGGCTGCGGCGATTTCTGAATTAAAATCAGAAGCGTCTGAACTTGCAAATCAAAAAGCAGATACTGAAGCAGAACAAGCACGCATCAAAAAACAACAAGAAGCTGCGGCTGCTTTGATCAAAAAGCAGGAAGAAGCTCAAAAAGCATCTGATGAAACACAAACAGATGGCCAAACAGCTACAACTGAAACAGCAAAAGCTAGCTCATCTGATGATGATTCTTCAGACAACTCTTCTAGCGGTTCATCAAACAGTTCGTCTAACGGGTCGTCTTCTAAGAAGCACAGCAGCTCAAACAGCAATTCAGGCGGCACTGTCATCAGCAACTCAGGCGGCATTGAAGGTGCGATCAGCGTTGGTTCAAGCATTGTCGGACAATCTCCGTACAAGTTTGGCGGCGGACGCACTCAGTCTGATATCAACAACCGTATTTTTGACTGCTCATCATTCGTTCGCTGGGCTTACGCTTCTGCAGGTGTCAACCTTGGACCTGTCGGCGGAACAACGACTGATACTTTAGTTGGAAGAGGACAAGCTGTTAGCGCGTCAGACATGAAACGTGGAGACTTAGTTTTCTTTGACACATACAAAACAAATGGTCACGTTGGAATCTACTTAGGAAACGGTACGTTCCTGAACGACAATACATCTCATGGTGTCTCTGTCGACTCTATGAACAACGTGTACTGGAAAAAAGCATTCAAAGGCGTTGTAAGACGTGTTGTTCAATAATAAATAAGACAAGGGCCTTCTATGGACAGAAGGCTCTTTCTTTATTAATATACATACCCTTTTGAAATACATTTAATCGCGTTTCGAAAAAAATGAGCAAAAAAATGGCGTATCACCATGAGATTTTATAGGATATGGGTAAGGAATACGTTTGATGGGGATTCTTATCTTATAAGGAAGAGCCCAACTCGAAAAGACGTTTTAAGGAGTGAGTGAGTGTGTCAGAAGAAAAAATATATGACGTGATTATTATCGGCGCGGGTCCTGCTGGGATGACGGCCGCTGTATACACATCTAGAGCAAACTTATCGACATTAATGATTGAAAGAGGAATTCCGGGCGGCCAAATGGCAAACACGGAAGATGTGGAGAACTATCCTGGTTTCGAAAGCATCCTCGGACCTGAGCTTTCCAACAAAATGTTTGAACACGCGAAGAAATTCGGCGCGGAATACGCTTATGGCGATATTAAAGAAATTGTGGACGGCAAAGAGTACAAAGTTGTGAAAGCCGGTTCAAAAGAATATAAAGCACGTGCTGTTATCATTGCCGCAGGTGCAGAGTATAAAAAAATCGGCGTGCCTGGCGAAAAAGAATTGGGCGGCCGCGGTGTTTCGTATTGTGCAGTATGTGACGGCGCTTTCTTTAAAGGCAAAGAGCTGGTTGTTGTCGGCGGAGGGGACTCAGCGGTTGAAGAAGGCGTGTACTTAACACGTTTCGCTTCAAAAGTAACGATCGTTCACAGACGTGACAAACTCCGTGCGCAAAGCATTCTCCAAGCGAGAGCGTTTGATAATGAAAAAGTAGATTTCTTATGGAATAAAACCGTGAAGGAAATTCATGAGGAAAACGGCAAAGTCGGCAAAGTGATGCTTGTGGATACGGTAACCGGTGAAGAAAGTGAATTCACAACAGACGGCGTATTCATTTATATCGGTATGCTTCCTCTGTCTAAACCGTTTGAAAACCTTGGCATCACGAATGAAGAAGGCTACATCGAAACCAACGACCGAATGGAAACAAAGGTTGAAGGGATTTTCGCAGCCGGAGACATTCGTGAAAAATCATTGCGCCAAATCGTAACGGCTACAGGAGATGGAAGTATTGCGGCACAAAGCGTACAGCATTATGTCGAAGAGCTCCAGGAAACGCTGAAAACCTTAAAATAAAAAAGGGCTGTCATACGAGTTTCACATAACGTTACTGGGTTTTAATTACGCTGTAACAGTTGTGTAAAACTTATCGGTTATGATTAATAAAGTAATTGACCCCCTTTTTATAATGAATACACTTTTGGCACGGATTCTCCAGTTATCCGTGTCCTTTTTTTGTCCAAAAATAAAAGACAATTTCCTTTCACAATAAAATCATCTGAACGCTGGGAAGAATATGCTGTAAAATAGAAGGAAAGATTGTCAATGTCTCTTCATTGTGAGAGGCATCTTGAAACGGTATAATAAAGAGACGATGACAGGACGAGAAGGTTAGGTGACGTACTTGCAAAGAGTGACAAATTGTGTTCTCAAGGCGGATGACAAAGTTCTTCTTCTCCAAAAGCCAAGACGCGGCTGGTGGGTCGCGCCGGGAGGCAAGATGGAGAGCGGAGAATCAGTCAGGGATTCCGTCATCAGAGAATTTAGAGAAGAGACAGGTATCTATATTATAAATCCTCAGCTAAAAGGCGTTTTTACCTTTATCATTAAAGACGGTGACCATATTGTGTCCGAGTGGATGATGTTTACGTTTGTCGCTGATTCCTATACGGGAGAGAACGTGTCTGAATCAGAGGAAGGCATTTTGCAGTGGCACAATGTGAAGGATATTCAAAACCTGCCTATGGCCCCGGGAGACGGCCATATCCTGGACTTTATGATGAAGGGACAAGGGCTGCTGCACGGCACATTTACGTATACACCGGAGTTTGAGCTGCTCAGTTATCGTTTAGATCCGCAGCATATCAAATAGAAAGACAAGTCAGGGGGGAGAAAGATGAGTGTTAGTGAATCACATGATATTCAGCTTGTCATTATAACCGGTATGTCGGGCGCGGGGAAAACCGTTGCGATTCAAAGCTTTGAGGATCTCGGGTACTTCTGCGTCGATAATCTGCCGCCTTCATTGCTTCCGAAATTTTTAGAGCTGATGAAGGAATCAAATTCGAAAATGAGCAAGGTCGCGCTTGTTATGGATTTGCGCGGCCGTGAATTTTTTGACCGGCTGATTGAGGCGCTGGATGAAATGGCGGAAAATCCGTGGATTACACCGCGAATTTTATTCCTGGACGCGAAGGATTCGATCCTCGTGACAAGATATAAAGAAACGAGACGTTCGCATCCGATGGCAGCGACTGGTCTTCCGCTCGAAGGCATCGCGCTGGAACGTGAGCTGCTTGAGGAATTAAAAGGCCGCTCTCAAATGATTTATGATACATCAGACATGAAGCCGCGCGATCTGCGCGAGAAAATCGTAAAGCATTTTGCGACAAACCAAGGCGAGACATTTACGGTAAATGTCATGTCATTTGGTTTTAAATACGGTATCCCCATTGATGCCGATCTCGTGTTTGATGTCAGATTTCTGCCGAACCCATATTATATCGAAAGCATGAGGCCGCTGACCGGAAAAGATGAAGAGGTATCGTCTTACGTCATGAAGTGGAACGAAACACAAAAGTTCAATGAAAAATTAATCGATTTACTCAGCTTTATGCTGCCGTCCTACAAAAGAGAAGGAAAGAGCCAGCTCGTCATTGCGATCGGCTGCACAGGGGGCCAGCACCGCTCTGTGACGCTTGCCGAGTATTTAGCTGACTATTTCAAAAAGGATTACTATACTCATGTTACTCACCGGGACATCGAAAAGAGAAGCCGGAAATAAGATGGAACAAAAATCGAAAATTGCCATCTTTGGCGGTGGCACGGGCCTTTCTGTATTGCTTCGGGGCTTAAAGCATAAACCCGTTGATATTACGGCGATTGTCACAGTTGCTGATGACGGAGGAAGCTCGGGGCGGCTGCGGAACGAACTGAAAATCCCGCCACCCGGAGACATCAGAAATGTGCTTGCCGCTTTATCCGATGTGGAGCCGCTAGTTGAGGATCTCTTTCAGCACCGCTTTAATAAGGGGAACGATTTAACGGGCCATTCACTCGGAAATTTAATTTTGGCAGCGATGACGAATATAACCGGTGATTTTTTTCACGCTGTCACAGAAATGAGCAAGGTGCTGAATGTAAGAGGAAAGGTGTTGCCGGCAGCCAATGCCAGTGTTGTTCTGCATGCCGAAATGGAAGACGGCCGCGTGGTCACAGGCGAGTCCACTATTCCGGAGTACGGCCAGCGTATTAAGCGCGTTTTTCTGACGCCTGAAAACATTGATCCGCTGCCGGAAACAATAGATGTGATCAGGGAAGCGGATCTGATTATTATCGGACCGGGAAGCCTATATACCAGTATTCTTCCCAATTTGCTCGTTCCAAAAATTGGAGAAGAAGTGATCAAGGCGCCGGCGAGAAAAGTATATATCTGCAACGTGATGACACAGCCCGGAGAAACGCTGCATTATACCGCTGCTGATCATGTGAAAGCGCTCAATCAGCATATGGGCTGCGGTTTTATCGATACCATACTGGTTAACAGTGAAGACATTCCTGACGAAATAAAACGTAAGTACGCAGTAGAATCGGCGCGTCCTGTTGATTTTGATATCGAAGAGCTGAAAGCAATGGGGCTTGAAGTTATCAGAGATCAAATCGTAACACATAAAAATGGCGTAATTCGTCACGATACACATAAAGTGGCCTCTCTTCTTGTCGATTTATTGAAAGAATGAAGCCTTGAAATGAGGTGGCTATATGTCATTTGCATCGGAAACAAAAAAAGAATTAACGAACCTGGAAGTGAAGGATTGCTGCATTAAGGCAGAGTTGTCAGCACTTATCCGAATGAATGGATCTTTATCATTTGCTAACCGCCATCTCGTACTTGATGTTCAAACTGAAAATGCAGCGATTGCCCGCCGCATCTATACATTGCTGAAAAGACAATATGATGTGTCGGTTGATCTGCTGGTCAGAAAGAAAATGCGGCTGAAAAAGAATAACGTCTACATTGTGCGTTTTTCAGAGAATGCAAAGTTCATCTTAGAGGATTTAAAAATACTCGGCGAGAATTTTGTGTTTGAACGAAATATTTCAAAAGAGCTTGTCAAAAAGAGATGCTGCAAGCGTTCTTATATGAGAGGGGCATTTTTGGCGGGAGGTTCAGTCAATAACCCGGAAACCTCCTCGTACCATTTAGAAATTTTTTCTCTCTATAAAGAGCATAACGATTCATTATGCGAACTGTTAAATGAGTTCCAATTAAACAGCAAAACGCTCGAGCGGAAAAAAGGCTATATCACTTACTTAAAAGAGGCTGAAAAGATTACTGAATTTCTGAACGTGATCGGCGCACATAATTCATTGCTGCGTTTTGAGGATGTCAGAATCGTCAGAGACATGAGAAATTCGGTTAATCGCCTTGTCAATTGTGAAACAGCCAACTTAAACAAAACCATCGGGGCTTCGCTCAGACAGGTGGAAAATATTAAATACATCGATGAAAGAATCGGCTTGGAGGCGCTTCCTGAAAAACTTCGGGAAATCGCGCAGCTGCGGATTGATTACCAGGAAGTGACGCTGAAAGAGCTGGGGGAAATGGTAGCGAGCGGGAAAATCAGCAAATCAGGGATCAATCACAGGCTGAGAAAACTTGACGAAATCGCAGAACAGCTGCGGACAGGGCAAACCGTCACTTTAAAATAACCGTAAAGAAAAGGGGAGATCTTATGGTTCAGCAGAAAGTGGAAGTTCGATTAAAGACAGGACTGCAGGCGCGTCCTGCTGCTTTGTTTGTACAAGAAGCAAACCGGTTTACGTCAGATGTGTTTCTTGAGAAGGATGGGAAAAAAGTAAATGCGAAAAGCATCATGGGGCTGATGAGCCTTGCGGTAAGCACAGGCACAGAAGTCACATTGATTGCCGAGGGAGAAGATGAACAAGAGGCGCTGGAAAAGCTTTCGGCGTATGTTCAAGAGGAAGTTTAGGTGATACAAAATGAGTGATTTTCTGAAAGACTGTTTTAAGAAAATCGGCTGGGAGAAGGATCATGTCAGCTTCGAGGATTTTCCCCTTTTTCTAAAAGCAATGGCGTACCGATACCCTTTTGAAAACCGGGCAGTTCTTGCAAAAGAGAATTATAAGGTAACCAAAGAAGAGCTTTGGCGCCGTCTGATCAAAGAACAGCATGGGGGGCTATGCTACGACTTGAATGGTTTTCTTTACTATGTCTTACGTGATGCCGGTTTTCATGTGAAGCTCATTCGCGGAACAGTTTATGCAGGAAAACAAGAAGAGTGGGCATTAGAAGGAACCCATGCTGCTGTATGGCTGTCGGCAGAAAAGGGAGATTACATTGTTGATATTGGTTTTGGCATCAACCTGGCGCTGGAGCCGATACCGCTTTCTGGAGAAACGGTACAATCTCCTGTGGGAGCATTCCGAATCAAGGAAAAAGCGACGGAAATGGGCACCCATCTTCTGTTGATGGACAAAGGAGAAGGCTGGCAAATCGGTTATGCCTTTACCCTTGAAGAGAGGGATCCCGGTGATTTAGATGACATGAAGGACCTGATTCATTCTCATGAAAAATCTCCTTTTAACAAATCACTGCTCGCCTCAAAGTTGACACCGAACGGGCGGATGGTCATGTCAGACCGCCATTTTACGATTCATGAAAACGGCGGAGAAGGCCAAAAAAGTGACATCGCCCCTTCAGAGTTTGAAGAGAAATTAAACACTTATTTTTTGTAATGTGAAAAGCTTGCAGACATACTGCAAGCTTTTTCTTATGAACAAGTATTGATTACTATATCAAATGCATCTTCCGGGATATACAGTTTCCCTTTTTCATATTGATAAGGAATGTGATTCTCTTTAAAGCACTCTTTTTCGTATTCAGTCAGTGAATCTCCAATTTCTATGTATTCCCCGGTATAGTTCGGCTGGCATGCTGAAAGAGTTGACGTAATGGTTACAAGTAGCATGATTATCTTCATAATGACACCTACTTATTAAGAAATTTTTCCCTTTTTTCATTCTACCATAACGAATAGAAAAAGACCGATTTACTATCCCCCACATGCTATAATGAATTTTGGAATCTTCTAGAAAAATCACCGTACTAGACATATAAGGGGGATAAACGTGTATCGGATCTTACTCGTGGAAGATGATGAACGGATTGCTTCATTGCTGGGCGGCCATCTTCAGAAATACGGATATCATATAAAAATAGCTGAAAAGCTGAATGACATAAAGGAAGAATTTGCGGAAATGAAACCGGATCTTGTGCTGCTAGATATTAATCTTCCTTTTTTTGACGGGTTTTATTGGTGCAGGCAAATTCGAACGGTTTCCAATGCCCCGATTATTTTTATCTCGGCGCGGACTGATGAGCTGAATCAGGTGATGGCGATTGAGAACGGGGGCGATGACTATATCACAAAGCCGTTTCACTTAGAAGTCGTCATGGCTAAAATCAAAAGCGTGCTGCGCAGGACCTATGGTGAGTATTCTCCTTCTTTGTCCCATGAATCAAGACTGGTGGAGCTTGGCGGTCTAACGATATATCCAGATCAATATGAAGCGGAGTGGAAGAACAGCCGCATCTCGTTTTCACAAAAAGAATTTCAGCTGCTTTCGATTTTCATAAGAGAGCACAAAAAAATTGTCTCGCGTGATGAATTGCTGGAGGCATTATGGGACGACGTTGATTTTGTTGATGATAATACATTAACGGTCAATGTCAATCGGCTGCGGAGAAAGCTGGAGAATGCCGGATTGAAAGATGCCATTGCAACGATCAGGGGACAGGGCTATGTATTTGAAGTCAATCGGAAGGATGAGCGGGAGTGTTAAAGACTTATATCATCGACCGATTAGCTATTATTCTTTTTTCCTTATTAAGCATAGGTGCCGCCATGTTTATCGCATATTTAAGCATTATAGAGAGCGGTGCCGAGCCTGCTTCAGAAAATATGATATACATATGGGTCCTGCCTGGTGTCCTTTTGGCCGCTGGTTTTACTGCCGACTACATCCGGCAAGTTTCTTTTCTGGCATTTTTGAAAAAACTGGCCGATCAGGCACCCGCTTCGAATGACATAGGGCGGTCACTTGAAGCCCGCAAGCCAAGAACTAGAGAACAAGCCCTCTGGACAAAAATGATTAACGCGCTTGGTGATCAATACGCGGGAAAGCTCTCACAATATATTAATAAACAAAAACAGCATTATACTTTTACGAATCAATGGATTCACCATATGAAAACACCCGTATCCGTCATCTCCTTAATGATTCAAGAAGGAAAGAACGGGACCGCTTCTTCCTTTCAGACATTTTTAGAGGAACTGGAGGATGAAAATGAACGGTTTCGCCACGGGCTGGATATGATGCTGCAAACAGCCCGGCTGGAGGAATTCGCTTTTGATGTAAAACCTGAAACCTTTGATTTGACAGAGCTTGTCCGCTCATTGATCAATCAGGAAAAACGGCAGTTTATTAAACGGCGGCTTTTCCCGAAATTACATGTGCCGCCAAACGCCGTCCAGGTTTCCAGTGATCAAAAGTGGCTTTCCTTTGTTGTGGAGCAAATCCTTTTCAATGCCCTGAAATATTCAAAGCAAGGCGTTGGTGACCATATTACCATCCGGATTGAAACGCAAGGACATGAGACGCGTTTATCAGTTGCAGATGACGGTATCGGCATCCCGGCGCAGGATCTTCCCCGGATTTTTGATCCGTTTTTTACTGGTGAAAACGGGAGAAGCATGACACAGGCGACAGGAATGGGCCTCTATTTGGCGAAAGAGGTGTGCAGCCAGCTGGGCCATAAACTGGACATGCAATCAAAAGAGGGAGCGGGCACTGTGATGACAATTGTCTTTTCAAGTGACACTCTGGCGAATATGACAGCATTGTAAGGTTCGAAAGCGAGATTGAAAGAAAGTTCGATGGGAGGCTGCTGACTTCCTTTTTATAATAAAGAAAAAGGAGGATCAGAGGCATGAACGTGCTGCAAACAACGAAGCTGTCAAAAACATATTATTCAAATAAAGGAACGATGTCATATCAGGCGCTTAGCGATTTTGATCTCAGTGTAAATAAAGGAGAATTTGTCGGCATCATGGGGCCGTCAGGAAGCGGAAAAACGACGCTCCTGAATTTGCTGGCCACCATTGATAAGCCGACCCAGGGCGAGATGATGATCAACGGCATTCAGCCGAAAACGTTAAAGGATCAAGACCTGGCTCTGTTTCGCAGAAGAGAGCTGGGCTTCGTCTTTCAGGACTTTAATCTGCTTGATACGCTGACGATTCGGGAAAACATCCTGCTTCCGCTCGCGTTGGACAAGGTAAAGCTGAGTGAAATGGAAAACCGCTTAGATGAACTGGCAGATACATTGCAAATCAAACATATTCTCGACCACCGTACGTACGAAGTGTCGGGAGGCCAGCAGCAGCGTGCGGCCTGTGCAAGAGCCATTATTCATAATCCGGCTCTGATACTGGCGGATGAACCGACAGGCAACCTTGATTCAAAATCTGCAAAACAGGTGATGAACACGCTGGCTCAGCTGAATGAAGAAAAGGAAGCAACGATACTATTGGTTACGCATGATGCCACAGCGGCAAGCTTCTGTAAACGAATCGTCTTTATTAAAGACGGAAGATTTTTTTCAGAGATCCGCAGGGGGACGAATCAGCAGGTGTTTTATCAAAGTATCCTGGATACCCTGAGTGTGTTGGGAGGCGATTTTCATGAATTTGAGAACCATCGCCCGTAAGAACATCATTGGGAATCTGCAAAGATATGTCGCTTACTTTTTAAGCTGTGTGTTTGCCGTCTCGGTCTTTTTCGTCTTCACATCTTTTATTTTTCACCCGGATGTGACGGAAGACAATGTGTATGGCGGAAGCCTTGTGAAAACGTGTTTGAGCGCGGCTCTTATCGTCATTATCGTGTTTTGTATATTCTTTATTTCCTATTCAAATTCAGCATTTTTACAAGCGAGAAAGAAAGAGTTTGGCTTGTTTACCCTGTTCGGGACATCAAAGCAGCAGCTCCGAAAGATGATTTATTATGAGCAGTCGCTGATTTCTCTTGCGGCGATTGCAGCCGGTATCGGCACGGGGCTGTTATTTTCAAAACTGTTTTTTATGGTCATGACATGGATGCTCAGTGTGAAGGTGCCGATCTCGTTTGCGATTGTACCGAAAGCATTTGTGCTGACGGCGGTCGGTTTTCTCATATTGTTTCAAGTCCTGCTTATATTATCGCTGGGGCAGATTCGCAAGCTCGAAATCATAGATTTGATTAAATCCGCTCAAAAACCTAAAAATCTACCGGTCTATTCAAAATGGCTCACTGTGCTGTCTTTGCTTTGTCTGGCTGGCGGTTATTATCTGTCTGCCACAGCCAATGCGATCGACATGATGTTTCGTGTCTTTCCGATTTTGATTTTAGTGTTAATCGGCACGTATTTCTTTTTTACACAAAGCAGTGTCGCGTTTTTTCGCATGCTGTACAGAAAGAAACACAGCTTTTACAAAGGAACCAATATCATTGTGCGTTCCAACATGATATTCAGGCTGAAAGATCACGCACGCATGCTGTTTTTAACCTCTGTGATTACAGCAGTCATTTTAACCGCTACAGGTGTGATCTATATGTTTTATGCTGATTTAGAAAGGCAGGAGGAGCAAAGCATTCCTCAATCTGTTGCCTGGGTGGAAAAAGACGCTTCCCGCTTTCAGGTTATGAAGCCTGAGACGGCTGAGAATACATTGAAAAGAGCAGATACTGAGATTAAATATAAGGTGAATGCCACAGGTATTCCTGTTACATTTCAATCAGACTTGCCTTATGGGAACAGGAAAGCGGAAGCAGAGGCCTTGCTGATTTCAGAGAAAATCTATAATCAAGTCGCAAAGGAAAAAGGTTTTCCTGTTATTCATGTACAAGAAAATGAAGCGTTTATCAATGTTCCGTTTCAAATGATGGTGAAAGATACGTTCGGGGAAGGGGAAAAAGCAGCGTTTCATATGAAGTCAGGAAAATCACTTTCCTATGTCATGAAAAAGCAGCAAAACAAAGGGATATTGATGTCAGTCGGAGGAGTCAGCCGTTTATTGGTTGTCAGCGAAAAAAGCTTTGACAGCCTGACACAGGAGGTGCGGCTAAAGGATCAGACAAGAGTGGTAGGCTATGAGCTTGAGCATTGGCAGGAGACGGTGGAGGTCTCTGAGAAGCTTGAAAACATGGTGCCGAAAGAACATACATCTGATTTTCAAACGCGTGCTCCGAGTTTTCAAGTTGTGAAGCAGGGAGTCGCACTCATGCTGTTTATCGGTCTGTTTGTCAGCGTACTGTTTTTTATTGTTCAAGGCAGCATGCTGTATTTGCGGATGTTTACTGAAATAGAAGATACGAGAGTGCAAGTGTTAGCATTAAAGAGAATGGGAGTTACGGACAAAGAGATTCACTCTATCCTTGGAAGACAAATTGGATTTTTGTTCTTCATCCCGTTTATCGCGGGTACGATTCACGCCGGTTTTGCGTATGTGGCGTTAAGCAACATGCTGAATGCTAACTTATTTCTTGAGGCCGTGATCGTCATCTTTATTTATTTTGTATTCCAGGCTGTTTATTATATCGTCACACGTCATATTTATAAGCGTGCTGTTCTCCAGCATATGTAATATGAAATCCGGTCTTCATCAGACCGGATTTTTTTATTTACTGAAATTCTCTTGTCAGATTTTTCGGTGTTTCCCCTTTGATAGCAGCGATCATGTTTTCAGCGGCCTGTTTACACATATTGAAGCGCACTTTCGCTGTTGCTGAGCCGATATGCGGCAGTAAGGTGACGTTGTCAAGCTGCAAGAGCGGATTGTCTTTTGCGACAGGTTCTTCTTCGTACACGTCTAAACCGGCACCACGAATCCAGCCTTCTTGAAGAGCGCGGATGAGGGCTTTTTCATCAACTGTCTTTCCCCGGGAAATATTGACGAAAATTGCGGAATCCTTCATCAGTTTAAATTCGCGTTCCCCGATCATGTGATACGTTTCGTCAGTCAGCGGAGTAATCAGCAGAACAAAATCTGATTGTTCCAGGAGTGTGTCAAGCTCAGCGTATTTGACGCCGATGCTTTCTTCAGTTTCTTGTTTGCGGTGGCGGTTATGATAAAGCACGTCCATATCGAAACCGAATTTGGCGCGTCTGGCCGCTTGCTCGCCGATTCTGCCCATACCGATAATGCCTAATGTTTGATGATGGACGTCAATGCCGAAAAGGTCTTCTTCTTCAACCGTACCCCATTTACCGGCCCGGACGAAACGGTCAAGCTCAGCAACACGTCTGGCCGATGAAAGAATTAAAGAAAAGGCCAGATCGGCCACTGTATCATCCAGTGTATAAGGCGTATGAGTGCCGACGACGCTTCTTTCTTTCATCGCTTCTATATCAAAATTATCGTATCCGACGGATTGATTGCTGACGACCTTCAGCTTAGGAGCATGTTCAAGCAGCTCGCTGTTGATGGACGGCCCTGATGTTCCAGTCGTTAAAAGCCCTTCAGCATCTTTCATTTTCTCGAATAGCACTTCTTGTGGAAGTGAATCCTCCTGCCATATCTCAAAACGGCAATGCTCACTGATCATGTGTTCAATCTCTTTAGGAATGGGTTTGGTGATAAATACAAATGGTTTCAACAAGGCTCCCCCTTTATGGCTGTTGTCTATTTTATTATATCGGAAAGAGATAAAAGTTAGAAATATTGCTGCGTTTGTTAAATTTCTGGTTCTTTTGAACTTAAAATGATTGCGATGAATGAAAAAAAAGCAGCCTCTGCTTAAATAAGTTTTTTAATTATCTGAATTCGCCTATATTTTTTGTCAGACAAATCACCAAAATATCAGCAAAACCTGGATTATAGGATTCAATAAATATAAATTTTATTATCTTTGAAAGATATAAATGTTTATGTTTTTATTTTACAGTCCAATTAGATCGTCTTTTAATGAAAGCCTTTTCGCGGCCTGTTCCTATGCTATAATTCCTTACTGTAAGCTAGGCAAGAAGGCTTGCAAAATCATATGGATGGGAGATGAATTTAGAATGGTTTCTTTAACATCAATTTTGGAACACAATCAGCAGTTTGTCAGAGAGAAGAAGTACGAACCCTACAAAACGACAAAATTCCCTTCAAAAAAGCTCGTTATTGTTACCTGTATGGATACAAGACTCACAGAACTTCTTCCGCAAGCAATGGGGCTTAAAAACGGCGATGCTAAGATTGTAAAAAACGCGGGAGCCATCGTTTCTCACCCATTTGGAAGTGTCATGCGCAGCATATTGGTCGCCGTTTATGAATTGCAGGCGGAAGAGGTTTGCATCATCGGCCACCATGAATGCGGGATGTCAGGCCTGAATGCTACCTCAATTCTAGAAAAAGCAAAGGAACGCGGGGTAGAAGCAAGCTGCCTGAGTTTACTTGATAGCGCCGGATTAGATTTGAAAACCTGGCTGACCGGCTTTCACAGTGTGGAAGAAAGCGTTTCCCACAGTGTCAATCTGATCAAGAATCATCCGCTGCTGCCAAAAAAGCTGCCGGTTCACGGGCTTGTGATACACCCGGAGACAGGCAAACTTGACGTCGTGATTAACGGTTATGAAACTGAGTTCATAAAGACTAATTCATAAGGGAGGTTTTAACAAAATATGCGATTCTCTGGGAGATTCAAGGGATACAATTTACAGAAATTTCAGAAAGACCTGATTGCAGGTATCGTAGTAGGAGTCGTGGCAATTCCTTTAGGTATGGCGTTTGCCATTGCCTCGGGAGTCGAGCCTGAATATGGGCTGTATACTGTTGTTGTGGCGGGGATCTGTATTTCTTTGTTCGGGGGATCTAAATATCAAATAGGCGGTCCGACAGGCGCGTTTGTCCCGATTTTATTCGGTATCGTGATGCAGTATGGGCTGGAAAATCTGCTGATAGCGGGGTTTATGGCAGGCGTCATGCTGGTGCTGTTCGGATTGTTTAAGCTCGGCAAAATTATGAAGTACGTGCCGAAGCCAGTTATCGTCGGATTTACGGCTGGAATCGCCGTGTTAATCTTCACTGAACAAATCGCTAATTTTCTCGGTTTGAAAAATGTAGAAAAACATGAGAACTTTCATCACAACATGTTTGAAATTGCACAGAAGCTCGGCACCTTTAACGGATATGCCATTTTGACAGCGGTCATCGGACTTGTCATTTTGCTTGTATCCGCCAAAGTGATGCCAAAGATACCCGGAGCTTTATTGGCTCTTCTCATTTCCACGCTTGTTGCGGTTGTGTTTTTCCCTGACCGCATGGCAACGATTGGCTCAACCTATGGAGAAATTCCTCGCCATTTGCCGGAATTTCAGTTTCCGGAGCTGACAATAGATAAAATGGTCATGCTGTTTCCGGCAGCGCTTGTCATCGCGCTTCTTGGCGGCCTCGAGTCCATATTATCCGCGATGGTTGCCGATAATATGAAAGGGTCAAAGCACGACAGCAACAAAGAGCTTGTCGGCCAGGGGATTGCGAATATGGCCGCGCCGCTGTTTGGCGGAATCCCGGCTACCGGAGCGATTGCGCGGACGGCAACCAATATTAAAAATGGAGCGGTTTCACCTGTCTCAGGTGTCGTTCACGGCGTCGTGGTTCTTCTCGTACTGCTTGTATTCGCGCCTTATGCTTCCCACGTTCCGCTTGCAAGTATGGCGCCGATTTTGATGGTTGTCGCATGGAATATGAGTGAGCGGAAGGAAGTCGCAAACATGCTGAGACTGAAAAACGCCGATTCCTTCATTTTAGCCGCTACCTTTGTCCTGACGGTTCTGTTCGATTTAATCGTCGGTGTGGCGACCGGATTGTTGCTCGCATTTGTGTTCTTCATCAGAAGAATGAGCGAAGCGACCCGTATTCACAATCAGGAGTCTCATCCAGCTCTTGCGAAAGCGGCTAAGAGGGAGCAGGGGACAGATCCTTCAGTCAGCATGTACTCCATAGAAGGACCGCTGTTTTTCGGATCGATTGATTCACTTGAATCGTCACTGTTAGAGCATGTACAGAAAAAGCCGAAGACCCTCATTTTGCTCATGAATAAAGTGCATTACATGGATACATCCGCAGAAGCAGTGCTTGGGAACGTTATGAACCGAATTAAACGCCACAACGGAAAGCTGATGATTGTAGGACTGCAGTCTCAGCCTAGGGAGCTGCTGCATAAAACAGGCCTATTTCACAAAATAGGGAAGCAGCATTTCTTTGATCATCATGATGAAATCACAGGGTGAAAAAAAAACGGCCGACTGCGGCCGTTTTTTTTATGCATGCTCAAATCGTTTTGTCAGTTTTTCTTGGTGGGCTTTCATCACGTCACCTAATGAAACGCCGTACATATCAGCAAGGATGGCGATATTCCCGATGACGTCTCCCATTTCTTCAATCAATTCTTGTTTTTGCTCAGCTCGTGTCGATTCTTTCTCATCCGGCCGGTCTCTGCCGATTTCATACGCCCGGACAGCCCGTGCCAGCTCTCCGGCTTCCTCCATTAAAAACCCGACTCGAATAAACGGTCCGTATTCCGTCCAGCCCCTTTTTTCGTAAAACTCTTTCATCCATTTTTCAGCATCAGCCAGCTGCAACATCATCACTCCTGCATTCTTTATGTATTTCATATTGATATTATCACATGAAGGTGGGACAATATATAGTGTGTTTTTTTGAATGTTAACACGATATATAGATGCGGAGATGACAAGATGAAAACAATTTGTGTATTTGCGGGCTCAAACCCGGGGGGAAATGAAGCGTATAAAAGAAAAGCGACGGAGCTTGGCGTGTATATGGCAGAGCAGGGAATCGGCCTGGTATACGGGGGCTCTCGTGTAGGTTTGATGGGCGCGATTGCCGATGCATTAATGGAAAACGGCGGCACTGCAATTGGAGTGATGCCGAGCGGCCTGTTCAGCGGAGAGGTTGTCCATCAAAATCTGACAGAGCTGATTGAAGTCAACGGCATGCATGAACGAAAGGCAAAAATGAGCGAACTGGCTGACGGCTATATCGCCATGCCTGGCGGTTTCGGTACATATGAAGAATTATTTGAAGTGCTTTGCTGGGCGCAGATCGGCATTCATCAAAAACCGATCGGACTGTATAATGTCAACGGATATTTTGAACCGATGATGAAAATGATCAAATACAGCATTCAAGAAGGATTTTCTAACGACTCTCATCTTAAACTGATCCATAGCTCTTCACGGTCCGATGAGTTAATTGAGCAAATGAAGAACTACTCATATCCAATTTTAGAGAAAAAGTGGACAGAAATTTAGTGAGCAATCAAAGCTGATTTCGACAATGTGAGGTTTCCTGTAGGAAATCTCTTTTTTAGTTTCTTTATGGTTACATAGTATAATTTACTATAATAAAGGACTTTTTCACTAGTTTGGATAGGCGTAATAAGCACAGGTGAGGAGGGGATGAAAATGGCAACATTGTCAGATGTAGCGAAAAAAGCAAATGTTTCGAAAATGACGGTATCACGAGTGATCAATCACCCTGAGACGGTGACAGACGAATTAAAAAAGCTTGTTCATTCCGCGATGAAAGAACTGAATTACATCCCTAATTATGCGGCAAGAGCGCTCGTGCAAAACAGAACACAGGTTGTCAAACTGTTGATTCTCGAGGAAATGGATACGACAGAGCCGTATTACATGAACTTGTTGACCGGAATCAGCCGGGAGCTGGATCGCCGCCATTATGCTTTGCAGCTTGTGACAAGAAATTCTCTTAATATTGGGCAATGCGACGGTATTATTGCCACTGGCTTGAGAAAGTCCGATTTTGAAGGTGTGATCAAAGCTTTTGAAAAACCGCTAGTCGTATTTGGGCAAAATGAAATGGGCTTTGACTTTATCGATGTGAATAACGAAAAAGGCACTTTTATGGCAACACGCCATGTCATGGGACTGGGCGAGCGGGAAGTGGTCTTTTTTGGCATTGATTTAGATGAGCCTTTCGAACGTTCAAGAGAACAGGGGTATATTCGTGCGATGAATGAAAGCTTTAACAAAACGAATATGTTTCGGATCGATAACAGTTCTAAGAAAAGTGAATGCCTTGCAAGAGAAGTACTGAAATCCATGGACAAACAGGCAGCGTTTGTCTGCGCATCCGATCGAATCGCGCTCGGCGTCATTCGTGCGGCGCAATCGCTTGGAAAACGAATTCCGGAAGACGTTGCGGTTACCGGGAATGACGGTGTTTTTCTTGATCGCATCTCCTCGCCCCGGTTGACTACAGTCAGACAGCCAGTAGTTGAAATGGGTGAGGCCTGTGCGAGAATGCTGCTGAAAAAAATGAATGAAGGCGGTGCTCCCCAAGGACATCTATTTTTTGAGCCGGAGTTAATCGTGCGTGAATCGACTCTGTAAGAGCCTTATTCTGTTATCGATAACAAGGCAAAAAGGATTGTTCCTGCGATTTCATCATGATACTTTCAAAATTGAACCGGATTAAAACGGAAATCAAAGGGGGAGACATGATGGAATATGCAGCGATTCATCATCAGCCATTCAGTTCTGATGCTTATTCTTATGACGGGCGGACAGTGCATATCAAGATTCGGACGAAAAAAGGTGATGCCGATCACATTCGATTAATTTGGGGCGATCCTTATGAGTACAACGATGGCAGGTGGGCGGCAAACGAGCATCCGATGAGGAAAATCGCCGCAACGGACATGCATGATTATTGGTTTGCTGAAGTGGTGCCGCCATTCAGGCGTTTGCAATATGCGTTTGTTGTAACAGACCATCATGAAGACATCTTTTTCGGAAGCTCAGGTGTATGCCCTTATAACGAAAAAACGCTGGAGACGATCCATTATTATTTTAAACTTCCATTTGTTCATGAGACCGATACATTCCAAGCGCCTGAGTGGGCCAAATCAACGGTTTGGTATCAAATTTTTCCGGAGCGTTTTGCTAATGGAAGAGAAGACTTATCGCCGGAGAATGTATTGCCGTGGGGGAGCAAAGATCCGGACGTCAATGATTTTTTTGGAGGAGATTTGCAAGGAATTGTTGACAAGCTTGATTATGTAGAGGATTTAGGGGTGAACGGAATTTATTTAACTCCGATTTTTTCCGCGCCTTCTAATCATAAATACGACACGCTGGATTACTATTCCATTGATCCGCATTTTGGAGATCCGGAGCTTTTTCGCACATTGGTCAGCCAGATTCATCAGCGGGGGATGAGAATTATGCTTGATGCTGTTTTTAATCATATAGGCAGTGCTTCTCCGCAGTGGCAGGATGTCGTGAAAAACGGAGCTCAATCCCGCTATAAAGACTGGTTCCATATTCACTCTTTTCCTGTCACAGAAGGCAATTATGATACATTTGCGTTTACTCCCGATATGCCGAAGTTACATACGGCTAATCCCGAGGTACAAAGATATTTGCTTGATATTGCTTTGTATTGGATTCGCGAATTTGACATTGACGGCTGGCGTTTGGACGTGGCAAATGAAGTGGATCACGCCTTTTGGAAGACATTCAAGCAAGCCGTATCAGCAGAAAAGCCTGATATTTATATTCTGGGAGAAATCTGGCATTCTTCCGAACCTTGGCTAAGAGGAGATGAATTTCATGCGGTGATGAACTATCCTTTTACAGAGCCTATGATTGAATATTTTGCTGACCGGGCGATTCCCGCCTCGCGTATGGCCCACCGGTTAAATGCACATTTGATGAATGGGATGAAGCAGGTCAATGAGGTGATGTTTAATTTACTGGACAGCCATGACACAAAACGCCTTTTGACCAGATGCCGAAATGACGAGAAAAAAGCACGCGCTTTGCTGGCCTTTATGTTTGCCCAGACAGGTTCACCATGCATCTATTACGGAACGGAAATCGGGCTGGACGGCGAAAATGATCCGTTATGCCGGAAATGTATGGTTTGGGACAAAGAGAAGCAAAACCAAGAGATGCACACATTTATGAAACGGTTAATTGCTTTACGCAAACAGGAAAACACTGTATTAACTGAAGGAACTCTTGAGTGGAATCTGCTGGATGACCAAAACAATTTTATTCGTTTTTCACGGACTCTTGATGAAAAAAAACTGATTTATTTCTTTAATCAAGGGGACGCGGCTCGACATGTCAGTTTGCAAGACTTGAATATTGAAAGAAATAAGAAAATCTACGATGCATGGACAGAGCAGCCGCTTCATCATAGCGATGTGATTGCCATTCAGCCGGGAGAATTTTTTATTTTGGGTGCTGCCGCCCCTGTTTAAATTCTGTTATCGGTAACAAATCGAAAGATGTTGTAACCGCTTTCTGAAGAGCCATACAATTGTTATAGATTCATAAATAGAAGGGGGAAAAGAGATGGTAGTTTTTAAAAAGGCCTTCGCCTTATTGGCAGCATCAGTCCTGACATTCGGCCTTGCCGCCTGCTCAAGTTCAAAAGATCCGGCAAGCTCTGACGGCAAAAAGGTACTGACTGTGTCTGTTGAAGAAACCTATAAAAAATACATTGAAAGCATCAAAGCAAAGTTTGAAAAAGAGAATGATGTCACAATAAAAATTGTTGAAAAGCAAATGTTCGATCAATTGGAAGCGCTTCCTCTCGATGGTCCGGCGGGGAATGCACCTGATGTGATGCTTGCAGCGTACGACCGGATCGGCGGTTTGGGCCAGCAGGGACATTTGCTAGACATTAAGCCATCTCATACAAAAAGTTTCGGCGATAAAGAAATGCAGCAGGTGACGGTTGACGGTAAGGTGTATGGAATGCCGCTGGTCATTGAAACACTTGTTTTATACTACAACAAGGATCTTTTAAAAACAGCACCAAAAACATTTAAAGACCTTGAAAAATTAGCAAAGGATTCCCGCTTTGCGTTTGCTTCAGAAAAAGGAAAATCAACCGGATTTTTAGCGAAATGGACTGACTTTTATATGTCATACGGTTTATTGGCGGGTTACGGCGGATACGTGTTTGGGAAAAACGGCACAGATTCCGGGGATATCGGCCTGAACAATAAAGGGGCAGTAGAAGCTGTGAAATATGCGGAGAGATGGTTTAAAACCTATTGGCCAAAAGGCATGCAAGACAATTCAAGCGCAGATGATTTTATTCAGCAGATGTTTTTAGATGGCAAAGCGGCTGCTATCATCGGCGGACCTTGGTCAGCTGCCAACTATAAAGAGGCTAAATTGAACTACGGAGCGGCTCCTATTCCGACATTGCCAAACGGAGAAGAATACGCCCCTTTTGCCGGCGGCAAGGGCTGGGTTGCTTCAAAATATACAAAAGAACCCGAACTGGCTGAAAAGTGGCTTGAGTATGCTACAAATGATGCCAATGCCTACGTTTTTTATGACGATACAAACGAAGTTCCGGCCAACACAGCTGCAAGGAAGAAAGCGGATGAGCAAAAAAATGAGCTGACGTCAGCTGTGATTACACAATATGAAACAGCGACACCAACTCCAAATATTCCGGAAATGGCTGAGGTATGGACAGGAGCGGAAAGTTTGATTTTTGATGCAGCTACAGGAAAAAAAGCAGCACAACAATCAGCGGATGATGCTGTAAACGTCATGAAGGAAAATATAAAAGAAAAGTATGTGAAATAAAACGGCGGGGTAGCGTCCGGAAGAATAGAGGGCGAAAAAAATGAATCAACACCACACACATGCAAAGCAAAAACGAAAGGCAGGGCTTTTATCGATCATTCCAGGGCTTGGGCAATTTGCGAATCATCAGTTTTCAAAGGGGATCTTGTTTCTGGTCATCACAGGTTTGTTTGTTTTTGAATTATGCGTTTTCGGTATTCAGGCGCTAACCGGATTGATTACATTGGGGAGTGTTCCCGGTAAAGACCACTCACTGTTTATGCTGATTGAAGGCACACTGCAATTGATCGTGACGCTGATGTTCCTCATGTTCTATATCTTTAATATTTATGATTCGCGTAAGACCGCCGCTATGAAAGCGGCGGGTTTGAAGGTCAATACAACAGCCAGGGACATGATCTGTCATGCAGGAGATAAAGGGTTTCCATATTTATTTACACTGCCGGCATATATCATGATGGTGTTTGTGATTATTTTTCCGGTTTTGGTGACTCTGTTTGTTGCATTAACAAACTATGATTTTTATCATATTCCGCCTAATAGTCTGATTGACTGGGTCGGTTTTAAGAATTTCTTGAATATTTTTCTCCTTGGCTCCTATCGTGAAACATTTGTGAATGTACTGGGCTGGACAATCATCTGGACAATCTGTGCGACAACGCTGCAAATCATTTTGGGTATTGTGACGGCTCTTTTCGTCAATCAGGATTTTATAAAAGGCAAGCGGATATATCGAATGATCTTCTTATTTCCGTGGGCTGTTCCGGCTTTTATTACAATCATGAGTTTTTCCAACATGTTTAACGACAGCGTAGGGGCGATGAATGCACAGGTGATTCCATTATTAAATCACCTGCCGTTTGTAGAGCTGCCGGCGATCGCGTGGAAGACCGATCCTTTCTGGACGAAGACGGCTCTCATTATGATTCAGACCTGGCTCGGTTTTCCTTATATTTATGTTATGGTAACGGGCGTGCTTCAAGCGATTCCAGGTGAACTGTATGAAGCGGCAAAGATTGACGGGGCCACTTTTTTTCAACGTTTTCAACATATTACATTCCCGATGATTTTATTTGCGACAGCGCCTGTGATGATTACCCAGTATACATTTAATTTTAATAATTTCTCGATCATCTACTTATTTAATGAGGGAGGACCGGGCAGCGCGGGAGCAGGCGCCGGGTCGACCGATATTTTAATCTCTTGGATTTATAAACTGACAACAGGCACATCACCGCAATATTCTGTTGCGGCGGCTGTTACATTGTTAATTTCTTTCATTGTCATAGGAATTTCTCTGATTGCTTTTAAAAAATCGAATGCCTTTGGCAATGAGGAGGTTATGTAGGTGAAGGCGAGAACTGCCAGAATGCTCAATATAATCTGTACCTATTTATTTTTGACGCTTTTAAGTATCGTCATTCTATATCCGCTGCTGATTACGGCAACATCCGCTTTCCGTGTGGGGAATGTGGCGGCTTTTCAGCTTGATTTTTCGGGTTCTTGGACTTTGGACCATTTTAAGCGGCTATTTGACGAGACGCTTTATCTTCATTGGTACAGCAATACAATTGTCATTGCGCTATCGGTCATGGTATTGCAGGTTACGATTGTGACACTCGCCGGGTATACGTACAGCCGCTATCGGTTCTCAGGCAGAAAAAAGAGCCTGGTATTCTTTTTAATCATTCAAATGGTGCCGACGATGGCAGCGCTGACTGCTTTTTACGTCCTGGCCATGCTGATAGGCGCCCTCGATCAATACTGGTTTTTGACAGCGATTTATATCGGCGGCGGAATTCCGATGAACACATGGCTGATGAAAGGTTATTTTGATACTGTGCCGAGAGAAATTGATGAAGCAGCGCGAATTGATGGTGCGGGACATCTGAGGATTTTCGCATCAATTGTTTTGCCGCTTGTTAAGCCGATGCTTGCGGTACAAGCGCTTTGGGCTTTTATGGCCCCGTTTGGCGACTATTTGCTGGCGAAGTTTTTGCTTCGCGCACCGGAAAGGCTGACCATCGCTGTGGGGCTGCAATCATTCATTTCAAACCCGCAACAGCAAAAAGTCGCCCTGTTTGCGGCCGGAGCGATACTTGCCGCACTGCCGATATGCGTCTTGTTCTTTTTTCTCCAAAAGAACTTTGTGTCCGGGCTGACAGCCGGCGGAACAAAGGGGTAGTTCGATGAAGAATCTGCAAAATGAAAACTTTATGATTCGCTGCCTGAAAGCGGCCGCATCTCCGTCAGGTGTTTGCCGTTATAGGAATACATTCAGCTGGCTGCAGCTCTCTTTTCTCTTTATGTTTTTAACGGCCTGTTTGATGGCGCCGTTGACGGTTTCGTTTATGAAAATGGATCGCTTTAACGTTCAATCCTTCATGCCGTCAGCTATTCAAAAGGTCAATGATCGATTTGCTGATCAATTACAAGGCTTTCAAATCAAAAACGGAAAATTGACAGGCGGGAAAAGCTCTGATCGGATTGAAGATGGACAGAATTTGCTGGCGGTTGATATGAAGCATGAGTTTAAGACGAGCGGTGAAAATGGACGTTTGAAAGTGGCTGGATATGATAACGCAATTATATTTCAGTCTGATCATCTGATCATCACCGATCAAAATGGGGCGGGGTTTTCTGTTCGCTATGCGAAAATGGACGCTAAGCTTAAGAATCCAAACACCCATGATGTAGAGCGTTTTATCAATAAATGGTGGCTGTCACAGTATAAGCCGATGATCATGATGCTGGCATATGCGGTGATTTTTATGATCCAGTTTTTTTTGACGGCTGTTCTTGCGGGAGGCATGTGGATCACAAAATTATCAAACATGATCTCAATTGCGTCAGTTAAGGAAGCGGCATCTATAGCGATTTGCGCATCAGCACTGCCAGCCTTTGTGGCAGCTGCTGTCGGTATGGTTCATTTTGACTTGATCACTGTATTGATGATCCATTCTTGTGGCGTCACCTTGATGATCTCTTTTGCATTTAGATATTTGACCAAAACCCGCCGTTATAATGGAAACTTACATTCAGGAGGAAATTATGATAAATCAGCGGTTATTCGAGATTGATGAATGGCAAATCAAAACAAATCATTTTCAAAAGGAACATATGCGGCTGCAGGAAAGCCTGACTTCTCTTGCCAACGGCTATATGGGTGTCAGAGGGAATTTTGAAGAAGGCTATTCAGGTGACAGCCATCAAGGCACATATATCGCAGGCGTGTGGTTCCCTGACAAAACGCGGGTAGGCTGGTGGAAAAACGGGTATCCGGAGTATTTCGGAAAAGTGATCAATGCGAAGAATTTTATTGGCATAGACTTATATATTGATGGTGAAAAAGTCGATCTCTATCAAAACCAAATCGAATCATTTGAGTTAGAACTTAATATGAAAGAGGGGATTCTGCGGCGTAGCGCTGTTGTCCGCATTCAGGATAAAACCGTCAGAATCAGATCTGAGCGATTTCTTAGCCTTGCCGTTAAAGAGCTTTGTGCGATTCATTACGAAGCGGAGTGCCTGACGGGAGAAGCTGTCATTACGCTTGTTCCTTACCTAGATGGAAATGTCGCAAATGAAGATTCTAATTACCAGGAACATTTTTGGCAGGAAGAAGCGAAAGGGGCTGATTCTCACTGCGGCCATGTCATCACAAAAACGATTGAAAATCCATTTGGAACACCGCGTTTTACTGTTTCGGCAGCAATGGCAAACGTGACAGAAGGCTTTGTCAGTGAAAGCTTTCAAACAGCTGGTATGTATGCTGAGAATCGCTACAGCTACCAAACGAAGGCTTCTTTGAAAAAGTTTATTATTGTCACGACTTCCCGTGATGTTCGGGAGGAAGAGCTTTTATCGAAAGGCAAGGAGCTTTTGGCGGATGTTCTAGAGAACGGATATGATGAAGCAAGACAAAGGCACACTGATCAATGGAAGGAAAGATGGGCAAAAGCAGACATAGAGATTAAAGGAGATGAGGAACTTCAGCAAGGAATCCGCTACAATATCTTTCAGTTATTCTCGACATACTACGGGGGCGATGCCCGTTTGAATATCGGGCCGAAAGGATTTACAGGCGAAAAATACGGAGGCGCCGCATATTGGGATACTGAGGCATATGCCGTGCCGATGTATTTGGCTGCTGCCGATCCGGAAGTGACGAAACACCTGCTTTTATACCGTTATCACCATCTGGAGGCTGCCAAACGAAATGCCGCTAAATTGGGATTGAAGGGGGCACTTTACCCGATGGTGACGTTCACAGGTGATGAATGCCACAACGAATGGGAGATCACCTTTGAAGAAATTCACCGCAATGGCGCGATTTGCTATGCGATCTATAATTATATCCAATATACAGGCGACAACGACTATATGAAAGAATACGGGATAGACGTTCTTGTTGGTGTCAGCAGGTTTTGGGCGGACCGCGTTCACTTCTCAAAACGAAAAAACAAATATATGATCCACGGCGTCACAGGGCCGAATGAATACGAAAACAATGTCAACAACAATTGGTATACAAATGTCATTGCGGCTTGGACGCTGGAGTATACATTAGAAAATCTTGAAAGCATTTCAGCGGAAAAACGCCGCCTGCTCGATGTGCAGGAAGAAGAACTGAAGGTCTGGAGAAATATCATTCAGCACATGTACTATCCGTATAGTGAAGACCTGCAAATTTTCATTCAGCATGACACATTCTTGGATAAAGACCTGCAATCAGCGGACGAATTAGATCCAGCTGAGCGGCCCCTTTATCAGAATTGGTCCTGGGACAAGATTCTCCGCTCGAATTTTATTAAGCAGGCAGATGTGCTTCAAGGCATTTATCTTTTTCATGACCGTTTTACAATGGAAGAAAAACGGCGAAACTTTGAATTTTATGAACCAATGACTGTTCATGAATCAAGCCTGTCGCCCTCTGTCCATGCGGTTCTCGCAGCCGAACTTAAGATCGAAAAGAAAGCGCTTGAATTATGTAAGCGTACAGCAAGGCTTGACCTTGACAATTACAATCATGACACGGAAGAAGGCCTGCATATTACATCAATGACGGGGAGCTGGCTCGCGATCGTTCAGGGCTTTGCCGGCATGCGCGTCACGAATGAGACGCTGTCATTTGCTCCGTTTTTGCCGAAAGATTGGGATGGATATTCGTTCAAAATCAATTATCGACATCGCTTAATCAATGTTACGGTTGACGAAAAAAGCGCCATCTTTGAACTTTTAAAAGGCGAGCCGCTGCACATGAAAGTTTATGAGGAGCCGGTTGTGCTAAATGAACGATATGAAAGGAGAACGCCTGATGAGTGAATGGTGGAAAGAAGCTGTTGTTTATCAAATTTACCCGCGCAGTTTTTATGATTCCAATGGAGATGGATTCGGGGATTTGCAAGGCGTGATTCAAAAGCTGGATTACATCAAACATCTCGGGGCGGATGTGATCTGGCTCTCCCCGGTGTTTGATTCCCCGCAGGATGATAACGGATATGACATCAGCGACTACAGAAACATGTACGAAAAATTTGGGACAAATGATGATATGTTTCAGTTAATTGATGAAGTGCATCAGCGCGGTATGAAAATCATCATGGATTTGGTCGTGAACCACACGTCAGATGAGCATGCCTGGTTTGCTGAAAGCCGCAAGTCAAAGGACAATCCTTACCGGGATTATTATTATTGGAAAAATCCAAAACCGGACGGCTCAGAGCCGAACAATTGGGGGTCGATCTTCTCGGGCCCGGCGTGGACATTTGATGAAGGAACAGGGCAGTATTATTTGCACTACTTTTCGAAAAAGCAGCCTGATTTAAACTGGGAAAATGAAGCGGTACGCCGGGAAGTTTATGATTTGATGAGGTTCTGGATGGATAAAGGCGTTGACGGCTGGCGCATGGATGTGATCGGCTCCATTTCGAAATACATCGATTTTCCGGACTACGAAACAGATGACAGCCGCCGCTATATCGTCGGCCGCTATCATTCAAACGGTCCCCGCCTGCATGAGTTTATTCAAGAGATGAACCGGGAAGTGCTGTCTCATTACGATTGCATGACGGTGGGAGAGGCAAACGGTTCCGATACAGAAGAGGCAAAAAAGTATACGGATGAAACCAGACATGAGCTGAATATGATCTTTACGTTTGAACATATGGATATTGATACGGAACCACATTCGCCAAATGGGAAATGGCAGATCAAGCCGTTTGATCTGATCGCTTTAAAAAAGACAATGACAAGGTGGCAGAACGCGTTAATGAATGTCGGCTGGAATACCCTGTATCTTGAAAACCATGATCAGCCAAGGGTCATATCCCGCTGGGGCAATGACGGCGAGCTGCGAAAGCTGTGTGCAAAGGCATTTGCAACGGTGCTCCACGGTATGAAAGGAACCCCGTTTATTTACCAAGGAGAAGAAATCGGGATGGTCAACAGTGATATGCCGCTGGAAATGTATGACGATCTTGAAATAAAAAATGCATATCGTGAATTAGTCGTTGAAAACAAAACGATGTCAGAAAAAGATTTTCTAAAAGCTGTAACGACAAAAGGAAGGGATCACGCGAGAACACCGATGCAATGGGATGCCGGAAAACATGCGGGATTCACAGTTGGAGACCCTTGGATAGCGGTAAATCCCCGCTATCATGAAATCAATGTGAAGGAGTCCTTGGACGATCTAGATTCGATTTTCTACTATTACCAGAAGCTCATTCAATTACGAAAGCAATATAAGATCTTAATAGATGGAGATTATCAGCTGCTGCTGGAGGATGACCCGCAAGTCTTCTCTTACATCCGTGAATATCAAGGGGAAAAGCTCCTCGTCGTTGTGAATTTGTCGGAAGACAAGGCGCTGTTCGAATTGCCTCAGGAACTGATTCATGAGCGTTGGAAAGTGCTCATTTCCAACTATTCGCAGGAGCGGGCTGACTTGAAGAGCATTTGCCTCGCACCTTATGAAGCTGTGATGGGCATCAGCATATGAAAGCAGTCATTTTTGATTTAGACGGAGTGATAACAGATACTGCTGAATATCATTTTCTCGCTTGGAGGCACATCGCAGAACAAATTGGTATTCCCTTTGACCGAAGTGTGAATGAAAGCCTCAAAGGAATCAGCAGAGAAAAGTCGCTTGAAAACATACTGATCAGGAGCGGTGCGGAAGCAAAATATACAAAGGCGGAGAAGCAAGATCTCCTGCATCAAAAAAACAAATATTATCAAACGTTGATCAGCAAATTGACGCCGGAAGATCTTTTGCCTGGAATCGGCAGGCTTCTTTGTGAATTAAAAGGCGAAAAGATAAAAATCGGGTTAGCATCTTCAAGCCGCAATGCCCCCGAGGTTTTAAAACGTTTAGAGATTATTAACGATTTTCATGCGATTGTTGACCCGACGGCTCTTGCGAACGGGAAACCTGATCCCGAAATATTTTTAACCGCCGCAGCGCTGCTTGGCGTCTCTCCGGCTGATTGTGCGGCAATAGAAGACGCTGAAGCGGGTATTGCCGCCATTAAATCTGCCGGGATGTTTGCGGTTGGAGTCGGCCATGAACAATCAATGCATGATGCTGATTTGATTGTCACGCAAACTTGCGATTTGTCATTTGATATGCTTAATGAAGAGTGGAAGTCGTATAGAATCAATAGTGTTCAAAAGTGAAAGGAGGAGAAAGCGGCTGCATTTCAGATGTTTTGTATGTATGTTCACTTGTCAGTAAGAAAATTCCTTTAGCATGAAAAAACCTGCAAGAGACATGTCTCTTGCAGGTCGCAGTATTACTTTTGCTCATCTGTGTTGCGTGTCAAAACCTTATCAATCAAGCCGTATTCCATTGCTTCTTCGGCTGATTTGAAGTTATCGCGGTCAGTATCGCGCTCAATGACTTCAAGCGGCTGGCCTGTACGTTCAGCAAGCACTTTGTTTAATTTGTCGCGAAGCAAGAGAATGCGTTTCGCAGCAATTTCAATTTCTGTTGCCTGACCTTGCGCTCCGCCAAGTGGCTGGTGAATCATAACTTCACTGTTAGGAAGCGCATAGCGTTTGCCTTTTTCTCCGGCAGCAAGCAGGAACGCACCCATTGATGCAGCCATACCGATACAAATTGTAGATACCTTCGGCTTAATAAACTGCATGGTATCATAAATCGCCATACCGGCTGTGATAGAGCCGCCCGGGCTGTTGATGTAAATAGAAATATCTTTTTCAGGGTCTTCTGCTTCTAAGAATAAAAGCTGTGACACGATGGAGTTCGCAACGTTGTCATCAATCGCAGATCCAAGCATGATGATACGATCCTTTAATAAACGAGAATAAATGTCATACGCTCTTTCCCCGCGGTTCGTTTGTTCAATGACTGTAGGTATTAAATTCATAATGCTCCTCCTTCACCTTTTAGGTAAGTATGTAGTTACATGATACATTTTTGGTCAATAAAGGTCAAACAAAAAGCTGGCTTGACATGCAAACTCTTCTCTTTTTCCCATTTTCCCCAAAAATACAACGGTTCAAACCATCGTATGTGAGGTTCTGAAAGAAGATGATGTGTCTTCTTAAAAAAACAGCCCTTTCAAATAGAGGGTTGTTTTTTTAGCTGAAATGCCGTATAATGAGTTATGCTGACGTTATCATCACGCAGTGAAAATATGTCAATATGCGCTCGTAGCTCAGTTGGATAGAGCGGTGGTTTCCGGTACCACGTCTGTCGGGGGTTCGAATCCCTCCGAGCGCGTCCAATAGAACAACAGGAAAGACAAGGGTTTGGCGATTGCCGCTCTTGTCTTTTTTGTGTGAAGAGTAATGAAAAACTAAGGATCCTGTTCCCTCTCTCTATATAAATAAAAGAATAAGAACTTTCTGATGTGTGAAAAACCTCCAGCGGATGTTATAGAGTGCGTGCAACTCTAATGTCCTTGATGCTGCTTATTTAATGCTCGAAATCATTTTTTATACAAAAAAGGGGAAAAGGTTTAAATAAGTATAATATCAAAAAAATAAAACCCGGCAACCTGATTGTTCCTTCTAATTAGCAACTCACTTTTCTGCAGTGGCTGTTAAACTTGGAGGTGATTTTTTATGGCGCAAAAAGGACAATATTTTTAAAAGCCGTCAACTTGCTTGGGGAAGGAAACTAAAGCCCTAAGGATACGGAGGTCAACCCAGCTCAAAAATTGGAATAAAATACGCCGTTATCTTTTGGAAAGAATAAAGTCAGACAACTTTTTTATAGGATAACCTAAGACTACGTTAAAAGCGTTCCGATTATATGTCTGTTTAGTTTCGTTAATGTGTCAAGATAAGGATACTATGGTGCAAGACTCAAAGGGTTCGAATGGCAAGGTGGCAAATCTCCATTCGAACCCTTCAGTCATTCTTATAAGGATAACTGTCTGGTTAGTGTATCGAATCGTTTTTCCTCACACCATAGTTTTCCTCATGCCAAACTGAAAAAGAGCTACATAAGAACCTTAAAGATCATTCAGTTCTATCATCAACGATTCCAGAAAAACCTAAGCAACTAATGTACTTTGGTAGACTAACATAATAGACTGGTTACTTAGGTTATTTATAACTGTCTACTTGACAGGGCTAAGATCAACCTACTGGGTATCTTTTTTACGATTATTTTTATTTTTTGGTGCTATGTAGGTCGGGCCACAAACAAATCCTACAACCATAATAACGACTCCTACCCACCGGACAGCATAATAGTCAGTATCACGTAGGAAGACGAATGAAAATAAGGTAATGATTGTCCCAATAATCACTGCAACTGCCCAGATATTACTAGATTTCCTCATTTAAAATCTCCTTTATAACCTTAATGGTTTCAGCTGAGTATTGCGATACGCTGTAAAATATAACATACCGTTGATTAAATGGAAAATCCTAAAGGTAATGATTTGATAGCACTATTTTAACGAATATCAATTATATGGAATTAATATCCGAATAAAAAAGTTCTTAATACCCATTTTAGTTTATTATTTATATTCTGAATATAAAATATAGTCAAAAAAACTACACTTTAGATTTATATTAAACGAATCAATTCAATAAATTCATAGAAATTGAGATTATTTATACCTATAAAATTACACATTTAAATTAGTTTTAAAGATTTGACATATTAAACAATTATTCCTAATATTGGATTTGAATACAAATAAAAGGAGGATTTTTGTGAAACTTAAAAGATTTGTTATAGCTGTTACTATTGGAACTGGGATTCTGGGATCTGTAATGTATTCTTCAGCTTCAGCCGCAACATTAGAGACAAAAAAAGTTGAACTGGAAAATGTCTCTCAGGAGGGCAAAGATGCTAATGCAGCAGGCATTGGAAACTTAGCTCAAAAAGCCTGGGTTTATGGGACTGAAGCTGCAAAGCATTATGGAGGCAAAGCTTTGAATATGTTTTTAGACAATGGAGGGTTAGGTATAACTAAACCTTCAAACGAAGAAGTACAAGATATGGATGTTATCTTTGACAAAAAATAATTGATAAGAAAGGGGGATTATTATAGTCTCCCTTTTTTTAATAGAGGGGATTTTGATGAGAAAAAATAAAACTTTAATTATCGGTTTGTTGTTTATTTTATTATTTACTTTCATTGCACATTTCTTTTTAATTTTTTCTACTGTATTACCCCCTAATCCGTTAGCTCTTGCGGTCAAACCTGTTTCTGATCGTTATACAAATACTTTATTCCAACAGAACTGGCACCTATTTGCGCCAGACCCTATTACAACTAATACAAATATATATATGGAGGTTGATACTGGAAAAGCGAGGGGGAAGAACGAGTGGATTGACATTTCAACCCCCTTAAAAGACCAAAATCACACTAAAATCGTAACCCCTTACAATCGAATTGTTAGAATTATAGATGGACTTTCTTCTGATATTTTTGGAACGAATCAAGATGATGTCATTTTTCAATACGTTAAAAAAGCAGATGAAAATGATAAACAGGTAAAAGCTATAACAAAGGAAATAGAGAAGAGTCAAAAAATTGGCGAGGAAAATGTATATCGTTATGCAAGTTCGTATGCTAAATCTATTTACAATCCTAAAACAATAAAAAGAATAAGAGTAAGAATAGATACAGTGAAACCGATTCCGTTTTCTCTACGAGATAACAATGATAAAGAAGAGAAATTAGAACAAAGCACTACATTTGAATGGAAAACGTTCAATAATAAAGTGGTTCCATTTTTTTAATGAGAGTGGAGGAACAATATTATGAATAACAGTATCACTAACAGAGTTATCGAATATTTTTCAAAAGAACGTTTTTATATTGGGGTGAGCTTGCTTCGCATCGTATTTGGTTTGCTCATTTTATATTTTTATTTAATCCATTACAATCAAAGGCATTTCTTGTTTTCCGATTATGGTATTAATACATTTCATAATGTTATGAAACCAACTACATACTCATTGTATAATGTAACTTCATCCTTAAATTACTTTGATGCGGTATATCACGTTGGCATTGTGTCAGCAATTCTATTTACTCTTGGTTTTAAAGGCCGGCTCATGGGAATCTTGAATTATGTTTTGTTCTATTCGTTATATGTTCGTTTCTCATATATTGGAGACGGTGGCGACAATTTAATGATAATTACACTTTTTTATCTCTTGTTTGCGAATACTACAAAATATTTTTCTATAGATGCAGCGTTGCGAAAAAAAGAGGCTTATATAACTGACTGTAGGAAAACTATCGCTAATATTATTCAGTACTTTGTTGTTTTGTTTTGTGTTATGCAAGTTAGTATTGTATATGTCACATCTGCTATTTATCAGATTATGGGTGAAACTTGGAATAATGGAACAGCCTTATACTATATATCACAAGTTAAAACGGTTGCGATGCCTTTTCTTGAGTCGTTAGTCAGTCAACACATCTATTTAAGTGTTGTGATTTGTTATTCTAGTGTGTTATTAAAAATTGCTTTTCCTTTTCTAATTATAAACAAAAAAACAAAATGGCTTGCTGTCTTAATGGTTTGTTTACTGCATTTAGGTATTGCAATTGGAATGGGATTATATTCATTTTCTATTGTCATGATTGCGATTGAGTTAGTGATTTTTACCGATAAGGAGTACAATCGCATATTTTCTACTTATCAGCAAATAAAACATAATCTTAATTGGATGGTAAGGAAAAAAGTAATGCGAAAAATTCAAGCCCACTGGAAAATGACTGTATACTATGATGCATGGTGCCCGTTATGTACAAAAACAAAAAAACGTATCGAGAGGGCGGACTGGCTCAATTTAATTGTTTTCGAGTCCTTTCGTGATGGGACAACGTCTATTATTGATGAGGTGGGTATAGATGAATTAGAAAAACGGATGCATGGAAAGACGTTGGAAAAAAGCATCGTCTCTGGTGCAGATACTTTTATCGAAATAAGCAAGCGGGTTATTCCGCTATGGGTATTGTATATGATATTACTCTTAGCTAAGTTGTTTCATGTTAGCGATAGGATATATGATTTGATTGCCTCAAAAAGGAAAATAACTCCTCATGGGCAATGTAATCATGGGGCATGCGGACTTAATCAGCAACAAAGAAAGGGGTAATAGTTTGTTCCTCATTGTTTTAATATTGATAGTAGCTGTTTTTTTATTCGGGTTTTTTGGTTTAGCTGCATTTTTGAAAAGAAGGGATCGAAATAGAACGGTTGATGATTTGACACGTTTTATGTTTTCTCATCCTGAACGCTTTTCACTCACTATTATACAGAACGATCAAATCCTATTAAATCATAATGGAAGTAAGATGTTTCCCTTAGCCAGCACAGTGAAAATCCTTTTTTTACTGGCATTTGTGCATGAGGTCAGAAAAAATCAGATAAGTTTCAATGATACTGTCAGTATCATTGAAATAGATAAATTTTATATTCCGAATACTGACGGAGGAGCACACGATAATTGGAAGAGCAAAGAGAATATTGGTCAAACTGTGACGATGAAAGAAGTACTCATTGGTATGATGAGATACAGTTCAAATGCATGTACCGATTATATTTACTTAAGGGTCGGAAAAGACAATATCCAAAAAATAATTGATAAATATTTGCCTGATAACCACACACCTGTTTTTTCCATAAACTCTTCGATGTTAGTCGCTCCTTATCTGAAAAAATATAAAAAGAAAAAAACGAAAGAAATCTCTGGTTATATGAAAGAGATGAAGCAAAAATATTTCATGGATATTTCAGGGGAAACTTTCGATGCCCTTGTGCATGGTAAAGCTGCTCCGTTAATATCCTCACTTTCTTCTGCTAATCATATTGAGATACAAAAGGAGTTCACGAGGAAACTTCCATCTTCATCCAGCGAAAACTACGCCAGCTTAATGTACCGTCTGGGGACTGGGGACCTTTTAAGTGAAGTGGAAAAAGGATTATTAGATGAGATAACAGGGCCGCCGAACCCTCAAGCTGAGAATCGTATTTGGTATAAAGGCGGCTCTACCTTATTTGTTATGACGTCGGCTATTTTTAAAGAAACTGCGTCAGATTCCATCTCATTGGCCTTTTTTATTGAGGACATGAATCGTTTAGATATGTTATGGATTGATCATGTTTACCAGCCATTTCTTCAAAAGATAACTACCGAACCCTTATTTCGACAACAATTAATAGCTGATTTAAAGGATAAATTATAATAATGTTGAAATACGGAACTTTAAAATGAAACCAACAAATTTACAGATGTTAAGAAGCTCTTTAATGGTTTCCGGTACCACGTCTGTCGGGGGTTCGAATCCCTCCGAGCGCGTCCAATAGAACAACAGGAAAGACAAGGGTTTGGCGATTGCCGCTCTTGTCTTTTTTGTGTTGTACAAGAAAACATTCTCGCAAATACATAATTTTCCCCCTGCAGGGCATCGTAGGTAAATGAACAGTATTGAATTTGCTAAGGAGGATGACAATGGGAATTTTAAGCGGTAATCCGCAAGAAGAACCGATGCATTATGGTGAGGTATTCAGCTTGTGGAGTTATGTGATGGCGGGAAATAAAATGATCGGCAATTATCAGATGTTATTGCATCATGTTGGTGATGCCGACTTAAAGAAGCTGCTTCATGAGTCCATTGAGAAGTGTCAAGATGAAATCAAACAGGTCAGCAATATCCTGAAAGAAAACGGCGTGGGGCTTCCGCCCGCTTCTCCTGAGCCGCCGGATGCAGATCTTAACGACATCCCGCCGGGCGCGCGGTTTCTCGATCCGGATGTGGCCGCATCTGCAGCGGCGCAGAATGCTGCGGGTCTTGTAACATGCAGCAAAATTATGGGGCAGTCGATCCGCGAAGACATTGCCATGATGTTTGGGCAATTTCATATGAGCAAGGCAGCAACAGGAGCAAAATACTTAAGGCTGCTGAAAAACAAGGGCTGGCTGATCCCGCCGCCGCTTCACCTTCATAAACATCAAGATGATGAGTAAAAGATAAAAGGCATATACAGCTATCTGTATATGCCTTTTATGATTAAGACGTAAGACGCAGGCCGATGACACCGGCAAGGATCAGGCAAAGAGAAATCAGCTGAGAAAGCTGAAACCGTTCCTTAAACCAAATCAGGCTGACTGCTGTTACGCCTATGCTGCCTATACCGGTCCAAACGGCATAAGCAACACCGGATGGCAGGATTTGCATGGCCTGTGAAAGGCAGTAAAAAGATAAAGCAAATCCGGCAGTCATCACAATAATGGGCCATTTTTTCTGTGTGCCGTCTATATATTTCATGGCGATCGCAGCTATAATTTCTTCTATACCCGCAATGAATAATAAAAACCACGCCATTATTTTTCACCTCTCGGCTGAGTTTTACTTTCTTTTGTGAAAAGCTTCATTCCTAAAATGCCGGCTAGCAGCAGCATTAAAAAGAAGATTTGCGCTGCTGAGAAGGATTCGCCTAAGTAGATTCCGGTCGTGTAGGTTCCGACCGTTCCAATTCCGACAAATACAGTATACGCTGCGGCCATAGGGATTTTTCGATAAGAGCGGATTAACAGTATAAAGCTTATCGCTATTAATAGAAATACGATGATCCAATCAAAAAGCGTATCCGCATGTTTGAGGGAGGAGGCCCAAACCACTTCTAGAAGCCCTGCTATTAAAACAAGCATCCAATACAACATAAACACCTCTTTTTATGAATGAACGTCAGTCATTTTTAGAAATTAAAAAATGAGCGGTGTCACCCAGTCATTTTTTAAGCTTTATCTAAGCTCCGTTTTAAGAATGTAAAAATTTCTTTTTTAGATACTTCAAGATTTTCATCTTGTTCAAACCCGATATAAAACCGTTCTGCTGTGTTCTCAACTAAATTGATGATGGTTCTTGCCGTCCACTTTGCATTGATGCCTTCAATCACATCTTGGCTTTCAACCGCCATATTAATGATGTTCTCCAGCCAGGAATAATAAGGCTGATAAATGGTCTCCCATTTTTCCATGGAATGGTCGATGGCAAGCCCCGAATAGCAGAGGACAATAATATCTTTATGGCGCTCTGTGATGTGAAACGTCTCATCAATTAAGGTTTGTAAGACGGTCCAAAAATCTTCCTCGCCATTCAGTCTTCCTTTGATTTGCTCTAGCGTGTGAGTGAGAAGGTTTTCCGCTATGGCCGGAATCAAAGCATTTTTGGATGAAAAATATAAATAAAACGTTCCTTGGGCAGTCCCGGCTTTTTTTACGATATCTGAGATGGAGGCCTTATCGAGTCCCTTTTCAGAAATGACTTCAATCGCCGCCTGCAAAATCTTTTCATATTTTCCTGATGTTTGTTTTGGCATGAGGAGCACCTCCTATAATGACTGACTATCATTCATTTTATCTCGAATGATGGAGTTTGTAAAGCGAAAAAAGAAGCAAGAGAAACTCCTGCTTCTTTATTTATCATAATCAATCGCGGCTTTCGGGAGCCCGGTATACTTTGCCCAATAATAAATCGCAAGCGAGCCGACAGCAACCAAAATGAGATCGATGGGATTGCTGATCAAGCCTAGGCCATGCCCGAAAGAGCCGATATAGGAAAAAATCAGCATCATGACATAAAATCCGACGAGCCACCAGGCTGATTTCAGCTGCTGGGCAAGGCTTACATCTTCTTTAGGCGCGTATTTGCTGAAGCAGAGATAGATCAAAAACATGACGAGCTGTGAGCCGAGAAGCCAGGATACGGTTGTCCATCCTGACCAGTACACAATAAACGCTGTAAAAATAAATGAAAGCGGCCCGATAATGCTCATTCCTTTTAAATAAAACGGCCTGTTTAAGTCCTTCGCATTTACTCTCAGTGCGGCTGAAGAAATCGGCGCAATCGCATAAGAAAGGATTAAGGCAACAGAACAAACATTGACGAGCGCGTTCCATGAAGGAAAGGGAAGCGTCCAGAATATCGAGAGACCGAACGAAAGCCATAGAGACGCCCGGGGGGTACCGGTTTCTTGATTGACCTTTGAAAATACACGGAATAACGTGCCGTTCCGTGCCCAGGCGTAAACGAGACGAGACGTCGTATTCATAAATATATTCCCATTTCCTCCGGGGGACAGGATCGCATCCAGAATGACAAGCGTTGCAAGCCATCCTAAACCAAGCATGACCGCAATATCTTTAAACGGCAATGAAAACTCACGGCCGATTGCCGGCCAACCGTTTTTCAGTGTTTCTGTCGGAATCGCACCGATAAAGGTAACTTGCAAAATAGTATAAATGATGGTGGAAACGATAATACAGATAATTAATGCGATTGGGATGTTACGCTTCGGGTTTTGCACCTCGCCGGCAACAGATACGATAGGGTGCAGCCCGAGATACGCAAACATGACACCCCCGGTCGAAATGGCGGCCTGTATGCCTGTAAAACCAAAAGGCGCAAACCCTTCAACCGATAAGTTCCCTGGCTGAAAATGAAAAATCAGCACAATAATGATCGTGACCGGAACGATATATTTAAAAATAGAAATAATGAAATTGGCCTTAGCAAAGGTTTTGACGCTCCAATAATTCAGCAGGAAAAACAAGCAGAGCAAGGCAAACTGCAAAATCCAGCCTGCGATAGTCGGGGAGTCAGAGCCCTCTTTGGTCAGGCCCGGAAACCAATAGGCCACATATTGCCGGACAGCTGTGACTTCAATCGAAATCAGGCTTGTGTAAGCGACAATTGTGACAAATGAAATTAAATAGCCGACCAGATGGCCGTGTGAATAAACGGGATACCTGATGATGCCTCCAGTGCGGGGCAAAGCGGCTCCGAGCTCCGCGTACACCAGTCCGATTAACAGAATAATGGCTCCTCCCATAATCCAGGAAAAAGCGCCGGAGGGTCCTGCTTTTGAAGCGACATTACTGACAGCGAACAGCCATGCTGATCCAAAGATAGCTCCCATCCCGATCAAAATCAGATCAAACAGAGACATCGATTTTTGAAAATTTCCTTGTTTAGACATCCGCTTCCTCCTTAGAAACAAGCCTTATATTTCTTACAATGCCCAATATGAAACAGACAATACACACCTGCTGATTGCTTTCGGCTCTCACAAAAAAACAGATGCAGCAAGCGCTGCATCTGTTTTTATTGATGAATCGTATCGAAATGTTTCACTTTTATATTTTTAAAGGAAGCTGAGCCGCCTTCAGAAAAAAGAGTAATGCCTTTATCCTCGGATTTTGGGAACACTTCATTTGAAAAAACGGTTTTCCCGTCACCGACAAACACTTCTATCGTTGTTTTATCAACGAGTATTTTTAAGTGCACATTTTGTTTGCTGCTGTCATAGGGCGCTTTGCTTTCAACGAACCTTTTGCTTTTATCAGGCTGGTCTGTGAAAGCTCTGTTGACATACGCATAGCCGCCTTCAGCAAATATGCCGACATCAATATGGCGTTTTTTGTCTGCCGATTCTCTCAGCCGGACGCCGGCGTTTTTCATATCTGACCAAGAAAGATCCATATCCAGCTGATACGTATCGCCTGTTATGGACAGGGTTTTGGAGCCGCTGACACTCAGTTCTTTCACTTCGTCAGTGGAAGCGGAAAGCTGCTGCAATGCTTCAACAGGCTGTGAGACGAGGCTGTATGTGCCGTCCTGCTGCTGGAGCCGGATTTCACGCACGATTGAGTCTGTGCCGTTAAAGCCATTTTTTCGGGTCGGCGTGTTATTGGCGTAATCCCAATTGTTCATCCAAGCCAGCGCGTAACGCTTATTCAATTGATCTGTGTCTTTCCCGTCCTCAAACGTTACACCCCCGTACCAGTCAAATCCGTAATCAAGCCATTGGGGTTCGGTTTGATCCGCAGAAAATTCTTTTCCGTCAAAGCCTCCGGTCCAGTAGGCGTACGTATTGGGTTTGCCCCACGGTTTCCCGTTTGCGCTTGCGCCGAGAATCCACTTCGTCGTCCCGTCACTTGCCCGCATCATGTATAGGTCGGGGCACTCGATCATGCCTGCCTGCTTTGTAAAGAAACCGCTTGTGTACTGCCAATCCTTTAAATTATCGGATTCATAAAAGCCGATTTTTGTTCCTTCGGCCATGACCATTACCCATTTATGATCCTGATCATCCCATATGACTTTAGGGTCTCTGAAATCATTTGTCCCCGGATTGGGCATAATGGGATCATCAGTGTAGGGCTTAAATGTTTTCCCTTTGTCTGTGCTGTACCATAAATGCTGCTCCTGCTTTTTGTCTTTGGCTGAAGGCTGAGTCACAATGGCGACAAGTGCATTTTTGCCAAAGCCGGCTGTATTTTCTTTATCGATGACAAATGATCCGGTCCAGATGTCGCCGTTTGGATTTGTGTATTTGGGAATCGCCACGCCTTCATCTGTCCAATGCACCAAATCCTCTGATACGGCATGCCGCCATTCCGTGCCGTTGCCGTTTGGATAATCCCCGTTATACAGATAATAGTAATGATACTTTCCATCGAAATAGATGGGTTTTTGTGGGTCGTTTTTCCATTTGTCAGGAGCCGTAAAATGATATGCCGCCCGGTAGTCCGGCTTATGGGTTGATTTTGATTTTTTGACCGGTTCCTCTTTTGGCCATAGGTCTATAAACAAAAGGATTCCTAAAAAGATGAGGAATACCGCTGACCATTTGCATGTTTTTTTATATGTCATTTCGGTTTCTCCGCTTTAGATTTTAATAAAGAAATAAAAGAAAATGCCAATAGGGTATCGGCATTTTCTTTTGCGTTTATTTGTTAACTGTTAGTTGGCCTTGTTCAAGGATGCTGTTTTTCACAACAGATGTCTTTTTGCCTTTGATGTTCAATAAGAAGCTTGGCGCAAACGTTGCCTGCTTGTCTGCATAGAAGCCTCTGTTTGTCATGTAGCTTGTAATAACGACATTGTTACCTTCAGCTTGTGGTACGGCAAAGTGTGAGTAAGTAAAGGTCACATCGTTAGGATCAAGATCCATTTTCAGCACAAGGCCGGTTTTGTTCAGCGGCTTGTACGGGCCTGTTAAGGAGTTGGAAACATAGCCCAGCATGTAAATATCGTTAGACGTAATGCCGTCGATTGTCATTTTTGATCCTCTAGAGTCAGTGAACAGATACCATTTGCCGTTCATTTTGAAGACATTCGCACGTTCGATTTCGTCAGTCACTGTGTTAGACGTGATCAGCGGCTTCATGACTTTCTTCAATGTGTAGTCATCGTTAAGCTCAATAATGCCAAGTGCGCCGTTAGCTAATTCTGCAGTGCGTTTCTTATCGCTTTGCAGAAGTTTTTGACTTTCTTGACGGAAGAATGATGAGCTTTTGCCATAATAAGCTTTGTTAAATAAAGATTCTTCGCCTTGGTAGCCGTCTTCAGTTCCTGTGTTTGCTTCAAATACCAAGTATTTGCGGCCGTGATCTTCCACATAGTGAGGATCTCTCAGCGTATGGTTATCGCCTGAACTATAGTTGCCCTCATCAATGAACTGTTGAACATTTTGATACGTTTTGCCGTCGCCGTCAAAAATTGATTTGTGATCCTCTACACCGTTAATCGTAAGAGAACTGTCTGAAGTTGACACGTTAACCTGCGCAGTTGTCAGTGTTTGTTTGCCATAATGTTTACCGGAAAAGTCAGTGTAGAATAAACGGATTTTGCCATCGGATGTAAATGTAGCTGATCCTGACCATTCTTGTGTTTGATCTTTTAAGATGGGATCATTTGCGGCAAACTTGTCACTGTCTTTAAAGACACGGCCTGCGTTTTTCCAGCTGTCAATGGAAGTCTCGCCAACTTTTTGATAGAACATGTAAATTGATGTGTCATCCGCGTTTTTAGGGTCTCCGGCTAATGCAAAGACAATGTGATAGCCGTGATAGTTTGCGACTGTGCCGTCCGCGTTTTGCAATGGCCAGCTGTCCCACACGTCCAAACCTTTTGCGGAAGAGATGTTTTTAATCTTTGATTGGTCAAATTCAGGCACCTGATATTTTTCATTCTTTTGCTGTTCAGGGATTTGCAGCATGTCGTGGCGGGTAATATGGGAAATGCCGTATGTCTCTTTATACGGTTTGTGATCTGCTTCTTTCGCAAACGCTTGAGTCGCGCCTCCTGCCAGCAGTGCGGTTGTAAAGGTTAATGCTGTTGCCTGTTTGGCAAACTTTTTGATGTTCATCGTTCATGTCTCCTTTTTTATGTACTGTGTTAGCGGTCTGCTTTCTTCCAGCCCTCCTGTTGAGTGGCAAGTCGGTTACGTGCAATAAAAAAAGACCTAAAATATGTAAAGGGGTGACACCAAAGAATACACTTTGCCCTTAACACATTTTAGGTCTTGCCTGCTTTATCAGTAACAAACCTGCGTAATTTACTTTTCGACATTATTCTATTAGACACTGAACCTTATTTCAACGGGTCTATTTTCCTCTTTTGTTTGATAGAAAATGAATAAAAAGATTTTAAGAGTACAGGTCTTATGGACTAATCAGACTGATTATTTCTTTACATCTTCTATAGGTTATCACAAGCTTTCGCATGGGTATAAAGTTCCTTTTTATCAAGCCTATCCGAACAACACAAAAGTGATAAAGAAATGTAAATTCATAAATAACGACAGTATAAATAAAGACATTTCCATAAAAAAATTTTAACTGGAGGTTCTATTTCTTCTAGTATATAAGTATTGACTTATATAATTGATGAATTATACAATAAACGCGGAAGGGAGCTGATGCTTTCATGAAGCATGCCTTGACATCTGCTGAAATCAGTCACTGCCTGAAGCTTCTTCATGATCAAACCAGGCTTTTGATCATGAAGCTGCTGGAGGAAAAAACATACTGTGTCTGCCAGTTTGTCGATATGTTTGACATGAGCCAGCCAGCTATCAGCCAGCATTTGCGGAAGCTGAAACAGGCTGGATTTGTGAATGAAGAAAAAAAGGGACAGTGGCGGTTTTATTCAATTAATTCGGCTTGTCCTGAATATGGATTGATTCAATCGATTCTCGCACACATCAGCTCAGATGATGACGTGTTGCAGTCTATTCAGAAAAAAGAAACTCAAGTTTCTTGTAAGTAGGAGGTTCTCGTTTGAGTTCAGCGGTTTTAGCAGCAATGATCTTTATTCTTACACTTATTTTTGTTATTTGGCAGCCGAAACAGCTGTCTATTGGCTGGTCAGCCTGCGGGGGAGCAGTTTTGGCTTTGCTTGCTGGGGTTGTGAGCGTGAAGGATGTGGCGGACGTTACCGGCATTGTATGGAATGCCACTCTGGCGTTTGTGGCGATCATTCTCATCTCGCTCATTTTAGACCACATTGGCTTTTTTGAATGGGCTGCTTTGCATATGGCAAAGGCGGCTAAAGGAAGCGGCCTGCGTATGTTTATTTATATTTCCGTTTTAGGCGCTGTCATGGCGGCGTTTTTTGCCAATGACGGTGCGGCGCTTATTTTAACGCCAATTGTGCTTGCGATGATGCGGGCTTTGCGTTTTGAAGAAAAGCTGGTGTTCCCATTCATTATCGCGAGCGGGTTTATCGCTGATACAACATCGCTTCCGCTTGTGGTCAGCAATTTGGTCAATATCGTGTCGGCCGATTTCTTTCACGTCGGGTTCATTGAATATGCGGCACGGATGATTGTCCCGAATCTCTTTTCGCTTGCGGCAAGCATACTCGTTTTATACTTATTTTTCAGAAAAGGGATTCCGAAACATTATGATCTCAGTCAGGTGAAGAGACCGGCTGACGCCATTAAAGATATAAATATGTTTCGTATGTCTTGGCTTGTGCTGGGCATGTTATTAATCGGTTATTTTGTAAGCGAGATATGGTCCATCCCCGTATCCTTTATCGCCGGTGCGGTGGCTGTTTTCTTTCTTATTATGGCGAAGAAAAGCCCGGCCGTTCATACGAAGCAGGTGGTCAAAGGGGCACCGTGGGCGATTGTGTTTTTTTCCATTGGGATGTATGTCGTCGTGTACGGGTTAAGAAACGCCGGCTTAACAGACCTTCTGTCCAGCCTTATACAGACAGCCGCAGATCAGGGGCTATTGGCGGGGACCATTGGTATGGGTTTTATCGCGGCTATTTTATCATCGTTAATGAATAACATGCCGACCGTCATGATTGATGCTATTGCGATAGCCGGTACAGATACACATGGAATAATGAGAGAAGCCTTAATTTATGCAAATGTCATCGGTTCTGATCTGGGACCGAAAATCACGCCGATTGGGTCGCTGGCGACGCTGTTATGGCTTCATGTTCTCGCCCAAAAAGGAGTGAAAATCTCTTGGGGGACATACGTGAAAACAGGGATTATCCTGACTGTTCCGACCCTGCTGATTACTCTATTCGGCCTTTATATCTGGTTATTGATCATTCACTAAAACATTTGGGAGATGAACAAACATGCCTAAAAAAACGATCTACTTTTTATGCACGGGCAACTCCTGCCGCAGCCAAATGGCTGAAGGCTGGGCGAAACAATATCTAGAAGATGAATGGAACGTATACAGCGCGGGGATCGAAGCGCATGGGCTCAATCCGAATGCTGTAAAAGCGATGAAGGAAGCGGGGATCGACATATCCGGCCAAACATCAGATATCATCGATCCGGCTATTTTAAACAGTGCTGATCTTGTCGTGACGCTTTGCGGAGACGCGGCTGATAAATGCCCGATGACGCCGCCTCACGTCAAGCGCGAGCACTGGGGCTTTGATGACCCTGCAAAAGCGGAAGGATCCGAAACGGAAAAATGGGCGTTCTTTCAGCGTGTTCGTGACGAAATCGGCGAGCGGCTCAAACGTTTTGCGGAAACAGGTAAATAAGCTGGAAAGGCCGGGAGAATCGTCTTCCGGCTTTTTTACGATGGTGACCGGCAGATAACAGAGGGCGACCTAACGATATTGGCATTGCTGAATCTCGTAATGGCAATTTAAGTGTGGATGGATCTTATATTTTTTTATAAATCTTTTAATAGAAACAGTATTCTGTTTTGGATTAGCTGCTTTTATTTCTGTGAGCTTTGGGGGCAGATACCGTTTCAAAGCCTGTAACGATCAATATAATAATGTATTGCGAAAGCAAACAAATGATAGAAGTGCTAGAAAATGTATAGGGAGGAAAAAGTCATGCCGCCAAGGCCAACTAAATGGATTAAGAGGAACGATCGGCCGGAACCTCTTTTATCCCCAAGTGTCATGCAAGGAAGAAATGGAAATTCCTCATCCGCTCAACAAAACCAGGGCTTTGCACCAGCTACAGCAAATACGAACCAGCCTATTTCCGCTTTCAGAGCCACCAGCAATACGAATGTGTCAGTGGCTGCAAATGCAGCTAGCGGAGTCTTATTTCAAAATGTAGAATTTGATTTGGCGAACGAATATAACCCCAACACATCTACATTTTCACCGAGAACAGCAGGCGTATATTCTCTTAACGCATCAGTTGAGTTTCAAACGAATGCGATTGTTGACTTCAACTTAGAAGTCGTATTTCTTGTGAATCAAGATGTGATAGGCGGAAATAACACATTTCAAGCAGGGAATCTCCCGGCTGTCGTAGCCATTACGGAAATTCTTCAGTTAAACGCCGGAGATACGGTGACAGTTGCAATGAGAAGTACTGCCGCCGGAGTCATTCAAGCAACTCCGAGAACCCGTTTTGCAGCCGCCAGAGTTCCTTCTCCGACTGCGTAAAAAGGGATTTTTGATTCGTGTAAATCTAAAGTTGATTTTTCCTGTTTGAGGATTGATCAGCTTTTTTATATTTTCAAAATAATTGAAACATTAATAGCTCAGTATCGTACAAAAAAGGGGAGGTGAAACAATGAAGCAGGATAAAAGGAATGACCTTAAGACTTTATTTGAAACATTAGGCGAAAGAAATCAATTCAACGGGGCGGTCTTAGCTGCAGAGGATGGCGGCATCTTATACCATCACGCTTTCGGTTATGCGGATTTGCCGGAAAAACGGTTTTTGCAAGAAAATTCTTTGTTTGAGCTGGCATCACTATCAAAGCCTTTTACAGCGCTGGCAGTTGTTTTATTGGAGGAGAAAGGGATGCTTGGTTATGAGGATAAGGTGGAGCGCTGGATTCCCGGATTTCCATATGAAGGCGTTACGATACGGCACTTATTGAACCATACGTCCGGGCTTCCGGAATATATAGAGTGTTTTTTTGTCAATTGGGATAAAAGCAGAGTCGCAGTGAATCAGGATGTAGTGGATATGCTGATGAATGAGCAGCCTCCTTGCTATTTTGCTCCGAATGAAGGCTGGCTGTACAGCAATACGGGGTATGTGCTGCTGGCAGTTTTGATTGAAAAGGCATCCGGCATGAGCTATGCGGATTTTTTGAAACAGCATATTTTCACCCCGGTCGGTATGGCGAACACGAGAGTATATAACAGGAGGCTGCGTCCTGAGCAGATCGATGACTATGCGTATGGATATGTGTATGATGTGCATTCCGGCCAGTACGTTCTTCCAGATGACCTGGAGGAAACGAGCTATGTTGTGTATCTGGATAGAATACAGGGAGACGGTACAGTGAATTCTGTCACAAGCGATTTATTTCGATTTGATCAGGCTTTATATCAGGACAAATTGATCAGCAAGGCTTCTAAGGAAGCCGCATTTTCTCCTGTACAACTGAGCAATGGGGAAACGGTTGACTACGGATTTGGCTGGGTGCTGCAAAACAGTCCTGAAAAAGGGCGGATTGTCAGCCATAGCGGAGGGTGGCCCGGCTATTCGACGATGATGATCCGATATATAGATCATGGTAAAACGCTGATCTATTTGAGCAATATGGAACAGGATGCTGATTATGAACAAGCGATACTGAAGGCAGCGGAGAATATTTTATTTGACCAGCCTTATAAGATCCCTGAACGTCCAGCTGATAAAAAGAAAAAAGAAATTGATACAGCGATTTACAGCCGCTATGTTGGCAGCTACTCCTTTCACGATGGTACCGCTGCGACGGTGACAGCTGAGAATGAGCGGCTTTATCTGCAAATCACCGGACAGATGAGGTTTGAATTATTTCCTTCCTCGGAAACCCGTTTCTTTCTGCAATCATTGCCTGTTGAAGTTGAATTTATGTTAGGGGATGATACTGCGAAAAGTTTTATCGTTTATCAGGACGGAACAGAGGGAGAAGCGGTCCGGACGAATTAGAAAGGAATGAATTTGATGATTGGGATATTAGCTGGAATGGGCCCGAAATCGACCTCTCCATTTTTAGATAAGGTCATTGATTACTGTCAGAAGCTATATGGCGCTTCACATGATATCGATTACCCGCAAATGATGATTTATTCCTGTCCGACCCCTTTTTATGTCGATCGCCCTATCGATCATAATGAAATGAAAAAAGCGATTATCGATGGGGCCGTCAAGCTGGAGAAGACCGGTGCGGACTTTATTTCTCTTCCTTGTAATACGGCGCATGTCTATTTTGAAGACATCCAGCAAGCATTGTCGATTCCTTTGTTACATATCATTGAGGAAACGATGAAGGCGCTCCCGGATTCAGCGCAAAAAGTGGCTGTTTTAGGAACGGACTCAACCATACAATCCTGTCTTTATCAAAAAGGTTTGAAGGCGGGGGGATATGAGTTTATTCATGAGACACATTGGCAGCGGGAAGTCAATCAGCTCATCGCCGCGATCAAACAGCCGAATCATGTTCAGAAAACTCAGGACATATGGCGGGAGCTATATTTGGAAATCAGTAAAAGAGCGGATCTCATCATTTCGGCTTGCACAGATTTAAACACAGTGTTAGATCATGTTCACGGTGATATTCCGATTATCGATTCCTCTGATTGCCTCGCAAAAAGCACGGTCAGCACGTATCTTACCTATCAAAATGAACTATTCAACAAGGGCTGTATGTAATCGGCTCTTGTTTTTTTGTGTTCTTATCGTTTGACAGCCTCATGCAATGGTGTTAAAGTAAACATGTAAATAGTTACATGGTTTCTTCTGAAGATCAGGTGGTGCTTATGAAGAAGCCAGTTTTAAAGAAATTCGTCTCCCTAGACATTAAGGTTGATCCTCCAATCACCATTGGTGAGACAGGTTTAGGGCTGAGACGATGGATTCCGATTCGATCGGGAACAGTAACCGGAGAAGTGGAAGGACGTATTTTGCCTGGCGGAGCTGATTCGCAAATCATTCGCGCTGACGGCAGAACAGATTTATCTGCCAGATATGTCATAGAAACAGCAGATCATGAGCTGATTTACCTTGAAAACAATGGAATACGGCAAGTCAGCGAGCCGTTCCGAACACGAGCAGCGGCCGGGGAAGTGATTGACACCGAGCATGTTTATTTCCGCACGGTGCCGACATTTGAGACAGGCAGTGAAACCTATCAATGGCTGCATGACCGCTTGTTTATCGGTTCCGCAGAAAGAACCCCTGATTACGTTCGATTAGACATTTATGAAGTAGAGTAAAAGACTAAGGAGAGTGTGAAATATGGAAAACTTTATCGGAAGCCACATGATTTATACTTACGAAAACGGTTGGGAATACGAGATTTATATTAAAAATGACCATACAATTGATTATAGAATTCATAGCGGAATGGTGGCCGGACGCTGGGTTCGGGATCAGGAAGTGAACATTGTCAAACTGACAGAGGGCGTATATAAAGTGTCTTGGACAGAGCCGACAGGCACAGATGTTTCATTAAACTTTATGCCGAATGAAAAACGCATGCACGGCATTATTTTCTTCCCGAAATGGGTGCATGAACATCCTGAAATTACGGTCTGCTACCAAAATGACCACATTGACCTGATGAAAGAATCACGCGAAAAATACGAAACCTATCCAAAATACGTAGTGCCCGAATTTGCTGACATTACATTTCTGAAAAATGAGGGCGCCGATAATGAGGAAGTCATTTCTAAAGCTCCTTATGAAGGAATGACAGACGATATTCGCGCAGGGAAATTGTAAGAAAACAAAAACCCGGTAAAGAGAGGATTACTTCTCTTTACCGGGTTTTCTTTTTGCTGAGTATGTGGGCACATCACAATTCCCGCGAAAAACAGTAGAATCCCAATCCAGCGGATGGGCTGGTAATAAACGGTGTCTTGTAAATAAACGACTGCTGATAAAATGAAGATACATGCTGCCACAACGATGACGGCACCCATGCAGCCTGTTTTTCCCATGTGATTCTCCTTACGAGTGTAATAGTTTTTTCCGCTTCTCACCATCAGGATCGTGCTCAATAGAAAGTTCGGAATCCAAAATCAAGGTTTCTCGTTTGTCTTCAGTATAAGCCGGCCATTGTATATCTTCGCAGCTTGGACTTCCTGTTTTTGCGAAGGCAAGCCACGCTGATTGTATCGTGTGTGAAAGCTGTTTGACTTCATCCGTAATGTCTGCTTGTACCATTCGTTTCAGTCCGTTTAGATTGCCGAACACAAACGGCAGTTCCAGTGCGTGAACCGCTTTATTGTACGGCGGCTTGTCCGGGTGCCAATCGAATCGGTACATCCAAACAGGTGCGTAACGGGATTGGGCGGAAGCGCAGGCGACGGACGGGCGCCAAAACAGCAAATCCGTCATGATATGAATTTGGCTTTCCAGAGAGCGCGGATACAGATCGGCTGCTTTCTTTGCCAGCGGCTGACCCAATAGATACTCAAGCGCTTCATCAATTGTTTCCTGAGAGTGAACTTCTGAATCCGGCGTGAAAAATAAATACCCTTCATCACGATTTGTTCCGATTAACAGCGGAATGCCGTCAGCAGCCCCTTCAGCGATGGCTTTCTCCGGCTCAGCAGGCAGTGTTTTCGGATCAAGTGCAGGCTGGAATAACAGCTGAAAGATATTTTCATTTTCGGTTTTTCGCAGCTGGTCGGCGGCTTTAAGCAAATCTTCAGCAGACACAGTATGCAGCCTGTCCAATTGGTGACCGTCAATTCCAAGGATTCGTAAAAAAGCATGCGCGGTGCTTGCCGCTTTTTCTTCTGTCATGGTTCGGGAAGAGCCGCTTTCTAAGATTGCTTTCTGGAACAGGCCTTTTGCAGCAGGCATGGCTAGCAGCGCGGCAATGCTCATACCGCCCGCTGATTCTCCAAACACCGTTACATTTTCCGGATCGCCGCCAAACGCAGAGATATTGTCCTTGACCCATTTCAGAGCCGCGGTTTGGTCAAGCAGTCCAAGGTTGTTGGAATACGCTTCATCAATGGAAGACAAATGCAAAAAGCCGAATGGCCCCAGCCGATAGTTCAGTGTGACGACAATGACATCCCCATGAGCCGCCAGGTTTGATCCGTCGTATAAAGGCTCACTGCCCGCGCCGAGATAAAATGTGCCGCCATGAATCCACACCATGACAGGACGATTTTTGCCCGGAGTGTCAGGTGCAAATACATTTACATACAGGCAGTCCTCAGACTGGCGGGGGAGTTCAGGGTATGAATATGATAGTAAATCAGGCGGCTGCGGGCAAACCGGGCCGTACGCAGTTGCGTCCAGTACGCCTTCCCAGGTCGCCGGCGGCTCAGGTGCTTTAAACCGCAATTGTCCGACGGGCGGCTTTGCGTAAGGGATGCCTTTCCATATGTGGACACCGTTTTTTGAAATGCCTTTCACTGTGCCGTATTGCGTTTTGACCATTGATTCAGACATAGCATTCTCTCCCTTTTTCCCCCATTATAAACAGATTTGTCCTGATGATGCGAACCTCAGCCCTTCTACGATATTCATTTTCCCATCGTTTTTAAAAAGGATTTGACTTCCTGAACCGTCAGGCCGATTTCTCTCGCTTCCGCCATCAGCGCTTTCCACTCTTCTATATTCGATTCTGTCAGCTTTCGGTTTCGGTAGGAGGCGGTTTCAGGCTCCCCTTTCTTTAGCTTGTTCGTAAAAGTGAACAATTCTTCCTTTTCCATTCCGGCTTGAACAGCTTGTACAAGATGCACACGCCATTCTTCCTCTCCGCCGCTGATTTTTTGATACATCATCGTTTCGGCGTCAAATAATTCTGTTAATTCGACATCCAGGGTTGCTGATACTTTTTTCAAAAATTGAACGGATGGATTCGTATGAACGCCTCTTTCAATCTTGCTTAAATAAGATTTAGAAACGCCTGACTCAATAGCCAGCTGATTAATAGAATAGCCTTTTCTTTTGCGGTACAAACGGATAATTCTTCCAATCATAATATGAAATTCTCCTCTATTCCTGTCGTTATTTCGTTCATTATAAGGAATTATTCGTTCTTTATAAAATTTAAAATAATAAGGGAAGTGCAGTAAATTAGAGGAAAATCATGATTTTGTTCTCTAAAGAGAACTTATTGGCTTATTTTGCAATTTTTAAATAATAAAGTTTTCTTTTATAATCCAATCATTAACAGAAAGGGGCGCGGGAAGCCAGCCGTGAGAAGGCTGAAGGCTATGAATATATGAATGAGAATATGAGTTTTAAAGAGTTATACGCAATTGTCAGACATAGATTCGTGCTGATTCTGCTCATCACAATAGGCGTCACCTTTATTACAGGTTTTGTCCAATTTAAGGTCATTTCACCGACTTATCAGGCGTCGACTCAAGTGCTGATTCATGAATCAGACGGTGAAGAAAACTCGAATCTCAGTGACATCCAGAGAAATCTTCAGTACAGCAGCACGTTTCAATCGATTATCAAAAGCACGGCCTTGATGGAAGAGGTCAAGGCGGAGTTGCATCTTTCTGAATCGGCTTCCTCGCTGAAAGGAAAAGTGGTGACCAGCAGTGAAAATGAATCGGAAATCATCACCGTTGCCGTTCAGGATCACAATCCGGAGAGAGCGGCTAAGATTGCAAACACGTTAGTGAACAAGTTTGAAAAAGAAGTAGATGAAAGAATGAATGTGCAAGGCGTACATATTCTTTCAGAGGCGAAGGCTTCTGAAAGCCCAATGATTAAGCCGTCCCGGATGAGAAATATGGTCATGGCTTTTGGAGCGGCCGTGATGGGCGGCATTACACTGGCATTTTTTCTGCATTTTCTCGATGATACGTGCAAAAGCGCACGGCAGCTCAGCGAGAAAACCGGATTGCCCTGCTTGGGCTCTGTCCCTGATGTCAAAAAGAAACGGAATCGCAGGGTTGGATAAAACATTTCGAGGAGTGAAGTGAGTGGTCTTTAGAAAAAAGAAAGCAAGGCGAGGTTTGGCTCAAATATCCGTTTTACATCATAAATCAATTGTTGCGGAACAATATCGCACCATTCGGACAAACATTGAGTTTTCATCCGTACAGACCAACTTGCGGTCCATTCTCGTCACCTCCTCTGTGCCTGGTGAAGGAAAATCGTTAAGTGCAGCGAATCTTGCGGCAGTCTTTGCGCAGCAGCAGGAAAAGAAAGTGCTGCTGGTGGATGCCGATTTAAGAAAACCGACAATTAACCAGACGTTTCAGGTTGAAAATTTGACCGGGCTGACAAATGTGCTGGTCGGCAATGCTTCTCTCAGTGAAACGGTGCAAAAGACACCGATCGATAACTTATATGTGCTGACAAGCGGACCGACGCCGCCGAATCCGGCTGAACTGTTATCCTCGAAAGCAATGGGAGATTTGATATCAGATATCTATGACCAATTCAGTCTGGTGATCTTTGATTCTCCTCCGCTCTTAGCTGTCGCGGACGCTCAAATTTTAGCGAACCAGACAGATGGAAGCGTGCTCGTTGTCTTAAGCGGAAAAACAAAAACCGATACCGTCCTGAAAGCGAAGGACGCACTGGAGCAATCCAATGCAAAGCTGCTAGGTGCTCTTTTAAATAAAAAGAAAATGAAAAAATCAGAACACTATTCCTATTAATTTGTGCTTTTAGGTGATGTCTCCTTACCTGTATCAATGGAGGCACTCGGCTCCGCTGTGGGCAGCTTGAACAGGCTGCCTTAGATGCTCGTCGTCGCTGGCGGGGCGTGAGGACGGGTTAAATGCCCACTTATTTGATATACATAGGAAATGTTATCGGTTTAGCTGCTGTCGATTTTTTAGAAGACGAAAACCGCCGCAGCTAAACCGATAAAAGTATTAGGGGGGAAAAGGTTGAGTTACCGGAGAAGACTGTCAATGATTATCGCGCTGGATACTTATCTCGTTTTAAATTCAGTTATTGCAGGATATCAATTTTTAAAAGATTCTTATCAATTTTATGACTCCGGAGCATTATTGCTTACCGCAGTCAGCTTGCTCCTCAGCTATCATGTATGTGCTATCCTGTTCCATCAGTATAAGCAGGTCTGGACATACACCGGACTCGGCGAACTGATTGCTCTGCTTAAGGTCATTACGATTTCAGCCGCTGTGACCGGCATCATACAGTACGCTGTGTATCATACGATGTTTTTCCGGCTGTTAACAGCGTGCTGGGTGCTTCAGCTTCTGTTCATTGGGGGAACCCGCGTTTTATCGAGAATCTTAAAAGAAAGCATCAGAAAAAAACGCAGCACATCGGCCCGCGCATTGATTATCGGAGCGGGATCAGGCGGAACCCTGATGGTCAGGCAGCTGCTGCAAAAAGATGACCCCGACATTACACCTGTCGCTTTTATTGATGACGATCAAACGAAACATAAGCTGGAAATGATGGGGCTGCCCGTCATCGGCGGAAAAGAAAGTATCATGCCTGCGGTACAAAAGCTCAAAATTAACTATATCATTATTGCGATTCCTTCTCTCCGTACCCATGAACTGCAGGCGCTGTACAAAGAATGCGTGCGAACCGGAGTGAACATCAAAATCATGCCTCATTTTGATGAAATGCTGCTTGGAACGCGCACTGCCGGTCAAATCAGAGATGTAAAGGCCGAGGATCTGCTGGGCAGAAAGCCGGTAACCCTCGACACAAGCGAAATTTCAAACCGCATCAAAGGAAAAACAGTTCTCGTCACCGGAGCGGGCGGTTCAATCGGCTCGGAAATCTGCCGGCAGATCAGTGCGTTCCAGCCTAAGGAAATCGTTCTTCTCGGCCATGGGGAAAACAGCATTCATTCTATTTATTCTGAACTGAATGGACGATTCGGAAAACACATCGTATTCCACACGGAAATTGCGGATGTGCAAGACCGTGACAAAATGTTTACCTTAATGAAAAAATACGAACCGCACGTCGTCTATCACGCGGCTGCCCATAAGCACGTGCCTTTAATGGAACACAACCCTGAAGAGGCAGTCAAAAACAACATCATCGGAACAAAAAACGTGGCGGAAGCGGCAGATATGTGCGGGACAGAGACGTTTGTGCTCATTTCATCGGATAAAGCGGTGAACCCGGCCAATGTAATGGGAGCAACGAAACGATTTGCCGAAATGATTATTATGAATCTGGGGAAATTCAGCAGAACGAAATTCGTTGCGGTTCGCTTTGGCAATGTTCTTGGCAGCCGGGGCAGCGTCATTCCGATTTTTAAGAAACAGATTGAAAAAGGCGGTCCCGTTACAGTGACACATCCGGCGATGACCCGCTATTTTATGACCATTCCCGAAGCGTCACGGCTTGTCATCCAAGCTGGAGCGCTGGCGAAAGGCCGGCAGATTTTTGTTCTTGATATGGGAGAGCCCGTGAAGATTGTCGATCTCGCCAAAAACCTCATTCATTTATCTGGCTACACGACGGAGCAGATTCCGATTGAGTTCACAGGTATTCGCCCGGGTGAAAAAATGTATGAGGAGCTGCTGAACAAAAATGAAGTTCATGCCGAACAAGTTTTTCCGAAAATCCATATCGGCAAAGCGGTGGACGGCGACTGGCCATTGCTGATGCGTTTTATAGAAGATTTCAATCAGCTGCCGGAAGCCGAGCTCAGAGAGCGGCTGTTTGCGGCAATAGACACATCAAACGAAATGACGGCTGCCGGCATTCGTTAGGGGGAGTGAAGATGACGAAAAAAATATTATTTTGTGCCACTGTCGATTATCATTTTAAAGCCTTTCATCTTCCTTACTTTAAATGGTTTAAACAATTGGGCTGGGAGGTTCATGTTGCTGCGAGCGGGCAGACGCGGCTGCCGTATGTCGATGAGAAATTCTCCATTCCGATCCGAAGGTCACCCTTCCATCCTCAGAACCTTGCCGTTTACAGACAGCTGAAGAAAGTGATCGAGACCAACGAGTACGACATCGTCCATTGCCATACGCCGGTCGGCGGCGTTCTCGCACGGCTTGCGTCAAGGCATGCGAGACGGAATGGAACAAAGGTGCTCTACACCGCACACGGATTTCATTTTTGCAGCGGAGCGCCGATGAAAAATTGGGTCCTTTATTATCCGGTTGAAAAATGGCTTTCTGCCTATACAGACTGCCTGATCACCATAAATGAAGAAGATTACACGCGAGCGAAAGGGCTTCAAAGACCGGGCGGGATGACAGAAAAAATTCACGGCATCGGCGTTAATACAGACAGGTTCAGGCCAGTCAGCCTTGAAGAGCAGCATAGGCTGAGAGAAAAGCACGGCTTCCAAAAAGACGACTTTATATTGATCTATCCGGCTGAATTGAACCTCAATAAAAATCAGAAGCTGTTAATTGAAGCTGCAGCACTGCTGAAAGATAAGATACCGGAGCTCCGTCTTGTTTTTGCCGGAGAAGGAGCGATGGAACAAACGTATCGGGACTTAGCTGAAAAGCTAGGAGCTTCCCGCAATGTTTGCTTTTACGGCTTTTGCCGCGATATTCACGAGCTGATCCAGCTTGCGGATGTTTCTGTCGCATCCAGCATCAGAGAAGGCCTCGGCATGAATGTGCTTGAGGGCATGGCGGCGGAAAAGCCGGCAATTGCCACTGATAACCGCGGACACCGGGAAATCATCCGTGACGGAAAAAACGGTTTCCTCATCAAAATGGGCGACAGCGCTGCTTTTGCTGACCGGATTGAACAGCTCTACCTTGAGCCGGAACTGCGCAGAACACTTGGACAGGAAGGCCGCCAAACAGCCTTGCGCTTTTCTGAAGCGCGAACGGTAGAAGAAATGGCAGATATTTATTCCGTGTACATGGATAAAAAGGAGAAAAGCGTATGAATTCAGGACCGAAAGTTTCTGTCATTATGGGCATTTATAATTGTGAATCCACTTTGGCGGAAAGCATTGAATCCATTCTCAGCCAATCCTATAAAAATTGGGAGCTGATCATGTGCGATGATGCGTCAACAGACGGCACGCTCCGTATTGCGAAGCAGTATGCCGCTCATTACAGCGACCGCATCAAGCTCATTCACAATCAAAAAAACAAGCGGCTTGCCGCTTCATTAAATCACTGTCTTTCTTATGCGACAGGCGAGTATATCGCCCGCCAGGACGGAGATGATCTGTCCTTTCCGCGCCGTCTGGAGAAGCAGGTTGCCTTTTTAGAGAAGCATCGGCACTACCAGGTGGTCGGCACCGGCATGCTTGTGTTTGATGAATTTGGTGTAAGGGGCACACGGATGCTGCCTTCTGTTCCGGATCCGGCCATTATGGCGAAAGGGACGCCGTTTTGCCATGGGACAATCATGATGAGAGCCAGCGCTTACCAGACGCTGAAAGGCTATCGTTCGGTGCGGCGGACAAGGCGAATGGAGGATATCGATTTGTGGCTCCGCTTTTTTGAAGAGGGCTTTCGAGGCTATAACCTCCAAGAAGCGCTGTATAAAGTAAGGGAAGACAGCGACGCATTCAAGAGGCGGTCTTTTACCTACTCAATCGACAACGCCATTCTTGTATACCAGGCTTGCAGACGCCTGAAGCTTCCTTTTTCCGCTTACATATATATCGCAAAACCGCTCATTCGCGCGTTTATGCCTCCTGCTGTGATGAATCGTTACCATAAAAAAAGAGTGATGAATCAGAAGGAAGGGCTTGTGAAGCATGAATAACAGCCAACAGCGCGTGCTCCATGTTCTCAGCGGCATGAACAGGGGCGGCGCGGAAACCATGGTCATGAATTTATATCGGAAAATGGATAGAAGCAAGGTGCAATTTGATTTTTTAACCTATCGAAATGATCCGTGCGCTTATGATGAAGAAATTTTATCGCTAGGCGGGCGGCTTTTTTATGTCCCGAGTATCGGACAAAGCAATCCCCTCACATTTGTGAAGAATGTAAGAAACACAATAAAAGAAAACGGGCCGTTCAGCGCGGTTCATGCGCACACAGATTTTCAAACCGGCTTTATCGCGCTTGCGGCAAGGCTAGCTGGAGTGCAGGTCAGAGTATGCCATTCCCATAACACCTCGTGGAAGACCGCCTTCAATTGGAAGGACCGCCTGCAGCTGATGGTGTTCAGACGCCTCATTTTGTCATATGCGACTGAATTGTGCGCTTGCGGAGAGGATGCGGGACGGTTTTTATTCGGGCGATCCAATATGGAGCGGAAGCGGGTTCATCTGCTGCCGAACGGAATAGACCTTGATCTGTTTTCTCCAGCCGGCAAGGCGCCCGATGACGAAAAAAAAGCACGCGGCATAGCGTCTGACCGGCTGATCATTGGTCATGTGGCCCGATTTCATGAAGTGAAAAATCACGCGTTTTTGCTGAAGCTCGCCGTTCACCTGAAAAAACGGGGAGTTCGCTTTCAGATGGTTCTCGCAGGAGACGGACCGCTGCGGGAGCAGATGGAGGAGGAAGCGCGGCGGCTGAATCTGCTTTCCGATGTTCTCTTTTTAGGAACTGAAGAACACATTCATGAGCTCATGCGCACCTTTGATGTATTTGTCATGCCATCATTGTACGAAGGCTTGCCTGTTGTGCTTGTGGAAGCGCAGGCTTCAGGTCTTCCGTGTATTATTTCAGACACGATCACAGAAAAAGTCGATACGGGGCTCGGACTTGTGAAAAGGGTGAGTCTCTCTAAGCCGATGGACATTTGGGCTGAAACGATTGTAAGAGCGGCCGCCGCAGGCAGGCCGAAGCGGGAGCTCGTTAAAAGCACCCTTGCAAAACTCGGCTATGATGCGCAGCAAAATGTAGGTGCATTGATGAATTTATATCAGATTAGCACTGAAAAAGGACAATAAAAAATGATTGTGTATGTCGTCAATATGGGAATTGTATATATTTGGTCTTGGTTTGCTAAAATGTGCGGCGGCCGTGATGGGTCACTTGCTACGGGCTATCGACCGAACAAGCTTCTCATTTGGGTTCCGCTCGCCTCACTTGTGCTTGTTTCAGGGCTGCGTTACAGGGTCGGTACAGATTTTCAGACGTATACGCTGCTGTATCAAATGGCAGGAGACTATCAAAATATTTGGCAGATATTCGGTTTTGGCACAGCGAAAACGGCAACAGATCCGGGCTTTACCGCGCTGTTATGGCTGATGAATTTCATCACGAAGGACCCGCAAATCATGTATGTCACTGTAGCGGCCGTGACCTATATCTTTATTATCAAGACGCTGGCAGACTACGGCAGACCGTTTGAGCTGAGCGTCTTTTTATTTTTAGGAACCTTTCATTATTACGCATCCTTTAACGGAATCAGACAATACATGGTGGCAGCCGCTTTGTTTTGGGCGATTCGCTATATCATCAATGGAAACTGGAAGCGTTACTTTCTGATTGTGCTGGTCAGTTCGCTCTTTCACTCCTCGGCGCTGGTGATGATTCCGGTCTATTTTATTGTCAGAAGAAAAGCCTGGTCACCGGCAATATTCGGTCTCTCAGCTTTATTTCTCGGCATGACCTTTTTATACCAGAAATTTATTTCGGTATTTGTCGTTGTGCTTGAAAACAGCTCATACAGCCATTATGAAAAGTGGCTGATGACCAATACAAACGGAATGAATGTAGTCAAAATCGCTGTTTTGGTCCTGCCGCTGTTTCTGGCTTTTTGTTACAGAGAGCGTCTCCGAAAGCTGTGGCCGCAAATCGATATTGTTGTTAATTTGTGCCTTCTCGGGTTTTTATTCGGTCTCTTGGCCACAAAGGACGTGATCTTTGCCAGATTTAATATTTACTTCGGGCTGTATCAAATGATCTTAGTCCCTTATTTTGTCAGAATATTTGATGAGAAATCGAATGCGTTGATCTATATCGCCATTGTGGTTTGTTATTTTTTATACAGTTATTTGCTTATGCCGGTTGATTCATCTGTTCTGCCGTACAGAACGATTTTTTCCCGGTAATTTATGCAAGAGGAGCCGGTCATTATGGAAACACCTGCGATTAGTCTGTTAGTCGCTGTTTATAATACAGAAACCTATATCAGAAACTGTCTTGAGTCGTTAAAGAACCAGACATTGGACAATATTGAAATTATCATCGTCAATGACGGTTCGGCAGACGGCAGCCCGGACATCGCGGAAGAATATGCGCAAAAGGATAAACGATTCAGAGTCATTCACCAGGAAAACCAAGGGCTCGGTGCTGTTCGGAACAAAGGGATCGAGGCGGCCCGCGGAGAATTTGTGGCATTTATAGATTCAGACGATTGGATCGAGCCTGATTATTGCTTGCAAATGGTTCAGGCAGCATCAGAGGAAACCGATCTGGTGATTTGCAACTACGCCGCAGAGTTTGAGGACACTGAAAAAACCGTTGTCTCAGACATTGCAGAAACCTATCGGGATCAGCCCAAGGAGTCCTATATCAAGGCGTTATTCGAAGGGAAGGTCCGGGGATTTTCGTGGAATAAACTGTACCGAAGAAGCATGATTGACGCACACCGGCTTTCGTTCCCGCTCAGAGGTGAGCTGGAGCATGTCGAGGATCAGTTTTTCAGCTTCAGGGCACATTTTTTCGCCCGCTCGGTTTCCTATGTAGAAGCGCCTCTCTACCATTACCGAATTCATCTTTCCTCCATTGTGCAGGGTTATCAGAAAAAACTGTTTGAATCAGGACTGGCGCTGTATCAGGCGAACGCAGCGTTTTTACAGGAGAACAACAAGCTGGAGGAGTACCGTAAGGAGCTTGATTTCTTTATCGTTCTCCATAGCACCATCTGTCTGCTGAACGAATGGAAAACAAGCGGCAGCCGGCGCCTTTTGGAAAGGCTCAAAACGGTCGGCGTGATTTGCGCTGATCCGGTGTTTCAAGGCAGCCTGTCGAAAACGGGGACAGCGCCTTTTGACGCAAAACGGTCATGCCTGCTGCTGATGGCGAAATACAGAATGATTCCGTTCGTTGCCATGGCGTCCGCCGTGTATCAGCGAGTGATCGAGTACAAAATGAAAATCAGAGGGTGAAGAGATGTCGTTACATTCATTGAAAATCAATCTTGCAGAATGGCTGCTGTTAAAGGTTAAGTACCCGTCCCAATTTTTGCTGGGTGCGGCCGATCAGCCGGTAAAGGCTGCCGCACATAAGAAGAAAATTATACTGACTCTGCTGCCTTCCCATGATAATTTGGGGGATCATGCCATTGCTTATGCCAGCAAAGCGTTTCTTGAGCAGGAATACTCCGATTTTGAAATCGTTGAGGTTGATATGAAGGACATATACAAATCAGCAAAAGCGCTGATCCGCTCCCGCCACCCGGAGGATATGGTCTTTATCATCGGCGGCGGAAATATGGGGGATTTATACCGGTATGAAGAGTGGACGCGCCGCTTTATCATTAAAACGTTTCATGATTACCAAATCGTCCAGCTTCCGGCAACCGTTCATTTTTCTGATACGAAAAAGGGACGAAAAGAGCTGGAACGGGCGCAGAAAATTTATAACACGCACCCCGATTTATTGCTAATGGCGCGTGATGAAACTACGTACCAATTTATGAAGCGGCATTTTAAAGAAAAAAAGATCCTGAAGCAGCCCGATATGGTGCTGTATTTAGATAGAAGCAATGCCTCTGCGGAACGCGAAGGGGTGTATATATGTTTGCGCGAGGATCAGGAAAGCGTGCTTCAGGAGGAACAGAGAAACCGTGTGAAGACCGCTCTTTTTGATGAATTTGGCGAGATCAAAGCTTTTACGACAACGGTCGGGCGCCGGGTCAGCCGCGATACACGGGAACAGGAGCTGGAAGCGCTTTGGTCTAAGCTGCAGAGTGCTGAAGCCGTTGTCACTGACAGGCTGCACGGCATGATTTTTTGTGCATTGACAGGAACGCCATGTGTCGTGATTCGTTCTTTTGATCACAAAGTCATGGAAGGCTACCAATGGCTGAAAGAGGTTCCAATGATGAAGCTGATTGAACAGCCGGAGCCGGAACGTGTGACAGCCGCAGTGAAAGAGTTGCTGACAAAAGAAACAAACCGTGCCGGCTTTCCGCGGGACATGTATTTTAAAGGGCTGCGCGATAAAATCAGCGGTGAAGCACGATGACACCGCACGTCAGCATTATTGTCCCGATGTATAACGTTGAACCTTTTATTGAAGATTGCATCGATTCGCTGCTGACCCAAACGCTTTCTGATATAGAAGTTATCCTGGTTAATGATGGAACACCCGATCGATCTGGTGAGATGGCAGAGGCATACGCGAAACGGGATACAAGAGTTCAAGTCATTCATAAAAAAAATGGCGGCTTGAGTTCGGCTCGAAACGCGGGAATCAAAGCGGCGCGGGGTACGTATATCGGGTTTGTAGACGGAGACGATTATGTCTCTCCCGCCATGTTTCAAAGGCTTGCAGACGAAGCAGAGCAGCACCGGCTCGATATTGCTGGCTGCGGATTTTATAAACAGTCCGAAGACAGGCGGGTATACGTGCCGCCGCAGCTCGAAACAGGCCGTGTGCTGACTAAAGCGGATATAGCTGAGCAGCTCCAACAAGCCCACGAAACGAGATTTATCTGGTATGTATGGCGGTATGTGTATCGCCGTGAGCTTTTGGAAAGGGCGAGCCTGTGGTTTGATGAAGATATCCGTTTTGCTGAAGACTCGCCCTTTAATTTATCTGCTTTTTATGAAGCAGAGCGGGTAAAAATGCTGGATGAAGGTTTGTACATATACCGTGAAAATCCGAACAGCCTGACGGAAATTCCTTATAAACCTGCGATGGATGAAAATATCCAAAAACAATATCAGGCCAAAATCGCATTTTACAATCAGCGCGGCTTATCGGCTGTGTGCAAAGAAGATTTGGATGTGTATATTTGCAAGCACCAGCTTCCGATGCTTCTGGCAAACGCCTGTGCCTCACCGCAGCCGCCGAAAGACATTAAAAAACAGATCAGACAGATTTTATCCTATGACATGGTGCGGCAGGCTGTCAGACACACACCGTTCCAGCATGAGAAATTAGGCAGAGGCGAGCGATTGGTCTTAGCGCTGTGCAAATGGCGGCTGGTCTTTCTCATCAAGCTGTTTTTTGAGACTTGCGGAACCATGAAAGGCAGTGCAAAGCAGGCATGAAATTCACCATAAACTTCAGCGCCAATCTCACAGCTTTTCTTTTGTCCGTATTCCTGTCTGTCTGGATGACGCCTTTTATTGTCAAAACGCTTGGTGTGGAGGCTTTCGGCTTTGTGAATTTAACACAAAATGTGATTAATTATTTTTCCATTATCACGGTGGCGCTCAGCTCCGTGGTTGTGCGTTTTTTTTCTGTCGCAGCCCACAGGGGAGAGCAGGAAAAAGCAAATGCGTATATCAGCAATTATTTGGCTGCGTCTGTTTTGATTTCATTGCTGCTTCTGCTGCCTCTTATGAGTGCGGCTTTTTTTATTGACCGCGTCATGAACGTCCCACAGGAGCTTTTGGCTGATGTTCGGCTGTCGATTTTGATTGGAAGTCTGCTGTTTCTTTTAACTTTTTTGATGGCGGGGTTTGGAGCGGCGCCGTTTTATGCCAACAAACTGTATATCACCAGTTCAATTCAGGCGGTGCAAATGCTCATCCGCGTGCTGTGTGTGCTGGCGCTGTTTGCCTGCTTCACGCCAAAAATCTGGCAGATTCAGCTTGCCGCTTTAGCCGGTGCCGTCATAGCGTCTATCCTGTCTTTCCACTTTTTCAGAAAACTGATTCCATGGTTTTCATTTAAGCTGAAAGACTTGTCATTTCGCGTAAGCAAGGAACTGTTTCAGGCAGGAACCTGGAACTCAGTCAATCAGATCGGCGTGCTGCTTTTTTTGCAGATCGACCTATTAACCGCCAACTTGGTGCTGGGTGCGTCTGAAGCGGGAAAATATGCGGCGATTATCCAGTTTCCGCTGCTGCTGCGCAGTTTGGCAGGAACAGTAGCATCTCTATTTGCGCCTGTCATTACTTCTTATTATTCAAAAGGCGATATGGACGGCTTGGTCAAGTACGCCAATCAGGCAGTGAGACTGAACGGGCTTTTGCTTGCGCTTCCGGCTGCATTATTGGGGGGGTTGGCCGGGCCTTTTCTGACGATCTGGCTTGGACCGTCTTTTTCCTCTGTAGCGCCGCTATTATATATTCACGCCGGATATTTGGCGGTCAGCCTTGCCTTTATGCCGCTGTTTTATATATGGACCGCCTTTAATCAACAAAAAACACCGGCGCTCGTCACTCTGCTGTTAGGCGCAGTGAATGTTGTGCTGGCGGTCACATTAAGCGGGCCGGCTCATCTTGGGCTTTACGGCATTACGCTTGCCGGGGCAATATCGCTTGTGCTGAAAAATGTTATCTTTACGCCGCTTTATGTCTCACGCATTACCGGTTACAAAAAACATGTGTTTTTTACAGGCATGTTCGGTCCGGTCTTTGCCGCTTTGTTTGCATGGGCGGTTTGTGAGGCCATCCAGTTATGTATCACCATTGAAAGCTGGACATCACTGATTGCTGCAGGTACCGCTGTCAGCTGCTGCTACGCGGTTTTCGCTTTTATGCTTGTTTGTACGAAAGAAGAACGACAGATGGTGCTGAAACGGTTTAGAAAAACGAAAGGAGCTGTAAATATTTGATCCTGAAACGTCTTTTTGATCTGACGGCCGCTATTCTTTTATTGTGCTGCACGAGTGTCATCATTCTCTTCACCATCGCCATTGTCAGGCTGAAAATAGGATCGCCTGTCTTTTTTAAACAAGTACGGCCCGGCCTGGGGGGGAAGCCGTTCACCCTCTATAAATTCAGAACGATGACGGATGAACGGGACAGTGAGGGAAACCTGCTGCCGGATGCAGTCCGGCTTACGAAAACAGGCAGGCTGATCAGAAAGCTGAGCATTGATGAGCTGCCGCAGCTGCTGAATGTAGTGAAGGGAGACCTCAGCCTCGTCGGCCCTCGGCCGCTGCTGATGGATTATCTGCCGCTTTACACAAAACAGCAGGCACGGCGCCACGAGGTGAAGCCCGGGATTACAGGCTGGGCGCAGGTCAACGGCAGAAACGCGATTTCCTGGGAAAAGAAATTTGAACTGGATGTTTGGTACGTTGACAACCGTTCATTCTTGCTCGATTTAAAAATTTTATGTCTGACGGTACGCAAAGTTCTTGTTTCAGAAGGCATTCAGCAAACCAATCATGTGACGGCAGAACGCTTCACAGGAAGCGGAGATGTGTCTTCATGAGAAACGTGGCCATTGTGGGAGACGGCGGTCACGGAAAGGTGATCAGAGAACTCATAAGCGCCCGTTCAGACACGCGCTTAGCTGCGGTGCTGGACGATAAATTCAGCACATTTGTTGCCGGGAGTGAGCTGTACACAGGCCCCTCGGAAGCCATTTCTGAAGTGCGCAGGCTGATCCCTGACGTCATGTTTGTGATTGCAATTGGAAACAACAGGGTCAGAAAACAGCTGGCAGAGCGGCTGGGATTATATAAAGAAGATTTCATCACATTAATCCACCCGTCAGCCATCATCAGCAAATCGGCTGTCATCGGGGAAGGAACGGTTATTATGGCCGGTGCGATTATTCAGGCGGATGTTCGGATCGGCGCCCACTGTATCATCAATACGGGCGCGATCGCAGAGCACGACAATCAGATCGGCGACTTCGTCCATCTTTCTCCGCGCGCAACGCTTTCTGGAGGTATTGCGGTTCAAGAAGGGGCTCATGTGGGCACCGGGGCCTCCGTCATTCCGCAGATCACAATCGGCTCCTGGAGCATCGTCGGCGCAGGCTCTGCGGTGATCCGCTCCATCCCTGACGGCGTAACGGCTGTAGGCACCCCGGCGCGCGTGATTTCTTCTATTCAAACCTAAAGCAAAGGATGATTACATGCATAAAAAAATCTACTTATCAGCTCCTCATATGAGCGGCAGGGAGCAGCACTATATTTCAGAAGCCTTTCACTCAAACTGGATTGCGCCGCTTGGGCCGCTTGTGAATACTTTTGAAGAAAAATTGGCTGAACGAGTCGGCGCCAAAGGGGCGGCTGCGGTCAGCTCAGGCACCGCCGCAATTCATTTGGCGCTACGTTTGCTGGATGTCAAAGCGGGAGATACCGTGTTTTGTCCGTCTTTTACATTTGTGGCAACGGCAAACCCGATTTTATATGAAAAAGCGGTGCCTGTCTTTATCGATTCTGAGCCAGATACGTGGAATATGTCTCCAAAAGCCCTAGAAAGAGCACTGGAGGAAGCGAAACGAAATGGAAATCCGCCGAAAGCGGTCATTTCCGTCAACCTGTACGGACAAAGCGCGAAAATGGATGACATTGTAAGCCTGTGCGATTCATACGGAGTGCCGGTCATTGAGGATGCGGCTGAATCCCTCGGTTCGGTCTATAAAGGGAAGCAGAGCGGGACATTCGGCCGTTTCGGCATTTATTCCTTTAACGGAAATAAAATCATCACGACTTCAGGAGGCGGGATGCTTGTGTCAGACAATGAAGCCGCCATTGAAAAAGCAAGATTTCTCGCTTCACAGGCCCGCGATCCCGCTGTTCATTATCAGCACAGTGAAATCGGGCACAACTACAGATTGAGCAATATTCTTGCAGGAGTCGGTATTGCCCAGCTTGAGGTGCTGGATGAGCGGGTGGAGAAAAGACGGGAGATTTTTGCGAGGTACGAAAAAGCGCTTGGCAGCATAGATGGCGTTTGCTTTATGCCGGAATACTCGGAAGGCGTGTCCAACCGCTGGCTTACTGCACTTACGCTCGATAACGGGCTGACTCCATATGACGTGGTTCAGCATCTTGCTGAAGAACAGATTGAAGCGAGACCGCTTTGGAAGCCGCTGCATACCCAGCCGCTGTTTGCGTCATCAGCATTTTATTCCCATACAGATTCTGAAAGTGTGTGCGACACCTTATTCAGGCGAGGGATCTGCCTCCCATCCGGAACAAATATGACCGAAGAAGATCAAGACCGAGTAATCGATGTGTTGTTACACTTATTCCAAACAACAGAGGTGAAGAGATGGACAGCAAGCATTCAATGATCAGCCTGAAGAAAAAACTGGCCGGGCTGCTCGATATGATACCGAAGCAATCCGAAATCATTTACGCCGACTATCCTCTATACGGAAATGTGGGGGATTTGTTTATTATGAAAGGAACGGAAGCCTTCTTTAAAGAAAATGACATTCGGGTCAGAAAACGCTGGAACCCAGACAATTTTCCAATCGGACGAAAGCTTGATCCGAATCTGATCATTGTCTGTCAGGGAGGCGGCAACTTCGGGGATTTATATCCGTACTATCAAGGATTTAGAGAGAAAATTGTTCAAACCTATCCGGACCACAAAATCGTCATCCTGCCGCAATCGATTTATTATCAGAATGAAGATAACTTAAAACGGACAGCTGACATTTTCTCTGCCCATTCAAATCTGCATATTATCACAAGGGAAAAAGCCTCCTATGCCACGGCACAGGCGTACTTTCAAAACAATCATATCAAGCTCTTGCCTGATATGGCCCACCAGCTGTTTCCCATCATTCCGACACAGCAGCCGACCGGTCAAAAGTTGAGATTTATCAGAACAGATCATGAAGCAAATGATGAGCTTCAAAGACATGCGCAAGCGGAAAGCTATGACTGGCGCACCGTGCTATCAGCTTCAGACCGCCGGACAATCGCTTTTCTCCAAACGCTGAACGTCCTGAACAAAAAAGCGGGCAATCCTCTGCCAATCGCATTTATATGGAGAAAATATTCAGATTACATCATCAATAAAGCCATTCGTTTTTTCAGCCGTTACAAATCGGTGGAAACGTCAAGGCTGCACGGCCACATTTTGTCTTCACTTCTTCAAAAAGAAAATACGGTCATTGATAATTCCTACGGAAAAAACGCCAATTACTATCATACTTGGATGGAGGGAGTGCCAAACACTCAAATCATTCGGGACGCCTCAAAGAAGGAAAACCTTCCTGCTCATATGTGAGCGGAAGGTTTATTTTGATTCTCCGCGTTTTACCTTGTTGTAGGCTTCATCTAAATGCTGAATCCGCTTCAGGACAACTGAGTTTTTTGTCAGCTGATCCTGCACCAGTGTTGAGACCACAGAACGGTAGTAGCTGTTCATTGCGTGGATCTTATCCTCAGACGGGTTCATTTCAATATGCTGCTTTAAGTTTTCAATAAAATACGGTACAGAAAAAAGTTCAGACATTTCTTTGGCAGCTCCTTTTTCATAAATGTATACGGTGTCATCCCAATCATGTACAATGAAGAAAGGGGAGTGAGCAAGATGGATATGAAACTTCAGCAAGTACAAGTACTAAAGCCTCAACTGACACAGGAGCTCAGGCAGGCCATCACGCTGCTTAGCTATCATTCGGCGGAACTGGCCGAATACATTGATGAGCTCTCACTGGAAAACCCTCTTATTGAACGAAAGGAAACAGACACACCGCCACTATCTTACCATAAAACAAACAAAAACAGGATCAGCAGGCAGGAGGCGGGCCTTCAATTAAGCAATCCGCAAAAAACACTGCAGGATGTCCTCAAACAGCAATCGCTGGATATGAATCTGTCAAACACTGAAAAAAAGATTTTTAATTATCTGATACATTCGCTAGATTCAAACGGATATCTGGAGGAAGATGTGGAGGAAGCAGCCCGGCGCCTGTCCGTTTCGGCAGAGGAAGCGGAAGCGGTTCTGAGAAAACTTCAGTCTCTTGAACCAGCGGGCATCGGCGCAAGATCTCTTCAAGAGTGCATCTTGCTGCAATTACAGCGTCTCCCGAGCAGAAATGAACAGGCAGAACTGCTTGTTTCAGAACACTTTGATGTATTTGCGCAAAAAAACTGGAAAGCGCTTTCAAAAGAAACTGGAATGCCGCTTCACACGATTCAGGACATTTCTGATAAAATTGCTGCGCTTCACCCAAGACCCGGCCTTCTGTTTGCCAGTCCGGAGCATGATATGTATATTGAACCCGACATTTTCATCACCGTTAAAAACGGCCACATTACAGCGGAACTGAACAGCCGCTCGTTCCCGGAGATTGAGCTGCATCCGCAGTACAGGCCGCTTCTATCGTCGGGCGCCTGTCAGGATACGGTTTCCTATTTGTCTTCGAAATATCAGGAGTGGCGCTGGCTGTGCCGCGCGCTGAGGCAGCGGAAGCAGACGATCACCAGAATTGTAAATGAGCTGACCGCGCGTCAAAAAGATTTTTTCCTGAAAGGCCGGAGCGCCATGAAGCCGCTGACACTAAGAGAGGTAGCGGATTGTCTAAGCCTGCATGAATCAACCATCAGCCGGGCCATTAAAGGGAAAACGATACAAACGCCTTACGGATTGTTTGAGATGAAGATGTTCTTCTCAGGAAAAGCGGAGGCCTCTGGGGATGGCGATACATCCAACTATGCGGTTAAAACGCATCTTGAAGCATTGATTCAGCAAGAGGATAAAACAAAACCCCTCTCAGATCAAAAGCTTGCCGACCTGTTATATGAACAGCACCGCATCCAAATCTCCAGACGCACAGTGGCGAAATACCGCGATCAATTGAACATTCCGTCATCGGCAGCCAGAAAACGGTACAAATAAAATCCTCCCTGTAAGGAGGATTTTTTTACGGAATCATCCAGCTGAAGAACTGGTGCTGCAAAAAGGTGATGATACAGACGAGCAGCAGCAAAAATAAGCTGTGCTTAATTGTAAAGCGGAAAAGATCCGACTCCTTCCCGGCGAGCCCGACTGCCGCACACGCGACCGCGATCGATTGCGGAGAAATCATTTTGCCGGTGACGCCGCCTGATGAATTGGCCGCGACTGATAGAACAGGGTCCATTCCGACCGATAAGGCCGTTACTTTCTGCAGGTTGCCAAACAGCAGGTTAGCTGACGTATCCGAGCCGGTAATAAAGACGCCGAGCCAGCCGAGAACCGGCGAAAAGAAGGTAAACATCGAGCCTGTCAGCGCAAGCGTCATGCCGAGCGTCGTGCTCATCCCCGAGGAGTTGGTGACATATGCAAAACCAACGACCGAGGCGATCGTCAAAATCGGAAATTTCAATTCCTGCAGTGTTTCGCTAAAAACAGCTCCCCAGTCTTTCCACGAAATCGACGTGATGAATTTTGACAGCAATGCGGCAATTAAAATTGCGGTGCCTGCCGAACCGAGGACCTCAAGCTTATACACCGCTTCAATCGGAATGCCGTCAGCATTGACGATCTGATTGTTCAAAAAAGGCACCCCAGGAGCAAAAGTCAGCTTTTCTCCAATCACATTCAGCCACTTCAAGAGAACGGCTGTGCCTTCGTAATGTCCTGTCAGCGCGGATTTGACCGAAGGAATGCCCCAAACAGAAATCATCACCGTCAGCAGCAGAAACGGCGACCAGGCCTTAAAAATCTGCCCGCCGGTGTAAGCCGGTGCATCAGGGTGCAGTTTTGCCGTTTCAATCGCGGCTGCCGATTCCTGCTCCCCCGCAAACCGGAATGTCTTCTTCGGCTTCCACCATTTTAAAAACACAGCTAGCGCAGCCATCGACACTAGCGCCGACAAAACATCCGGCAGCTCTGGCCCCAGAAAGTTGGAGCTGAGATACTGAACAGCGGCAAAGGAAACACCGGAAACGAGAATCGCCGGCCACACCTCAAAGGCTTTCTTGAACCCGCTCATAATGATAATTAAATACAGAGGAATAAATACAGATAAAAACGGCAGCTGCCGCCCAACCATCTGAGAAATCTCCATCGCCGGAATTCCGGTAGGCCCTTCAACGGCTGTAATCGGAATCCCAATCGCCCCGAAGGCTACTGGTGCCGTATTGGCAATCAAACAGATTCCCGCCGCATAAAGAGGGTTAAAACCGAGGCCGACAAGCAACGCGGCTGAAATCGCGACCGGCGCCCCAAAGCCCGCCGCCCCTTCTAAAAAAGCCCCGAATGAGAAAGCGATCAGCAGCGCCTGAAGCCGTCGGTCGTCGGTAATCGAGAGAACAGAGCTGCGAATGATATCAAACTGTCCCGTTTTCACGGTGATTTTATACAAAAAAACAGACGTCACAATGATCCAGCCGATCGGCAGAATGCCGTATACGGCTCCTTGTGTAGCGGACATCAGCGCTTTTTCCGCCGGCATTCCGTAAACCAATACCGCAATCAGCAGCGCGATTCCCAAGGTGGACAATCCCGCGGTATACCCCTTCATTCGTTTAATGGCGAGTGCCCAAAAAAAGAAAATAATCGGTACAAGTGCGGCAAGCGCAGATAAAAGCAAATTTCCCCCTATAGGCGTATAGGCCTGTGTCCATTGCATCCCAAACCCCTCCTTCAAACATAACCGGCTTTTTGTAAGCGGTTTCTAAAGATGATATGATCATCTGATGACTGGATAATAAGACCAGTTACCTAGCATTATATTTTGAAAAAAATCAAAGTACAAGACTTTTTAACGAAATTGTCTAAATCTTTTGGCGGCGCTCAAAAGGGAGTATAATAGATCGTAAACAGCCAGACCTACAAGTTGCGGGGTGAATTGCATTGAAATATAAACAGATTAAAACAAAGAAGATATATGAAGAAGTAGCAGATGCATTATTAGAAATGATTAAAAACGGCCAACTGAAGCCAGGGGATAAATTAGACTCCGTTCAGGCGCTTTCCGAAAGCTTTCAAGTCAGCCGTTCAGCGGTGCGCGAAGCGCTTTCCGCATTAAAAGCGATGGGGCTTGTTGAAATGAAACAGGGCGAAGGCACTTACCTGAAGGAGTTTGAACCCGATCAAATTTCTCAGCCTCTGTCAGCCGCACTTTTAATGAAAAAAGAAGATGTCAAACAGCTGCTCGAGGTCAGAAAACTGCTTGAAATCGGCGTGGCTTCATTAGCTGCCGAAAAACGTACAGAAGAGGATCTCCAAAGCATTTATGCGGCGTTAAAGGAAATGAGTGAGATTGAAACAGACGGGGAGCTCGGTGAAAAAGCAGACTTCGCTTTTCATTTGGCACTTGCTGACGCTTCACAAAACGATCTGCTCAAACATTTGATGAATCACGTATCATCATTGCTTCTGGAAACCATGAGAGAAACGCGGAAAATCTGGCTGTTTTCCAAGAAGACCTCGGTGAAGCGGCTTTACGAGGAGCATGAACGGATTTATAATGCCGTGGCTGCCCAGGACGGAGCAAAGGCGGAAGAAGCGATGCTGGCACACTTGACGAATGTGGAAGATGTCCTTTCGGGATATTTTGAGGAAAACGTCCAATAACCGACTCATTTCCCGGGCAATGCTGCTCGTGCATACAAACAATCAAGACTGAGCTGCAATGGTTCAGTCTTATTTACTTTGTGCAGCTTACACTGCTTGACATTTAAGAAAAAGGAAGTAAAATGTTTTACTAAAATGGCCACTGGCATGCTTAAAAATGGAGGCAGATATAATGGCGACAATTAAAGATATCGCACAAGCCGCGGGATTTTCGATTTCAACCGTTTCCCGCGTTTTAAATAACGATGAGAGCCTTTCTGTACCGGACGAGACGCGTGAAAAGATCTATGAAGCCGCTGAGAAACTTAATTATCGCAAGAAAACTGTAAGGCCGCTGGTGAAACACATCGCTTTTTTATATTGGCTGACAGATCAAGAGGAGCTGGAAGATGTCTATTTCAAAACAATGAGATTAGAAGTAGAGAATTTGGCGAAAACCTTCAATGTCGACATGACGACCTATAAAATAACGGACGGTATTGAATGCATTCCAGCTCATACAGAAGGTTTTATTGCCGTGGGCACCTTTTCTGATAAAGAATTAGCGTTTCTCAGAAATCTGACGGAGAACGGTGTTTTTATTGACTCTTCCCCTGATCCTGACCATTTTGATTCGGTCAGGCCGGACTTAGCACAAATGACGAAGAAAACGGTAAACATCCTGCTTGAAAAAGGGCATAAGAATATCGGATTTATTGGCGGCACGTACAAAAATCCGAACACGAATCAGGATGAAATGGATATTCGTGAAAAAACGTTCCGATCCTATATGCAGGAAAAAGGGATGCTGGACGAGCGCTATATTTTATGCCACCGCGGCTTCTCCGTCGAAAATGGCTACCGCCTGATGACTAAAGCGATTGAAGCATTGGGCGATCAGCTTCCGACCGCCTTTTTTATCGCGGCAGACCCGATCGCGGTCGGCTGTCTGCAAGCCCTGAATGAAAAAGGCATCGCGATACCAAACAGAGTGAGCGTCGTGAGCATCAATAACATCAGCTTTGCCAAGTACGTCTCCCCGCCGCTGACGACCTTTCATATTGATATCAAGGAACTATGCAAAAACGCTGTGGAATTATTGCTTGAGCGAGTGCTGGAAAAACGGAAAACGGTTAAAACGTTATATATGGGGGCTGAATTAATCGTTAGAAAGAGCCTAAATTAAATCATATTTCAAAATGGCTTAGGAGTCTAAGTCATTTTTTTGTTGAGTAAAAAAATTTACCGATGTGAGTAAATAGTTTGTTTACACATTTTCTCAGCCGTGCTATATTATTTTTAAAGCGCTTTCATTAAGAGCGAAAGGGTGACAATTGATGAAAATGGTAAAAAAGCACACCGGTGTCATGCTCTGCGTGGCTGTCAGTTTATCTTTAGCCGCCTGCGGACCGCAGGAAAGCAGCAGCGAAAAAACAAGTTCAAAGGGCTCGGAGCTTGTCGTGTGGGAGGATAAAGAAAAAAGCATCGGCATTAAAGACGCCGTTGCCGAATTTGAAAAAGAGCATGATGTAAAGGTCAAGGTTGTTGAAAAACCTTATGCCCAGCAGATTGAAGATTTGCGTATGGACGGCCCGGCCGGCACAGGGCCTGACGTGTTGACGATGCCCGGTGACCAGATCGGAACGGCTGTCACAGAGGGATTAATCAAAGAATTAAACGTCGAAAAGGATGTTCGATCGCTCTACACAGACGCATCCATTCAGTCTCAAATGGTGGATCAGAAGCTTTATGGCCTGCCTAAAGCCGTCGAAACAACAGTGCTTTTTTATAACAAAGATCTCATCTCAGAGGACGAATTGCCGCAAACGCTGGAAGAGTGGTACGACTACTCTAAAAAAACGGCTGATGGCAGCAACTTTGGATTTTTAGCCTTATTTGATCAAATTTATTACGCGCAAAGTGTCATGGGCGGGTACGGCGGATATATCTTTGGAAAGGATAAAGACGGAAACGATGACCCGTCTGATCTTGGAATCAATAATGAAGGCGCTGTCAAAGGTGCTGAGCTGATTCAGAAGTTTTATCAAGACGGCTTATTCCCGGCCGGCATTGTCGGAGAGCAGGGAATCAATGTACTCGAATCGCTGTTTACAGAAGGAAAGGCTGCCGCGATAATCTCAGGCCCGTGGAATGTAGAAGCCTTTTCAAAAGCGGGAATTGATTATGGCATCACAAAGCTTCCTAAGCTGGAAAACGGCAAAAACATGAGCTCGTTTATCGGCGTCAAAAGCTACAATGTCAGCGCATTTTCAAAACATGCAGAGCTGGCCCAAGAGTTAGCCGTTTTTCTGGCTAATGAAAAGAATTCTAAAAAACGATATGAACAAACGAAAGAAGTTCCGGCCGTTCAATCTTTAGCGAGTGACAAGGCGATCATGAAAAGCGAAGCGGCACGGGCGGTCACCGAGCAATCCCGCTACTCAGAGCAGACGCCGAATATACCGGAAATGAACGAAATATGGACCCCGGCGGATTCAGCATTACAAACGATTGCAACAGGAAAAGCGAACCCAAAAAAAGCCTTAGATCAGGCTGCTGAAACGGCCAAAGGGCAGATGAAGGCAAAGCATAGCGGAAAATAAAGAGAAAAGAAGATTTGTATTGTAAGAGAGGTGAAAACGGTGCAGCATCGTAAAGTCGCTTTGTTACTGTCAATCATTCCGGGCCTTGGGCAATTCTACAACAAACAATGGATAAAAGGCCTCTTGTTTCTCCTATTGGGCGCATCGTTTTTTGCGGTATTTGGAGATTTGCTGAATATGGGGCTTTGGGGAATTTTTACGCTGGGAACAGAAGTGCCGCGGGATAACTCGGTGTTTTTGCTGGCGGAAGGCATTATCGCTGTCATTGTGACATGCTTTGGACTCGCGGTATATTATGTGAATTTGCGAGACGCTTATCAAAGCGGAAAACGGCGAGATGAAAAGAAGCCTATGAGCTCTCTCAAAGAACAATATCAAAATATTATTGCTCAAGGCTATCCATATGTCGTCAGCGGACCATCTCTGTTTATTTTAATTTTCGCAGTGATCTTTCCCATCTTATTCAGCTTTGCCTTAGCTTTTACAAACTATGATTTATATCATTCCCCTCCTGCTAAATTAGTAGATTGGGTTGGTTTTCAAACATTCACTGATATTTTCACTGTTGATATTTGGCGCTCGACCTTTTTTGATGTGCTGGCTTGGACAGTGGTGTGGACACTTTGTGCTTCCACTCTGCAAGTCAGTCTGGGGATATGTCTGGCGATCATTGTGAATCAGAAAGACATCCGGTTTAAACGGTTTTTCCGGACCATTTTGATTTTGCCATGGGCTGTTCCCGGATTTGTCACGATTTTAATTTTTGCCGGTTTGTTTAACGATAGTTTCGGCGCAATGAATCAAGACATCTTGGCTTTCTTTGGCATTGATCCGCTTCCGTGGATTACAGATGCGAATTGGTCGAGGCTGGCGCTGATCCTCATGCAGGGCTGGCTTGGCTTTCCGTATATCTTCCTTGTTTCAACAGGTGTTTTGCAATCGATTCCTGAAGATCTTTATGAAGCGGCGACAATTGATGGCGCTTCCATCTTCTCAAAGCTGAGATACATCACGCTCCCGATGGTGTTCATTGCGATGGCTCCGATTATCATTACACAGTTCACATTTAATTTTAATAACTTTAATATTATTTATCTTTTCAATGGTGGCGGTCCGGCTGTAGCCGGATCAACAGCCGGCGGAACAGATATCCTTGTATCGTGGATTTATAAATTGACGATGCAGTCGAGCCAATATTCCCTTGCGGCTGCTTTAACCATTTTATTGTCTGTGTTTGTGATTGCCATTGCATTGTGGCAATTCAGACAGACGAAGTCTTTTAAAGAGGAGGCATAAGACATGCTGGCAGATATGAAGGTCAGAAAATTTGTGCGGCTCCTATTCTCTTACTTGTTTTTAGCCTGCATGGCGGTCATCATTGTGTATCCTCTCCTTTGGACGGCAGGCGCCAGCTTTAATCCCGGCAACAGTTTAATCAGTACATCCCTCATTCCGAAGAATCCGACATTTGACCACTACAAAGAATTATTTGCGGGCAAAGAAAGCCTTCAATATGTGCAGTGGTATATCAACTCGATAAAAATCAGCCTGTTTACGATGGCTGGCTCACTGATCTGTGTGACGTTTACGGCTTATGCATTTTCCCGCTTTCGGTTTAAAGGAAGAAAATACGCACTAACACTCTTTTTATTGCTGCAAATGATCCCTCAGTTTTCTGCTTTGATTGCCCTGTTTGTGCTGGCTCAAATATTAGGAATGGTCAATAGCCATTGGCTGTTGATCCTGCTTTATATCGGCGGCCTGATCCCGATGAATTCGTACTTGATGAAAGGATATATGGATTCCATTCCGATTGATTTAGACGAAAGTGCAAAAATTGACGGAGCAAGCAGCACGAGGATCTTTTTGCAGATCATCCTGCCTTTATCAAAACCGATGGCGGCAGTGGTTGCGATGAATGGCTTTACCGGTCCGCTCGGAGATTTTGTTTTGTCATCAACGATATTGAGAACACCGGAATCATATACATTGCCCGTAGGCTTATTCAATTTAGTCAATGATGTCATGGGAGCAAGTTATACGACATTTGCGGCGGGTGCCTTGCTCATCAGTATACCGGTTGCCGTCATCTTTATCATGCTGCAAAAGAACTTTGTGTCCGGATTAACCGCAGGCGGAACGAAAGGATAAGAGAATAAGGGGGAAAAATCATGTCAAAGCTTGAAAAAACGCACGTTACAAAAGCGAAGTTTATGCTCCACGGAGGAGACTACAATCCTGATCAATGGCTGGATCGGCCGGATATTTTAGCCGATGATATAAAGCTGATGAAGCTTTCCCATACCAATACGTTTTCTGTCGGCATTTTTGCATGGAGTGCGCTTGAGCCGGAGGAAGGTGTATATCAATTTGAATGGCTTGATGATGTTTTTGACCGTATTCACAGCATCGGCGGCCGTGTCATTTTAGCAACGCCGAGCGGAGCGCGTCCTGCCTGGCTGTCGCAAACCTATCCTGAAGTGCTGCGGGTCAATGCCTCCAGGGTGAAACAGCTGCACGGCGGACGGCACAACCACTGTCTGACGTCCAAGGTCTATCGTGAAAAAACGCGGCACATCAACCGTTTATTAGCAGAAAGATACGGCGGTCATCCGGCGCTTTTGATGTGGCATATTTCCAATGAATATGGAGGAGAATGCCACTGTGACCTATGCCAGAACGCTTTCAGAGAGTGGCTGAGAATGAAATATGACAATAGTCTCAAGGCATTGAATAACGCGTGGTGGACACCGTTTTGGAGTCATACATTTAATGACTGGTCACAAATTGAAAGCCCTTCCCCGATTGGAGAAAATGGCTTGCATGGACTGAACTTAGACTGGCGCCGGTTCGTCACGGATCAAACCATTTCGTTTTATGAAAATGAAATCATTCCGCTGAAAGAACTGACGCCTGATATTCCTATCACAACGAACTTTATGGCTGACACACCGGATTTGATTCCGTATCAAGGCCTGGACTACAGCAAATTTGCAAAGCATGTGGATGTCATCAGCTGGGACGCTTATCCTGTGTGGCACAATGATTGGGAAAGCACAGCAGATTTGGCGATGAAGGTCGGCTTTATCAATGATCTTTACCGAAGCCTGAAGCAGCAGCCCTTTTTACTTATGGAGTGTACGCCCAGCGCTGTCAATTGGCATAACGTCAATAAAGCAAAGCGCCCCGGCATGAACCTGCTTTCATCTATGCAAATGATTGCCCACGGATCAGACAGCATACTCTATTTCCAATTTCGAAAATCACGGGGATCGTCGGAAAAACTGCATGGGGCGATTGTGGATCATGACAACAGCCCAAAGAACCGTGTCTTTCAAGAAGTGGCAAAAGTCGGGGAGACATTGGAACAGCTTGCTGATGTCGTTGGAACGAAGAGGCCGTCGGAAGCTGCTATTTTGTATGATTGGGAAAATGACTGGGCGCTTCAGGACGCTCAGGGGTTTGCAAAAGCGACAAAGCGTTATCCGCAAACACTGCAGCAGCATTACCGCACTTTCTGGGAACAGGATATCCCGGTCGACGTGATTACAAAAGAACATGATTTTTCAGCGTATAAGCTGCTGATCGTCCCCATGCTGTATGTAATCAGTGAAGAAACCATTTCGCGATTAAAGAAGTTTACGGCTAACGGGGGCACCTTGGTGATGACGTATATCAGCGGAATCGTCAATGAGCATGATTTAACGTACACAGGCGGTTGGCATCCAGACTTGCAAACGATATTTGGAATTGAGACGCTCGAAACAGATACGCTGTATCCGAAAGATCGAAATGCTGTCAGCTATCGCAATCAAACGTATGAAATGAAAGATTATGCAACGGTGATCGAATTGAAAGCCGCAACGGCAGAGGGTGTGTATCAGGATGACTTTTATGCGCATACCCCCGCGGTTACAAGCCATCAATATGAACAAGGAAAAGGGTATTTTATCGGCGCGCGTTTAGAGGATCAATTTCACCGGGATTTTTATTTAAGTTTGATAAAAGAACTGTCTTTATCTCCGGTTTTTCCGGTTAAGCATGGAAAAGGCGTCTCCGTACAGGCGAGACAGGATCAGCACAATGATTATATTTTCATCATGAATTTTACGGAACAACAGCAGCTGGTTTCGTTTGATAAGCGTGTGAAGGATATCGTTACTGGTGAAATGCTTTCAGGAGACCTGACCTTGGAAAAATATGAAGTGAGAATTGTCGTGAACTCACATTAGGTGTGCCTCCGCTCGATATGGGCGGGTTCTTTTTTGAAATCGCTTACGTGAGAGGGTGGAAATATGAAAAGCAGAATCATCATGCTGTTAGCCGCTGTCATCGTCTGGAGCGGGATCGGAAGTTCGACTGGATATGCTGCGGCAGAGGGGAAGAAATATGTATCGGAGCTTCGTGCGGATGACTTATTTGTTAAAAAGGTAGCGGGCATGAACAAGGACTTTATCAAAGGAGTTGACGTGTCGAGCATAATTGCTTTAGAGAACAGCGGTGTGACCTTTTACAATGCAAGCGGGAAACGTCAGGACATCTTTACAACCTTAAAGCAAGCAGGCGTCAACTATGTCCGCGTCCGCATCTGGAATGACCCGTATAACGCTCATGGCAATGGTTATGGAGGAGGCAATAATGATGTTCAAAAAGCCATCCAAATTGGAAAAAGGGCAACCGTGAACGGGATGAAGCTGCTGGCAGACTTTCATTATTCCGATTTCTGGGCTGATCCTGCAAAACAGAAGGTGCCAAAAGCTTGGGTGAACTTAAGCTTCGAAGCAAAGAAAGCAAAGCTCTATGCATTTACAAAACAAAGTCTGCAGGCCATGGTCAGGGAAGGCATTGATATCGGTATGGTACAGGTCGGAAACGAAACAACAGGAGCAATTGCCGGTGAAACGGATTGGAAGAAGATGAGTCAATTATTCAATGAAGGTAGCCGGGCAGTCAGGGAAACAAATCGAGACATATTGGTCGCGCTGCATTTCACCAACCCAGAAACGCCAGGACGATATTCATATATTGCTGAAACCCTCAACAAAAACAAAGTCGATTATGATGTATTTGCCAGCTCGTATTATCCATTCTGGCACGGTACGTTACACAATTTGTCCTCCGTACTGAAAGCTGTTGCGGATACGTACGGCAAAAAAGTCATGGTGGCGGAAACGTCATACACCTATACGGCTGAGGACGGAGACGGACATGAAAACACAGCGCCTAAAAGCAGTCAGACGCTGCCATACCCGATTTCAGTGCAAGGCCAGGCAAATGCCGTGAGAGATGTGATGGACGCAGTGGCAAAAACAGGAACAGCCGGACTGGGCGTTTTTTATTGGGAGCCTGCATGGATTCCTGTCGGCCCGAAGACGCAATTGGAGAGAAATAAAACGATATGGGAAACATACGGTTCCGGCTGGGCCGCCAGCTATGCAGCCGAATACGATCCTGAAGACGCAGGTAAGTGGTACGGGGGAAGTGCAGTGGATAATCAAGCTTTGTTTGATTTCAACGGACACCCGCTGCCGTCCTTACAGGTATTCAAATACGCGGAAACAGGCCATATCCCGAAAAATCACTGAAAAAATGAAAATCCATGAGGCGTAACAATGCATTGTTATCTCTCATGGATTCTTTTATTTTACATCTATTAAAATAAAACACTCATCATCATTTTTAGGCTCAGCTTGAAGAGATGAGAGGATTTTGTTTTTCAGTTCAGTTATAGGTAAAACAGGATGATCCTTTAATAAACGGACTAAATAACATGAAGCCGTCGGGTCCATCACACCGTCTGTATACAGAAGCAGCCTTCCGCCGTGTGTATAGTGAAGGGTGTTTGACTGAAACACCGCTTCCTCAAACATCCCGATTGGCGGAGCGGTTGCGTCCAGCGTTGTTTGGGTTCCCTTGGCATCCTGCCATAATGCGGGCGGATGGCCCGCGTTGACATATTCAATTCTTTGCCGGTCTGTATCAATGATAAGACAAATAGCGGTGCAATAATGCCTTGCCTCCTCATCATTTTGAAACAAACTGTGAAGATGGTAGTCTAACTCTTTCATGACTTTGTCGGGACTGAGCCCCTGCGTCATTAATCGCTGGAACAAAGGATGGAGGGACATCGTAACTAATGCAGAAGAAATGCCGTGTCCCATTACATCAAGGATGATCAAGCCGTAGCGGTGCTCATCGATTTGATAAAATCCATATAAGTCGCCTGATAAGTCACTGGATGCTTTATAATACGATTCAATTTGGATATGATCCGTCATCATCGGTTCGGTCAATGAATTTTCTTGAATCTTTCTGGCGAGTTCAAGCTCTCTTTTTGTATTCGATCTGAATTGCTGATTTTCCTTATTGATCGCGAGAAGCTCTTCTTGTTTCTCCTTCAGCGTCTGCAAAGCATTTTCTAACTCCGCATTTGCTTTCTGTTTGGCGAGCAGTGCTTCCTCGACCTCGTTTCTGGCAATCAGCAGTTCATTTTCATATTCATTTCGCTTCCGCATCGGAATGACAACGCATTCTGTTACAGCAGCTTCCTGATCCGTTCTCTGAACAGCGTTTACTAGGACCGGGATTTCTTCCCCATTGTTTGTTTCCAGGGAGATGTACATTTCTTCAATGTGTTGCTCCAGCTGCAAAAGCGGAACAAAATAAAGCTGATAAAAAAGCTTTGCAGGAATGGTTAAAAGAGCATTGATATGCTGGCCGATCACCTGTTCCGGTTCATAATCAAGAATCTTAAGCAAGGTGTGATTGACAGCTAAAATTGTACCCTCTTCAGATAAAGTAAGGAAACCGCATGGTGCATAATTCAATTGTTGATCCATTCAGAGGGTCACCTCTATCCCTTTCGTTCCTAAATCACGTATGCATTCAAATAATCCCTGATCAGTTGTACTGTCTCTTCGGGATGGCTCATATGCGGGCAGTGCCCGTTGGCTTTCATCTGTATGAGTGTGCTGTAAGGGAGCTGCTTTTGCATATACTCACCTACTGCTGACGGTGCAATGACATCATTCGAACATTGCAGGATAAGCGAAGGCACGGTCACCTTTGGAAGATCTTTTCGGTGATCTGAAAAAAACGCCGCCTTCGCGAATTGCCGTGCGATGATAGGATCAGTAGAACAAAAACGGCTTTCCAGCTCTTCCTTAATTTCTGGACGATCCGGCTGATTCACTACGGTCGCCGCAAAAACGGTTGCCCAGCCAATGTAATTTTTCTCCATCATCTCGATTAACCCAAGGAGCTGCTCTTCCTCAAAACCTCCGTAATACTCAGGCGGATCATTTAAATAGCAAGGAGAAGGCCCCACCATAATCAGTTGTGAAAAAAGCTCAGGACGGCGTAATGATGCAAGCATGCCAATGACAGCCCCGACAGAATGCCCCACAAACACAATTTTTGACAGATCTAAGGCTTCGCAAACATCGATAACATCTTGTGCATAGCCGTCAAGTGTGCTGTAACGATTCATATCATATGCCCGCAAATCAGAATTCCCCGCACCCACGTAATCAAATAAAATCAGCTGATATTCGTCTTCAAAGGCAGGAACTACGGCATCCCACACACTTTGATCACACCCGAATCCAGGTGCAAATACAATTGGTGTTGTGCCGTTCCCCCTCACCTTCACATGATTCCTAGTCAAAATTGATTGATTCATAGTCTGCTCCTTTCAGCCAAAACGACATGAAGATTACTATGTATATCATACCACTTCGGGGTGTGAATTGCGGGCTTTCTATGAAAGTAAATAGGAGTCTTGCAGATAGAGGACATGCGGCATGGAGAGCAGGATTGATGGGAAGATGTAGCGTGAGGATGGCCTGGGTGCCGGAAATAATATAAGGCGGTCATATCATCTGATTGAGACAAATGACATTTGTCATCTCATATTCATGACACCCTTTACTAAAAATCATCTGTTCCGGTATTTTACAATTGATGTAAGCAATCAGGAGGTGCTCATGTGATGAATGAGGTTGTGTCAGTAAGAAATGTCACAAAATATTTTCAGCAAAAAACAGCAGTGAAGAACATTCAATTCAGCATAGGAAAAGGAGAGATTGTCGCCATCCTCGGCCCGAATGGCGCAGGGAAGACAACAGCGATCTCTATGATGCTGGGATTGCTGAAGCCAAGTGAGGGTGAAATCAAATTATTTAACCGTCAGCCTGATGAAAAACAGGTGCGTCAAAAAATCGGCACCATGCTGCAGGAGGTGAGTGTTATGCCGGGATTAAAGGTCTGTGAAACCCTCGAGCTTATCCGCAGTTATTATCCCCATCCATTATCCATGAAAGAGCTTGTTTCGCTGACAGCACTCACAAAAGAAGATTTGAAAACACCGGCAGAGAAATTATCCGGCGGACAAAAACGCCGTCTGAGCTTTGCTTTGGCACTTGCCGGCAATCCGGAGTTACTAGTATTTGATGAACCGACTGTCGGAATGGACACGACATCCAGACACCAGTTTTGGAAGACAGTGAATAGCTTGGCGGATCAAGGAAAGACCATTATTTTTTCAACCCATTATTTACAGGAAGCAGATGATGCCGCACAGCGCATTTTGTTTTTTGCTGAAGGACGGCTTGCCGCAGACGAAACGCCGAAACAAATCAGGGCAAGGATTCAGAAACAGTCTGTCTCTTTTAAGGTTCCATCGGATGAATCATTGGAAAAGCTTTATCGGCATCCGGAAGTAGAACGAGTGACGCAAAAGCATCAGCGAATCAGCATTCAAACGTCAAATACTGATAAAGTGTTGGCGCTCATCTTTCAAGAACACATCAATGCACGTGATATTCGAATCGAACAAGGAACACTTGATGAGGCATTTCGACAGCTTGCTGACGGGAACAGGGAGGCGATGTGAGATGAACATGCTGCGGAAACAGTGCATAGCTGAAATGAAAAGGGTGCTCAGGAATAAATATTTTGTGTTTTGGTCGCTTGTTATGCCGATTGCCTTTTACTATCTCTTTACAAACGTAGTGAATACCAATGTCGCTGACAAAGGCGCCTGGAATGCCCATTACTTAATGTCTATGACAACCTTCAGCGTAATGGGCTCGTCTATGATGACGCTTGGAATCCGTTTGGTACAAGAACGGGCACAAGGCTGGTCAGTTTTTATCCGCATCACGCCTCTTCCGGATCATATTTATTTGGCGGCTCAGATGATCGGGCAAAGTGTCATTCATCTTTTATCTATTACTGTGATTTTTCTTGCAGGCGCCATCATAAACAGCATTGACTTGTCACTGTTTGAATGGGTGATGAGCGGGCTTTGGATTTTAATTGGCGCATTTCCGTTCTTAGCGTTAGGAACATTAATCGGTCTCATGAGAAAAGTAGAAACGGCAGCCGGGGTCAGTAATGTGCTTTACATGCTGCTGGCGATAAGCGGGGGCATGTGGATGCCGATCGAGGTCATGCCGGACATATTGAAAAACATAGGGCAGTGGCTCCCGTCTTATCATTTTGGGAGCGGAGCGTGGGCTCTTGTTCAGGGCGAGCTTCCAACCTGGAAAAATGTTCTGATGTTAATCGCTTATTTAGTGATCTTCATGCTACTATTTAAGTATATAAGAAGAAAACAAGAAGCGGTGTAATACATGAAACTTATAAAATCCATATTCCCCAAGCAATTCGGTTTTTTCCCTTATATCTTTTTGGTGTATACCATTATGCCGTTTCTTTCTTTATTGAGAGAATCGGGCAGCAAACAAGTGCTGGGATATGGCATGCTGCTCCTATTTGTTGTGACATATCGTCAATTGTTTGTCAGTGCGGACAGACCTTCATTTACGTATTGGTTATGCGCGCAAATGGCCATTATTTTTATTTATAGTTTGTTTTATCATATCAGCTATATTTATTTAGGCTTTTTCCCGGCAAACTTTGTGGGCTATTATCGTGAGAAAACGAAGTTCAACCGTGCTTTCTTTGGTCTTGTCTTCATGCTGATATTTCCTTGCGTGTATCATTTTCTGGCGGATTCGGCCTCGATCAGAGAGCTGTTTTCTGTTCTGCCGTTTCTGGTCATTATGCTGATTTCTCCCTTCGGAATTCGTTCCATGTTTCGAAGAATAGAGCTTGAAAAAAAGCTTGACCAAGCCAACGAACATATAAAGGAACTCACCAAAAGGGAGGAACGTGTTCGGATAGCACGCGATCTTCATGATACACTCGGCCATACCCTCTCGCTCCTCACGTTAAAAAGCCAGCTGATTCAGCGGCTGGCGGCAGCAGATGCAGAACGGACCAAGCTTGAAGCGAAAGAAATGGAAACAAGCTCGCGTGCGGCACTCAAACAAGTTCGTGAGCTTGTAGCGGATATGAGAACGGCCACCATGACGGAAGAGCTAGCCAACATTCGGCACATTTTAAGAGCGGGTAATATCACCTTTCAATACGAAGGGACCGAAGATTTTTCAGACATCTCTCCCGTCACTCAAAATATTGTCAGTATGTGTATGCGGGAGGCAGTGACAAATATCATCAAGCACAGCAAAGCGACCCATTGTGCAGTCACCATTTCTCAATATGCCGACAAAATGACCGTTGTGATACGGGACGACGGAACAGGAGCGGTGAAGGAGAAGATGTTTGGGAATGGATTGCGGGGAATGGAAGAGCGGCTGATGTTTATTGACGGAGGACTGACTCTCTCAGCCCAAAACGGAACGGTGTTGACACTGACGATTCCGCTCATTAGAAAAGCAGAATGATAGGAGGAGGACGAAATAGATGATTCGTCTATTTATTGCCGAGGACCAGCGAATGCTTTTAGGCGCTCTGGGATCCTTGCTTGACCTGGAAGAGGATATGAAGGTCATCGGACAAGCGTTAAATGGAGAAGAGGCGCTGAAAGCCATTCTCAAGCTGGAGCCGGATGTCTGCATCATGGACATTGAAATGCCGGTTTACAGCGGGCTGGAGGTTGCAGAGGAGCTAATGAAAAAAGGCTGTAAAAGCAAGGTCATTATTCTGACAACCTTTGCCCGACCCGGATATTTTGAACGCGCAGTCAAAGCCGGCGTACACGGATATCTTTTGAAGGATGGGGAAATCGACGATCTGGCAGATGCCATACGAAAGTGTGTAAAGGGAAAACGGATGTTCAGCCCGGAATTAACCTTCAACATGATTCGTGATGAAAATCCGCTGACTGTAAGAGAACAACAAATACTGCGGCTGGCTGCTTTAGGCAAGACAACAAAAGACATCACACTTGAACTCTATTTATCTCAAGGCACAGTCCGAAACTATATCTCAGAAATCATCCAAAAACTGAATGCAAAAAATCGGACAGAAGCGGCTAGTATAGCTGAGGAGAAAGGATGGATTTAATGAGGAACCTGGTGAATCGTACAGAACCAGGTTCCTTTTTATTTACATGGTTATTTTCTGGTTTTCTTATCTGTCCGTCCGCAAAGCTTGTACTATACATCGGGGTTATGGATATGTCAGGTTCAGCGTTCGTCGGTGCTTTTTTGTTTGAAACGCCTTTTGCGCTTATGAGGTCTTTCGTTCCTTTATCTCTTTGTGAAAACATATAAGAAGTACAGAAAGTGTGTGCAAGAACATGAAAAAGCAGTATCGCTTTTTTAAACGCGCTGTCCTATGTACTGGCGTTTTTTTATTGCTGAAATCATTAGAAAATGCTTTCAATTTTGTGTCCAAATAGTGTACGATATTGGTAAACGCTTTAACTTCAGGTCATCAGATGACCAGATCATATATTGGGGATGAGAGAGGGGTTCATCATGAAAGTCTCACTTTTTGTCACTTGTCTTGTTGATATGTTTCAAACAAACGTAGGAAAAGCAACGGTAGAGCTGCTTGAGCGGCTCGGGTGTGAGGTTGATTTTCCGGAGGGGCAGATCTGCTGCGGCCAGCCGGCTTACAACAGCGGTTACGTAAATGACGCCAAAAAAGCAATGAAACGAATGATCGAAACGTTTCAGGAGTCAGATTATGTCGTCAGTCCATCCGGTTCCTGCACCACAATGTTCAGGGAGTATCCGCACCTGTTTAAAGATGATCCGAAATGGGCGGATAAAGCGCAGAAGCTGGCCGATAAAACGTATGAATTAACCGATTTTATCGTCAATGTCCTTGGGGTAGAGGATGTCGGCGCAACCCTTCATAAAAAAGCGACCTTACATACGTCATGCCATATGACAAGGCTGCTCGGCGTATCGGAGGAGCCGATGAAACTGCTGAGCCATGTAAAGGGGCTTGAATTCACGTCACTTCCGGGGAAACACAACTGCTGCGGATTCGGAGGAACATTCTCTGTCAAAATGGCGCAGATTTCTGAGCAGATGGTTGATGAGAAAGTCGCATGTGTGGAGGATACGGGAGCAGAGGTGCTCATCGGCGCTGACTGCGGCTGTTTGATGAATATCGGAGGTCGGCTTGATCGTAAGGACAAGAATGTCAAAGTGATGCACATCGCCGAAGTGCTCAACAGCAGATAACACTTTGAACAGAGGGGGAAAAGGATCATGGCGATGAAAATCGGTACTGACGCTTTTAAAGAGCGGGTATCACAGGGGATCGATAATGAATTTATGAGAGGCGCTGTCTCGGGTGCGCAGGAGCGTCTGCGGACGAGACGGCTGGAAGCGGCCGAAGAGCTGGGAAACTGGGAAGAATGGCGTTCGTTATCTGAGGAGATCAGGCAGCATGTCCTTGAAAATCTTGATTTTTATTTGGAACAGCTAGCATCCAATGTATCAAACAGAGGAGGACACGTTTATTTTGCTGAAACAGCTGAAGAAGCTTCCTCTTATATCCGCAGCGTGATTCAAAAGAAAAACGGCAAAAAAATCGTAAAGTCTAAATCTATGGTGACAGAAGAAATCAATCTGAATGAAGTGCTGGAGAAGGAAGGCTGCGAAGTGGTCGAAACCGACCTCGGCGAATATATTTTGCAGATTGATGATCACGACCCGCCGTCACATATTGTGGCGCCGGCTCTTCATAAAAATAAAGAGCAGATTCGCGATGTGTTTAAAGAAAGACTGGATTATAAACAGACAGAGAAACCGGAAGAGCTCGTCATGCATGCGCGCGGCATCCTGCGGCAAAAATTTCTGGAAGCCGACATCGGCATTACCGGCTGCAACTTTGCCATTGCCGACACGGGTTCAGTCAGCCTTGTAACTAATGAAGGAAACGGGCGGCTTGTCACGACATTGCCGAAAACACAAATCACTGTCATGGGAATGGAACGCATTGTCCCGTCATTTTCCGAATTTGAAGTGCTTGTCGGCATGCTGACAAGAAGCGCTGTCGGACAGCGGCTGACGAGTTATATTACGGCCTTAACCGGCCCAAAACTGGAAGACGAAATAGACGGCCCGGAGGAATTCCACCTTGTCATCGTGGATAACGGCCGGTCCAACATTCTGGGCACCGAATTTCAGTCTGTGCTGCAATGTATCCGCTGTGCGGCCTGTATCAATGTCTGCCCTGTGTACCGCCATGTCGGCGGACACTCATACGGCTCGATTTACTCGGGGCCGATCGGAGCTGTTTTATCGCCGCTGCTCGGCGGTTATGACGATTACAAGGAGCTGCCGTACGCGTCTACACTGTGCGCGGCTTGTTCAGAAGCCTGTCCGGTCAAAATTCCGCTTCATGAGCTGCTTCTCAAGCATCGTCAGAACATCGTCGAAAAAGAAGGCAGAGCGCCGATCAGTGAAAAGCTTGCGATGAAAGCGTTCGGTCTTGGGTCTTCCTCTTTGTCGCTTTATAAAATGGGCTCAAAATGGGCGCCGGCCGCCATGACGCCTTTTACAGAGGATGACAAAATTTCGAAAGGACCCGGTCCGCTAAAAGGCTGGACGCAAATCCGCGATTTCCCGGCACCGCATAAATCAAGATTCAGAGACTGGTTTACAGACAGAGAGACAGCTGAGCACACAAAGGAGGAGCAGTGATGACGAAGGGAACCATTCAGAATCAAGAAAGCTTTTTAAACCGGATCGCGTCACGCCTTGGCCGTGAAAGAAGAACAGGCGGCGTGGCCGTCCCTGATTGGGCGCATCAGCCGCAATATAAAACATTTGAAGGGTATTCGCCCGTTGATTTAGTCACGGTGCTCAAAAACCATTGTGTCAAAATCCATACTGAGCTGATTGAGACGGATTCAACCGGCCTGTACGATGCCTTGCGTGAACAAGTCAGCCGGTTTTCTGGAGGGCCTGTCATCATTCCGAAGGATCCCCGGTTTGAGGCTTACGGTTTAAAAAGCCTGCTCACCAAAGACTGGCCTGGTGAAGGAACGCAAGTCTGGGAATGGGATGCTGACAAAGGTGAAGAAAATATCAAAAAAGCGGAGCAAGCCAATGTGGGGATTACATTCAGTGAAATCACACTGGCCGAGTCGGGTACGGTTGTCCTTTATTCTTCAAAAGACATCGGCCGCTCTGTCAGCCTTCTGCCGACAACCTATATCGCCATTGTGCCAAAATCAAGCATCGTGCCGAGAATGACACAAGCCAGTGATATCATCCGGCAAAATATTGCTGACGGCATCACGGTTCCCTCATGCATTAACTACATTACAGGACCGAGCAACTCCGCCGACATCGAAATGGATTTGGTGGTCGGTGTTCACGGTCCGGTAAAAGCAGCTTATCTTCTCGTATCTGACCGCTGATCCAGAAAGCCCGGCTATCTATGCCGGGCTTTCTGCTTGAAAAAACTTCATTTTCCAAAAATTTGGCCGATGAGAAGAGTATGACGTGAAAAAGGAGGGAACGAAATGAAAAAATGGCTGATCATAGCTGTTTCACTAGCGATTGCGATCGTTCTGTTTATGTATACAAAAACAGAAGCAAAGGCGGCCGGTATGACATTAGGCTATACAACTGGGGATACGGCATCATACAATTCTCTTACGAAGTACCATAAATATATCAGCTCCATTGCCACTGATACGTTTGCGTTTGATAAAAACGGACGTGTGATTGGCGATGTCCCGAGCAAGCAGCTTACATACGCGAAGAAAAATAAAATCAAAACGTGGGCCGTCATTTCCAATTATAATGACGCTATTTATGATTTTGACGGAAACTTAGCGAATCGGGTCATGACTGACAAAACAGCGAGAAAACGATTCACAGACCAGCTTATTTCTCTGGCAAAAAAGCACCACTATCACGGAGTCAATATTGACTTTGAGGCAGTTAATCCGAAAGACCGTTCTGCATACTCAAGCTTCATTCAATATGTCACACAAACTCTGAAAAAGAAACATATCAAAACAATGGTATCCGTTCCGGCCAAAAGCGCCGATAATAAAAACGATGACTGGAGCTGGCCGTATGATTATGCGAAAATCGGAAAATATGCGGACTATGTACAAGTCATGACTTACGACGAACACGGCATTTGGGGCGAACCTGGCTCAGTGGCAAGCACAAGCTGGATCAAGCGCTCGCTGCAGTTTTCTGTCAAAAAAATCAAAGCAAATAAAGTGATCATGGGGGTCCCTGCGTACGGCTATGATTGGGATCTGAAAGACGGGAGCGGCAGCTCAGCGAGGGAATGGAATGACATCAAGTCCCTCATTAAGAAGCAGAAAGCAAAGCCGGCATTCAATAAAAAAACAGGTTCTATGACGTTTTCTTACATTGACAAAAAGAAACATAAACATGTCGTTTGGTATGAAAATGAAAAAACAATCGAAACAAAAAGACGCCTGGCGAAACAATATAAAATAGCCGGTGTCTCTGTCTACGCTTTAGGACACGAATCGGAATCCTTCTGGAAGGCCGTTCAAAAAGGGACAAAATAACAGTTTGTTTTTTCTCGCAAGTTATTGACAGAGAAAACAGAAGCACGTATATTATGTTAATATATTCAGAACGTAAAATTTGAGTTTTTCAGAAAACTAAAACACATAGAATGGGAGCAGTAAAAGAAAGGATCAGTAACAGAGAGCTGCGGGGTGGTGCGACGCAGTCTGATTCTTCTTTGAACTCGCCCGGGAGTGGTAGGACGAAACGGAATAGATTGAATATTCCTTATGTTTTAACGGCTAACCTTCGTTACAGGGTCAAAAAGCTGGATTCTTCTAGGAAGAATCAACAAGAGTGGTACCGCGGTCAGCCGAAGGCTCGTCGTCTCTTTATCTATTCGTATAGATAGGAGACGGCGGGCTTTTTTGTTTTTGAAGACGAGAAGGAGAGGGAAAAAAGGATGGAAAAGGACAATCAGACGTTAAAACGCACGATGACATCCCGTCATATTATGATGATGGCGCTGGGCGGAGCAATCGGTGCAGGTTTATTTAAAGGAAGCAGCTCGGCAATTGATGTGGCAGGGCCATCGGTCATTATCGCATACCTGCTCGGCGGCATTATTTTGCTGTTTATTATGCAGGGGCTTGCAGAAATGGCTGTGCGCAACCGAAACGCGAGAACCTTCCGTGATCTTGTGCAGCAGGTGCTAGGAAATTACGCTGCATATTTCTTGGACTGGATCTACTGGAAAATGTGGGTGCTTAACATTGCAGCTGAAGCTGTTGTCGCTGCAATTTTTATTCAATATTGGCTGCCGGGCTGCCCGATCTGGGTGCTGGCATTAGCAATTTCTCTTGTTGTTACGATTGTGAACTTGCTTTCTGTAAAAATTTTCGCCGAAACGGAATATTGGCTGGCTATGATCAAGATTACCGTTATTATTATTTTTATTTTATTAGGATTGCTGCTCTTATTTGTTTCATTCGGTGACCATACAGCGGCCGGTTTTTCGAATCTGACAGAGCACGGCGGATTTTTCCCGCACGGAGGCACTGGGCTGATTACGGCGATGCTTGTCGTGATCTACTCTTACGGCGGTACAGAAATTATCGGAGTGACGCTTGCTGAAACAAAGAACCCGGAACAGGTTGTCCCGAAAGCAGTCCGCAGCACATTAACACGGATTGTCGCGTTCTACCTGCTTCCGTTTTTCATCATTGTCAGCCTGATCCCGTGGAATCAAGTGAATTCAGTTCCTGAGAGTCCTTTTGTGATGGTCTTTAAAATGGTTGGCATTCCGGGGGCAGACCATATCATGAATGCAGTCATCCTGCTTGCCATCATTTCCTCTATGAATTCAGGTTTATACGGATCGTCCCGCATTTTGTATACACAGGCAACTGACGGAAGATTGCCGCGGGTCTTTTCTAAGCTTTCATCGAAAAACGTCCCGATGTTTGCGATCCTGATGTGTACTTCTTCTTTATATATTGGTGTATTGATTTCCCTGTTCGCCGGAAGCCAGACGTTTAATTACTTAATGGGGTCACTGGGATATACAGTCTTATTTATTTGGCTGATCATCGGATTCGCTCATTTGAAATCGAGAAAAGGGCAAACAGAAACACCAGCCTATTATGTAAAATGGTTCCCGTACACCACATGGTTTGCGATTCTGGCGTTACTGGCCATTCTGATCGGGGTCATCATGACAACGTCAATTGTCATTACCAGCATTACTGCGGCGATCTACCTTTTGATAACAGTTGCATATTTGGTCAAAGGCCGCAAGCACCAGTAAATAAGAAACCCTCTTGTCACATCCGACAAGAGGGTTTTATTATTGTGAAGCCTTCTCATTTACACAAATCAACGCAGCTTTCTGTGCTTTTGATTTTGAATTCACGAGGCAGATGCTTGTGACAATCAGCAGCAGACCCGCCAAGAGGCTTAAGGTAACCGGTTCATGCAGAAAAATGGAGCTGGCTACGATCGAAATGAGCGGAATCAAAAAGGTGTAGGACGCGACCTTGCTTGCTTCTCCTGAACCGACAAGCGTAAAAAAAACAAGCCAGCCAAGCGCGATGACAAACACTGAGATGAACATTAGACTGGCGACAAATGGGACTGTCCATTGGATCGCGGAAAAGCTCTCTGTCCAGAAGCCGGATACGAGCAAAAATACGCTGCCAATCGTCAGCTGCAAGGCGACCATCCAGATGGAATCGACGCGGCTGCCTGTTCTTTTCATAAATACTGTTCCGAATGCCCAGCTGAGCGCGGAACCTAGAGCCAGCAGAACCCCTATGACAGAAATATGCCCGCCAAAGCCCGCGGCACTGATGACAGCAACCCCGGCAAAACCGAGCACAAGACCGATCACTTTCAACGTAAACATGGATTCGCCGAGCCACATCCAAGAAAAGACACCCATCAGCACCGGCTGAAAGAATACGATAGCGGAAAACAGACCAGCCGGAAGATGGTTCAGCCCGATCGTTTGCAGTCCGTAGAATAACGTAATATTTAAAAGAGCAGAAACAAGATAAATCGGCCACGTCTCTTTAAAACGCAGTTTATGAATACGCGGCAGTGCAACAATCACTAATAAAAGCCCGCCGATCAGCGTCCGGATGCCCGCAAACAATAAAGGCGGCGAAAAGGCGAGCGCGGCTTTCGACAGCGGCCAATTGACGCCCCACATGATAACGAGAAAGGCGAGAAGGAGCGCTGTCCGCGTTTTTGATAGCTGTTTCACTTTTGATCACTCCTTGTAGAACATTTCTATCATATGATACGGTAGAACATAAGATAAATAAAATGAATCTTTTTTATGAGGAGCATAAGTGAATTGTTATGACCATTACACAATTAAGAGTCTTCGTCAAAGTAGCTGAAACGGGGAGTTTTACAAAAGCGGGACAGTTGCTGAACATGACACAGCCGGCTGTCAGCCATGCCATTTCTGCGATTGAAGCTGAGCTTGATGTGAAATTGATCATCCGTGATCGCCGAAACGGCCTGATGCTGACGGACACGGGAAAAAAGATCTTAGTCCATATCAGAGAAGTGTTAAAAGGAATCGAAAAAGTTGAACAGGTCGCAGCGGCAGAAAAAGGGCTTGAGCTGGGAACGATTCATATCGGCACATTTCCAACCGCCTCCGCTTATTTTATGCCGAAGCTGATCAGCGAGTTTAAACAAAGGTATCCGAAATTGGAGCTTGTTTTGCATGAAGGAACCGTAGACGAAGTCAAGGAGTGGCTCCATACACGGATGATTGATGCCGGCATTCTTCTGTATCCGGCAGACAAGATGGAGTGCATTCGGCTGAAAAAAGACAAAATGGTCGTCGTGCTGCGTGATGATCATCCGCTGTGCAGCCGTCCAGCCATTACGCTGAAAGATCTCGATTGTGAGCCGATGGTTGTCTGTGACGGCGGCTATGAATCCCCTTTTATCGATAAGTTCAAGCAAGCTGGTTCAACGCTGCACACTGCTTTCACTGTCTATAACGTTAACACCTCGATCAGCATGATCAAAGAAGGCTTGGGGCTGGCGATTTTATCAGAAATGTCGATGTCGGGGATGACGCTGCCGGAGCATGTGGTGACTAGGGATCTCGATCCGCAGGTGTATCGGGATGTGCAGCTTGCCGTTCCTTCATTACATGAGGCTTCTTTGGCGGCTAAGCTTTTCATTGAGATGGCACAGGAGCTTTTTATGTAAAAATCAAATGATGAACGCCTTTTTTATTGTTCGAATTTCATCGAATCAAATTCTTTTCATCCTAAACGCAGTTGTGTTAAGGTGTGATAGAAGTCCTTTCGATAGAGACATAACAGCATGAGGCTGTTTACTTATATCACAACTGCAAAGGAGAACAATATGTCTAACAACCAACGCAAAGATACCTTGCTTTCTGTCTTGAATTTATCTCCTGTTGTTCAAGGGGGAACGATAGCAGAGTCATTCCGAAACAGCATGGACTTGGCGCGCCGTGCAGAGGAGTGGGGCTATCATCGTTATTGGCTTGCAGAGCATCATAATATCGAAGGTGTCGCAAGCTCTGCCACCGCCGTACTGATCGGCCATATTGCCGGCGGCACAAAGAAAATCCGCGTCGGCTCCGGCGGCATTATGCTCCCGAACCACTCATCTCTTGTAATCGCTGAACAATTCGGCACCCTGGAAACGCTGTATCCCGGACGGATTGATCTGGGGCTCGGACGTGCACCGGGAACAGACCAATTGACTGCAAGGGCGCTCCGCAGAAACATCAGCAGCGGTGAAGATTTCCCAGAACAATTAGAGGAACTGCGCAATTACTTTAAACCGTCAGGAAATGTGCGCAATCAAGTCCGCGCCATTCCCGGAGAGGGCATAGATGTGCCGATTTGGCTGCTGGGCTCAAGCGACTTTAGTGCCCGTCTGGCAGGTGAGCTGGGCCTTCCGTTTGCATTCGCTGCTCATTTCTCACCGGCGAATACGGTTCCCGCGTTGGAGCTGTACCGCAATTCCTTTACGCCGTCAGAAGTGCTCAACGAACCGTATGCGATGGTCGGCGTAACGATTATCGCCGCAGATACAAACGAGAAAGCACAGCACCTGGCTACATCCCATTACCAGCGATTCCTTGATCTTGTCCGCGGTACGCCGAACCAGCTGAAGCCGCCAGTAGAAGACATGGATCAAATCTGGAGCCCATATGAAAAAGCAATGGTTCATCAACAGCTCAGTTCAACCATCGTCGGCGGTCCTGAAGAAGTGAAGGAAAAGCTTGAAGACTTTGTCAAAACAACTCAGGCCGATGAAATTATGGTCAACTCAGAAACCTTTGATCACGCAGACAGAATGCGTTCATTTGAAATCGTGGCTGACATTTGGAAAAACAGATAAAGGCCATAAAAAAGCAATGTAAAGGGGAAACCCATACATTGCTTTTTTATTCATTCAGCTTTCTTGCGGACTGACGGATGATCAGCTCAGGTTCAAAAATGACATCTTCCTGCTTAGGCTTTTTATGCTCCAAACAGTCAATAACATATTTTGCGGCAGCTTTACCCAGAACAGATTTCGGGTGCTTCACAGAGGTTAATTTCACCTCGGAAATTTGCGCGAAATGAGAGTCATCATACCCGACGATAGACATATCCTCAGGCACCTTGATATCCATTTCCCGAAGCATATCAATCACCTTCAGTGCAATTTCATCATTATAGCAAAGGATAGCAGTCGGCATGTTTTTGCTGTTTTTCTCCAGTGTCTCTTTTACTTTCTCCAGCAGCTTCGATTCCTTTTCCTCCGTCGTAAACGTCACAATCATATCCGGGGAAGGGAATAACTCATGCTCACGATGCGCCTGTATAAATCCGTTCATCCGTTTGACACCTTGTGTATCATCAGCTTTAAAAATACCCATCATGTGCGTATGGCCGAGAGAGAGCAGGTGCTCCGCAGCCATCATGCCGCCTTTCACATCATTGAGGGTAAAACTTGGTGCGGCAAGTTCGGCGTATGACGCATTAATCATCGCAAAAGGAATGCCGTTTTTCTCTAAATTGAGATAGTAGCCAATATTCGGCGTTTGCAGAGCACTTTTGGTCGGTTCTACAATCAACCCGTCAATATGCTGTGACAGCAGGTTTTCTAATCCTCTGCGTTCATTGTCCGGATTGTTGTTTGTGCTTGTCAAAAGCATAGAATATCCCTGCTCGCTTAAATAAGACTCGATTCCCCTAATGATGCTCGGGAATATATAGTCTGATATGTAGGTCGTCAGAACGCCGATCGTTTTATTGGAATGCAGCGCTGATTTAGCGGAGCGTGAAGCGACAAAGGTGCCCCCTCCTTGCACGCTGTATAGCAGCCCTTGCGATACGAGGTCTCCAATGGCTTTACGAATGGTATGCCGGCTGACGCCAAATTGCTGCATTAACTCGTTTTCGGTAGGGATCTTTTGATCGGGCAGAATTTTACCTTGATTAATCCATGAACTGATTTCTTCTTTTACTTGAGCATATTTTGGTAACATATCTATTCCTCCAAAATGTATACGGACAAATTTTAGTATATCACAGTGATCTATACAAGAAAACATTGACAGAAAATACAAACAGGATTATTCTATATTTGTACGTACTAATAAAGAACAAATTTCGTTAAAATTTTAAATAAGTACGTACAATTGTAATAGAAAATGTAAACGCTTTACTCAACTTTCGGGAGGGCAGAGAAATGAAGAACACTCCAACTCAATTAGAACCAAATGCTCCTGTAACAAGAAGCCATTCAATGGGATTTGTGATTTTGATATCATGCGCGGCGGGGCTTGGCGGTTTATTGTACGGCTATGACACTGCAGTTATTTCCGGTGCTATTGGTTTTCTAAAGGATTTATACAGCCTGAGTCCGTTCATGGAGGGGCTTGTGATTTCAAGCATTATGATTGGAGGAGTTGCGGGAGTCGGGGTATCCGGGTTTTTAAGCGACAGGTTCGGGCGCAGAAAAATCTTAATGACAGCGGCCCTGTTATTTGCGGTATCAGCAGTTGTTTCTGCTGTTTCACAAGACGTGTCGACCTTAATCATTGCGAGGATTATCGGAGGCTTGGGGATCGGAATGGGTTCGTCATTATCCGTGACTTATATTACGGAAGCGGCGCCGCCCGCCATACGCGGAAGTTTATCTTCCTTATATCAGCTCTTTACGATACTGGGCATTTCCGCAACGTACTTTATTAATCTCGCTGTCCAGCGCTCCGGAACATATGAATGGGGCGTGCAAACCGGGTGGAGATGGATGCTCGCTTACGGAATGGTGCCATCCATAATCTTTTTCCTTGTCCTGCTGGTCGTGCCGGAAAGTCCAAGATGGCTGGCGAAAGCGGGCAGAACAAAAGAAGCGTTATCGATTTTGACACGCATTAATGGAGAAACTGTCGCAAAAGAAGAATTGAAGAACATTGAAAACTCTTTAAAAATAGAACAAATGGGGTCACTATCACAGCTCTTCAAACCAGGCCTCAGAAAAGCGCTTATCATTGGAATCCTGCTGGCGCTCTTTAATCAAGTGATCGGCATGAACGCCATCACTTACTACGGGCCGGAAATCTTTAAAATGATGGGATTCGGGCAAAATGCAGGATTTGTGACAACCTGTATTGTCGGTGTCGTGGAAGTCATTTTTACCGTCATCGCGGTTTTATTAATTGATAAAGTCGGGCGCAAAAAACTGATGTCCATCGGTTCTGCTTTCATGGCTATTTTTATGATTTTAATTGGGACGTCGTTTTATTTTCAGTTAACAAGCGGTTTTATGCTGATCTTCTTTATATTAGGTTTTGTCGCCGCGTTCTGTGTATCGGTCGGTCCGATCACATGGATTATGATTTCTGAAATCTTCCCGAACCATCTGCGGGCGAGAGCCGCAGGAATCGCCACCATCTTTTTATGGGGAGCAAACTGGGCGATCGGGCAGTTTGTGCCGATGATGATCAGCTCGTTCGGACTGGCCTACACGTTCTGGATCTTTGCCGTTATTAACATTCTCTGCTTCCTGTTTGTCGTCACAATCTGTCCGGAAACGAAGAATAAATCGCTCGAAGAGATTGAAAAGCTCTGGATAAAATGAAAACGCTTTAAAAAAATGGAGCCCTTTCGATTGAGAGGGCTCTTTTATTTTGTGCGCACCATTAAAGGTTTGCTGTATAAGATAGAAATATAGAGGAAAAAATAATGAAAGAGAAACGCAGCTGCATAAAACTGCGCGAATATTGTCGATGAATTGGCTCTTAACAGTTGAATAAACATTTCCACCCTGTTAAAATAATTAAAGAAAGCAGAAATAATTTTTTTTGGCTATGATGGGACGTTTTTTGTCATAGCGGGACGTTTGGTGTCCAGCAAAAAAAGGAAGGAACGTTTGAGTCATGAACCAGTTAATACAAGCTCAAAAAAAATTATTGCCTGATCTTCTGCTCGTTATGCAAAAGAGGTTCGAAATCTTGCAGTATATCAGGCTGACAGAACCCATCGGCCGCAGAAGCCTCTCTGCCAGTCTCGGAATCAGCGAGCGTGTGCTGAGAAGCGAGGTTCAGTTTTTAAAGGAACAGAATCTGGTCGATATTAAAACAAACGGCATGACGCTGACAGAAGAGGGTTATGAACTGCTTTCCGTTTTAGAAGATACGATGAAAGATGTTTTAGGTTTGACGCTTTTGGAAAAGACATTAAAAGAACGATTAAATCTTAAGGATGTCATTATCGTATCTGGAGACAGCGACCACTCCCCATGGGTCAAAAAAGAAATGGGAAGAGCGGCTGTCGCATGTATGAAAAAAAGATTTTCAGGCAAAAATATCGTCGCTGTGACCGGCGGTACGACAATTGAAGCTGTCGCCGAGATGATGACGCCGGATTCTAAAAACCGCGAGCTTTTGTTTGTGCCTGCAAGAGGCGGTTTAGGCGAAGACGTAAAAAACCAGGCGAACACCATATGCGCGCATATGGCGGAAAAGGCTTCAGGCACTTACCGGCTTTTGTTTGTTCCGGGACAGCTGTCACAAGGCGCCTATTCATCTATTATTGAAGAACCTTCTGTCAAAGAGGTGCTGAACACGATTAAATCAGCGAGTATGCTGGTTCACGGAATCGGCGAAGCTAAAACTATGGCTGAGCGGAGAAACACACCTTTAGAAGACTTAAAGAAAATAGATGATAAAGACGCGGTGACAGAAGCGTTCGGCTACTACTTTAACGCGGACGGCGAAGTGGTCCACAAAGTGCATTCTGTCGGAATGCAGCTGGATGACATAGACGCCATTCCCGATATTATAGCGGTAGCCGGCGGATCATCAAAAGCCGGGGCGATCGAGGCTTACTTTAAAAAGCCGCGCAACACGGTTCTCGTCACTGACGAAGGAGCCGCAAAGAAGTTATTAAGGGATGAATAATCCCTCAATATAAATATCTCTCACTTATTTAAAGGAGGAAACAATCATGGCAGTAAAAGTCGGTATTAACGGTTTTGGTCGTATTGGACGTAACGTATTCCGCGCAGCATTAAACAATCCTGAAGTTGAGGTAGTAGCGGTTAACGATTTAACAGATGCTAACATGCTCGCTCACCTTTTACAATATGATTCTGTACACGGAAAATTAGACGCTGAGGTTTCAGTTGACGGTAACAACCTTGTTGTTAACGGTAAAACAATTGAAGTTTCTGCAGAACGCGATCCTGCTAAACTTAGCTGGGGTAAACAAGGCGTTGAAATCGTAGTTGAATCTACTGGTTTCTTCACAAAACGCGCAGACGCTGCGAAACACTTAGAAGCTGGCGCGAAAAAAGTAATCATCTCTGCTCCTGCTAACGAAGAAGATATCACAATCGTTATGGGTGTTAACGAAGATAAATACGATGCGGCTAACCACGACGTTATCTCTAACGCATCTTGCACAACAAACTGCCTTGCGCCGTTTGCAAAAGTACTTAACGACAAATTCGGCATCAAACGCGGTATGATGACAACAGTTCACTCTTACACAAACGATCAGCAAATTCTTGATCTTCCGCACAAAGACTACCGTCGTGCGCGTGCAGCAGCTGAAAACATCATCCCAACTTCAACTGGTGCGGCTAAAGCAGTTTCTCTAGTTCTTCCTGAACTAAAAGGCAAACTGAACGGCGGAGCAATGCGTGTTCCAACTCCAAACGTTTCTTTAGTTGACTTGGTTGCTGAACTGAACCAAGAAGTAACAGCTGAAGATGTAAATGCAGCTCTTAAAGAAGCAGCTGAAGGAGATCTTAAAGGAATCCTTGGCTACAGCGAAGAGCCATTAGTTTCTGGCGACTACAACGGAAACAAAAATTCTTCTACAATCGATGCTCTTTCTACAATGGTTATGGAAGGCAGCATGGTAAAAGTAATCTCTTGGTACGATAACGAAAGCGGCTACTCTAACCGCGTTGTTGACCTTGCAGCTTACATCGCTAAAAAAGGTCTTTAATTCATAGCTGAAAAAAGGACCTTACTTGGTTCTTTTGAATAGAAGCGCTATAATGAAAGCGGACAAGGGAAGGGGACGGACTCCCTTTCCCTTTTTCCATGAAGACCGGCTTTCAGAAAACGTTCTGTGAAAGAAAAGCATCTGCGCTTTGCAGCTTTCCGGCGCCTTCGCCTGCGGCCACTGCCCTGGCTTCAGACGATCTGCCCTGTGCCGAAAAGTATGCGATCTGCCCTCGCGGAGTCATCGCTTGATCAGACGGTTTCACGTTTTTCGTGCTGCATGCAAACCATTTTGAAGGAGGATCTCCTAAAGCATGAATAAGAAAACTCTCAAAGACATCGACGTAAAAGGCAAAGTTGTATTCTGCCGCGTTGACTTTAACGTTCCAATGAAAGACGGGGAAGTAACAGACGATACACGTATCCGTGCTGCACTTCCGACAATCAAACACCTTGCAGACCAAGGCGCGAAAGTCCTTCTTGCGAGCCACTTAGGCCGCCCGAAAGGCGAAGTCGTTGAGGAGCTTCGTTTAACTCCTGTTGCTGCACGCCTCGGTGAACTGCTTGGCAAAGAAGTGAAAAAAGCGGATGAAGCATACGGTGATGCTGTAAAATCACAAATTTCCGACATGAAGGACGGAGACGTTCTTGTATTGGAAAACGTACGTTTCTACCCTGGTGAAGAGAAAAATGATCCTGAGCTTGCAAAAGCATTTGCTGAGATTGCAGATGTATATGTGAATGACGCATTCGGTGCTGCCCACCGTGCCCATGCATCTACAGCTGGAATTGCCGAGCATCTGCCAGCGGTTGCAGGTTTCTTAATGGAAAAAGAGCTTGACGTACTCGGAAAAGCAATTTCCAACCCTGATCGTCCGTTCACTGCCATTATCGGCGGAGCGAAAGTAAAAGATAAAATCGGCGTCATCGAAAGTCTTCTTGATAAAGTAGACAACCTGATCATCGGCGGCGGTCTTGCTTACACATTCGTTAAAGCGCTTGGTTATGAGGTTGGTAAATCTCTGCTTGAAGAAGATAAAATCGAGCTTGCGAAAACATTTATGGATCGCGCGAAAGAAAAAGGCGTTAACTTCTACATGCCTGAAGATGTACTCGTTGCAGATGATTTCTCTAACGATGCAAACGTAAAAATTGTGCCGATCTCTGAAATCCCTAGTGATTTAGAAGCAATCGACATTGGTACGAAAACACGCGAAACGTATGCTGATGTCATCAAAAACAGCAAACTTGTCGTGTGGAACGGACCAATGGGCGTATTCGAAATCGATTTGTTCGCTCAAGGAACAAAAGCGGTTGCGGAAGCATTGGCAGAGGCGAAAGATACATACTCTGTCATCGGTGGAGGAGACTCTGCAGCAGCGGTTGAAAAATTCGGCCTAGCTGACAAAATGAGCCACATCTCAACAGGAGGCGGCGCATCCCTTGAGTTCATGGAAGGCAAAGAGCTTCCAGGGGTAGCTGCACTGAACGATAAATAATTTTAAAACTGCTATAAGGAAGTGGAACAGATGAGAAAACCAATTATAGCCGGTAACTGGAAAATGAACAAAACACTCGGCGAGGCTGTCAGCTTCGTTGAAGAAGTGAAATCTTCCATTCCAGCAGCAGACAAAGCGGAAGCTGTTGTTTGCGCGCCAGCGCTTTTCCTAGAAAAGCTGACTTCTGCTGTGAAAGGCACTGACCTTAAAGTCGGCGCTCAAAACATGCACTTTGAAGAAAGCGGCGCGTTCACAGGCGAAATCAGCCCGGTTGCTCTGAAAGACCTTGGCGTTGACTACTGCGTCATCGGCCACTCTGAGCGCCGTGAAATGTTCGCTGAAACTGATGAAACAGTTAACAAAAAAGCACATGCTGCTTTCAAACACGGTATTGTGCCGATCATCTGTGTTGGTGAAACGCTTGAAGAGCGTGAAGCCGGCAAAACAAATGATCTTGTGGCTGACCAAGTGAAAAAAGGCCTAGCGGGTCTTTCTGAAGAACAAGTTGCAGCTTCTGTTATTGCTTATGAGCCAATCTGGGCAATCGGAACAGGCAAATCTTCTACATCTAAAGATGCGAACGACGTGTGTGCGCATATCCGTAAAACCGTCGCTGAAAGCTTCGGCCAAGAAGCGGCAGACAAGCTTCGCATTCAATATGGCGGAAGCGTAAAGCCTGCAAACATTAAAGAATATATGGCAGAGTCCGATATTGACGGTGCTTTGGTCGGCGGCGCGAGCCTTGAGCCACAGTCATTCGTTCAATTATTGGAGGAAGGTCAATATGAGTAAAAAACCAGCTGCACTCATCATTCTTGATGGGTTCGGATTACGAAACGAAACAGTAGGGAACGCAGTCGCTTTGGCGAAAAAACCGAACTTTGACCGCTATTGGAATCAGTATCCTCATCAGACACTGACTGCTTCAGGCGAGGCTGTAGGTCTTCCTGACGGACAGATGGGGAACTCCGAAGTAGGGCACTTAAATATCGGTGCGGGCCGTATTGTGTATCAAAGCTTAACACGCGTAAATGTTGCCATTCGCGAGGGAGAGTTCGAACAAAATCAAACATTCCTTGACGCGATCAGCAATGCGAAAGAAAACAACAAAGCCCTGCATCTGTTCGGCCTTTTATCAGACGGCGGCGTGCACAGCCATATCAATCATTTATTCGCGCTGTTAAAGCTTGCGAAAAAAGAAGGGCTGACAAAGGTATATATCCATGGCTTCCTTGACGGCCGTGATGTAGGTCCGCAAACTGCGAAAACGTACATCAACCAGCTGAACGAACAAATCAAGGAGATCGGTGTCGGAGAAATCGCCAGCATTTCCGGACGCTACTACTCAATGGACCGCGATAAACGCTGGGACCGTGTAGAAAAAGCGTACCGCGCAATGGCATACGGCGAAGGCCCGACTTACCGCAGCGCATTGGATGTTGTTGATGATTCATATGCGAATGGAATCCACGATGAATTCGTCATTCCATCTGTCATCACAAAAGAAAACGGTGAGCCTGTTGCGAAAATCCAAGACGGCGATTCTGTGATTTTCTATAATTTCAGACCGGACCGCGCCATCCAAATTTCCAACACGTTCACGAACAAAGACTTCCGCGATTTCGACCGCGGCGAGAATTATCCGAAAAACCTGCATTTCGTCTGCCTGACTCACTTCAGTGAAACAGTTGACGGCTATGTGGCGTTTAAACCGATAAATCTTGATAATACAGTCGGAGAAGTATTATCTCAGCAAGGATTAAAACAGCTTCGAATTGCAGAAACTGAAAAGTATCCGCACGTCACGTTCTTTATGAGCGGCGGCCGTGAAGCTGAATTCCCGGGTGAAGAGCGTATTCTTATCAACTCGCCGAAAGTCGCAACATACGACTTGAAGCCTGAAATGAGTGCGTATGAAGTGAAGGACGCGCTTGTCAAAGAAATCGAAGCTGACAAGCATGACGCGATTATCCTTAACTTTGCAAACCCAGACATGGTCGGCCACTCCGGAATGGTTGAACCTACAATTAAAGCAATTGAAGCAGTGGACGAATGCTTAGGCGAAGTCGTTGACGCGATTCTCGCTAAAGGCGGACACGCCATCATTACCGCTGATCACGGTAATGCTGATATTCTGATCACAGAATCAGGCGAACCGCACACTGCACATACAACAAATCCAGTCCCTGTAATTGTAACGAAAGAAGGCATCACGCTGCGTGAAGGCGGAATCCTAGGCGACCTTGCACCAACGTTATTAGACCTTCTCGGTGTTGAAAAACCGAAAGAAATGACTGGAACATCTTTAATTCAAAAATAAGCTGAAATTCAAAGGAGAGACAAACTCATGCCATACATTGTTGATGTTTATGCACGCGAAGTATTAGACTCCCGCGGCAACCCAACAGTTGAAGTTGAAGTATATACAGAAACAGGAGCATTCGGCCGCGCATTAGTGCCAAGCGGAGCTTCTACAGGTGAATACGAAGCAGTTGAGCTTCGTGACGGCGACAAAGACCGTTACCTTGGTAAAGGCGTGTTAACAGCTGTTAACAACGTAAACGAAATCATTGCTCCAGAGCTTCTTGGCTTTGATGTAACTGAACAAAACGCAATCGATCAGCTTTTAATCGAGCTTGACGGTACTGAAAACAAAGGCAAACTTGGTGCGAACGCAATCCTTGGCGTATCTATGGCTTGTGCGCGTGCTGCTGCTGATTTCTTACAGATTCCTCTTTACCAATACCTTGGAGGATTCAACTCAAAAACGCTTCCTGTACCGATGATGAACATCGTCAACGGCGGAGAGCATGCTGACAACAACGTAGACATTCAAGAATTCATGATCATGCCTGTAGGTGCTCCTAACTTCCGTGAAGCACTTCGCATGGGCGCTCAAATCTTCCACAGCCTGAAATCTGTTCTTTCTGCTAAAGGAATGAACACAGCTGTAGGTGATGAAGGCGGATTCGCTCCAAACCTTGGTTCTAACGAAGAAGCGCTTCAAACAATCGTTGAAGCAATCGAAAAAGCCGGCTTCAAACCTGGCGAAGAAGTAAAACTTGCAATGGATGCTGCATCTTCTGAGTTCTACAACAAAGAAGACGGCAAATACCATCTGTCTGGCGAAGGCGTTGTGAAAACGTCTGCTGAAATGGTTGACTGGTACGAAGAAATGGTTTCTAAATACCCAATCATCTCTATCGAAGATGGACTTGACGAAAACGACTGGGAAGGCCACAAGCTTCTTACTGAGCGTCTTGGCAAAAAAGTTCAGCTTGTTGGTGATGACCTCTTTGTTACAAACACGAAAAAACTTGCTGAAGGTATCAAAAACGGCGTAGGCAACTCTATCCTGATCAAAGTAAACCAAATCGGTACATTGACTGAAACATTCGATGCGATCGAAATGGCGAAACGTGCAGGCTACACTGCTGTTATCTCTCACCGTTCTGGTGAAACAGAAGACAGCACAATCGCTGACATCGCTGTGGCAACAAACGCAGGACAAATCAAAACAGGTGCGCCGTCACGTACGGACCGTGTTGCGAAATACAACCAGCTTCTTCGCATCGAAGATCAGTTGGCTGAAACTGCTCAATACCACGGTATTAACTCTTTCTACAACTTAAACAAGTAATAAAATGACCGCCGAGAGAAATCTCGGCGGTTTTTTTGTGCTTTTTACAGATCCAAATAAAGCCTCACCATATCACGGCATTGGATGCCGTTTTCAAAGATCTCCTCCTCATAATGTCTAATAAAAAAATCATGGTCGATCGCTTGCAGGCGAAATCCACATTTTTGATAAAGAGAAAGCTGATGGATGCTGGAATTTCCAGTGCCAATCTCAATCACCTTTGCTCCCATATGTTTCGCTTGTTCGATGGCGTCGCGGATAAGAAGCTTGCCGATGCCTTGTTGTTGCATGGTTTGTTTTACTGCGATGTTAGCAATTTCTACGGTTTGCGGTCTAGTTGTGATGATCACGTATACACCAGCTAATTCGCCCGATATATAAGCTGTGTAGCATTCTCCTCTGGCAATGTATTCATCAACAATTTCTTTTGACGGATCGGCGAGCAGCAGAAGCTCATACAGCGCTTGATCATAGTTTGTCGCTTTTTGAATGGTGAGCTGTTGCATCATCATTCCACCTTTTCACATGTTTATAGAGATATTTTCGTGATTTCCTCCAATTTCATACCATTCTATTATAAAATATGTAACATAGGAAATATGTACAAAATAGTGGATAGCAAATAGGAGGAAAGTCACATGTTTTGTAAGGAATGCGGTCAAAAAAATAATGAAGGGGCCAAGTTTTGTAAAGAGTGCGGCACCCCGATCGGAGGGATCGGCAGAAAGGCAAATAAAGAAACAGCAAGCACTGCTGAAACGAGGCAGGCACCGCGAAAAACAATCCCTAAGAAAACCATCATGTTATGGAGCAGCATTGCCGCAGCGTGTGTCATATTAATCGCCGCATATAAAACCGGAGCGTACCTGACTTCAAAGGATAGGTTAGTCGACAAGTTTGAACAGGCTGTAAATGATGAAGATAAAGACCAAATCGCGTCTCTCCTTACGCCGGTAAATGATAAGCTTAAGCTGACTAAAAATAATGTAAAGCCGTTTCTTACATATTTGAAGGATCATCCTGACAAAAAAGATGAGCTTTTTGCATCGCTGCGTGCTGAAACAGTCCAAAAGGATATTGTATACGCGGAGAAAGATGGGAAAAGCTTGCTAGTGTTTGACCATTATGATTTAAAAATAGCACCTGTTTATTTTGAAGTAACCAGCAATTATAAACATACGGATCTCTATGTGAATAAAGAGGAAGCCGGATCTGTAAAGAAAGCAGATCAAGCACAAACCCTCGGACCGTATATTCCCGGCGAATATACAGTCTCAGCCAAACTGAAAAACGATGTAGTCGATCTTGTGAAAAAGGAAGACATTCAGGCGGTTGGTGACAACAGCTTCCATGTTGATCTCTCATTAGAAGCAGACAATGTAACATTCAGCTTAGCGGATGACATCAAGGATGGAAAGGGAGAGTTGCTCATTAACGGTACATCCATTCATAAAGATCCGTTCAAATCTGTCACATACGGCCCGCTTCTGACAGACGGATCAATGACAGCTGCGGTCGAAGCGGAGTTCCCATGGGGAAAAACAAAAACAGCGGGCGTGCCGATTGATAGCAAAGAAATGGAGTTAACGTTAATTCCTGACCAAGACACACAAGAAACAATCATGAACACGATTGTCAAAACGACGAAGCAATATTCCAAAGCGCTTTCTGATGGAAATACAGCTCAGATGACAGAGGCAAGTGCCAGTTGGAAAGCCGAAGTAAAAGAGAACGTGGACTCGATGAAAAACACGGATTCTTACTTAAAAGATAAATATCTGGAAACAGACTTTGATTTGGATACATTTGCTCTATCCCAGAAGAATGACGGTACATGGCAGGCGACGGTAAAAGGAAAAGAACTTCACCAGTCGGCTAATTATAATGACTATACGAAACCTGAAATGTCGGATGAAAGCCCGAGCTATGAATATCTGCTTTCATATGATAAAAAACAGAAAAAGTGGATTTTCGAAGATGCGGAATCAACTTTTGATTCTGCCGGAACAAACATAAAGAAAATAAAAAATGATCATGCAGAGACGTACACGTCAGCCTGGGCAGACGCAAAAGGCAAGAAAGCAAGCGTAAGCCCATCGACCGGCGATGTCACGGATGAACAAGTGACATCATTTATGGTTAGTTATCTGACAAATCAATCAACCGCAGTGAATTTAAATGAATTTGCGGTCATGGAAGGCAATCTGGAAAAAGGAAGTTCATTATATAATGATCAGCAGAAATTGGTTAAGAAGCTGTACAGCGAGGGGACGACTGAAGTATTTATTGATGTAGAGGTAAAAAGCTTTAATCAAAGCGGCTCGACTATCACAATTAAAACCTATGAAGAATTTGATATTACAAAATCAGGCGGCAGTACAAAGCGCAGAACATACAACTGGACCTACACCGGCGTAGTGAAAGACGGAAGAATTTATTTAACATCTATTCAATAAAAACAAACCCCCATCACCAGCAGGTGATGGGGTTGTTTTTTAAAAGAAGATATAACGGAAAATCTCTTTGATATAATGTTCGATGATGAACCGAAACGCAACGCACGTGATCAGATAAATCACAATGGTTGAGTAAATGATATCAGCCTTTCCTTTATAGGAATGCTGGTAACTGCTCAGCATCGCAGGGGGAATAGCGAAGAATGCGCCGATTAAACCAATTGCTAACACAGTGAAACAAAGATCTGTATGTAATAAAAACAATAGAAGTGCAAGAATTAAAATAGCTGTAAACGGAATAAGAAACGCACCAAATCTGGATAGTGAATCTTTAAATGACACTTGGTTTCCCGCGATTTTTAAGGAAAAAAAGATCAATGCATGCAACCCGAAAATATAAAGGGCAAAGTAAATGGTTGGCTTGAAAAAGATTTCTGTAAAGCTCGCACTGCCGGGACCATTTGAAAAAAGAATATAAAACATCAGCGGAGTTAGTAAACTGAAAAGCACCATTGTAATGATTCCGCTGATCAGCTGTTCTCCACCTGTTGTTTTGCACTCCTGATAAGGGCGTTTCAGAACAGCCAGGACAAATGAACCGAACTGCTTTGCTGCTTGTTTTGCAGCCTCAGCTCCCGTCTGTGCTCCTTGATTTTCGCCCGCTTGGCGTGGAAGAGGAGAACCGCATTTCTCACAAAATTTTCCGCCATCTGCTTGATGGCCGCATTGAGGACAAAACATATGATGACTCCTTTTACATGTAATATAGGGAAAATAGACTAATAATGTCATTATAAAAGAAAAAAAGTAGAAAAGTAACCAATATCTATCCAAAAATTTTCTCCAAGATATGTATCAGAAAAAAGACACGGGCTGCCAGATGCGAACCCGTGTCTTTTTTCTAGTTATTTATATATTTTTCAAATACGTCACCGAAATCTTTAATATGGTACTGCGAGCGGACGGAAGTGACCCATGTAAATCCAAATTCGGTCAGCTCTTTGTATTGTGTTTCAATATTGACGTGCTCAGGGCGGGTATGCTGAAGGATGGTGACGGCTCGTTCCAGACTTTGTTCAGCCTGATTGATCAAAATGTCATTTTCATAGATCGTTTCAGAGATACGGAGAAGGGCTTTATACAAATCTTTTAGCTTTTCAATTTGCTCTTTATGCACATCGATATCAAATTGTTCAGAGCCCAGCTTGAACTTGATTTCAACATCCAAATCGACTTTCCCGGCAGTTTCCAGAAAAACATCAGAGATTTTATATTGGGAATAAGGGTAGCGTTTCAGCGTTCGTTTAGAGGAAGTGGCACGTTCGCCGTCAACATGGATCAGCGCCAGATTCGTGAAGCAATATTCATCGGCTTTTGTTTTAATCAGGAAATAAATTTTTTCGTTGTCTTCATGCATGACATAATCATCAGCATCTGTTTTGTCATAATCCTGAGGTTCGATAATTTTTCCGATATCTGATAATCCGAGTGCATCTGCTGCAATTTTCTTGAACATATAGATACATCCTTCCTATTTACATAGTCACTTCATTGTAGCATGTGGCGTTTCCGAACGGCTATAAACGTTTGCGAAGAATCAGCCTCTGGGTAAGGCCAATGTCACATGGAGGAAGTATACGATGTTCTCATATATGATGTTTCCACTATTCATCTCATCATGTAGAAAAGCAGCTCCCTTACTTCAGGGAGCTGCTTTCAGCTGTTTTCGGCACGTATTCAAATACTTCCTCACTCTCAAAAAACTCAATTAAGCGGCTCAGCCAGTCATAGTAATGGAGCCATTCTCTTAATTCATTCAGCAGCTGATTGACTTTCTCTTCCGCTTCGGGGGTAAGCCCGTCCCTTTGTAAAAGGTCTGTCAGCTCCCGGTTTAATTTTTTATACAGCACTTTGTTTTTGCTCACGACCTTTGTCCAATTCGCCGCAAATAAAGATATGAAGGTTTGGTAATAATCCTGCTCTACGTCGTAAAGATCTTTTCTTACGCCTTTTTCAAACACTTTTTCGGCAATGTTGGCATCAATCATTTCACGGACGACCTGGCTCATTCGTGTTTTGCTCATGCCTGTTGCTTCTGACAGCTCGCTTAACGTCATCGGTTTTCGATTCATATAAATAATCCCGAGCACACGCCCGACAGTAGAAGGCATTCCAAACGTATGCATATTTTCGGCAATCTTCTCAATGAGATGCTCTTCAGCATGTTCAATGATGTCGAGAGCAGTTTTTTCCACAGCTGATCATCCCTTCAAATGGCAATTGATGGTGTCAATATATCATATTTCTGCCAGTTGTTGAAAACAGCTGTATGCGGAGGAAGCGAGAGGTATCCGGCGTAATTGTAAGAACACCTTCTCTGCCTGAGTCATAGCAATAAATATCTGTAAATAACATATAATTTCAACACATTGTAAACTTTTTATTTTATAAAGTTCAAATTATAATAAAGATTATACTTTTCAGAAAAATGAATGGAAACCTGCGGAGGTGCACGGATTGCTGAAATTAGAACAAGTGTCAAAAGTATATAAAGGCGGCAAAAAAGCTGTGAACAGCATTGATTTAGATATTGCCAAGGGTGAATTTATCTGTTTTATCGGCCCGAGCGGCTGCGGAAAAACGACGACGATGAAGATGATTAATCGACTGATTGAACCGTCGTCAGGAAAGATCTTTATCGACGGAGAAAACATAATGGAACAGGACCCGGTTGAACTGAGGAGAAAAATCGGCTATGTGATTCAGCAGATTGGTTTGTTTCCCCACATGACCATTCAGCAGAACATTTCACTCGTACCGAAACTGCTGAAATGGCCTGAAGAAAAACGGAAAGAACGGGCGAGCGAGCTGTTAAAGCTTGTTGATATGGGCCCTGAATATTTAGACCGTTATCCCCACGAGCTCAGCGGCGGACAGCAGCAGAGAATCGGCGTGCTGCGCGCACTGGCTGCGGAACCCCCTCTCATTTTAATGGATGAACCATTCGGAGCGCTTGACCCGATCACGCGGGATTCCCTTCAGGAAGAATTTAAAAAACTGCAGAGAACGTTAAACAAAACCATTGTGTTTGTGACCCATGACATGGACGAAGCTATTAAGCTAGCTGACCGGATTGTGATTTTAAAAGCGGGTGAAATCGTTCAGGTCGGCACACCTGATGAGATTCTCAGAAATCCGGCAAATGAATTTGTAGAGGAATTTATCGGGAAAGAGCGCCTGATCCAGACAAGACCTGAAATTGAGCGGGTTGAGCAGATGATGAACAGGATGCCTGTCACGGTCACAGCGGACAAAACGCTTTCTCAGGCCATTCAGCTGATGAGAGAAAAACGCGTCGACTCGCTGCTTGTTGTAGATGAGCAAAATGTGCTGAAGGGATACGTAGATGTTGAAATCATTGATCAAAACCGCAAAAAAGCGAGCGTAGTTGGTGAAGTGTACCGATCGGATATGTATACCGTGCAAAAAGGAGCCCTTCTCCGAGATACCGTCCGGAAAATCTTGAAGCAAGGAATGAAGTATGTTCCCGTTGTTGATGAAGAGCACCATTTAGCAGGGATTGTGACAAGAGCAAGCCTTGTGGACATCGTATACGATTCCATATGGGGCGAGGAAAACCAGCTAATGACGATCTGATTAGGAGAGGAGCTCTTATACATGAATCAAATGATGACTTTTTTACAGACGAACGGCGGTGAGCTGCTGTATAAAACAGGTGAACATTTATACATTTCGCTCATTGCTGTTGTATTGGGCATTATCGTTGCGGTGCCGCTCGGTGTTCTGCTGACCAGAATGAAAAAAGGGGCTGGCGCGGTTATAGGTGCCGTCAACATTGTGCAAACCTTGCCAAGTCTGGCGATTCTGGCGTTTTTTATCCCGCTTCTCGGTGTGGGAAAAGTGCCGGCGATCGTCGCTTTATTTTTCTATTCGGTGCTTCCGATTCTGCGCAATACGTATACAGGCATTAAAGGTGTAAACAAAAATCTGCTTGAGTCAGGAAAAGGGATTGGAATGACCGTCTGGGAGCAGATTCGGCTCGTCGAGATTCCGCTGGCGATCCCAATTATTATGGCGGGAATCCGTACATCAACGATTTATTTAATCGGCTGGGCGACCCTTGCCTCATTTATTGGCGGCGGCGGTCTCGGTGATTACATTTTTATCGGACTGAACCTGTATCAGCCTGAATACATCATTGGCGGTGCTGTGCCGGTTACGATCTTAGCCATTATCATTGATTACTTGTTAGCCGTGACGGAACGAAAAGTGACACCGAAGGGATTGCAAGGAATGAAGGAAGTTTCTTAAGGAGTTGGCTGTGTTGAAAACGAAAAAAATCAGATGGATCGGCGCGCTCGCTTTCGCCTTTGTCATGCTGCTGAGCGGCTGTTCTCTGCCGGGACTTGGCGGCGCCTCCAAAGATACGATCAAGGTCGGAGCGCAAAGCATAACAGAATCAGAAATCTTAGCGAGTATGATTGCGCAGCTCATTGAACATGATACGGATTTAAATACGGCGTTAGTCAAAAATCTCGGATCAAACTATGTTCAGCACCAGGCGATGCTTGGCGGTGACATTGACATCTCCGCCACGCGCTACTCAGGGACCGATTTAACGAGCACCCTCGGAATGGAGGCTGAAAAGGATCCGGAAAAAGCGTTAAATATCGTGCAGAAAGAATTTGATAAACGTTTTAAATATAAATGGTTTGATTCTTACGGATTTGATAACACATACGCCTTTACCGTAACAAAAAAGTTTGCGGAAAAAGAGCATGTAAACACCGTGTCTGATCTGAAGAAAAACGCTTCTGAATATAAACTGGGGGTCGACAATGCCTGGCTGAAACGGAAGGGCGACGGGTATAAAGGCTTTGTCAGCATGTATGGATTTGAATTTGGAACAACCTATCCGATGCAGATCGGACTTGTCTATGACGCAGTCAAAAACGGGAAAATGGACGCCGTTCTTGCTTATTCCACAGACGGCCGGATTAAGGCATATGATCTGAAAATCCTAAAAGACGACAAACAGTTTTTCCCGCCGTATGACTGTTCACCTGTGATTCCGGAAAAGGTGCTTAAAGACCATCCTGAGCTTGAAGGCATTATTCATAAACTGATCGGGAAGATTGATACGGAAACCATGCAGGAGCTCAACTACGAAGTAGACGGCAAGCTGAAGGAGCCGTCTGTTGTGGCAAAGGAATTTTTAGAGAAACATCATTATTTTGACTAAGAAAAGAGGCAGATTAAATGGAAGTATTACAGCAGCTTGGCACTTACTATTCGCAAAACGGCGGTTATGTGCTGCAAGAGTTTTACCGCCATTTTCTGATGTCGGTGTACGGCGTTTTGTTTGCGGCCATCGTCGGTATTCCGCTTGGCATCCTGATTGCCAGATATCGAACATTAAGCGGCTGGGTTTTCGCCGTCACGAACGTGATCCAGACGGTGCCGGCGCTCGCCATGCTGGCCGTGCTGATGCTAGTGATGGGGCTTGGCGCCAATACGGTCATTTTATCGTTATTTCTTTATTCACTGCTGCCGATCATCAGAAATACGTACACAGGCATTGTCAGCATTGAACATGCCTATCTTGAATCCGGAAAAGCGATGGGCATGACAAAGTTTCAAGTGCTGCGGATGGTCGAGCTTCCGCTGGCGCTTTCTGTCATTATGGCCGGCCTTCGCACCGCGCTCGTCATTGCCATCGGCATTACAGCCATCGGGACATTTGTCGGCGCCGGAGGCCTCGGAGACATCATCGTCAGGGGATCAAACGCAACAAACGGGACCGCGATTATTTTAGCTGGCGCGATCCCGACAGCCCTTATGGCGGTGATAGCTGATTTGGTCATGGGCTGGCTTGAACGCGTGTTAAGCCCAATTAAAAAGAAGAAAAAACTGCTCAGTGCAGCTTAGTAAAAAAACGCCTTGTTCATGACAGGGCGTTTTTACGGTTTCGGCACATATTTAAAAATCTCTTCACTCTCAAAAAACTCAATCAGACGGCCGAGCCAATTGTAATAGTCGAGCCATTCCTTTAATTCCTTCAACAGCTCATTCACCTTTTCTTCCGCTTCAGGAGAAAGCTCTTCATCCAAGATACTGAGCAGCTCCCGGTTGAGTTTTTTATGCATCATTTTATTTTTGCTGACGACTTTGCTCCAAGTGGCTGTAAACAGTGTGATAAAGGTTTGGTAGTAATCCTCTTCAACATCGTATAAGTCTTTTCGCACGCCCTTTTCGAACACCTTCTCGGCGATGTTGGCATCGAGCATGTCCCGCACGACCTGGCTCATTCGCGTTTTGCTCATGCCGGTCGCTTCTGATAATTCCGTCAGCGTCATCGGCTTGCGATTCATATAAATAATGCCCAGCACACGTCCAACGGTAGAGGGCATTCCAAATGCATGCATGTTTTCCGCAATTCTTTCTATGAGGTGGTCTTCAGTCTGTTCAATTATCGTTAACGGATCTTTCTCCAACAGTTTCAATCCTTTCAGCTAACAATTCCGATGTCAATATACCACATTTTTGATGCGGCGGAAATGCTGTAACCATAGAATTTGGCAGGAAATTGGAGCAATAAGGAGATCATTACCGGTCAATACGGGTAAATCAGGGCTTACACATACTTTATAAATAATATGAACAAATTGTAAACTTTTTATTTTATAAACTTTATTCTATAATGAGAAGCATTCAATTGTCTGAAAAATTAAATATGAATTGAACGAATTGAATGAATTTAATTTTGGAGGTGCGATGTTTGCTGACATTACAAAATGTCTCGAAAACATATAAGGGCGGCAAAAAAGCTGTGAACAGCGTGAACCTGGAGATTGAAAAAGGTGAATTTATCTGTTTTATCGGTCCAAGCGGCTGCGGAAAAACGACAACGATGAAAATGATTAATCGATTAATTGAGCCGTCAGCCGGCCAGATTTTTATTGACGGAGAGAACATTATGGAACAAGACCCGGTAGAACTCAGACGTAAGATCGGCTATGTCATTCAGCAGATCGGTCTGTTCCCCCATATGACCATTCAGCAGAACATTTCACTTGTGCCTAAGCTGCTGAAATGGCCGGAGCAGCAGCGGAAAGAACGTGCGCGTGAGCTTTTAAAATTGGTCGATATGGGACCTGACTATTTAGACCGTTATCCTCATGAATTAAGCGGGGGACAGCAGCAGCGAATAGGTGTATTACGGGCACTTGCCGCGGAACCGCCGCTTATCTTAATGGATGAACCGTTTGGGGCGCTTGACCCGATTACGCGGGATTCCCTTCAGGAAGAATTTAAAAAACTGCAAAAAACCTTACATAAAACCATCGTATTTGTTACCCATGATATGGATGAAGCGATTAAGCTTGCAGACCGGATTGTCATTTTAAAAGGCGGAGAGATTGTGCAGATCGGAGCGCCTGATGATATTCTGAGAAATCCGGCAAACGAATTTGTTGAGGAATTTATCGGCAAGGAGCGCCTGATTCAGTCATCAAGTCCTGATGTTGAGCGGGTTGATCAAATGATGAGTACACACCCGGTGACCATTACGGAAGATAAAACGCTCTCTGAAGCGATCCAGCTGATGAGGCAGGAGCGTGTCGACTCGCTGCTGGTTGTAGATGACAGCCATGTTCTTCTAGGCTATGTGGATGTGGAAATCATTGATCAGTGCCGGAAGAAAGCCAATCTGGTAGGCGAGGTCCTGCATCAAGACATCTACACCGTATTGGGCGGCACACTGCTGCGGGATACAGTACACAAAATTTTAAAACGGGGTGTAAAGTATGTGCCGGTTGTAGATGAAGACCGCCGTTTAATAGGAATTGTGACGAGAGCGAGCCTGGTTGACATTGTATATGAGTCTATCTGGGGAGAAGAAAAACAGCTCGCAATATTGTCATAGGGAGGTTGTAAGACGTGAATCATATCATTGAATTTTTGCAAACCAACGGGGGCGAGCTGCTTTACAAAACATATGAGCATATCACCATTTCTCTCATCGCCGTCATTTTAGGCATAGCTGCCGCTGTGCCCCTTGGGGTTGTGCTGACCAGAATGAAAAAAGGAGCCGGCACCATTATCGGTATTGTAAATATCATTCAGACGCTGCCTAGTCTGGCAATCCTCGCTTTCTTTATCCCGCTCTTGGGAGTCGGAAAAGTCCCGGCTATTGCGGCCTTGTTTTTCTATTCCGTTTTGCCGATCCTGCGCAACACGTATACCGGGATTCGCGGCGTTAACAAAAATCTGCTTGAATCAGGAAAAGGCATCGGGATGACGGCTGCTGAACAGATTCGCCTCGTGGAACTGCCGCTTGCCGCGCCCGTCATCATGGCGGGGATCAGAACATCTACGATTTATTTAATTGGATGGGCAACGCTTGCATCCTTTATCGGCGGCGGCGGATTGGGTGATTATATTTTCATCGGCCTGAATTTATATCAGCCGGAATATATCATCGGAGGAGCGGTTCCTGTCACGATATTGGCGATTGTCATTGATTATGTGCTGGCAGTAACTGAACGAAAACTGACACCTGCCGGCATGCAGAGATTGAAGGAAGTTTCATAAGGAGGCGGCTATGAAAAGAAAATATCTCAAGTGGATGATCGGTTTACCGCTCGCAGTAATGCTGATGCTAAGCGGCTGTTCGCTTCCAGGTCTCAGCGCCGCTTCAGACCAGACCATTAAAATCGGCGCGCAAAGCATGAGTGAATCAGAAATCATCGCCAGCATGCTTGGCCAGCTGATCGAACACCATACGGATCTAAAAACAACGACCATTAAAAATCTCGGCTCCAACGCGGTACAGCAGCAGGCCTTATTGAACGGAGAAATCGATATAGCGGCCACAAGATATACAGGTGACGCGCTGACAGGCACGCTGAGGATGAAACCTGAAAAAGATCCGGACAAAGCGCTGGCGCTGACACAGCGGGAGTTTAATAAAAGATATGATTTAAAATGGTATGACTCCTACGGGTTTGATAATACGTATGCCTTTACCGTCAGCAAGAAGCTTGCGGACCAATATCATTTAGAAAACGTATCAGACGTCAAAAAATGGGCGCCGCAATTAAAGCTGGGCGTCGACAACTATTGGATGAAGCTGAAGGGGAACGGCTATCAGGATTTTACGAAAACCTACGGCATGACATTCGGCGGCACGTATCCAATGCAGATCGGGCTTGTGTATGACGCGGTAAAAAGCGGAAAAATGGACATTATCCTCGCTTACTCCACGGACGGGAGAATTAAGTCCTATGATCTCAAAATGCTAAAGGATGATAAACAATTTTTCCCGCCGTACGACTGCTCTCCGGTTGTTCCGGAACAGGTGCTGAAAGAACATCCTGAACTGGAAAGCATCATTCAAAAAATGATCGGAAAAATCGATACAGCCACGATGCAGGAGCTCAACTATGAAGTCGACGGTAACCTAAAAGAACCGTCTGTCGTTGCCAAGGAATATTTGCAAAAGCATCACTACTTCGAATCGTGAAAGGGGGATTGACCAATGAATGTGCTTGAACAGTTAATGTCGTATTATGCACAGAACGGCAGCTACGTCATAGAAGAATTCGGCCGCCATTTTCTCATGTCGGCTTACGGCGTCTTGTTTGCCGCTGTCGTCGGTGTTCCGGTGGGGATCCTCATTGCGCATTTCCGCCGCTTGTCAGGTTGGGTATTCGCCGTTACAAATGTCATTCAGACGATTCCGGCGCTCGCCATGCTGGCAGTCTTGATGCTTGTTATGGGGCTCGGTGCAAACACCGTGATTTTATCATTATTTTTGTATTCCCTGCTTCCGATTATCCGAAACACGTACACAGGCATTGTCAGCATTGAACACGCAACCTTAGAATCAGGAAAAGCGATGGGGATGACGAAATTCCAGATTCTTCGGATGGTTGAGCTCCCGCTCGCGCTTTCTGTCATTATGGCAGGCCTTCGAACGGCTCTCGTCATCGCCATCGGCATTACAGCCATCGGCACATTTGTCGGCGCTGGCGGCCTTGGGGATATGATTGTCCGCGGGTCAAACGCCACAAACGGAACGGCGATTATTCTAGCAGGCGCGATTCCGACTGCGGTAATGGCGGTTGCGGCTGATTTGCTCATGGCTTGGCTGGAGCGGGCGTTACATCCGGTTAAGAAAAAAAGAACCAGGGTGAGACGTATTCAAACAGCTGCATAAGAACAAAAAAAGAGGCTTGGATGATTCCAGCCTCTTTTTTCATATTTAAATTGTAAACTGATCCATTTTCTCATTAAGTTCTTTCGCCAAACGCTCAAGCTCCTCAGCATTTTGAAGCACTTGATCCATTGAATGGGCGGATTGCTCGGTAATGGAAAATGTTTCTTCAATGCCGGCGGCGGATTCTTCAGAGACGGAGGCGATATTTTCAATCGATTGGTTAATTGTGATCGATTGGTTTGTTAACTGCTTTAATCCGTCCGTTACTTCCTTAATGCTATCCGCTACATAGGTGACCGATTGCTTAATGTTCTGCATGGCCTGTCCGGTGTCAGTCAGGTTTTCGGTACCTTTTTCTACTTCGGTAAAGCTGCTTTCCAGGTATTGAATGACAGTGTTGATCTCCTGCTGTGTGCCGCCTACTATTTTAGTGATATCCTGAACGGAGTCAGATACGCCGTCTGCTAGCTTTCGGACCTCTTCGGCCACAACGGCGAAGCCTTTGCCGCTTTCTCCTGCGCGGGCTGCCTCAATTGCGGCATTAAGTGACAGTAAGTTCGTTTGCTCGGCAATGCCGTTGATGACCTGAACAAGCTTGTTGATGTCCTGTGAATGCTGTTCCAGCGATCTCACTTTATGAACGGCTTCCTGAACGATATGATGTATCGTTTTCATTTGCTGCACTGACGTATTCATATTTTCGTTTCCGTTTACGGCGAGTTCGAGAACGTTTTGAGACGTATCGCTGATCGTCATGCCGTGATTGTAGGCTTTATCAATGCTTTCTGTAAATTCATTCATTGATTCGGCAATCGTCACAGCGTCTTGCGCCTGCTGCTCGGAGCCTTCAGCCATTTCGTTCATCGTTTCGGTAATATGCCTGCTGCCGGTTCTTGTTTCATTCGTTGCAGTGGTCAGCACCTGTGATGAAGAAAGCACGCGGGTGGAAATTTCTTTTGAATACCCGACGATATCTCTTAAATTCCCTACCATTTTCTGAAGCGCTTCGTTCAGATCGCCAAGCTCGTCTTTTGATGCCAGCGGCTCTATGTCATTTGACAGATTGCCCTCGGCGATTTCATTCGCAGATGATTTCATTCGAATAATCGGTTTTACAATGCTGCGATTGATATAAAGCCAAATACATATGCTGATGACGATGGAAGCTGCCAGAAGCAAAGCCGTGTAAATGAGGCCTTTATAATAAACGTCCTTGGTTTCTTTCACCGCCGTGTTGCTGCCTTCTTTATTAAAGTCAACCAGTTCAGTGATTGATTTTTTCATATCCTCAAAGCTTGCTTCAGTCTGTACCAATAAACCCCTTGCTTTATCTATATCATTCGTGCGTCCGCTCTCTAAAATCTGGTTATGAATATTCGTATATGAGTTGACTTCAGTCTTGAGCTGTTCGAAAATGCTGCGTTCTTTGTCGTTAGAGATTGTTTTTTCATAGTTATCAAGCTTTTCATTGATATCCTTAAGGATCTGGTTCATACCTTGTTCCAGCGTATCCATTTTGTCTTTGTCTGTATAAATCAGGAAATCCTTTTCCGTAGAGGAAAGGTGCTCTGTCAAATAATTAATAGATGTGATTTCTTTAATGCCGTCTATCCATTTTGTGTTGATTTCATCTGTCTTTTTGATGATGTGCTGCATATTGAAAGCGCCTATTCCGCCTATAAGCAGATTGATGAGGATCAGTGTCAAAAAGACCAGGCTGAATTTGCGGGAAATCGTCAGTCGCATATAAGTGTTCTCCTTTTAAAAAAAGTGATGTGATGTACTATATATCGGCTGAGAAATTGTTTTTTCACCTGGAAATAAAAAATAAAAAACGGCTCTGTTCTCTCCTTTGAGATCAGAACCGTTTTAGCAATTACATATGAAAGGAAGGGTCAATCCATTCAGTCGCCCATTTGGAGATTTCACCCAGTATGGGCGCTAACGCCATTCCTTTGTCAGTTAATGAATATTCGATGCGAACCGGAGTTTCGGGGATGACGTCCCGTTTAACCACTCCTTCTTGCTCAAGTTCTTTCAGCCTTTCTGACAGAACTCTGCCGCTTAGATTTGGAAGTGCTGCTTCTATTTCGCTAAATCGCTGCTGACCGTTCAACAGTTGAAAAACGATTAAAGCAACCCAGCGTTTGCTCAAGATGTCGACTGCTTTTTCAAATCTAGGACACATTTCTGATTGGTTCATGCTTTTTCACCTCGTCTGTTCATTATTATAACGCAAATAACGAGGGAACGTATGCATGCGTGATTGATAAAATGCGGAAAGAGATGCAGAGGATCACGTGGAAGAAGAGCGTTTTTTCGCTTCGGAAGCTAAAAAATCGAAGTATTTGCTGAGATTTTCAATATCCTTTTTTGAGAGGTGCTTCCATTCCTTGCTGTTAAAAAGAGACAGGTTCCCCGCTCCGCGAGTGACTGCTGTCTGATAAATCGCATAAATAGACTGATAGCCTTCCGAAGCCTCTCGAATTTCTTCAGGAAAAGCGGTGATGTGCCCTGCAGCTGCCATCAGGTTTTCGTGCGGTATTTTCAGCACAGCTGCGAGCTTTTTTATGGTCGCGGGCTTCGGTGTGCCGCGCTTGCCGTTTTCTATTTTTGAGATGGTCGCTGAGCTGATGCCCGAATACACTGCAAGCTGGTTCACTGTTAGTTTGCGGGCGCGGCGCAGCGCCCTTAATTCCTGTCCGAATGTTGACATGATAATCGCCTCGCATTTCCACTAAGAGTTATTGATCAGCAGATCGTTTTTTGGCTTCGTCTGAAATGAAGGAGAAATAATGATCCAGCATGAGCAAATCCTCTTTATTGAGATACTGCCATTTTTCACTCTCAAGAAGGGCAAGATTTTTCAGGTCATAAGCCTCCGCCTTTTCAAGCAGCTGGCACTTCGTTTCATAAGGCGCTCTGGCTTCATGAATCTCTTCGATATATCCCGCTTTATACATAAGCCCTTCATAAGGAATTTTTAAGGCTTCCGCCAGTTTTTTGATGGTGGCAGGTTTAGGAACGCCGCGTTTGCCGTTTTCAATTCTGGAGATGCCGGCCGCACTTACACCGGAATAAGTCGCCAGCTGGTTGACGGTTAACTTTCTCTCCTCACGCAATGCCCGTAATTGTTCGCCAAAGCTTTCCATATGTCTCACCCCGTCCCTCACTGTTACTCATATTTTAGTATGTTTATTGACTAAAGGGAATAGGGAGGCTGGAAATGTATTGACAAAAGTTAACAAACGCCGTAATGTAAATGTATAGAAAAAAGTTTTTTCATGAACGGAAGGTGAGGAAAGTGCCAGTAGAAAAGATACAGATTAGACGTGATTATGTATTGCAGTATATGGTCAATAACGATTATTCCCTCAATCAGCTTGCGCTGGAAATCGGAGTCTCACCCGCCACACTGAGCCGTGTGCTGAATGGAGAAAGACGGCCGGGACAGCTTGTGATCGGAAAAATGCTTCACTATTTTGACTTGAAGTTTGAGGATCTTTTTTACTATGATTTTATTGACAAAAGTCAATGATGCAAAAACGCCTGGGGAACCAAGCGTTTTCTAAGCCTTTGATTAATGTGTCAATACAAAACCCGTCACAAGTTCATTACAAGTTTTCCATTGCTTTGTCGGCAGCTGATGGCCCTGATATTCCAACCTGAAAAATTCAGCGTGGCTGCATGCTTTCCGGTAATAGCCTGCATGTGTAAAGGTCCAGTCGCGCAGGCCGCCATACATAAACAGCATCGGCATGTTAAAACGGCGCAATTGTCCAAGGCAGCTGTAGCGGAGCGAATCCTGATAATATTGATACCAATGGCCAAGATCAGCTTTCTTCATATGACTCGTTAATATATTTCGGAGCTGTCTGTTTTTCGTATGGCTGCTGGCGATGATTTTCATCAGCATGCCGGGATTTTTTTCAAGAAGATACATTCCCATTTTGTGAAGCTGCTGACCGACCATGGTATGAACAGCGGGATAAGCGCCGGCCAACACCAAATGAGACACTTTGTCCGGCCGGGTGAAGCCAATGTGCTGTGCGATTAAGCTGCCGGCGGAATACCCGAATACTGCAGCCTGATCAATGTGCAAACGATCCATAAATTGCACGATCTCGTTTGCGTAATAGGAAATCGAGATTTGCTGGTCTGCATGATCGCTGTCGCCATGACCGCTTAAATCGGGAAATATCACCCTGAAATGATCCGCCAGAAGGCGCTGATAATAAAAAACCTTGCGTCCCATGCCTGGCGGGTGAATAAAAATGACAGGGATTCCCTGTCCATATTCCTCATAATATAGTTGTTTCTTATTGACTGTGCTGACGATCGGCATTGCTGTTCTCCTTTTTCGCTCAATTTATATGAATAGGCTAACCAAAACAAAATGTCTTATCCGGCCTTTTGGCGTCTGATACGGCGTGACATGCCAAACCTTTTCATGTAAAATAGAAGTAATGTAGGCCAGTGAGTCTGGAGGTGTAAGGGATGCACGCGGTTTTGATTACCTTATTGGTTATCGTCAGTATTGCACTTATTATTGTCGTTTTGCTTCAATCCAGTAAAAGCGCCGGATTATCTGGTGCGATTTCAGGCGGAGCGGAGCAGCTCTTCGGGAAACAAAAAGCAAGAGGTCTTGATTTGATTCTGCACCGCATTACGGTTGTGCTGGCAGTCTTGTTTTTCGTGTTGACGATTGCGCTTGCTTATATCCTATAGGGCAATGTTTGTATAAGGTCTGATGTAAAGTCAGGCCTTTTTCACGTTTCTGGCTGATATCAGAGCGTTTTTTTCTGATCAAACTGTGGAAAACTAAAATGATCGTGCAGAAAGAAAGGGAGAAATGAGCATGAAAGTTGTGACACCAAAACCATTTACATTTAAAGGCGGAGACAAAGCGGTGCTTCTGCTGCACGGCTTTACAGGGAATACAGCGGATGTGAGAATGCTGGGACGTTATTTGAATGAACGAGGCTATACGTGCCACGCGCCTCAATATGAAGGACACGGCGTTCCTCCTGAAGAATTGGTACATACGGGGCCGGAAGACTGGTGGAAAAACGTCATGGATGGCTATGATTATTTAAAATCTGAAGGCTATGAGAACATTGCTGCCTGCGGACTGTCGCTTGGCGGGGTTTTTTCGCTGAAATTGGGTTACACTGTACCCATAAAGGGAATTGTTCCAATGTGCGCGCCAATGCATATCAAAAGCGAAGAGGTCATGTATCAGGGCGTCCTTTCCTATGCGCGCAATTACAAAAAATTCGAGGGGAAAAGCCCGGAACAAATAGAAGAGGAAATGAAGGAATTTGAAAAAACGCCGATGAAAACCCTTAAGGCGCTGCAAGACTTGATTGCCGATGTGCGAAAGAATGTCGATATGATTTATTCTCCGACATTTGTTGTGCAAGCCCGTCATGATCACATGATTAATACCGAAAGTGCCAATATTATTTATAATGAAGTGGAAACTGACGATAAACAGCTGAAATGGTATGAGGAATCAGGCCATGTTATCACGCTGGACAAGGAACGGGACATCGTACATCAGGATGTGTATGAATTTTTAGAGAAGCTGGATTGGTAACTAACAGGAGGTCGGATGATGGAAAAAGAAGCATTTATGGATAAGCTTCTCTCGTTTATGAAGGAAGAGGCATATAAGCCTCTGACTGTTCAGGAACTTGAGGAGATGTTACAGATTACGGAAGCCGAGGAATTTAAAGAGCTCGTCAAAGCACTGGTTGCGCTGGAAGAAAAAGGGCTTATCGTGCGGACGAGAAGCGACCGTTATGGCATTCCGGAAAAAATGAATTTAATTAAAGGAAAGCTTTCAGCGCATCCGAAGGGATTTGCCTTTTTGCTGCCTGAGGATACATCGTTAAGCGATGTGTTTATTCCGCCTAATGAGCTAAATACAGCTATGAACGGCGATATCGTAATGGTACGCCTGAATTCGCAGTCAAGTGGCTCCAGACAAGAGGGCACCGTCATACGCATTTTAGAAAGGGCGATTCAGCGTGTTGTCGGAACGTATACAGAAACAAAAAACTTCGGTTTTGTGATTCCGGATGACAAAAAAATCACAAGCGATATTTTCATTCCTAATAGCGGGAAAAACGGAGCGGCTGAAGGACATAAGGTTGTTGTTAAGCTGACCAGCTACCCCGAAGGCCGCATGAACGCAGAGGGTGAGATTGAATCCATTCTCGGCCATAAAAATGATCCGGGCATTGATATTTTATCGGTCATCCATAAGCACGGCCTGCCGGGAGAATTCCCTGCCGACGCAATGGAACAAGCGACAAGCACGCCTGATACGATTGATGCAAAAGATCTGAAAGACCGCCGTGATCTCCGTGATCAGGTCATTGTTACCATTGATGGAGCAGACGCGAAGGACCTGGATGACGCGGTTACAGTGACAAAGCTGGATGACGGCAGCTATAAGCTTGGCGTTCATATTGCCGACGTCAGCCATTACGTGACTGAAAATTCGCCGATTGACAAAGAAGCGATGGAAAGAGGAACGAGTGTGTATTTGGTTGACCGTGTGATTCCGATGATTCCGCACAGACTGTCAAATGGAATTTGTTCATTAAATCCGAAGGTTGACCGCCTGACACTTTCTTGTGAAATGACCATCAACAGCCAGGGTGAAGTCACAGAGCACGAAATCTTCCAAAGCGTCATCAAAACAACGGAAAGAATGACATATTCCGATGTGAATCAAATTCTTGTTGATGATGATGAAGAATTAAAACAAAAATACGAACCGCTTGTGCCGATGTTCAAAGACATGGAGCGACTGGCAGAAATTCTTCGCGAAAAGCGGATGAACCGCGGCGCCGTTGATTTTGACTTCAAAGAAGCAAAGGTGCTTGTTGATGATGAAGGCGCGGTCAAGGACGTTGTGATCAGAGAACGCTCTGTCGCCGAAAAACTGATTGAAGAATTTATGCTTGTTGCGAACGAAACTGTTGCAGAGCATTTCCATTGGATGAACGTTCCGTTTATTTACCGGATACATGAAGAGCCCAATGCTGAAAAACTGCAAAAGTTTTTAGAGTTTGTGACGACATTTGGCTATGTTGTAAAAGGTACGGCGGGAAATATTCATCCGCGCGCGCTGCAAAGCATTCTTGACGCTGTTCGTGACAGACCGGAGGAAACAGTGATATCTACTGTCATGCTTCGTTCCATGAAACAGGCGAAATATGATCCGCAAAGCTTGGGGCACTTTGGCCTGTCAACGGAATTCTATACTCATTTCACATCGCCGATCCGCCGTTATCCGGATTTGATCGTTCACCGTTTGATCAGAACGTACTTAATCAACGGCAAAGTCGATGAAGCGACACAGGAGAAGTGGGCTGAACGACTTCCGGATATCGCTGAACATACTTCATCAATGGAACGCCGTGCAGTTGACGCAGAGCGTGAAACAGATGATTTGAAAAAAGCGGAATATATGCTTGATAAAATTGGTGAAGAATTTGACGGCATGATCAGCTCTGTGACAAACTTCGGGATGTTTGTCGAGCTGCCGAATACAATTGAAGGACTCGTCCACGTCAGTTTTATGACGGATGACTATTATCGCTTTGATGAGCAGCATTTTGCGATGATCGGCGAACGGACGGGGAATGTGTTCCGTATCGGGGATGAAATTACAGTCAAAGTCGTTGACGTCAATAAAGACGAGCGCAATATCGACTTCGAGATCGTCGGTATGAAAGGCACCCCGCGCCGTCCGAGAGAAATGGACAGCCGCAGCCGAAAACGCGGAAAACCTGCCAGAAAACGCGTGTTAAGCACAAATACGCCTGTATCTCCTGCTCCTTCCGAGGAAAATGGAGAGTGGTTCACAAAGCCGAAGAAGAAAAAGAAAAAACGAGGCTTTCAAAACGCACCGAAGCAGAAACGGAAAAAGAAGAAATAGCAGCTCAACCAGCAAATAGGGCCGCAGTGCTCTATTTGCTTTCTTTCGGAAACAGCTTTTCATTGTCGCCATGCGTGACATTTGGTAAAATAGAGCGTATCGCAAAGGTGGACAGTTTTCCTTAGTGAGAGGAGGTTCTGGCATGCCGAAAGGGTCAGGAAAAGTATTATCTCAAAACAAAAAAGCCAATCACGATTATTTTATAGAAGAAACATATGAAACAGGCATTGTATTGCAAGGAACAGAAATCAAAGCAATTCGCGCCGGCCGCGTGAACCTTAAGGATTCCTTCGCCAAAATTGAACGGGGAGAAGTATTTCTCCACAATATGCACGTCAGCCCGTATGAGCAGGGAAACCGCTATAACCACGATCCGCTCCGGACGAGAAAGCTGTTAATGCACCGTAAGGAAATTAATAAGCTGATCGGCTTAACAAAGGAAAAAGGTTATTCACTCGTTCCGCTCAAGCTATATTTGAAGAACGGCTTTGCCAAAGTTCTTCTCGGTCTGGGTAAAGGGAAGAAAAACTATGACAAACGTGAAGATCTGAAGCGCAAGGATGCGAAGCGTGAAATTGAAAGAGCGTTCAGAGACAGTCAAAAAGGGTTCTAAAAGCATAACGCTTGATACTGAAATCCAGCCTGTGCTATACTGATTTCACGACGAGATGACACGGTCTTTTCTTGAAGGATTTGTCAATTGAAATAAGCCGTGATCATGTTATAATAGGAATGTAGCCAGTTTGAGTGAGAGCTTGATATTTCTCCCGTATTTCCCTTATAACAAGGGGACGTTACGGATTCGACAGGGATGGATCGAGCTTGAGCTGCGAGCCGAGAGGCGATCTCGTAAACACGCACATAAATATAACTGGCAAAACTAACAGTTTTAACCAAAACGTAGCATTAGCTGCCTAATAAGCGCAGCGAGCTCTTCCTGACATTGCCTATGTGTCTGTGAAGAGCACATCCAAGTAGGCTACGCTTGCGTTCCTGTCTGAGAACGTAAGAAGAGACAAACAGACTAGCTCTCGGAAGGCCCGCCAGCAGGCAAGAAGATGAGTGAAAACATAAGTATGCAGGCTACGCTCGTAGACGCTTAAGTAATCGATGTTTCTGGACGTGGGTTCGACTCCCACCGTCTCCATACATAATGCAAATAAAGCAGAACCTTTTACAGGTTCTGCTTTATTTTTTTCGTATAACAGGCACCAAAAAGTGCGTACTTCCATTTCAATCCCAGCTGTTTCATACTGATTTACAGCAGATGTTTCACCAATCACATTTCTGTTAATAAATAAGAGGAAACAAAAACGGAGGGATGAATGAATGAAGCTGAATTTACATGGAAAAACCGCACTGGTGACTGGCTCAACGTCGGGGATCGGCAAAGCGATTGCCGCTTCGTTAGCGGAAGAAGGCGCGGCGGTTATCATTAACGGACGCCGGGAAGAAAAAGTGAATCAGACGATAGACGATTTGAAAAAACAGCATGCAGAGGCTGTGTTTCATCCGGCCGCATTCGACCTTGGAACCGATGAAGGCTGCAATGACCTGTTTCAGGCATATCCGCAGGTTGATATTTTGGTCAATAATTTAGGGATTTTTGAACCGGCGGAGTATTTTGATATTCCTGATGAGGAGTGGTTCCGATTTTTTGAAGTGAATATTATGAGCGGTGTGAGGCTCACACGCAAGTATTTACACAAGATGATAGAGAAAAAAGAAGGCCGGGTGATTTTTATTGCCAGTGAAGCGGCAATCATGCCTTCACAGGAAATGGCCCATTACAGCGCGACGAAAACGATGCAGCTTTCCATTTCCCGCAGCTTGGCTGAGCTGGCAACCGGCACAAATGTAACGGTAAATACAGTCATGCCGGGTTCAACCTTAACAGAGGGAGTGGAAACAATGCTGAACTCTCTGTATCCTGGTGAAAACCTGACTGTTCAAGAAGCCGAGACCCGTTTTATGAAGGAAAACCGTCCGACTTCAATTATCCAAAGGCTGATTCGGCCGGGAGAAATTGCCCATTTTGTTACATTCCTAAGCAGTCCGCTGTCTTCCGCAATTAATGGCGCGGCACTGCGGGCGGACGGCGGCTTGGTCCGCAGCGTCTTTTAGAAAACCTCTCCCTCTGGGATGAGGTTTTTTTATTATATTGATTTCCAGAACCTGCTGTCGTATAATATTGGTACCGAAATAGTTTTGATAGTACCAAAAGCGAGGTGGTTGATTTGGAGAAAAGAATATTGGCGGAAACCATTCGGCTGATCAGACAGAAAGGTTTTTCATTTACAATGAACGATCTGGCGGCAGCGCTTGGAACAAGCAAGCGGACGCTTTATGCGCATTATTCGTCGAAAGATCAGCTTGCGGAGGCCGTCGTGGAGCAGTTCATCTCAGAGATGAAGCAAATGGAAAAAAGCATCTATGAAGATGAGACCCTAGATGCGCTTGAAAAGGTGAAGCAATTGCTGATCGGTCTTCCACAGGAAATGGAACTGCTGAACATGGGGTTATTACAAGAGCTGAAGAAATCCCATTACGACGCGTGGCTCACATTAGACATCTTTATGAAGGAGGAATGGTCAGTTGTTATCGATTTGTTAAACGAATGCAAGGAGCAAAAGAAGATCAGAAACATCAATATAGATTTATTGGTTCAAATGTATATAGGGAGCATCAACCAAGTGTACGATCCTGATTATCCGCTTAAACATCAGTACACAACAGGAGAGGTTCTTGAATCAATTGTAGATGTATTATGTAACGGCATAACAGAAAAATGAGGAGGCTGGTGGCGCGTGCAGTGGATGTTTTTATGTTTGGCCATTTTATTTGAAGTTGCCGGAACGTCAGTATGAAGCTTTCATCGGGTTTTACAAGGCTTCTGCCGAGTGTGCTATTGATGTTTTTTTATGGCGGGAGTCTTTTCTTTCTGACGCTTACGCTCAAATCTATCGATGTATCTATTGCTTAAGCTGTCTGCTCGGGGATGGGCATTGTCCTGATCACAATTGTTGGGTTTTTGTATTTTCAAGAGAATATAAGTGTCATGAAACTGATTTCAATCGGGCTGATTATTGCCGGTGTTGTTTCTTTAAACCTGATCGATCAAGGGGCGGAGCCTCAAACGGTACATAAAAGTGAGCAGTAACATGAGAGTGATGAAACTGTTCTTTCTCGTGACTGATATCGGTTTTATATTGTACTGGCTGTCTGCCGGCTTTTCATTAATGCCGGAAAGCTGGGCCTTTAAACATTATCAAGATCCGTTTATGATCGCTTGGAATTGGTCCTTTTTTCCCTTGGATATTTTAATCTCCATGACTGGTTTGTACAGCTTGTATTTGCAGCGCGTCAAAAGAGCAATATGGAGGCAGATGGCGCTGATTTCTCTTGTGCTGACCTTCTGTTCAGGCCTTCAGGCTTTATCATTCTGGACATTTAGCGGGGATTTTGATCTTGCATGGTGGCTGTTTAATGGATACCTGTTGATTTATCCTTTATTTTTTATTCACAGACTTTTATCTAAGCAGTGCGAGTAGCACTGCTTTTATTTTTCGAAAACACCTTGTTTTCAGAAAATTTAACGATACAATATGTAATATATTGCATATTACATGTCAGGAGAGTATACGTTGGCGACTCAGAAACAACGGTTGTACGGCTTTTTTATGGTGATTGTCGGAGCCGCTTTTTGGGGATTATCGGGAACAGTTGCCCAGCATTTATTTGAAACGAGTGATGTATCGGTGGAGTGGCTTGTAACGGTGCGTTTACTGTTATCAGGCCTGTTGGTGCTGATTATTGTGTCCGCCAGTAAAAACAGGAGGGCAGTTTGGGGCATATGGAAAGATAAAAAAGCGGCTGTCCAGCTTATTGTTTTCGGGATTGCCGGCATGCTGGGTGTTCAGTATACATTTTTAGCTTCAATCGGCAACGGGAACGCAGCGGTGGCCACGCTGCTCCAATACTTAGCGCCTGTTCTGATTATGCTGTATTTGCTTCTTACCCGAAAGAATTCATTTCAGTTTTTCGATTTTTTGGGGCTTTTGTTGGCTTTAGGAGGCACTTTTTTGCTGCTGACGAATGGAAACATCAGCAATTAACTGTTTCTCCTTTGTCTGTTGTGTGGGGGATCCTTTTCTGACCGCAAATGCGCTTGTCATCACAGAAAGCATGCATGGCGGCTTAGGGACCGGTTATTTTATAACGGCGAGGCTGACCGATGTCGCTGTCGGCAGCACAATTGGGCTATTGGGAACGATCCTTTTGTGGAGACGTTTTTCAGCAAAACGCCTGCCTGAACACATGAGGGAAGTGATCCGGCTGGAAGGACAGTTTATGGAGAGGCTGTTAGCAGGACAGCAAATAGACGGACATCAGCTAAGAGTGAGCTTAGTCAGGCTGCGGGATGCATATGATAAAGCACTAGGAGATTTTCCAAAAGCGAAAGCGGATACGCTGTGGCCGGCGATCTCTGGAGTCCAGCACTTAGGTTATTATTTGCTCTCCGCCCAAGCCTATCACCGCCCGCCCTCTCCGGTTTCTGAACAAGAAATAAACCATTTGAGAGCGTTTTTTGAACAGGCTGAGCAATCAGTATTGATGAAAATGCCGCCGGCTGTGATAGAAGTGCCGCGTATTCCGTATTATCCGCGAATCAGCGGGGAACTCTACACATTGTATACAGGTTTGCGAACAGCTTATGAAAAGTAAGCAGTTCGTACGGGTTTAAAAAAATCTTTAATTCGAGATATTTTACTTGAAAGCAATTTTTATTGCACCTATAATAAGGATTAAGAGATATAGAATAATCATGACGCGTCTGAATGATAATAACGGATGTGTAATTTTAAAATTGAAAGGGCTGGTAAAAATGGCAAAAGTATTGTATATCACTGCTCACCCGCATGATGAAGCGACTTCTTACAGCATGGCAACAGGTAAAGCGTTTATCGAATCATACAAAGAAGCAAATCCAAATGATGAAGTTGTACATATCGACTTGTACAAAGAAAACATTCCTCACATTGATGCTGATGTATTCAGCGGCTGGGGCAAGCTCCAGTCCGGCGATGAACTTTCTGAAAACGAAAAAGCGAAAGTGGGCCGTTTAGGAGAGCTTAGCGATCAATTTGCATCTGCTGATAAATATGTGTTCGTCACGCCACTATGGAACTTCTCATTCCCGCCAGTGATGAAAGCATACCTTGATTCAGTTGCAGTAGCAGGAAAGTCTTTTAAATACACTGAACAAGGTCCAGTCGGCTTGTTAACTGATAAAAAAGCGATTCACATTCAAGCGCGCGGCGGCTATTATTCAGAAGGCCCTGCGGCTGAAATGGAAATGGGCCACCGCTACATCGGCATTATGATGAACTTCTTCGGCGTTCCATCCTTCGATGGCATTTTCGTAGAGGGCCATAATGCAGAGCCTGACAAAGCACAGCAAATCAAAGAAGATGCAATTGCCCGCGCAAAAGAAGCAGGAAAAACATTCTAATGAAAAAAGCCTCCCCGTATAAAGGGAGGCTTTATTTATTGTTCTAACGAAATGGTCCGTTTCTCTTCACTGCTTTTCACAGCCGCTTCAATAATCCGGATGACATCAATTCCCTCTTCAGCTGTGACAGGGAGCGGCGCGCCTTTGCGTATGCTGTCCGCTATTTTGCGGTAATAGGTAAGGTAAGAGCCGTTAACTGATGGAATGGTTTCAGTTTTTTTGTTTTCGCCATTAACTGTTGTCAGCTGACCGTATGATTCGGGATCATCCGCACCCCAGCTGTCATTCTCCGGTTTTTTTCCGGCTCTGAGGGCATCTTCCTGTCCGTCGATCCCGTATTTGATAAAACTTGAATGCTGTGCGTGAATTTGATAACGCGGGCCGTTTGCAGCGGCGATTGATCCGCCGTATAGAATGGCTTGAAGCTTACCGTAATCCATTGTCAGATGAAAGTAATCAACGGTTTCAGCATGTTCTCTTTGAGCCATGACTTTTGCGGTTACAGCTTTAGGCATTCCGAATAAATGCAGTGCCTGGTCTATGATATGGGAGCCGAGATCATACAGCGTACCGGTGGCAGCCCCTTCTTTTTCCCGCCATCTTGCTTGAACCTCTGGTTTGTATCGGTCATAGGAGACTTGATATGTATTGATATCTTCTAGAGACCCGTCATCAATCAGTTTTTTAATTGTTAAAAAGTCATTATCCCATCGTCTGTTATGGTATACGCTTAACAAGACGCCTCGTTCGTCGGCCGCTTTTTTTAATTTTTCCCCTTCTTCAGCAGTGGCTGTCATCGGTTTTTCGATGACGACATGTTTGCCCGCCTGAATGCATGCCAATGCGTGCTCGTAGTGGAGGCCGCTCGGAGTGGTGACGATGACAAGCTCAATTGCCGGGTCATTTGTCATCTCCTCAAGCTCATGCACTACTTCGGCATCAGGGAAATCACGCTTCACCTCTTCCGTTCGCGACGTCATCACCTTACTGATATGATACTCATTCAGAACGGCAAGCAGCGGCGCGTGAAAGACGGAGCCTGACAGTCCATACCCTAATATCCCTACCTGTATCGTATCCACTTTTCTTCTCCCCTTTTAAAAGTGCTTTGATAAAGGTATATACCCTTTTCTTCAAATGGTAAAACCTGCATAGTGAATTTTTTTGCCGCCGCAAGCTTAGACAACGGTTTGGACAATCAGTATAATGGGAATTAATATATGAAACAGAGGTGTGCGCATGGAGAAGCATAATGAACATAAAGCATTAAACCATAAAAGCTCGAAAGAAAAGGATCAAATTACAAATCGATTGAAACGGATTGAAGGCCAAGTCAGAGGCATTCAAAATATGGTGGAAAACGATCGATATTGTGTTGACATTCTTGTGCAGATTTCAGCTGTTCAGGCGGCGATGCAAAAAGTGGCTCTCCACTTGCTTGAAGATCACGCCCATCATTGCGTAGCAGACGCCATCAAAAGCGGAGACGGAGACCAAGCCATTTCCGAGCTATTAGACGTATTTAAAAAATTAACGAAATAATGATGCTTTCATCATTGTAATACCCTACGGGGGTATGGTAGGATGAAAACAGACAAAACAAACAGGAGGTATTGATATGGAACAAAAAACATTACAAGTTGAAGGCATGTCTTGTCAGCACTGCGTCAAAGCAGTTGAAACGAGTGTGGGAGAGCTGGACGGCGTTAGCGCTGTTCGCGTTCATCTTGAAGCAGGGAAAGTTGATGTCACGTTTGATGCCGGCAAAGTGTCAGTCAAAGACATTACGGATGCGATAGAAGACCAAGGCTATGATGTAGCCAACTGATTCACGGTATCGCACCTTGATGAAGGTGCGATATTTCTTTCATTTTTATATACCCCCCGGGTGTATATAAAGGAGTGAGTGTATTGAGTGAGCAAAAGGAAATTGCGATGCAGGTATCTGGTATGACTTGTGCGGCGTGTGCCGCCAGAATTGAAAAAGGCTTGAAACGGATGCCTGGTGTCACAGACGCCAATGTGAATCTGGCGACGGAAACGTCAAATGTCACCTATGACCCTGCTGAAACAGGAACAGAAAAAATCCAAGAAAAAATAGAAAGACTGGGCTATCACGTCGTAACGGAAAAAGCTGAGTTTGATATTGAGGGCATGACCTGTGCGGCATGCGCCAATCGAATTGAAAAACGGCTTAATAAATTAGAAGGCGTTACAAATGCTCCGGTGAACTTTGCTTTAGAAACTGTGACAGTTGAATACAACCCAAAAGAAGCGGCTGTCAGCGATTTTAAAGAAGCCGTTGATAAGCTCGGATATAAACTTAAGCTGAAAGGCGATGAGGATAGCGAAGCCGCTGCTTCTAAAAAGAAAGAAGAACGGCAGCAAACAGCGAGACTGATCTTTTCAGCTATTCTGTCATTTCCTTTGCTGTGGGCAATGGTGAGCCATTTTACATTTACTTCGTTCATTTGGGTGCCGGATTTATTCCTCAATCCGTGGATGCAATTTGCCCTTGCGACTCCGGTGCAGTTTTTGATCGGCTGGCCGTTTTACGTCGGCGCATATAAGGCGCTTAGAAATAAAAGCGCCAATATGGATGTATTGGTTGCACTCGGAACAACGGCTGCTTATGCTTACAGTCTTTATCTTACGATTCAAAGCCTCGGTTCCCATGGGCATACTGACGGCCTTTACTATGAAACTAGCGCGATTTTGCTGACGCTCATTTTGTTAGGAAAGCTGTTTGAAACGAAGGCGAAAGGGCGCTCATCAGATGCCATTAAAAAGCTCATGAAGCTGCAAGCCAAAACAGCGGCGGTCGTAAGAGACGGACAGGAGCAAATCATCCCGATAGATGAAGTGGCTGTTGGTGATATTGTTCATGTCAAACCAGGCGAACGAATTCCTGTCGATGGAGAGGTGCTGGAAGGCCGCTCGGCTGTAGATGAATCCATGATCACAGGAGAAAGTCTTCCCGTTGACAAATCTCCCGGTGACAGTGTGACAGGAGCGACTGTGAACTCAAACGGTTTTCTGAAAATCAAGGCTGTGAACGTCGGGAAAGAAACAGCGCTTTCTCATATCATCAAAATTGTGGAGGAAGCACAAGGATCAAAAGCGCCGATCCAGCGTCTCGCCGACCAGATCTCAGGCATTTTTGTGCCGATTGTATTGGGTATCGCCGTTCTCACGTTCCTTATTTGGTATCTTTGGGCGTCTCCAGGTGATTTTGCTGAAGCGATCAGCAAGTTTATTGCGGTTCTCGTCATCGCCTGTCCATGTGCACTGGGCCTTGCCACCCCGACAAGCATTATGGCAGGATCCGGACGGGCGGCTGAATTCGGCATTCTTTTTAAAGGCGGAGAGCATTTAGAAAAAACACATCGCCTTGATACCATTGTTCTCGATAAAACCGGAACAGTGACTAACGGAAAGCCGAAGCTGACTGATGTCATTTTGGCCGATGGCTTTGAAGAAACAGAGCTGCTCCGGTTCGCTGCAGCAGCTGAGACGGGCTCGGAACACCCTCTCGGTGAAGCGATCGTTGCCGGTGTGAAAGATAAAGGGCTGGAGATACCGAAGCTGACCCATTTTGAAGCGAAAGTAGGCGCAGGTATTTCAGCCGAAGCCGGAGGCAAAGCGATACTCGTCGGCACAAGACGGTTAATGGAAAGCGAACGGATTGAGCATGCGGCTCTTCTTTCTCGAATGGAGGAGCTTGAAGGAGAAGGAAAAACGGTGATGCTCGTGTCCATTGATGGAGCAGCAGCGGGACTTGTAGCGGTTGCCGACACGATAAAAGACACGTCGCGGGAGGCAGTCACCCGTCTGAAAGAAATGGATCTGGATGTCATCATGATGACCGGGGACAATCGCAGAACGGCAGAAGCGATAGCGAAGGAAGCTGGAATTGACAGCGTCATTGCTGAGGTCCTTCCTGAGCAAAAGGCCGCTGAAATCTCCCGCCTGCAAAAAGAAGGGCGGCAGACGGCAATGGTCGGTGATGGAATCAACGATGCACCCGCGCTTGCCACAGCGGATATCGGCATGGCAATTGGAACAGGCACCGACATCGCGATGGAAACAGCGGACATTACGCTCATTCGCGGTGATCTGAACAGTATTGCGGACGCCATCCGTATGAGCAGACTTACCATGAAAAACATTAAACAAAACTTATTCTGGGCACTTGGCTATAACAGTCTCGGCATTCCGGTCGCGGCCCTTGGATTTTTAGCGCCATGGATAGCGGGAGCGGCAATGGCTTTTAGCTCTGTATCTGTTGTTCTAAATGCGCTGCGTCTGCAAAAAGTAAAATAAAACCGGCGATTTGCCGGTTTTTATTTTTCATTGACAATTTCTTGGAAAACACCATATAATAGATGTAACCATTATATGAGTATATGCTCATATATGTAATTTTGATACTCACACTCATTCATATGCTTTGATGAGGGAATCCTAAATCGGAAGGTAAGGTGAGACAAATGAAACAAGTGAAGCGGGAATATGTTCTGGACGGTTTGGATTGCAGCAACTGCGCACAAAAAATCGAAAATGGCATCAAATGCATCAAAGGCGTTGACGGATGTGCGGTTAACTTTGCAGCAAGCACACTGACTGTCTCAGCCGATGGCAAAGAAGAACAATGGGTCACCAATAAGGTCGAGAAAAAAGTAAAATCAATTGATCCTCATGTAACGGTTCGTCCAAAACATAAAAAGAAATCAGCAGATGACGGTTATCGAAAAAGAATGATCAATATGCTGATCAGAATGGCAGCAGCGGTCCTTCTCGGAGCGGCGGCATATTTGATTCATGCCGGCCCAATGCTGGAATTTTTATTATTCTTCGCCGCCTACTTGATAATCGGAGGGGACATTGTCGTTCGAGCGGTCAAAAATATCAGCCGCGGACAAGTGTTTGATGAACATTTTTTAATGGCTCTTGCTACAATCGGCGCTTTTTTGATTCAGCAATACCCGGAAGGCGTTGCTGTGATGCTGTTTTATCAAATCGGAGAGCTGTTTCAAGGAGCCGCGGTCAGCCGTTCAAGAAAATCGATCAGTGCATTAATGGATATCAGGCCGGATTACGCTAATATGAAAATAGGAGACGGCATCAAGACCGTTTCTCCGGAGGACGTGCAGACAGGAGATATCATTGTCGTCAACCCGGGAGAAAACATACCGCTGGACGGAAAGGTTGTGCAGGGATCGGCGATGGTTGATACATCAGCGCTGACAGGAGAATCTGTTCCAAGAAAAGCGGCAGAAGGACAAGAAGTCATGTCCGGCTTTATCAATCAAAACGGCGTTCTGCATATCGAAGTAACAAAAGGGTATCAGGATTCCGCGGTATCCAAAATATTAGATTTGGTTCAAAATGCGAGCAGCCGCAAAGCGCGGACTGAAAACTTTATCACGAGGTTTGCCAAGTATTATACACCGGCTGTCGTCATTATCGCCGCCCTGCTGGCATTTGTCCCGCCGCTGGTTATTCCTGGCGCTTTACTTTCTGATTGGGTGTACCGCGCGCTTATTTTCTTAGTCATTTCATGCCCATGCGCCCTTGTAGTCTCCATTCCGCTCGGTTTTTTCGGCGGTATCGGCGCAGCTTCGAAGGCCGGGGTGCTTGTGAAAGGAAGCAATTATTTAGAAGCCTTACATCAAGTCAAGTACGCTGTGTTTGATAAAACAGGCACCCTGACAAAAGGCAGCTTTGAAGTGACAGAGATCAAACCTGCGGAAGGCCTTTCGAAGGAGACTTTACTCGAAGCCGCGGCATACGCTGAGCTTCACTCTCAGCACCCGATTGCAGAATCTGTCCGGAAAGCCTATGGTAAGCCGCTTTCTCCAGACAAAATCGAGTCATATGAGGAAATATCCGGCCACGGTATTTTCGCTAAGGTGAACGGAAAAGAAATCCTTGCGGGGAACAAGAAGCTGATGGAAAGAGAACAGATTAAGAGCGTCCCGGATGAAAACGCCGGTACAATTGTTCACGTGGCTATTGATCAGCGCTATGCCGGGGCGATCATCATAGCAGATGAAGTAAAGGAAGACGCAAAACAAGCAATCGCAGATTTGAAATCACTCGGTATCAAACAGACAGTCATGTTGACGGGCGATTCAAAACAGACAGGAGAAACAGTCGGAAAACAGCTCGGCCTCGACGAGGTTTACGCGGAGCTGCTGCCGGAAGATAAAGTGGAGCGGGTAGAAGCACTGGAATCGAAGCTGCTCCCGAATGAAAAGCTCATTTTTGTCGGTGATGGAATTAATGACACGCCGGTGCTTGCGCGCGCGGATATCGGAGCAGCGATGGGCGGACTCGGATCAGATGCAGCTGTAGAAGCCGCGGATGTTGTACTGATGACAGATCAGCCGTCGAAAATAGCGGAAGCGATTCGGATTGCCAAACGGACTCGGCGAATCGTGTGGCAAAACATCGGCTTTGCTTTAGGTGTTAAGGCTATTTTCCTCTTACTCGGAGCGTTTGGATTTGCGACCATGTGGGAGGCGGTTTTCTCAGATGTCGGTGTTACGCTTCTTGCTGTTGCAAACGCCATGCGTGTGATGCGCCTCAAAATGAGATAATTGTCGGACAGAATTCACTATTTCGGGCTTTTCTTATAGACGGTTGTCTTGTTAAAATAAAGAAGTGGGTCAATGGAGATCCGCTTCTTTTTTAATTTTAAAACGATGAGGTGTCGGAGTGAAAAAGAAACAGCAGTCTTCTGCGAAATTCGCGGTCATCCTTACGGTTGTCGTTGTTGTCTTATTAGCAGCAATTGTCATCATTAATAACAAAACAGAGCAAGGCAACGAAGCAGTGTCAGGACAGCCGTCTATCAAAGGCCAGCCTGTGCTTGGCGACGATGATGCACCGGTAACAGTAGTGGAATTCGGAGATTACAAATGTCCGTCTTGCAAGATGTTTAACAGCGACATCTTCCCCAAAATCCAAAAAGACTTTATTGACAAGGGCGATGTGAAATTTTCTTTCGTGAACGTCATGTTCCATGGAAAAGGCTCAACGTTAGCAGCTCTTGCCTCAGAGGAAGTATGGAAAGAAGATCCTGATTCTTTCTGGGCTTTTCATGAAAAGCTGTTTGACAAGCAGCCGGACACAGAGCAGGAATGGGTAACGCCAGCGGTTCTCGGTGATATTGCAAAAAGCACGACAAAGGTAAACCCTGATACGCTGAAGGACAATCTTGATAAGGAAACATTTGCTTCTGCAGTGGAAAAGGATTCGGCTCTTAATAATAAAATGAACATAAAAGCAACGCCTACAATTTACGTTAATGATAAAGTGATCAGTGATTTTTCGGATTATGAAGAAATTAAAGAAACGATAGAAAAAGAGCTGAAAGGGAAGTAAGCGCATGAAAAATAGAATGGTTTTTTTATATACTTCCTGGGTTGTCGCTCTAATTGCCATGCTGGGCAGCCTGTATTTCAGTGAAATCAGAAAGTTCATCCCGTGTGAACTGTGCTGGTACCAGCGTATTCTCATGTATCCGCTCGTTCTGATTTTAGGAATCGCCACCTTTCAGGGTGACACACGCGTGAAAAAATATGTGCTGCCGATGTCGATTATCGGCGCCTTTATTTCGATTATGCACTATCTGGAGCAAAAAGTGCCGGGCTTTAGCGGCATCAAGCCATGTATAAGCGGTGTGCCTTGCTCGGGTCAATATATTAACTGGTTCGGTTTTGTAACCATTCCGTTTCTGGCCTTGATTGCTTTTATTTTGATCATCATTTTTATGTGCCTTTTAAAAGGTGAAAAATCTGAATAAGAAAAAAGCGCCCGCGAAGGGACTGACCCCTGTTTTTGAGACAGGGATCAAAACACCTTTTATACAGCCAATTGCCGATAGCTTATTGGTGATTGGCTGTTTAGTTTCGTTTGAATACGAATGTTGTTATAATAATAAATGTATT
>NZ_JAJFDG010000005.1:0-262089 GCF_020708615.1 Bacillus sp. LBG-1-113 | reverse complement strand
ACTTCAATCGGATAACTCACTCTTGTTCCCATACAAAAAACACCTCCAAGTCTTATTTCGGATAACAACTATCCGTTTTCAAACTTGAAGGTGTTTTTTATTTGTCTCATCTTATGGGGTCAGTCCCGAATGCAGGGCGTTTTTTTAACTTGTACAAATGATAGGAGCTGCCAGGGGCAAACACACGCTGATCAGTGTTTGCTGTTTTCCCTCTAAATTTATCTTTTTTTATCATAAAAATGTTATTGATTTTCACCTGAAGCGGTTATAAAATCTAGAGGTCGTCAGAAAATTTAACAAATATAAAGGGAGTCATCAGAATGGCTTGGGAGCTGCTCAGTGTGATCGGCATCATTGCGTTTGCGGTCAGCGGCGCAATTGTTGCAATGGAAGAAGAATATGATATTTTAGGTGTTTATATATTAGGGATTGTCACAGCTTTTGGAGGAGGAGCGATCCGCAATTTGCTGATCGGCGTTCCGGTGTCAGCATTGTGGGAGCAGGGTGCATACTTTCAAATCGCTCTGGTATCGATCACGATCGTTTTCTTGTTTCCAAAGCTGCTGCTGAAGCATTGGAACAAATGGGGAAATTTATCGGATGCGATTGGTCTTGCAGCCTTCGCTATTCAGGGCGCCCTGTATGCCGTTAAAATGGGGCATCCGCTTAGTGCCGTTATCGTGGCTGCGGTGCTGACGGGAAGCGGCGGAGGAATCATTCGGGACCTGCTTGCCGGGCGCAAGCCGCTCGTGCTGAAAGCGGAAATCTATGCGGTATGGGCGGCGCTCGGCGGTTTAATCGTCGGCTTAGGCTGGACCGGAAACTCGATCGGTTTATACGCGCTGTTTTTTGTGCTCGTCGTATGCCGCGTTTGTTCTTATATGTTCAATTGGAAGCTGCCAAACCGTTATTTTCGCTTAGATAGTCAGTAAAATAAAAGAAACCTCTCCGTCATGGAGAGGTTTCTTTTATGGTAGCCTGCTGGGATCAAATAAAAAGTCCTTTCGAATGCTGACCGCACAGAGCAAAGCTGTTTGAAAATTAATAGGTAGCCCAAAAGGTATAGCTGATGGTTTTTTTAGTTCCTGTGTTAGTGAATTTGAATCTGTATGTTGTTTTGTAGCTTTTAGAAGCTTGTTTGTAACTTAAATTTGTAGAGCCTTTTTTCGTTGCATAAAAAGTTTTAACGTTTTTCCAGCCTTTATTTGTCTTTTGTTGCAGAGTTGCTGTAATTTTCCCGCTGCCTGATCCGTTTGCCTTAATGTTGGCCCAAGTTCCTTGCCCTGGATAATAAATATGAAAAGTTGGCGAGTAAGTATAGTTTTTAAATGAGCCCGAGTGGTAATGAGTACTCCATATTTGCCCTTTTTTAACCCAATCTTTAGCTTCCGCTTTGTTGTTTACTAGGTCAATCGCCGTAAAACTTGTAACGGCTACGACGAATGCCAGCAACATCATAGATAGCTTTTTCTTCACTGAGTATTTCCTCCTAACTTATTCTGGTTCTTTCTTCATGTTCATATCATAAACCGAGAGAAATAATGTAACATCGTCCTATTCTCCCAAATTAAAAACTTCAATTTGTTGAAATATGTCGAAATTGGATGAAAAATGACTATTTTACTGCGACTATAGGTACGATAGCAAGGATGTAGTTGCTTTATGAAAGATAACAATAACAGCCAGTTTAGTCATTCTTCACGTTAGATGAACAGACAAACACTGTAAAGCTCTGCGGTGTTTTTAAAATGAAAAAGATATATTCTATCGAAGGTTAAATGGAATAAAGAATCGATACTGATGAAAGAGAAGATTCGCAACCTAAGAAAAGCACGTCCAGCAGTGATCAATGTGAAATCTTAAAATAAAAAACCGATCTCGAGTTGAAATCGGTTTTTTAATGCATATAAATAACCCAAACCTTGAACGATGTTGGGTGAATGTGCTATTATAAATTGTATTTGCCTGTTTTTATCATATATTAAATATATATCCAATTCTATTTTACCTTATTTCTTCTTCGTTTGTCAACTATTTTCTGGAGGTGCCGTTCATGAATCAGCATGATAAGGAATGGAAAGAAGAGCAGTCAAGAATAGATGATGTACTGCAGGAGCTCGAGAATAAAGAGCGGCTTCTCGAAACGTCCGCGGGCGGGTTAAAGCATGATATTATCGGATTACGAAAAAACTTCTGGGAAGATGTCACGGTTAACTTTGATGACGCTCATGAAGCTGTTGAAACGATGGCTAGCATTAAGCAGCAAGCAGAGCTGCTGTCTGATCGGGAACGGAATCATCGGCATATGGATCAGCAGCTCAAGCGAATTCATCAATTAAAAGCAACGCCTTATTTCGGCCGGATTGATTTTATTGAAAACGGCGACAAACAGGCGGAGCAGATCTATATCGGTTTAGCATCCTGTATGGATGATAAGGAGGAACACTTTCTGATTTATGATTGGAGAGCGCCGATATCAAGCCTTTACTATAATTATTCCCCAGGAAAAGCTGAATACGAGGTACCCGGTGAAACGATAGAAGGGGAAATGGTGCTGAAGCGCCAGTTTATCATTAAAAACGGCGCTCTCAAAGCGATGTTTAATACAGATATGACGATCGGAGATGAGATGCTCCAAGAGGTGTTGAGCCACCACTCTGATACACAAATGAAAAACATTGTGTCCACAATCCAAAAAGAACAAAATCAGATTATCCGAAATGAAAAAAGCAAATTTCTGATTGTGCAGGGTGCGGCAGGCAGCGGAAAAACGTCAGCGGCGCTCCAGCGTGTCGCTTATTTGTTATACAGGCACCGCGGTGTCATTGATGCCGGACAAATCGTTTTATTTTCTCCCAACTTTTTGTTTAACAGCTATGTCTCCTCAGTTTTGCCTGAATTAGGCGAAGAAAATATGGAGCAGGCGACGTTTCAGGAATATATCGAGCATCGGCTTGGCCGCAAGTTTCAATGTGAAAGCCCCTTTGATCAGCTGGAATATTGCCTGGCCAAAACAAAAGATGGCCGTTTTCAATCAAGGCTTGCCGGAATCACGTGGAAGGCAGGCTTATCTTTTCAGCAATTTATTGATGAATACGTCAGCAGGCTGTCTTCTGAAGGAATGATCTTTAAAAATATCGTTTTCCGCGAGCAAAAACTGATCACAAAGGAACAGGTCCAAGCATATTTTTACTCGCTCGATCAAAGCCAGTCCATTCCGAATCGAATGGAACAAACAGCAAATTGGCTGCTGAGTGAGCTTAACAAGCTGGAGAAAAAGGAACGGCGAAAGGATTGGGTCGTTCAGGAAGCCGAGCTTCTCGACAAAGAGGAATATTTGGAAGTGTACAAAAAGCTGCAGGCAAGGAAACGGTTTAGTGAGAGTACATTTAACGATCATCAAAGAGAACAGCAGCTGCTTGCCGCCATGATTGTAAAAAAGGCTTTCAGCCCAATTAAACAGGCAGTCAGACAGCTGGCGTTTCTTGATGTCAAACAGCTGTATCTGCAATTGTTTTCTGACTGGGGAAGCAAAGCTCAAACAGAGGAAACTGCGGCAATAGGGGAGCTGACAAGATCGGCATTTGGAGAAAATAAACTGCTCTATGAGGACGCGTCTCCATTTCTGTATTTGCAGGATTTGCTAGAAGGCAGAAAGAAAAACACGCAGATCAAACATCTATTTATCGATGAAGCTCAAGATTATTCTCCATTCCAGATGGCGTATATAAGGAGTATTTTCCCGTCTGCCAGCATGACAGTGCTCGGTGACATCAATCAGTCTATTTATGCCCATGCAATAAACGGTGCAGCGCGTATGGATGCCGGCTTTGAAGATGAGCAGGCTGAATGTGTCCGTTTAAAAAGAACGTACAGATCAACGAGACAAATTGTGGAATTGACAAAGGCGCTGCTTCAGGACGGGGCGGATATCGAGCCTTTTAACAGAGATGGGGAAATGCCCTGCGTGTTAAAAAGCGAGGGTCGCGAGGATCTTTGCCAAAAGCTTACGAAAGAAATTGGGCGCCTTAGAAAGAAAGGGCATGAAACCATTGCCGTTATTTGCAAAACGGCGCAGCAGTCAAGACAGTCACACGCTCAAATGAGCGAATATATCGATATTCGGCTGATTCATAAAGAAAACCAAACGTTTCAAAAGGGAGTCTGTGTTATTCCGGTTTATTTAGCGAAGGGAATTGAGTTTGACGCAGTACTTGTCTATGATGCCTCAGAAGAGCAATATAGAACAGAGCACGACCGCAGGCTGCTGTACACTGCCTGCACCCGGGCCATGCACGGGCTGACTGTTTCTTCTATCGGTGAGCCAAGTCCGTTTGTGAGTGCTGTGCCCCCTCATTTGTATAAGATTGCTGATTGAAAGAGAAGGGATCCCTTCTCTTTTTTTCTTCATTTCAATGAGACAAAGGGTTTTATCATTAATAATCTTAATCGTTATCATCATGTAAATATATTTTACTTGCGGTGTGTCTTCCGGTAAAGTTCAATTAGATACTATTTCGATCAGTTTATACAATTTTGTGAGGTGGATACGTTGCAACTTCAGGTCATGAACAGTCCGTTTAATCAGGAGCAGGCAGAGCTCCTTAACCGCCTTCTGCCAACCTTGACAGAATCTCAGAAAATTTGGCTGAGCGGCTATTTATCAGCGCAATCTGTTTCCGTACTGGAAACAGCGGGGGCGCCGGCTGCTGAGTCAGCGGGTGTAACGGCACCGGCCATTTCAAAAGAAATCACCGTTCTTTACGGTTCACAGACGGGAAACGCACAAGGGCTTGCAGAGAACGCCGGCAAGCAGCTTGAGGAGCGAGGCTTTCAAGTCACCGTTTCATCTATGAGTGATTTTAAGCCGAACCAGCTCAAGAAAATTAACAATCTTCTGATTGTCGTCAGTACGCATGGCGAAGGCGAGCCGCCTGATAACGCACTGTCGTTTCACGAATTTTTGCACGGAAGACGGGCGCCTAAGCTTGAGGATCTTCGCTTTTCTGTTTTGGCGCTTGGTGACAGTTCATACGAATTCTTCTGTCAGACAGGGAAAGAATTTGATCAGCGCTTGGAAGAGCTTGGCGGGAAACGAATTTCTCCGCGCGTTGATTGTGATTTGGACTATGATGAGCCGGCTACTGAATGGCTGGAAAGCGTATTTGAGGGCTTGAGTGAAGCAGAGGGCGGAAGCGCCGCGCCTGCGCCAGCAGCAGCGCCTCAAACTGGTGAATCTGCGTATTCAAGAACAAATCCGTTTCGGGCGGAAGTGTTAGAAAATTTAAATTTAAACGGTCGCGGATCAAATAAAGAAACACGCCATGTGGAATTGTCTCTTGAAGGATCAGGCCTTACGTATGAACCTGGTGACAGCCTCGGCGTCTATCCGGAAAATGATCCGGAGCTTGTCGATGCGCTGCTTCAGGAAATGAATTGGGATCCCGAAGAAATTGTGACGCTGAATAAGCAAGGCGATGTCCGTCCGCTGAAAGAAGCGCTGATTTCCCATTATGAAATTACTGTTCTCACAAAGCCGCTTCTTGAACAGGCTGCTCATTTGACGGGAAGCGAGGAGCTTAGAGAGCTTTTAGCACCGGGAAATGAGGGGAAAGTGAAAGCGTATATGGAAGGGCGCGATTTGCTTGATCTGATCCGGGATTATGGCCCGTTCAGTGTAACGGCACAGGAGTTTGTATCCATTCTTCGAAAAATGCCGGCCCGCCTCTATTCAATTGCGAGCAGCTTATCCGCAAACCCGGATGAAGTGCATTTAACGATTGGTGCAGTCCGGTACGACGCGCATGGCCGCGAACGAAAAGGCGTCTGCTCGATTTTATGTGCGGAGCGTCTGCAGCCGGGGGACACACTGCCGGTTTATATCCAGCATAATCAGAACTTCAAGCTTCCGAAGGATCCTCAAACACCGATTATCATGGTCGGCCCTGGGACAGGCGTTGCGCCGTTCCGTTCCTTTATGCAGGAACGAGAGGAGACGGGAGCTGAAGGAAAAGCATGGATGTTCTTCGGTGATCAGCATTTTGTTACAGATTTCCTTTATCAGACAGAGTGGCAGAATTGGCTGAAAGACGGCGTGCTCACAAAAATGGACGTTGCGTTTTCACGCGATACGGAAGAAAAAGTGTATGTGCAGCACCGCATGCTTGAACAGAGTGCAGAACTGTTTGAATGGCTTCAAGAAGGAGCGGCTGTTTACATTTGCGGAGATGAAAAGCACATGGCACACGATGTCCATAACACACTTTTAGAAATTATAGAAAAAGAAGGCAATATGACCCGTGAAGAAGCGGAAGTTTATCTTGCCGATATGCAGCAACAAAAACGTTATCAGCGTGATGTATACTGATTTGACCTGAAAGGAGTTTTTCAACATGGTGACCAAAATCTTAAAAGCACCGGACGGCTCTCCAAGTGACGTCGAGCGCATTAAAGAAGAAAGCGATTATTTGCGCGGCACACTGAAAGAAGTGATGCTAGATCGGATCAGTGCGGGAATTCCGGATGATGATAACCGCCTGATGAAACACCACGGCAGTTATTTGCAGGATGACCGTGACCTCCGCAATGAACGCCAAAAGCAAAAGCTTGAACCGGCTTATCAGTTCATGCTGCGCGTCCGTATGCCGGGCGGCGTATCAACGCCTGAGCAATGGCTCGTGATGGATGATCTTTCACAGAAATACGGTAACGGCACCCTAAAGCTGACGACTCGTGAGACGTTCCAAATGCATGGGATTTTAAAATGGAACATGAAAAAAACCATTCAGACGATCCACTCGGCTCTTCTGGATACAATCGCAGCTTGCGGAGATGTAAACCGGAATGTCATGTGCACATCGAATCCTTACCAGTCTGCAATCCATTCTGAAGTATACGAATGGTCCAAAACATTAAGTGATGATCTTCTGCCTCGGACGAGAGCGTATCATGAAATTTGGCTTGATGAAGAAAGAGTGGCCGGCACACCTGACGCAGAAGAAGTCGAGCCAATGTACGGGCCGCTTTACCTGCCGCGGAAATTCAAAATCGGTATTGCGGTTCCGCCGTCAAACGATATTGACGTCTTTTCACAGGATCTCGGATTCATTGCGATTGTGGACGATGGCAAGCTTATCGGATTTAACGTGGCAATCGGCGGCGGTATGGGAATGACGCACGGCGACAAAGCGACATATCCGCAATTAGCGAAGGTAATTGGATTTTGCCGCCCTGAACAAATGTATGACGTTGCTGAAAAAACAATTACGATTCAGCGAGACTACGGAAACCGTTCCGTCCGTAAAAATGCCCGCTTCAAATACACAGTTGACCGCCTCGGTTTGGAAACAGTGAAAGAGGAATTGGAAAATCGTCTCGGCTGGAGCCTGGAAGAAGCGAAGCCGTACCATTTTGACCATAACGGCGACCGCTACGGCTGGGTGGAAGGCATCGAGGATAAATGGCATTTCACGCTGTTTGTCGAAGGCGGCCGTATAACGGATTACGATGATTATAAGCTGATGACGGGCTTGCGGGAAATCGCCAAAGTTCATACAGGTGAGTTCCGGCTGACAGCCAATCAGAACTTAATGATTGCGAACGTTTCAAGCAATAAAAAAGAAGAAATCAGTGCTATAATTGAACAATACGGACTAACTGACGGCAAGCACCATTCAGCGCTCCGCCGCAGCTCGATGGCGTGCGTCGCTCTTCCGACCTGCGGATTGGCAATGGCTGAAGCAGAACGTTATTTGCCGACCCTGTTAGATAAGATTGAAGAGATTATTGACGAAAACGGCCTTCGTGATCAGGAAATCACCATTCGCATGACAGGGTGTCCGAACGGCTGTGCACGTCATGCACTCGGTGAGATCGGATTTATCGGAAAGGCGCCGGGCAAATATAATATGTATCTTGGCGCTGCGTTTGACGGAAGCCGTTTAAGCAAAATGTACCGTGAAAACATCGATGAAGCAGACATTTTAAGCGAGCTGCGCATCCTTCTTTCCCGTTATGCGAAAGAACGCGAGGAAGGCGAGCATTTCGGTGACTTTGTCATCCGCGCGGGCATTATCAAAGCAACAACTGACGGTACGAATTTTCATGACTGAGAAAGAAAGACGAGAGACAGGGAGTAGCTTCCTGTCTCTTTTTTCTGTAAATTGCTCTGCTGCAAAAAAGTTCACTGTGAGCATATCATGAGAAAAAATACCCTAAAAAGGGTACTATAAAAGAAGACAAGTGTGGAGAGAACTCCTGCGAAACCACATAGCGGATGCAAGGCCACCCTAGCTCAAGGGCTTTTAGACAAACAGATTTTTTGGCTCATCATGCCGACACACAACAGACGAAGGAGGTCATGCATTTGGACATATTTTTAGTTGTGCTCGTATTATTAACGATTATTGCGATTTCTAATATCGTGAACCGGTTTATTCCGTTTATTCCGGTGCCGCTGATTCAAGTGGCTCTTGGGATTCTTGCCGCCTCATTTCCACAGGGACTTCATTTTGAATTAAACACCGAATTGTTTTTTGTTCTGTTTATCGCGCCTCTGCTATTTAATGATGGAAAGAGGACACCGCGGGCAGAGCTTTGGAATTTAAGGGCTCCGATTTTATTGCTTGCACTCGGCCTTGTATTTGCGACTGTGATTGTAGGCGGCTACACGATTCACTGGATGATTCCTGCTATTCCGCTGGCAGCGGCCTTTGGTCTTGCGGCCATTCTTTCACCGACTGATGTCGTCGCTGTCAGCGCATTATCAGGAAGAGTGAAAATGCCAAAAGGGATTCTTCGCCTGCTGGAAGGTGAGGGGCTGATGAATGACGCATCAGGTCTGGTGGCCTTTAAGTTTGCGATTGCAGCGGCAGTGACTGGTGCATTTTCATTAGCACAAGCGGCTGTCAGCTTTGTCTTTATTTCTCTCGGAGGCTTGCTGTGCGGGGTTGTCATTTCATTTTTGATTATTCGTTTTCGCCTACTTCTGCGCCGCCTTGGCATGCAGGATGTCACGATGCATATGCTGATTCAAATTCTGACGCCGTTTGTGATTTATTTGGCAGCTGAAGAAATCGGCGTTTCCGGCATTTTAGCTGTTGTGGCTGGCGGTATTACCCATGCGGTTGAGCAGGATCGTCTGGAATCAACGATGATCAAGCTGCAAATCGTCTCCTCAAGTACGTGGAACATTATTTTATTTATTTTGAACGGCTTGGTCTTCGTTATTCTCGGCACGCAAATCCCTGATGTTATTTCTGTTATCTTTAACGACACTGCCATCAGCAACATGAAGGTGATCGGCTATATCCTAGTCATCACATTTACGTTAATGCTCCTCAGATTCCTGTGGGTGCTGTTCTTCTGGAACGGCAAATGGTTCTTTAATAAAGATCAGAACATCTATAAACCGGGTCTTCGTTCGACGCTGTTAATTTCGATTTCCGGTGTGCGTGGAGCAGTAACGCTTGCGGGTTCTTTTTCCATTCCGTATTTCCTGGAGGACGGCACGCCGTTTCCGGAAAGAAATCTGATTCTCTTTTTAGCAGCCGGCGTCATTTTATGCACGCTTGTTATTGCCACCGTTGTGCTGCCGATTCTGACTGAAAAAGAAGAAGAGGACGAGGAACGAAACAAGAAGCTGCTGACGGCGAGACGCAAATTGATCAAAACAGCCCTTCAAACGATTAAAGAGGACATGAATGAGACAAACAAAACGGCCTCTCTTGCGGTGATAGCTGAATACAATGAGAAAATGAAAAATCTTCGTTTTCAGCAGTATACATCATCTAATCGCATTAAGAAGCACGAGCGAAAAGTCCGTGCGCAGGGGGTTAAGGCTGAGCAAGAGGCGCTGATGAAAATGCTGGAGCGGGGAGACATCCCGGAAGAAACAGCAAATGTGCTGCAAGAACGATTTAACGAGTTGGAAATTTTGTATGCCAACCCGTTTAAAGTCGGATTATCAAAAACAAGGCTCAAAAGGCTGATGTATTGGATTTTCTTCGGTGAACATAAAAAGCCGGAGATGTCGATTTTAAATGAAGCGGGATTGATACGGGCAACAAGAGTGAAAACGGCAAAAGCAGCGATAGAATATCTGGAAAAACATAAGACGGAAGAGCATAAAGAAGTGTTTTTATCTGTCATTACATTCTATAAGCAGTTAATTTTCAGGCTGGAGCACAGCCATCATGAGTTAAAATCAAGTGCCCATTTTGAAAATCAGAAGCTGGAAGTGAAGCTGAAGGCTGTGCAGGCGATCAGAAATGAAATTCAAACGCTCTTTGAGGAGAGGGAAATTTCCCGGGACATTTCCCATGAGCTTCGCCAATACATTAATGATGTCGAAGCCGCCATGCTTGAAGGCGGCGAATAAATGCAGCAAAAAAGCTGGTGCGTTAGAGCGCCAGCTTTTTTTATATTAAGGGCGATGAAATGCGACAGTGCTGCCATCCCGGTCGAACCAGCCTCTGAAGGCCCAGTTGATCCAGCCGCCATCGCCTTTGTTTGTAAAGGTTCCGTCTTCAAATACCCAAATGCCATACGTAATGCCGTCGTAAACGGCTGAGCCGTAAAATTGCACACCATTTAAGTGTCTTCATATTTATAATAGAATAAACAGGAAGGAAAACGCATATATTGGTAGACCTATTTACCCTAACCCATTACACTAAGAATATACCATTATTTTGGAGGTGTTATAATGTCAATCTACGAAACATACATAACTGAATCATTAACAAGATTAAGAACTGTATTAGATGACAGTGGGACTAGACCTATATTATTTGCTGGTTCGGGTTTATCACGAAGATACTTAGGCTCACCAGATTGGTTAGGTTTACTGGAAAAACTAATTAAGCTAAATCCGATTATAAAAATGCCTATTGGGTATTACACGCAAAATACAAATAATAATTTACCTGCTGTGGCGTCAGCATTAGTTGATGAATATCAATCATACGCTTGGGAACAGTATGAGAATGATGTTTTTCCCAAAGAGTTATATGACCATTCCTATTCTAAAAGTATATTTTTGAAGTCACAAATTGCACAAATACTTGATGAATTATCAGAGGCGTTCCACGAGAAGGGGCATCCACATTCAATAGAATTAGAAATTTTAAAAACGTTAAAGCCTCATGCTATTATAACAACTAACTATGATTCTTTGTTAGAGAATTTGTTTCCTGAATTCAAAGTTGTCGTTGGACAACAAGTAATTAGAAAAAAAGAAGCTACTAACATTGGTCATATACTAAAAATCCATGGGTCAACCGGTAGACCTGATGAAATAATCATTTCAGAAGAAGACTATGAATTATTTCATAGAAAACAAAAATATTTGACCGCCAAGTTGCTAACTTATTTTATGGAACACCCTGTTATTTTCTTGGGTTACTCTGTCACTGATTCAAATATTAAAAGTATTTTAGCTGATATTTCTGAAATTGTAAGTGGGGATAGCGACGAAGTTGTAAACAATATTTGGTTTATTGAGTGGAAACAAGAAGAGATTGACCCAAGTATTAGACCTCCTATGGATAAACCGATAGATCTTGGTGAAGGAAAAAGCATAAGAGTTAATTACATGTTAGTAAACTCGTTTGAACGTTTATTTGAAAGTTTATATCAAGATTCTGCAATGGGAATTAACACGTTACGGGAACTTCAAAACAACATTTATAACATTGTAAAAAGTAAAACTATTACTGACTTGGAAGTAGATATAGTAAACGTACAGAACATTACCGACGAAAATAGTTTAGCAAGGCTTATCGGTCTTAGTAATGAAGATAGCACATCTTCTGAAGAAAGAATCAATCTAATGGGGGTCGCTACCATAGCAGACCATGAACAGTTAATAGCCATGTTTCCTATGCGAATATCAGATGTTGCAGACAAGCTAGGATTATCATATTGGTATTACGTAGATAAAGCTATAAAACAAATACATAATGAAACAGGTTTCAACTTAAAAGAATCCAATAATATTTATCATGTTGATATTGGGATCAAACAACCTTTACATCGCTATTCAAAAGAAGCCTTGGAATTATTAAGAAAGGTACTAAATAATGAAGATTACTCTATTATAATAGATGATGCTGGTACAGAAGTGGCTGTAACAAGAGGGTAATAATGAGACAGAAGAAGACCGACGTTAATCGGTCTTTTTGTATGATTTCCTTTTCCATTAACGCCTTAAAACGAGACACATAGGAGGCAACGTTCTTTCAGAGTCCCCACGTTTAATAACTGATACGCAGTAGATACTACGTTTACTTAATATGACTGATTAAAAATACATACATAACGTTACCGATACGAATAATCCATGTTAATCCAAAGGGAATTAAAACGTGAAGTAATGGACGTGGTTGGTACCACGGGGGACGGGGGTACCAACCGCTTGGAGAAAGGTGTGTTGAATGTATTTATAAACAAAGTTGAACTTAGGGAATTATATGTTACTTTGATAAATCTGAATTTATTTTACTTAAATTAAGTTTTGTTTCTTTCTTTAATTTTTCTTTTCGTTTTGCTTCAATTTTTTCTTCGAGAATTATTAAGATAGCAGTTCTAAGTGTATCAAAGTTTGCTAAGCATTCTTTTTCAGTTAATTGGTGAACACCCTTACTTAATATACCGTAAACAAAAGTATTATTTTCCTTTAGGAAGTCAGGAACATATCCTTGTTCATGAAGCATTTTTACTTTTTCTTTCATCTTTGATTTCATGAATTTTTGTTCATCAATTTTGTTTTCAGCTTTAGCTTGTTCAAGTTTTTCAAAGATAAGGTTCTCGAAAATTCTACGTAAATAAAGAAAGGAAGCTACGCCATAATTATGTGTTTTTAAGATTGTTGCACTATTTAATTCTTTAATTATATCTTTGTTTTTCACAATCTTTTTATATTCTTGCAGAGAATTATCAAAATCCATAATGGAAGGATACTGTCCTGTCTTTATTAGATAATTATCCTTGGTTAAGTGAAATATTACATACATCCTATGTTTTTCTTTAGAAGTACACTCAAAATTCATTTGAAATGACCTATTTTCATCAAGTATATTCTCTGTAAATTCTTTGTATCTTTTGGCAAATTCTTCGTAAGCAGACTCTTCGTACAACTCATATTCTTTCGAAGCCCATATATATGAATACGTTGAAAGTATGTGGCCTTTATATTCCTCATCTATGTCCAGTCTTTTATAAATAATGGGAGTTTCTTTTTTACAGAAAGGGCAATAGTGATAGAAGTTATGTTCTTTTAAAACCATGCTTTTTAAGAATCTTAAGTCCTTACCTTCTATAAATTCAGTATGATTAATGATTAATGGTCCTGTTTCTTCATCATAACTTAGAATTTCTTTTTCATCCTTAGTTTCGACGGATGTTTCAATTTTTATTTTTGTATATAACGGGAAATTGAATAATAAATGGGCACCTCTTCCAATGAAATCGCTTAGTTTTTCAAACCGCATTAATACCACCCCTAAAAATTATTAGATATATAATATTTTAATCCTGACTCTTTAATGGGTGCAACGTAAAGTTAGTCAAAATTGCTTATAAACGGTAATTGCAGGGATTAATAATACTCAACGGACGAAGGGTGAAAAGAGTAAAGTGTATTGACAATTTAAGCGAAGAGGGGCATTTGTCAAAGCGGCATCAGGCGCAATTGTCATTGGAATACGAACGCGTTTCAACGTGGTTCCTCCTTTGTTGATTGTGGGTTACACTATTCAATACCCTTGCAGCTTTTCTTATTATCTCAATATTGTTTAAATGAAAAAATAGTATGTCGGTTTAGCGGTACTGTGAAAAAAGAAGCAAAAAGAGGGTCTTAAGCGTATTATTGGTATCTGCTGAGAGGAATGTGAGATAATATAGACGCTTACATTTCAATGAAAGGGTGGATGTTCAAGTGGCAACAAGTTTAAAAGATACTGTAAAGCTACATAACGGAGTTGAAATGCCTTGGTTCGGTCTTGGTGTTTTTAAAGTAGAAAACGGCAGTGAAGCGACTGAATCTGTTAAAGCTGCGATTAAAAATGGCTACCGCAGCATTGATACAGCGGCTGTCTATAAAAATGAAGAAGGTGTAGGAATCGGCATCAAAGAATCCGGTGTTGCAAGAGAAGAGCTCTTCATTACATCAAAGGTATGGAATGAAGATCAGGGATATGACACAACGCTTGCTGCCTTTGAAAAAAGCCTGGAAAGACTTCAGCTTGATTATTTAGACTTATATTTAATCCACTGGCCTGGCAAGGATAAATATAAAGATACATGGCGCGCGCTTGAAAAGCTGTATAAAGACGGCAAGATCCGCGCGATCGGCGTCAGCAACTTCCAAGTTCATCATTTAGAAGAGCTTTTGAAAGATGCTGAAATCAAACCGATGGTGAACCAAGTTGAATTTCACCCTCGTTTGACACAAAAAGAATTAAGAGATTACTGCAAAGCGCAAGGCATCCAGCTGGAAGCATGGTCTCCGCTTATGCAGGGGCAGCTGCTGGATAACGATGTGCTCACACAGATCGCTGAAACATATAATAAATCTGTAGCGCAAGTGATTTTGCGCTGGGATCTTCAGCATGAAGTTGTAACGATTCCAAAATCCATTAAAGAACACCGTATTATCGAAAACGCTGATATTTTTGATTTTGAATTGTCTCAAGAAGACATGGACAAAATTGATGCGTTAAATCAAGATGAACGTGTCGGTCCAAACCCCGACGAGCTTCTGTTTTAATCAAAAACTCCCCGTCTAAGTACGGGGAGTTTTTTCATGTGTTTTTTTCAGTTGAATCAAAAACAGCATCAGAAAGGAAATTACGATGATAGAGACGACCCAAGCCCACGCAAGTGTGTTGTTGCCGGAATCCAAAGCCACATAAATGGCCGTCGGCAGTGTTTGGGTAACACCCGGGATATTCCCGGCAAACATCAAGGTGGCGCCGAATTCACCGAGCGCCCGCGCCAGGCTGAGGATGCTTCCGGTCAGCAATGATGGATATGCTAGCGGAATGGAGATATGGATAAACACCTTCCATCTGCTTGCGCCGTCTACCATTGCCGCTCCCTCTATATCAGGGTCAATATCGGAAAATCCAGTTTTGGCCGATTGATACATAAGCGGAAAAGACACGATAGCAGAAGCAATCACAGCGGCCCACCAGGTGAAAATGACGGGCTGGTGAAAGATCCATTCGATCGCTTGTCCGATGAAGCTGTGCTTTCCAAAAATGACGATCAAAATAAAACCGACAACGGTGGGCGGAAGAACGAGAGGAAGCATAAAAATCGTTTCGAGTGCAGTTTTTCCGAAAAATGAAGCCCGCGCCATCCACGCTCCTGCTAATGTACCGAGAATGATCACCGCGATTCCAGCGACCGCCGCCACTTGAAAGGAAAGCGCAACCGGCGTCAAAAATTCTGAAGTGCTGATGTTATTCAGCAGTAAAACCATATTTCTCAAACACTTTCATGGCTTCATCTGTTTGCAGGTAATCGTAAAATTCCTTCGCTTCCTTATGGTGTTTCGTATCTTTTACAATTCCTAACGGATAAACAATCGGGCTGTGTGTGTCAGCTTTTGCCTCGTCGACGATTTTGACGTTCTTAGAGATCAGCGCGTCCGTTTTATAAACGACGCCTGCGTCTACATTGCCTGTTTCTACATATGAAAGAACCTGGCGAACGTCTTTTCCGTAAACGATCTTATTTTTTATTTTGTCCCATAGAGACAGCTTTGTCAGTGATTCTTTTCCATAAGCTCCTGCCGGCACGGATTCCGGGGTTCCAAGAGCGATTTTTTCTGAATCAGTCAGATTGTCGAAGCTTTTGACAGGTGAATCTCCGTCTTTTGGCACGACCAGCACAATTTCATTTCCGACTACATCAGTGCTGTCTTTTTTAGCGATATCCCCATCATCTACAAGCTTTTGGAATTTGTCCTCAGCGGCTGAGAAGAACAGATCAGCCCCGGCTCCTTGAGAAATTTGCTTTTGTAAGGCGCCTGATGAGCCAAAGTTATCTTGGATCGTAATATTGTGATGGGCTTTCTCATAATTCTTTTGAATTTCCTCGAGTGCATCCTGGGCACTGGCAGCTGCTGAAACAGTTAAGGTCACTTCTTTCTCATTGTCACTTGATGACTGGCTGGCAGAGCAGCCTGCTGCAAGCAGAAAAACAGTTAATGCTACGGTCAGAATGGAATACTTCTTAAACATGATTGCACCCCTTATGATTAGTTATATCTAATTATAACGGATTATGTTTGGATTATGTGGGTTTTTATACATTCTCCGAAAAGGTATAATGGAATAGGAGAGTGATGATAATGAATGAAACCTCTTCCTATACGATAGAAGAAGTTGCTGGTCTGCTGAAGGTATCAAAGCTGACCGTTTATGATTTGATTAAAAAAGGCATGATCCCTGCTTACCGTGTCGGAAGGCAGATGCGTGTCGATGAAGCAGATTTAAAGCAATATAAGGCAAACATGAGGATGTCTCAGCCTGTGTCTACACACGAAGAGCCAAGAAAGGCACAGGAGCCGATGCCGGAGGGCAGGCAGAATGTCGTTATCAGCGGACAGGATATATCGATGGATCTGCTCAGCAAGCATTTGGAAAATGCCATTCAAGAGACGCCGCTCCGCCAATACAAAGGCAGCTTAAACAGCCTGATTGACATGTACCAAGGCAAATGCGACATTGTCAGCCTGCATCTGTACGATGCGGAAACCGCTCAATATAACACGCCTTATGTCAAACGCATTCTGTCAGGCGAACCGTTTTGTCAGATGAATGTTGTTCTTCGCAAAGCCGGCCTATACGTTCAAAAAGGAAATCCAAAAAACATACAAGGCTGGAATGACCTGAAACGAACCGACATTCGCATCATCAACAGAGAAAAAGGATCGGGCGCAAGAGTGCTGCTTGACGAACAGCTTGGTCTGCTTGGTGTGACGCCTTCAGATGTTAAGGGGTACAGTGACACTGTGACTGATCATTATGCTGTTGCCTCCCAAGTCTCAAGCGGACAGGCAGACGCGGGAATCGGGGCGCAGCACGCGGCACATATGGGAAGCGTTGATTTTATCCCGCTCATCGAGGAGCAATACGACGTTGTCATTTTGAAAAAACACCAGCAGCTGCTTAAAGCTGTAAAGAGCATCTTGAAATCGGAAGAATATAAGGCCAACCTGTCTCATCTCAATGGCTATCAAACGAAGCTGACAGGCAAAGTGATATACGAAACATGAAAAAAATCCCTCTTAGAGGGATTTTTTTATTGACCATAAAAACGCAGAAGGTCTCCGTTTAACATTTTATCAGAGAGAGACAGCTCTTCATTTGCTTTTTCCTTATAGGGAGTGCACGCATCTTGGTTTTCTAACACTTCTCCTGTTTTTTGGCTGTAGCATGTGTTTTTCGTATACACATAGTCGTTCGTGATAAAGCTGCCGTTTCTCAGCACGGCAAATGGCGTTCGGTCGTTTGACAGCAAATCATTGCCGAACTGAATATCACCTTTTGTATTGATTCCGAGCAGGTGCATCAGAGTCGGTCTGACGTCAACCTGCCCTCCGGCATCGGAGATTGTTTCCGGATTTTGATCAGTGATTCCAGGAATATGAATGATAAACGGCACCCGCTGAAGCTGGACGGTGTCATACGGCGTAATGTCACTTTTTCCTGAAAACTCTGCCAGGGCTTTATTATGGGCTTCTGAGATGCCGTAATGATCTCCCATAAAGACAATCATCGAGTTTTCGTATAAGCCTTCATCCTTGAGCTTTTTGATAAAATGCTTCAGTGCTTCATCCTCATAGCGAACCGTCGTCACATAGCGGTTTAACAGGTCGCTGCTTGAATCATATTCATCAATCAGCTGATCCTTTTCGTCAATTTCAAACGGAAAATGGTTCGTCAATGTGATGAAATTGCTGTAGAACGGCTGCGGCAGGCTTTTCAGTTTACCAGCTGACTGTTCCAGAAATTCCTTATCCTTTAATCCCCAGCCTGTTGAGGTTTCAGGAGTCACATGGAACTCATCGACATCAAAAAAGCGGTCAATCCCAAACGTTTCATACATCACGTCTCTGTTCCAAAATGTCTTATGATTGGCGTGAAAGACGGCTGAATAATAATCATGCTGCTTGAGTGATTTGTACATCGTATGAAATTGATGGTCGCTTTTCGTAAAAAAGACGGCGCCGCTTAGGGAAGGGTAGAGAGAGTTAGCGACGATAAATTCCGAATCAGACGTTTTGCCTTGCTCTGTTTGCTGATAAAAATGATCAAAGGTATAGCTCTTCTTCATCAGGTCATTCATGAAAGGGGTGATTTCTTTTCCGTTTACCTTTTCATTCAGAACAAAGCTTTGAGTCGATTCAAGCGTCACAAAAATCACATTCCGTCCCTTTGCCAGTCCGAACTTGCTTTGATTGGGCTTGCTGTAGTCAGCCTCAGTGTAGTTTTTGATTGTAGAGAGGCTGTCTTCATCGGCAAATGCCTTCGCACTCATATTGACAGTCTGAGAAATGGTATCGTAGATGTGAAACTGAAACAGACCAATACTTTTGACGAGCACTTCCCGGTCGAAGGAATGGGCCAAGAGCTTCGGCTGTTCAATTTCGGCAAGCCCCAGCGTACATATAAGAATCCCGCAGGAAGCGGCATAGTACCGTTTGACCGTACGGGGGTTCGCTTTTGACTCCGGTCTCTTTTCTTTTCTGGAGAGCAGCAGAAGAAAAGCCAAATCCGCAAACAGAGCGATGAACAAAGGATTGAACAGCTCTTTTACACTGCTGCCCATATCGCTCATGTTGCTTGCCTGAAACAAAACCGGGATGGTAATAAAATCGATATAAAAGCCGTAAAAAATCGTGTTGGAGATCAAAATGGCAGTCAGAACCAAATTGGCAATCAGCAAAAAGATGCGCTGCTTGCTGCCCTTTAAAAGCAGGCCAATTCCAAATAGAGGGAGTATGAAGCTAAGCGGATTGATCAGCAGAATCAGCTCCTGTAATAGAGAGTCGGTCTGCAAATCAAAGCCCAGTTTATAGATCACATAAGTTTTGATCCACATGAATAAGATGGATAAACTTAAAAAACGCTGATTGTGAAAAAGGGTTCCTTTCATCAATTTATAACTCCTCACGTTTTCTTGAACATCTGCCATAAGATGCTTCTTATGTAAAACCTACTAAAAACAGTCTTCTTAGACAAGCTTCAGCACTCGGTTTAAAACATGCGCCCATGGAACAGCATATAAAAATAATAGCATGATGCTATTGTCAGACCGGCCAACACAAGCTGTTCGGAAAAACTGCCTGTCTTCATATACAGCGGCAGCCGTATGCGAATGGTTGAAGGGAATAACAATTTGATGCCATTCACTGTCCAGGCATCCAGAACCAAGTGGCTTGCCATTCCGATCATCAGCCCTGCTGATATGTTTTTATCTGGAATATATGTAGCTGTGATAAAAAACATGATGAGCAGAAACAGCAGGCTGTGTGTAAAGGTGCGATGGCCAAATACGGAACTTACTATTTTTGATAAGATAGGAAATCTTCTTCCGATTTTACTTTGTGTGTGGCAGATGTCGGGAATTAATGCGCCAACCGCGCCGGACGCCGCCATGAGTACTGGGTCAAATCCATAATAATAAGCTGCTGCGGTACAAGAAGCGATGCCTCCCATGATGTGTGTTTTTCCTGTCATTTCCCCGCTTCTCCTTTATCTTTTGCAAAAATCTCTGAATTACAAATATATCAAGAGAATGTATGTTTGAGCAACAGAACTTTGGCCGATAAAAAATGAGCCGCATAATTTTCTGAGAAAAAGGCATCTTAAAGATGTACCTATTTTTTAAAAGAGGTGATACGAATGGCTTTCTTTAATAAAGATAAAGGGAAACGATCTGAAAAAGAAAAAAACGTAATCCAAGGAGCACTTGAGGATGCCGGTTCAGCTCTTAAAGATGATCCGCTTCAAGAAGCTGTGCAAAAAAAGAAAAATAATCGCTAACCGCATGCGGATAGGGCTTGGCTCTATCCGCATTTTCCATCTGTTCCCTTTGACAGATCATTCTTTCTTTGATAACCTTCTGGAGTAACTGAATAAATAAATCCTCACTCTTTCTCAGTGAGGTAGAGGTTGCGCGGATGATGAGTCACACATGCCAGGCTGACAGGAGCTGTTAAACATGTGTAAAAGGCATCAGCGCCGAAGTGTGGAGAAAGCCGATCCTTCTCTATGCTGGGACTGTATCTGAATAAGTGCAGGACTGCCGCGTGCTTTTTCGCGGAGGGCTATCCGGAGATCAAGGGTGTGTGTTTCTTTAAGCATGGACTTTTGTTCAGGCTTTTTTTGTATTTACATGATCTCGGGTTCTGGTCCGTACAAAGAATCATTGGAGGTACTGGAATGGAACAGACAAAAAAATGGGGTTTTTGGTTATTAACGGCGTTTGTCGTTGGAAATATGGTTGGATCGGGAATTTTCTCCCTGCCGAGTTCGCTTGCTTCGATTGCAAGTCCGCTTGGCGCCACGTCCGCCTGGCTTTTGACAGGTGCGGGCGTGCTGATGATTGCGCTTGTCTTCGGGCACTTGTCGATTCGCAAGCCTGAGCTGACAGCGGGGCCGCAAAGTTATGCGAGAGCGCTGTTTTCTGATCCGAAGAAAGGGAACGCTGCCGGATTCACAATGGTGTGGGGCTACTGGGTGGCGAGCTGGATCAGTAACGTGGCGATTATCACAAGTCTCGCCGGTTACTTGACTTCGTTTTTCCCGATCTTAGTTGATAAACGTGTACTGTTTGCTGTCGGCAGCCAAGAGGTGACACTCGGCCAATTGCTGACGTTTGCTGTATGTACGATTTTGCTCTGGGGAACGCACACGATACTTGTTGCAAGCATTAACGGTGCAAGTAAATTAAACTTTATCACAACGTTTTCGAAAGTATTAGGTTTTGTTTTCTTTATCATTGCCGGATTGTTTGTGTTTCAAACGACATTATTCGATCATTTTTATTTTCCGGTTCAAGGTGAAAATGGCACAACCATTGGCATCGGCGGACAGGTTCACAACGCCGCCATTTCTACTCTATGGGCGTTTGTCGGAATTGAATCAGCAGTGATCTTGTCTGGCCGCGCGCGTACTCAGCGTGATGTCAAACGTGCAACAATCACAGGGTTGTTGATCGCGTTAAGCATCTACATTATAGTGACATTGATCACGATGGGTGTTCTGCCGCACGATAAACTTGTCGGATCTGAAAAACCGTTCGTTGATGTGCTGTATGCGATTGTCGGAAACGCAGGAAGCGTGATCATGGCACTACTTGCGATTCTTTGCTTATTCGGAACGATGCTCGGCTGGATTTTGCTTGGCTCTGAGGTTCCATACCAAGCTGCTAAAGCAGGCGATTTTCCGGCGGTCTTTGCGAAAACGAATAAAAAGGGAAGCCCGGTTATTTCTCTGATCATTACAAATGTGATGTCACAGGTCTTCATATTCTCTGTTATTTCCCGGACAATAAGTGACGCATTTACATTTTTAACGACAGCAGCGACTCTTGCGTATTTAATTCCGTATTTAGTGTCTGCGATCTACAGCCTAAAGCTTGTTATAAAAGGCGAAACGTATGATCAGCTGAAAGGCTCCCGCGTAAAAGACGGAATGATCGCGTTGTTAGCATGTGTTTACTCATTGTTTGTTATCGTAACAGGAACTGCCGATTTAACGACATTTATTCTCGGTATCGGTTTGTTCTTTGTCGGTCTGGTGATTTATCCGTTTGTGATTAAGAAATTCTCGAAAGAAAAACAAGCATAAAAAAAACACCTGACAATTTAGTCAGGTGTCTTTTTTAGAAAGTGTTATTACTCCCGTTACGAATCCCATACACAAAATAGCTGACAGGAACGCGCTTCGCATGAATGGAGTAAGAAAATATGCGATGTGATTCAATATGAGGTGCTCCGGCTTGTCGGTTTCTTTGCAAAATAGAAAAGAGCCGCAGATCAGTGCGGCTCTTTGTTTATTTTGTTAAGCTTTCGGTGATAAATTTCAGCTGTCCTTCTAGTGAAATCGGGTCTGTGAAATAGAAGCCGATTGGGTCAATTTTATAGACATGATCATTTTTGACAGCATCGAGGTTTTTCCAAATGGAACTGTCAAATACGCCGCCGTCGTCTCCGCCTGATTGCCATGGACCCGCGAAAATGTAATCTCCGGCGAAGTCAGGGAGCTTTTCTAAAGAAATGCTGGTATATCCTGGGCCTTGGTCAATGGCTTTTTCCTTTGTCAGCTTTGTGGCCTGTAAACCAAGATCTTTGTAGACGATGCTTCCGCCTCTTCCGAAATCTTTACCGAATACATAAATGTCTTTGCCGTTTGTTTGCATAATGGAAACTGTTTTGTTACCGATGACTTTTTGAATTTTTGTTTTGGCTGACGCTACTTTTTTGTCCCACTCGGCAAGCCACTCCTCCGCTTTATCTTCCGTTCCTGTCATTTTTGCAAATTCTTTCAGCTGTTCAATGTTGTCGAGCTTATCGTATTTCACCGCAACAGTTGGTGCGATTTTTTCGAGCTTTTTAATATCGGCGCCTTGTGTTGTCCAAACGATGATCAGGTCAGGCTTTAAATCAATCACTTTTTCAACAGAAGTGCCGTCTCCGATATTTGTGACTCCGTCGGTTTTACCTTTGTAGTAAGGGTTTTTAAATACATTTTCAGGTGCACCGACGACGTTGATGCCCAGTGTTTTGAAGTCTCCGTAGTAGCCGTCAGCCATGACAACCACCCGTTTAGGATGTTTAGGAATTTTCACATTTCCGTTTTCAGCCTTGTATGTAACGGTTTCTTCGTCTTTTGAATCAGAGGAAGAGCCTTTGCTTTCTGAATTATTTTCGCAGGCTGCCAGCGCTGCAATCAATAAAAGAGCAAAAAAAGCGGCTCCAAGCTTCTTGTATGTATGGGTCATATCTCATACCTTCTTTCAAAAAAATAGATGATAAAGAGAATCATTATCATCTGTGATTATACCATCACAAGTGCCAGTTGACACGATATTTTTGCATTTATATTCTCATTTTTATCAAAACGCTCTATTAAATCAGCGGAAAAAAGTGATATACTGAAACAGCAATTGATAATCATTATCATTATCGAAAGGAAGTACGGCTGTTGAGTCACATGAAAAATAAACAGATGATATTAGATGAAGAAATTCAATGGACATCCCGGTCGTTAGGTGCGGTCATTGTGCTTGTTGCGGGGGTATGCTTCCTATGCTTCGGCGCGATGCTGTCCATTTCTCTCGGTGCTGCGGATATCCATTTACGGACTGTGTGGGACGCTATCTTTCATTTTCAGCCAAATGAAACCTCACACCAAATTATACACGATCTTCGGCTGCCAAGAACGGCTGCTGCTGCACTCGTCGGCGCATTGTTAGCCGTGTCTGGGGCGATCATGCAGGGCATGACAAGAAACCCGTTGGCGGAGCCTTCTATCATGGGGATAACATCTGGCTCTGCTTTTGCCATTTCAATTGCGTTTGCTTTTTTTCCAGGGCTTTCAGCCATCGGGCTTGTGCTGTGGTCCTTTGCGGGTGCGGGACTGGGGGCATCAACGGTATTGGGCATCGGCATGTTTTCCAGAGGCGGTCTCACGCCTGTAAAGCTTGCTCTTGCCGGAACAGCCGTCAGTTATTTCTTTACGGGCATTTCAACAGCAATTGCGCTCCGTTTTGATGTAGCACAGGATGTCAGCTTTTGGTACGCAGGCGGGGTAGCGGGTGTGAAATGGTCAGGCGTACAGCTGCTGGTTATCGCAGGAGCTGTCGGTATAACGCTTGCGTTTATCATTGCCCGGTCTGTGACGGTGTTAAGCCTTGGTGACGATCTGGCGAAGGGGCTTGGGCAGTATACATCTGCGGTAAAACTGGTTGGGATGCTTGTCGTTGTGGTGTTGACCGGTGCTGCTGTTTCCATTGCCGGCACTATTGCGTTTATTGGACTGATCATTCCTCATATCACAAGGTTTTTGGTAGGGGTTGATTATCGGTGGATCATTCCTTGCTCGGCGGTGCTTGGGGCTGTTTTGCTAGTTTTTGCTGACATTGCGGCCAGACTCGTGAACGCGCCGTTTGAAACGCCTGTCGGCGCTCTGACCTCTCTCATCGGTGTTCCCTTTTTCTTTTATTTGGCACGTCGTGAAAGGAGAGGGCTGTAATGAAAACGACGACGAAAAAACCACTTGTTGTAATAGCGGTGACTTTACTGCTGATCGTGCTTGTCTTTTTTATCAGTCTGAATCTGGGTGTCATAAAAATTGCTCCATTGCAAACGCTCAAGGTCTTTTTCGGGCAAGGGACGGCGCGGGATGAGCTTGTCTTATTTGAGTTCAGGCTGCCGCGAATAGCTTTGTCGTTGCTTGTTGGGGCGGGTATCGCTGTTGCCGGAGCCATTTTGCAAAGCGTGTCTCAAAATGATTTGGCTGAACCGGGTATTCTCGGGATTAACGCCGGGGGTTCGCTTGCTGTTGTGCTCTTTATTTACTTTTTTCAAGGGTCGGCATCAGATCTGGGCTTCTTAGGGACGTTTATGCTGCCGTTCAGTGCTCTGGCAGGCGCGTTCCTCGCTGCGTTTCTCATTTATCTTCTGGCTTGGAAAAAAGGTGTGACTCCGATTCGGCTGATCCTGGTCGGCATCGGTGTGAATGCGGGGTTTAATGCCCTTTTGCTTATTTTTCAGCTCAAAATGGACCCGCATGACTTTATGCAGGCTGCGGTTTGGATATCAGGCTCGATATGGGGGGCCAATTGGAACATGATCTGGGCGGTACTCCCCTGGATTGTGATTTTGCTTCCTTTTACTTTATATAAAGCACGCTATCTGAACATTTTACAGCTGGGAGACCAATTAGCGACCGGCCTTGGCACTGCTGTTGAAAAGGAAAGACGGATTCTCCTTCTGGCAGCGGTCGCTCTTGCCGCATCCTGTGTGGCAGCTGCAGGAGGCATCGCGTTCCTCGGATTAATCGCACCGCATGTGGCAAGAAGGCTTACCGGTCCCCGCCATCAGACGCTTATACCCGTTTCCGCCTTTATCGGCGCGTTTCTGTTTCTGCTGGCTGATACGCTGGCGAGAAATGTATTGGCACCATCAGAAATTCCGGTCGGACTTGTCATCTCCGTTTTAGGTGCGCCTTACTTTGTTTATTTATTGATGAAATCGAATTGAGGAGGGGACCGAACTTGAATTCATTATCAACGGAACAGCTTGGGATCGGTTATGGCGACAGGCTGATTGTAAAAGATTTAAATATATCCATTCCTAAAGGAAAAATAACAACCTTAATTGGGCCAAATGGCTGCGGGAAGTCAACGATATTAAAAACGATGTCCAGAATTATGCGCTCACATCAAGGTGCTGTTTACTTAAACGGCAATGCGATTCATAAAATGTCTACTAAGGACATTGCGAAGGATATGGCCATTCTGCCGCAGACGCCTGAGGCTCCGAGCGGATTAACGGTGTACGAATTGGTGTCGTACGGCAGATTTCCGCATCAATCAGGCTTCGGCAGATTAAATGATGAAGACCGCCGCATCATCAAATGGGCACTCGAAGAAACCGGCATGGCGGAATACCATGAGCGTCCGATTGAGGCATTGTCAGGCGGACAGCGTCAGCGCGTGTGGATTGCGATGGCGCTTGCACAAGGGACAGAGCTGCTTTTGCTTGATGAGCCTACAACATATCTCGATCTCGCACATCAGCTCGAAATCCTGCAGCTGCTTGACAGACTGAACAAGGAACAGGGGCGGACGATTTTAATGGTCATTCATGATCTGAATCATGCGGCCCGTTTTTCCCATTATATGATTGCGCTCAAAAAAGGCAAGGTCATCAAGGAAGGGACCGCACTGGAGGTCATGACGCCGGATATTTTGAAGCGGGTATTCCAGATTGATGCTGAAATCGTCACTGATCCTCGTACAAATAAACCCGTATGCTTAACCTATGACCTGATTAAAACTGAAAAACAGCTTGTTTCTGTGTAAGAAAAATCCCGGTATAACGCCGGGATTTTTTATTTTCAACCCCAAAAATGTAATTTTACTTACAAATTCCGTATTTTGAAGAAAAAGATTGAAAGTCTATTTGAATTAATAGATAATATTGGTTAGAATGTTTCGAAAATATTACGAAGATTACAGAAAGAGGAGATCATTGTGTCCAAGAAGAAAAAATGGCTTATTGCCGGTTCGATATGTGCCGGTGTGCTCGTACTGGCGGGGATCGGCGCCGGCGGTTTTTACTTTTTTACTCACATGAATCAAGTTGCCGTCTCATCGGAGCCTTATGCTGAATCAGTCGCGGTGTATATGGGCGGTGAATCTGAATCAGCCCAATCGTTTTCAGGAAAAGTTGAACCAGAGAAACAACAAAAAGTATACATAGATTCAGAGAAAGGAAGCATTAAAAAAACGTACGTCAAAGAAGGCGATAAGGTCAAAAAAGGCGATAAGCTTTTTGAGTACGAGGGCGAGGATCATTCAGACGAAATTGAGCAAAGCAATTTACAAATTGAAATGACAAACCTTCAAATCAGCCGCTTGCAAAAATCAATAGCAGAAACAGAGAAGAAGCTGAAAACAGCCGGAAAAGATGAGAAAGCACAGCTTCAAGACGAGCTTGACCAGGCCAATTTTGATTTAAAGACAAGCCAGCTTGAACTGAAGCAGCACCAAAAAGAACTGGCTGCACAATCGAAAAACAAAGGTTCAAATGTGATCACAAGCAAGCATGACGGTATTGTTCAAAGCGTCAATCAGGATATTGCGGACGGCGCCACTGGTGATCAGGCAGCAGGACCGTATATCCAAATCGTTTCAACGGGCAAATACCTTGTGAAAAGCCAAATCAACGAGCTGTTAATGGACACGATTAAAAAAGGCAGCAAGGTCAGAGTTACGCTGAAAACAGGCAGTGAAGGCGAGTGGAAAGGCAAAATTACTTCAATCGGCAAGCTTCCTGCTGGAACAGGTGAGGGGGAAGCGTCAGAAAGTTATGCTGAAGAGGAAATGAATCCCCAATCTTCTAACTATCCTTTCACTGTTTTATTGGACAGCCATAAGGGCCTTGAAGTCGGCTATCATGTCAACATTGAAGTCATTAGTGCCGAAGCTGATGCGAATACCATTAAGCTGCCTTCCGACATGATTATCCAGGACGATGGCGAACCGTATGTTTGGAAGACGGATGAGGAGCAGAAGGCGGTTAAACAGCCTGTTGAAATCGGGGAAACAGACGAAAGTGACATGGTCGAAATCAAAAGCGGCCTGACACCGGAAGATTATGTGATCTATCCTGATCCCGCGGTCAAGGAAGGAAAGCAGGTTACAGTCAATGCTGACACTGAATAATGTTTCTAAATCGTACAAGCTGGGCAAAGAAGAGGTGCCGATCTTAAAGCAGATTAATCTCACCGTCAAGGCTGGTGAATTTCTGGCCATTATGGGGCCGTCCGGTTCAGGAAAGTCTACGTTAATGAATATTATAGGCTGTTTGGACAGGCCGACCTCCGGAACCTATATGCTAGACCAAATGGATGTATTAAAAGGGAAAGACGGTGCTTTGGCTGACATTCGCAACGAATCAATCGGATTTGTGTTTCAAACCTTTCATTTGCTGCCGCGCCTTACCGCATTGCAAAATGTCGAGCTGCCGATGATTTACAATAAGGTAAAGAAAAAAGAAAGAAGGCAAAGAGCCTACGAAGCTCTTGAAAAGGTTGGTTTGAAAGATAGGATCTCCTACAAACCGCCAAAGCTGTCCGGCGGACAAAAGCAGCGGGTGGCGATTGCAAGAGCCCTTGTCAATCAGCCGCGGTTTATTCTGGCAGATGAACCGACCGGGGCGCTTGATACAAAATCAAGTGAACAAATTTTGTCGCTGTTTTCACAATTGCATCAGGAAGGCACAACGATTATCATGATCACCCATGACCCGGACGTCGCCAGAAAAGCCGACAGAACCGTTTTTATCAGAGACGGAGAATTAGTGTTAGACGAGAGAGGGATTAGCCATGCTTGAACATATTCGGATCTCCTTTCAATCTATTTTTTCACATAAGCTGAGGTCGATTCTTACGATGCTTGGTGTCATTATCGGTATAGCGGCGATCATTGCGATCGTCTCTATGCTGAAAGGCCAAAGCGAGCAATTAAAGCAAAGTATGATTGGCATGGGAAATAACGCGATTAATGTAGTGTACCAGCCAACAGGCGGGGAGGAGGAAGGCGGTTACCAGGAGGTTTCTTATACGTCCGCCCCCCCTGTATCTGAAGAAACGATTGAGACGATAAAATCAGACCCTGTTGTAAAAGGGTTATCTTTATATTACCTGTCTGAAGGCGCCTCTGTTTTTCACTTAACGAACGTTTCATATCCTCAAGTGTACGGAGTTGATGCTGATTATTTTGATATGTTCCCGATTAGCATCACCGAGGGGAGAAAACTGACGGAAAAAGAATTAAACAGCACACACCAAGTGGTTATGATCAATGAGGCTGCAAGAGATGAGCTGTTTCCTGACGGGGACGCTCTGCACAAAAACATCGAAATGAACGGTGTGCCGTTCCGGGTTGCCGGTGTTTTTCAAGAAAAGAAACAGGAAGAAAGCATGTTTGGTGGCGACTATGCGAATCCGGTTTTATATGCGCCGAAAAAAGTGTGGCCGCTAATTGAAGGTTTCGACGCGCCGACACAGATTGCGGTGCAGGCAGACTCTTCTGAGCATATCCAAGAAGCCGGTGTAATGGCCGCGGATCTTCTAAATCAAGGACTGTCAGATGCTGATTTGGAAAAAGCGGAGTACAGCGTGATGGATCTTCAGGAGGTCGCTCAGGAAGTGGAATCCTTTAACCAGTCATTTGCTCTGCTGCTTGGCGGAATTGCCAGCATCTCCCTTTTGGTCGGAGGCATCGGTGTCATGAACATTATGCTCGTTTCAGTGACGGAGCGCACGCGGGAAATCGGAATTAAGAAAGCGCTCGGTGCCAAGCGGCGCGTGATTTTATTTCAATTTTTAACAGAGGCCGTCGTGCTGACAAGTATTGGCGGAATTCTCGGTGTGCTTGCGGGCTTTGGCATCGCTAAACTTATCACGGTTATCTTTCCGATGCCTTTCATCATCTCCGTTCCGGCAGTTATCGGAGCACTCATTTTCTCAATGGCAGTCGGCATTATTTTCGGCTTGCTGCCGTCCATTAAGGCATCGAAGCTTCAGCCTGTCGACGCGCTTCGATATGAATAAAAAGAACGCATCCAATCGGATGGCGTTCTTTTTTTAGCTGGGCAGTGATGAATTGCATTTATCCAAAATAAGAAAAACGGCTGCGAGAATCATCTCTTCTGTGGTTGACAGCCAAATGTCATGAATCATTTGATCTGTCGTATAAGCGGTTATCCATAAAAACAGCAGCTGGACGGTGCCGGCCATAAGGATAAAAGCTCGTCTTCCAGTCTTGAAAAACGTAAAACTATGTATCATCAGCCGTTCAAAAGGTTCAAAGCATAGTCCGATCACAAGAAATAACACAGCAAATAGCAGGACATGAGCAGCTGATCGGTAGCTCATTCCCGCCAAAGAAAAAACACTGAGAATGATAGTGAAATAGCAAAATAACACAGCCGCCGCTGCCAGCACGTACTGTACGGCCTGCTTTATTGTATCTTTTTGATGTAGCACTGATTTAGCTCCTTATCAGCGCTTGCAGAGAACGAGCGCTCTCTGCAAGCTGCCAGTTGTTTATTATTTACTGCTTTTCTTTTTCACAACCGGATGCTTTTCCTTTGAAAGGACATCCGTAAATTCTTTGCCTAAGTCAAGGTGTTCTTGGACGAAGGTTTCAGGAAGCATTGCGAGCCATTGGTTTAAAGACACATCGGCATAATGGTCATCTTTAAAGATTTCTAAAAAAACGAGCGGTTCATCGCCGAGGTTTTCTACGTAGTGGCCCATCGCAAATGGAACATAACCGACATCACCGGCTTGATAGTTAAAGGTTCTCGCATGGCCGTCAGCAGCAAAAACGGTCATTCTCGCTTTACCGGAGATGTAATATTGCCATTCATGCGTATTCGGATGCCAGTGAAGCTCTCTCATTGCGCCAGGTTCCACAGTTACGAGCGCTGATGCAATGGTTTTAGACACAGTAAAGTTTGTCGAATCCGCAATGTACACCTTTCCTCCTTCTGATGCAATCGGCTCCTGTTCAAGAAGGCGGTATGTAAACGGATAAGGCACTTCGCCGTACGGCCCTTCCACAATGTCATCTTTTAAACAGCCGGGTACAGGTTTTTCAAATATATATTTTTCTTTGCCTGGCAAATTGGCGATTTCTTCTTCTGTTACGCCAAAATTAGCGGCAATCACTTCTTTAGGGGTGTGGGCAAGCCAGTCTGTCAGCTGAAACGTGCTGTTTTCAGAGAATGACCCGTCGTCAAACACGAGCAGGAACTCTGCCCCTTCTTCGAGTGCTTGAATCGAGTGCGGCAGGCCTGACGGGAAGTACCATAAATCTCCCTCGCCTACATCATCAATAAAGCTGCGGCCCTTTTCATCCACAATCGTGACGCGTGCTTTCCCATAGATCATGTATGCCCACTCTGCTTCCTTATGCCAATGAAGCTCGCGAATGGCGCCTGGCTTCAGCCGCATATTAACAGAAGCCAGGTTTTCTGAAATCGGCAGCTCACGTACGGTAACTTCACGGGCGTACCCGCCTTTTTCCAAACGGTTATGAGTATCTGAGAAAGAGAACTTCATATTTTCAACGGTGCCATGATCGGTTTCCGGCGGTACGAGCATATCGGGATTCTGCCGGTCCCTTTCAATATTACGCGGTATTTTCACTGTCGCTCCCTTATCTCCTCTGATTGGCTGTGGAATGTCGTTTTGTTTTTTCATTTTCCTGTCTCCTCCTTAAAAATAAATGTGACGCAGAAAGAGAATGTGAAAGGCCTTTCGTTTTCCCTTCTGTCTTGTTAAGTGAAAAGAAACGATGAAAAGTCAACTTCGATACAAAATTAATGTTTCGCTTTCTGATCTTTCACCTCTGTCATCAATTCAATAAGCTGATCGAACTTTTTCTCGAAACGGGTCAGCAGGTACATCGCAATCAGTGCCGGGCACCCCAGATTGCTGATCTGCTTGACGACCTCCTCTATAAAAACCTGATCCATGAAAAACACCTCCTTCCTTTTTGTGCAGTCATGTAAGTAAGTGAAGGGAACCCAAGAAATCGTAAACCATGACTGGAAGGTTTGCTTCAGCAAACGCTAGTCTGAAAGTAGTAGTTTACTTTTTTTTGCTTTCCTTCATTTAATTTAGTAGGGAGGCGGTTTGATGGACTATCAGGGTCTGTTGCGATCGAAATGTAAGGAGATTATGAAGCATCCCATCGTGAGGCATTTTTTGAGCAATCCTAAGCATTACCGTTTGTTCAAAAATGTAATGGAAAACCCGAATGAAAAGGATGCAAAATCGTTGGACGAGCAATTCAAGCAATTTTATAAGGAGATTCGCATCGTCAAGTATATGAATTCGATGATTCGGATTTTTTCCATCGATTTTGATAAGCGGGTTCGCAAAAATCAAAAACGGTATCCGCTGACGGTTGATCATCCGGAAGCAGGAGAACGACTTCCTTCCGAAACGGGAAGTGACGCGTTTGAGGAGTTTTTAGACCTGCAGGATGATTTGAGCCAGCATGTCCAGGATTATCAGCTTTATCAAGCGATTCAGAATCTGACTGACAAACAAAAAAGCGTGCTGACAAAAGTCTATCTTCACGGTGCCACGATGCAGGAAATCGCTGATTCATTAGGTGAGTCCCGGCAAAATATCTCTAATATTCATAAGAAGGGATTAGAAAATATTAGAAAGCAGCTAGCGGCGCAAAAAAAGGGGGAAAAGTAAACTGTGAGCGGCCAGTTTGAACATAATAGGGATCATGATGAAATGTACGACATTGAGCATCTGATTGCATGCTTTTCACCGATGATCAGAAAAAAACTCAGCAATACGTCCTATCAAGAAAGAGAAGATTTAGAGCAGGAGCTGAAAATCAAAATGTTTGAAAAGGCTGATATGCTTCTGTGTCAGGATGTTCCGGGATTTTGGGAGTTTATTTTATACATGGTAGACGAGAACTCATAACGATTACTCATTCTAAGAAAACGGGAACATTTTTGCAGGTTCCCGTTTTCTGCTGTTCACCCCCGTCAAGAACCCTCCTATTCAAAAATGTACCAAAAAGAAACGATATAATGATAAGATGAAAAAAAACAGTGACAGAAAGGAACATAAAAGTGGAAAATGCGTCAATTTTAATCGTAGACGATGAGAAAGCGATTGTGGATATGATCAAGCGCGTTCTTGAAAAAGAAGGTTATCGACATATAATGGATGCGGCAAGTGCAGAGGAAGCCATTCCGATCGTAAAGACAAATAAGGTTGATTTAATCGTACTGGATGTCATGATGGGCGGAATGACCGGTTTTGAGGCCTGCACATTAATCAGGGAGTATTCAGACGCCCCGATTTTTTTCCTGACGGCGAGATCATCGGACGCTGACAAATTATCTGGTTTTGCGGTCGGAGCTGATGATTATATTACAAAACCATTTAATCCGCTGGAATTAGCCGCGCGGATCAGAGCGCATTTAAAGCGTACCTATCAGTCGAAACCAGCTGAAACAAACAAAACCTATACATATGATTACTTTACATTTTCTCCGCAAAATGCCGAGCTGATTGTGGGCGGGGAAACTGTCGCCTGTTCGGCTCAGCTTCTGCAGCTGCTTCAATATTTTTGCGAACATCCCAATGTGGTGCTTTCTAAAGATCAAATTTATGAAAAAGTATGGGGCTATCCTTCGTACGGAGATAACAATACCGTCATGGTTCATATCCGCAAGCTCCGGGAAAAAATCGAGCGTGACCCGAGCAATCCGGAATATATCGTAACCGTTCGCGGTCTCGGATACCGTTTTATCCCGAGTCCAGAAGGAAACGGAAAGCGCCCATGAGGTTAAGATGGAAGTTTCTGTTTCACTTTTTCGGGCAGATGCTGATTGTTATCCTTCTTCTTTCGATCATGCTTGTGGCTTCCTTTTTCTATTTAGACTCGCGATTTAGCGATGCGGAATCCAATTCAGGGCTGACAAAGGCAACGACTGACACGCTTGAGGCATATCTCGATGTAAACGAAGACGGGTCATGGGAAGTGGACGATTTCCTGAAGAAATCTGTTGATAAACAGCACGGCTGGATGCAAATCATTGATTCTAATGGAAAAACGGATTATTCCTACAGTGTGCCGAAAGACGTGCCCGGCACCTACACAAAGAAGGAGCTTTTGTCTATTTATAAAAGCAAGAAGCTTGATAACTATAAGCTGAATTATTGGGCAATCAATATTGAAGACAAATCATATCTCCTCTTGTTCGGCTGGAAGTCAAAGAGCGAGCAGCTGCTGACTTCCATTGAAAGCCGTGAACCGTCCCTCGACTCTTTGTCACAATATAAGTCCGGTACAGTTGACTATATTAAGCGGGAAAAAGGCGCCATTTACTTATTGGACAGCGATGGGAACATTCTCGACAGCATCAACAGTACAAAAAGTGAAAGAAAAACGATGAACCAGCTGGAACTGCTCAAATACAGCTCTAAACCCTGGAACTATAAACGGGAAATTTCCGTTAAGATCCTCAATAAAGACAGATGGATGGTCGCTACGGTGCCGAACCCTGTCTATGTAACCGATCAGGAGTTTAACAAATCGTTTCTTAATGTTGTCCTTAAAGCGATGTTCCTGATTATGGGCGTTCTGCTTCTCTATATTTTTTGGATGACGGCCTGGTATATGTTCAGGTTTGGCCTGCCGATTTTTCATACAATCAAATGGCTTGTCAATCTATCGAAAGGGAAGCTTGAAGAGCCGAAAAACCGTAAAGGGCGCCCAGTCAGCAAAAACAAAAAGGGGAAAATCAAACAGCCGTACCGTTTCTTCGGTGAGATATTTGAATCTATGGATCAGCTGACGGAAACGCTGCGACGGGACAAGAGAAACCGAGAAAAAATTCAGGCGACACGGGAAGAATGGATCGCCGGTTTGTCTCATGATTTAAAAACACCCCTCAGCAGCATTTACGGCTACAGCATGATGCTAGAATCGAAGCAATACGACTGGTCTCCTGACGAAGTGAAAGAAATGGGGCAGGTGGTCAGAGAGAAATCGGAATACATGTCAAAACTCATCGAGGACTTAAATTTAACGTACCGTCTAAAAAATGACGCTCTGCCGATGGAGAGAAACCTCACAAGCCTCATTCCGTTCTTTAAAAATGTCATTGAGGATTTCAAGAAAAATCCGTTTTCTGAAGGGTATGATATCTCATTTGTATCAAGAGAAGAGCATATTGAATTTGCGCTGGATGAAGCCTGGTTCAGACGCATCCTGGAAAATCTGCTCGGAAATGCTGTGAAGCACAACGATAAAGGAACAGCAATTCAGGTGATTCTTGAACAGACAAAAAATCATATTTCATTGAAGGTCAAAGACAATGGGAGAGGAATGGATGAGGAGACGATCACCCATTTATTTAACCGTTATTACAGGGGAACCAATACGAAAGATCCGGCTGCCGGGACGGGGCTTGGACTGGCGATTGCCAAAGAGCTGGTGCACCTGCATAACGGAACGATTCACGTCAACAGCAGGATCAATATTGGCTCCGTCATTACTATCCTTTTCAAAAAAGAATAAGGCATGTGGTTTGGACATCTCTTTGCCGGGAATAACAATATATAGAATGAAGCTAAAGAGGTGTTACACATGGATGCAGTATTAGAAGCAGACACTAGGGCAGTAATCGGTGAAGGCCCGTTATGGGATGAAGAAAACGGCCGACTATATTGGGTTGATATTTTAGGAAGTGAGCTCCATATTTTTGATCCTAAAGAAAAAATCAATCGTTCGGTCAAATTTACATCCTTTGTGACGGCGCTTGCGAAATATTCAAAGGATGAGCTGATCATGACGATGAAAGACGGTTTTTACCTGTATCATCTTCATGATGACAGTCTTGAAAAAATCAAACAGCCGAAGGATATGCATGAGAGCCTTCGGTTTAACGACGCCAAATGTGATCCGTACGGAAGGCTTTGGGCAGGGACGACGAGCATGGAAGGCGAACAAAAACAAGCCTCGCTTTATCGTTTGGACGCAGATGGAAGCCTTGTCAAAATGAAAGATCAAGTCTCAACCTCGAACGGTTTGGATTGGGATCGCGAACGCAACCTGATGTACTACATTGACACGCCGACGCAGGAGATTGTGTGCTATCAATACGATCCCGAAAGCGGAAACGTCTCAAACCCCGAGACTGTCTATCGTTTTGAAAAATCGGATGGGCTGCCGGATGGCATGACAATTGATCAAAACGGCATGCTGTGGGTAGCGCTGTTTGGCGGAAGCCGTGTGGTTCACATTGATCCTTTTCAGAAAAAAGAAATTGATTCAATAAGTGTTCCGGCCAAATATGTCACGTGCTGTGCGTTCGGCGGCCAAGACATGAAAACCCTTTACATCACAACAGCTACTGAACAAATGACCGAAACAGAAAGATATGAACAGCCTCATGCGGGCGGATTGTTTTCAGCCAGACTTGAAACGGGCGGATATCAGCCGGTTCCATTCGCTGGGGAGTTATAAAAAAACGCATCCGAAAACGGATGCGTTTTTGCATTTAAAGTGAACGGATAATTCCGCCTTCCACACGCTGTGCCGTGCCATTAATGGCAGATGCGGCATCAGATGCGAGGAATACAATTGTGTTGGCGACTTCTTCAGCTGTTGCGTATCTTTGAATGAGTGAAGTCGGCTCATTCACTTTAAAATAGTCTTTCACAAATGTATTTGTATCCTGGCCGGCTGCCTTTGCGGCGCCCTCCATATAGGACGCAACGCCTTCTGTCCAAGTAGGTCCCGGAAGCACTGAATTAACCGTAACGTTTGTGCCCTTCGTCATTTCAGCCATTCCTCGAGACAGGCTGATCAGCGCTGTTTTGGTCATTGAATAAGGAATCATAGTCGGAAGCGGTTTAACGCCTGCTTCACTTGCAATATTCAAAATGCGGCCGCTGTTTTTGGCAAGCATCTTTGGAAGGAAGTGACGGCTTGTCCGAACAGCGCTCATCACGTTTACTTCAAAATATTGATTCCATTCTTCATCCGTTACCTCGGCGAAATCCTTCACTTCAAAGAAACCGAGGTTGTTGACAAGAACATCTATATCACCGATCTGCTTCACTTTTTCCAGAAAAGCTGCTGCTTCATCCGGTTTTGATAAGTCGGCGGCTGCTCCATGCACCGTTCCATAGGAAGAAAGCTCTTCAACCGTGCGATCGACTGTCTCTTGTTTTCGGCCATTGACTATAACGGCTGCACCTTCTTGCAAAAAGCTTTTCGCCGCGGCTTTCCCGATGCCGGAAGTTGAGCCTGTGATTAAGACGAGCTTGTCTTTTAGCTGTAAGTCCATAAAAATCATTCCTTTTTTATTGATCATGCTACTTAGTATACAAGATGAAATTTAGTGTTTACGAGAATTTTGCTTCCATACATGCAGCGGCGGAAAAGTCATTCATACTGCATATACAAGCCTGTCAGCCATATAGTATAATAACTCCGAAAAAGGATACGAAAGTCAAACAGGTGCCGGTACGTGAAAATAGCCGGCTTAATAGGGAAACCGGTAAAAGCCGGTGCGGTCCCGCCACTGTAATTGGCCTTTGCGCCAAGAGCCAGGATACCTGCCTGTTTGATAAGCACGAAGTCTGCGAGGACAGATGATGTGTAAACAATAGGCTTTTTTGTTGTTTACAGCGTCTTTACCATCGTAGAGATGCTTTTTTAGTTCATTTAGGAGGAAAGGGTATGAAAAAATTAGCAGGAATATGGACGGCGCTTCTGCTGACCGCCATTATGATTTCAGGCTGCGGCAATGCGGCAGATGAGAAGGATTCCGTTGCAAAGCAAAAGACAGCCGCGTCTGAAGCGTTCCCTGTCACAATTGATGATGCGTCAAGCGAAGACGTTACCATCAAAAAGGAGCCGAAAAAAATTGTTTCATTAATGCCGAGCAACACGGAAATTATATATGCTCTCGGACTCGGTGACAAAGTGGTCGGCGTCACCAAAAACGATACATATCCAAAGGAAGTCAAACAGGTTGAGAAGGTTGGGGATATGAATGTAAACGTTGAGAAAGTCATTTCTCTTAAACCTGATCTCGTTCTCGCCCATGAATCTTCCATGTCAGCCTCAGCTGATGCCATTAATCAGCTGAAAGACGCTGGCATTCCTGTGCTGACTGTCAATGATGCACAATCATTCGCAGAGGTATACAAATCAATCGAAATGATCGGTGAAGCTGCCGGAGCTGAGAAAAAAGCGGGCCAACTGGTCAACAGCATGAAATCAGACCTGCATGAGATTAAAGAAAAAGCGAAATCCGTTTCAAAAGACGAGGAAAAAACGGTCTTTATTGAGGTTTCGCCTGATCCTGACATTTACACAACCGGAAAAGACACGTTTATGAATGAAATGCTGAATGTCATCCATGCTAAAAACGCTGCAGCGGATCAAAAAGGCTGGGTGCAAATGACAGACGAGGCCATCGTTAAGCTGAATCCAGACACCATTGTCACAACGGACGGTGTAAAAGCGGATGCGGTGGAAAAACGCGATGGCTGGAGCGGAATCAATGCTGTGAAACATCATCGCGTTTATGATGTTGATCCTGATCTCGTCACACGTTCAGGTCCGCGTCTGATCGAAGGGGTCGAAGAACTTGCGGAAAGCATCTACCCGGATACGTTTAAAGAATAATCGTTTTGCTGCTTATAGCATCAGTTTCTTATTTTTAGCCGCTAGTATCATATTGGGGATTTCCTGCGGCAGCCTGCAAATTCCGATACCCGCCATCTTCCATATCTTTTGGCATGAAGGCTTTGGCGGCTCTGCCGGCTCCTATGATCCAATGTATACAAATATTATGTTGAATATCAGACTGCCGAGAGTTGTGCTGGCCGCCCTTGTGGGGGCGGCTCTTTCTATCGCTGGGGCTGCTTTTCAGGGGCTGTTGAAAAATCCGCTTGCTGATCCCTACACGCTCGGTGTTTCATCCGGTGCTTCAGTGGGGGCGGTTGTGACCCTATTCTTTAGCCTGCAGCTTCCTGTAATCGGAGGTTTTACACTGCCGGTTGTGAGTGTAGCCGCGGCACTTGTCACGATGGCGGCGGTCCTTTTCTTCAGCCGCCTCGTTCATGCATCAATGTCTGTTTCCACCCTCATTTTGACCGGTGTCATCATCAATTCATTTTTGGGCGCATTTATTTCTTTTGTCATTGCTATGACAGGAGATAATTTACTGCCTATAGTGCATTGGCTGCTTGGCAGCGTCTCGATGAGAGGCTGGAGCTACGTTGCACTGTTTCTCCCGTTTTTTCTTTTAGGAATCATGCTGCTGATCATAAACGGAAGGGAACTCAACGTGATGACCTATGGAGAGGAGAAAGCAAGGCTTCTCGGGGTCAGCGTCCAGCATAGAAAAATGATGATTTTAATTGCAGGGTCACTGCTGACGGGCGGCGCTGTGGCTGTATCCGGCACCATTGGCTTTGTCGGACTTGTGATTCCGCATATCACAAGATTGCTGTGGGGAACGGATCATCGGCATTTATTGCCGCTGTCTGCCTTTCTTGGCGCGGGATTTCTCGTCTTGGCCGATCTGCTATCGAGAACAATGATTGAGCCGATTGAATTGCCGATCGGCATTATTACAGCTTTAGCGGGAGCTCCTGTTTTCGCTCTGATTTTAATTCGGCAGCATCGCGGGGGGAGAAGCTTATGATTAAGGCAGAAGGGCTGTCGGGAGGTTACGGAGACAGCCGGCTGATTAAAAATATCAGTTTAACAGTGAAGAAGGGAGAATTTCTTGGCATTCTCGGACCGAACGGGAGTGGAAAAACAACACTGCTTCACTTGCTGACAGGAACACTTCCGCCAATAGAAGGCTCCGTTTGTCTGGCTGGCAAACCACTCACTGAATATAAGCCGAAGGAACTGGCGCAAATGATGGCAGTTCTGCCGCAAAAAACAGATCAAGCCTTTAGCTTTACTGTCAAAGAAACCGTATCCTTCGGCAGATATCCATTTCATAAAGGGCTGTTCAGCCAGCAGACTGAAGAGGATGAAGCCATCATTGAGAATGCGATGAAACAAACAGGGGTACTCGCTTTCGCTGACAAATCGATTCGTGATCTAAGCGGGGGTGAACAGCAGCGGGTTTATTTGGCTCAAGCACTGGCGCAGCAGCCGCGCATTTTATTTTTAGACGAACCGACTAATTTTCTGGATTTGGCCTATCAAAAAGAACTGCTCGATCTTATCAAGCGCCTGACGAGAGTAAATGGGCTGGCTGCTGTCAGTGTTTTTCACGATCTGAATACCGCTAGCCTGTACTGTGATGAAATCGTCTTTATAAAAAACGGAACAGCCGGGCCTAAGCAAAAACCGGAAACCGCCATCACAGAAGAGCACATAAAGGCGTTGTATAACACGAAAGTCAGCGCCTTACTCCATCATCAATTGCCTAGACCGCTTATTGCGATTCAGCCTGAAGAGGCCGCCCCAAAGCTGCCGGCGATTCCATTTGAAGCTTTGCTGCAAGTGCGGCGCGACGAGATCCTTTTGCAAACGGAAATCCCGCTCCGGACGCTGTCTTCGGCTCCTATCGGTTCAGGCTTTTCTTGGAACCGGACGTTTCTCCATAAACGGCTGCCTGCCCAGTCAGATCAAAAAGAAGGGCTTACAGCCTATTTATCTGAAAACGGCTTTTATCCGCAGGAAACCTGTGCGATGGCCTCCTCCGGCAGACTTGACCGGCTTGTGTGCCGTACGTTTGAAGACGAAGAGCTGTCCGTTTGTATTTGTGTCATGTCTGGCTTTTCGATCTGGATTTTGATCAACGGCTTTGCGACAGACCAATTCTTCGTCAGGGCTGTCATGGGAGCGGAAGCCGCGCGCATGAAAGTGCTGGGCGGTGAACAAAATGAACCTGGAGAAATCCTCGTTGCAGCGACACAAACTAAAGAGACATCTTCAGAAGATAACATAGAAAAACGGCTGAACCAATTGATTCGGTCTGGGACAGCTGAATGTGTGCGAGAGGCTGCGGGCCTGCTTGAATAAGTCTGTAAAGGAGACAGATATGATGAAACTATATACAAAAACAGGCGATAACGGGCAAACGAGTTTAATCGGAGGCAGAACAGATAAGGACAGCCTCCGAGTAGAAAGCTACGGCACGATTGATGAGCTGAACAGTTTTGTCGGGCTGGCCTTGGCTGAGCTCTCCGGAAAGCGTGGCTTTGAGGATCTAACGGCCGAGCTGCTCAACATTCAGCACGAGCTCTTTGACTGCGGGGGCGATCTGGCAATCATCACAGAAAAAAGAGACTATAAGTTGAAGGAAGAATCCGTCTCCTTTTTAGAAATGCGCATCGACGCCTATACAGAAGAGGCACCTGAACTAAAGAGATTTATTCTTCCGGGCGGATCAAAGGCCGCTTCGCTTCTCCATGTGGCACGCACCATTACAAGGCGGGCGGAACGCCAAGTGGTGGCGCTGATGAAAACGGAAGAGATCCATGAAATGGTGCTCCGTTATCTCAATCGATTGTCCGACTATTTCTTTGCCGCAGCACGGGTTGTCAATGTGAGAAGCGGTATTGACGACGTGGAGTATGAAAGAAGCGCTATTGTGTTTCGCGATCGAAACAGCAGCGGATCATAAAAAAACATGAATGAAAGCTGGCATTTTCAATACATGCCGGCTTTTTATTTTTTCATTTTGTCAATTTCCCTTTTTACGACAAAAAATGAACCTTATGAATTATTGACTGAAAAATGGAAAAATGAGATATTGTAACAAATTGATGTAAAAAATAGGCAGTGGGGGGCTCTGATTGATGGTGAGATTCATTGAAAGTGATAGCGTCTGGAAGAGAAATTTCAACTTCCTTTTCTTCTCTAGAATAGTCAAGATTTCCGGCGATATGTTCGCATTTAATTCGATATTATGGTTTTTAATTTTTGACGGTGAAGGTGCGATCGGAACTGCTTTATTGATTGCTGTCACCTTTTTGCCGGAAGCTGTTTTAGCACCTGTGACGGGTCCTTTCATGAAGCAGAATACATTGAAATTCTGGATGTACTTTTCAGACCTGACAAGAGCCGCGGTTGTTTTAATCATTCCGCTCTGCCATTTCGGCGGATTCTCTCCGCTGTGGTTTGTTATGACTCTTATGATTGTGCATTCAGCTACTGGCGCTGCCTATAATCCTGCTTCAATTGCTTTAATCCCGCAAATTGTAGATGAAAAAGGCATTCAAAAAGCAAATGCTGTGCTGCAGTCGTCCGCCCAAATAGTCCGTCTTGGAGCTGTGACACTATGCGGCGCTCTCCTTACGTTTATCAGTCCTTCTTATACAATGCTTATGGCTCTCGTACTTTATCTTATTTCTGGTTTTCTTGTTCTCTTTATTAAATACACTGCTGTTGAAACAAAATCGGAATCAGCGGCCGTTGCACAGAGAGGTACATATTTTGGCAGACTGAAACGCGGTTTTGTCCTAGTCAGAAAACACCAAATCTTATATCCGCTTGCTATCTATTGTATCTTTATGAATTTCGCGGCAGCCCCTTGGGAAGCGCTCTCCGCTGTATATGTTGCGGAGGATTTAAACGGACAGCCGATTGTGTATTCGCTATTAAAAGCCACCACCGCAATAGGCGCGTTTTTATTGGGGTTTGTACTGACAAAAGTAAAAGTAAACAAGTACGGACTGCTTTTCGTAACCGCAGGCATTATTGAAGGATTCGCTTTCTTTATTACCGGAATGAATACCTTTTTGCCGCTCGTCTTTTTCGCCGCTTTTACATTTGGCGCTGCAGTCAGTGCGATCAATGTTCCTGAGTATACGATTATACAGACATCTGTCGATAGTGAGGACCAGCCGCAAGTTTATGCCGTCATACATATGATCTCAAATATTTCAATTCCGGCCGGCGCTGTCATTTGCGGATATGCCGCAACTGCTTTTGGTTCAGGAAATGTGATCGCAGCCGGGGGAGTTGTGGAAATTATCGCGGGGATCGGAATTCTTCTGTTTACAAAGCTGGCCAAAGCAGAACAATCCGATTTGGTAAAAGAAAGGGAAGCAAGTGTTCATATGTAAAGGTTTTTGAAGATGCCATGCCTCGTGCATGGCTTTTTTTTATGCCGCTGGGTCCGGTGCTGTCTACGACTCTGGTCTTATCCAAAAATCAATCTCTGATTCGTTTTGCTCATCTTGTGTTTTGTATAAGATGAAGACAAGGAAAACGAAAGGAGGATCTGCATGAAGATCAACAAGAAAACGATAGGCGGATTCTTATTAATTGTATTTGGAATCTCCGTCTTTTTTGGGGGCGGCAGTTTCGGCTTTATCATTCCGCTTGCGATCGGAGGATTGCTGACATACGCGGGAATCAAAAGATTCGCAGCAGGCAAAACCATCACAGGTATCATCTTGGGCGGAATCGGGGCGATGATGCTCATTTGCTCACTTCCGTTTCTCGTCGGCATTGCACTCGCGGCTGCTATGGTGTATTACGGCTGGAAACTGATGAAAAACGGATCCGCGGAAAGCGATATGTCAAGCTTTGACCCTGAACCAGCTTCTGCCGGCTACCAGTCTCATTTTGATGACGAATGGGAAAATTTCTTAAAGAAAAAATAACACATGATATGAGGAGGAATAACGGTATGGTATTAAAAAGAATGAGAGATATGTTTGTTGCGTCAGTTCATGAAGGCTTGGATAAACTGGAGAACCCTAAGGTGATGCTGAATCAGTACGTTCGTGATATGGAAAGCGATATTGCAAAAGCAAAACAAACGATCGTCAAACAGCATACGATCGCCTATCAATTTAAGAAAAAATATGAAGAAGCAAATGATGTGGCTGGAAAGCGTAAGAATCAAGCTCAGTTCGCTTTTGATGCCGATGAAGAAGAGCTTGCGAAAAAAGCGCTGACAGAAATGAAGTATTTAGAGGGAAAGGCAGCAGAGCACAAAGCTTCCTATGAACAGGCAAGCAGCCAGCTGGCTGAGCTGAAAGAACAGCTTGCCACACTTGAAACAAGGCTACAGGACGTAAAGGATAAAAAACAGGCGCTGATTGCCCGGGCAAACGCTGCAAAAGCAAAAGAGCATATGAACGCGACATTCGACAAAATTGACAGTGAAAGCGCGTATCGGGAATTTCTCCGGATAGAAAACCGAATTGAGGAATTGGAAATCCGTGCCGATTATTCGAAGTCAGCGGAAGCCGGCACAGAAACGAGCCAAAGTGAATTTGCAGACGAAGTAGAAGCTGAAATCGAAAAGATGCGGGAACTCTCTTTGAAAAAATCAGATCAAACCTCACATGCAGCAAATGAATAAACAGGACAGGGAAGGGTTTTCGTCAAGTCCTTCCCTTCCGCACGTATTCATTCACAGGCTTTTCCTTTATAATAGAATAAATGAGAAGGATGAAAACAAATGAAAAAAATGCTGGGCAAACTGCTGATCATTGCCGGTATTCTTATTTTTTCTGCGGTTGTTATCAAAGACGTGTTTGCTGAAGGTCTTTCATTCATAAACGGAACTGAAGCTGATTCAGCCAGTGCTTCACCGCATGAGATCGAAAGCGTAATCATTGAATCGGATAACAAGAATGTGAAGATCATAGCGGAAGAGCGTAATGACATATCAGCAACCATCTCAGGTGACTCGGGGAAATTGTTTGTGGCTGAAAAGAGAAGAAAGCTGGAGCTGACGGCAAAGGAAAAAGAATTTCAATTTTTGAACGGATTTCATCGATCTGCCCTTGTCGTCCGCATTCCATACACGTACAAAGGCGGTTTGGCTGTGAGAACCTCAAGCGGCGACGTGTCTGTAGACGGTAATAAACATCTCACGCTTTCTAAGCTGAACGCAGCATCTGCAAGCGGGAATATGACCGTAACGGGTATCCGCCTTCAGGAGCTGGAGGTGAAGGGCTCTTCCGGAGATGTGTCGATATCAAATACAGACGCTAAAACGGCCGGCATCCGCTTAACTTCAGGCGACGCAAACTTGGATGGTGTTTCAGGCTCACTTGATGTACGGATGACATCAGGAAACGTTGACGCGGATTTAAAAAAGGCAGCGGGCTCTTCAGCTGTCACATTGACGAGCGGTGATGTGAATCTGGAGCTTCCCGAAAACGGCAGTTTCAAAGTCAATGCTGCTTCAGAGAGCGGAAGCGTCAGTTCGGCGTACCCATTTGCTGATACAACACATAAAGATCATCAACAAATCACAGGCTCACAAGGAAGCGGACAGCATCTAGTCGATATTAAAACAGGCAGCGGGGATGTAGCGATACGGTAGCATCTGGCAGAAGAAAGGAGGCGGAACAACCAGAATGACAAAAAAACAGCTTCTTGGACTTATCATTGCTTTATTTGGCATCAGCATGTTTTTGCAAATTATCGGAGTAGGCGATCTGCTGTTTTGGCCGCTCTTTTTTCTGATTGCCGGTTATTTTTTGAAAAAATACTCCCGTGACTGGCTTGGGTCCGTCATGTACATCTTTGCCGCTTTCTTATTTTTGAAAAATCTGTTCAGCATCACCTTTAACTTATTTGGCTACGCGTTTGCCGCATTTTTAATTTACGCCGGCTACCGGCTTGTGAAAGGAAAGCCTATTTTTGAACCGAATGAGAAACCTGCCGATTTAACGGAAAAAGAAAAACAGTCCGAGCCCCCAAAAGATGTGAAACATCCTGACATGCGAAGCTTTTTTATCGGCGAACTTCTGATGATGAAGCAGCCGTTTGATCTGAATGATTTAACTGTATCGGGTTTTATCGGCGATGTGAAAATCGACTTGTCAAAAGCGATGATTCCGGAGGGAGAGAGCACCATTGTCATCAGCGGAGTGATCGGAAACGTTGATATTTATGTTCCATCAGACCTTGAAGTGGCTGTCAGCTCGTCCGTTTTTATCGGCGACATTAATCTGATCGGCTCGAAGAAAAGCGGATTAAGCACAAAGGTATACGCCGCGTCTTCTGATTTCAGCGAGTCCAAACGCCGGGTGAAAGTATCCGTCTCCCTATTTATCGGTGATGTGGATGTGAAATACGTATGAGAAAAAAACTGCTTGCCAGTCTCCAATGGCGTGCCATTCGCATGACAACGGGAATCAGTCTGCTTCTATTTGTCTGCTTGATTTCTTTTATGATGGTTTACTATCGGCTTGATCCGTTTGTGTTGCTGTCGTCAAGCTGGTTCGGCATTCCGTTTATCCTGATTTTGGTGCTGATCAGCCTTACGATCGGCTTTGCGTCAGGGTACATGTACGGCAACCGGCTGAAAACAAGGGTCGATACATTGATTGAATCGATTTTAACATTTGAAAATGGCAACTTCGCTTATCGTATACCGCCGCTCGGTGACGATGAAATCGGGCTTGCAGCCGACCAGCTGAATGAAATGGCGAAGCGGGTTGAACTTCAAGTAGCTTCCCTGCAAAAGCTTTCAAATGAACGGGCTGAATGGCAGGTGCAAATGAAAAAATCAGTCATCACAGAAGAACGCCAGCGATTGGCCAGAGATCTGCACGATGCTGTCAGCCAGCAGCTCTTTGCGATATCGATGATGACCTCCGCTGTATTAGAACACGTAAAAGATACGGATGATAAAACGGTGAAACGGATCAAGATGGTAGAGCACATGGCGGGAGAAGCCCAAAATGAAATGAGGGCGCTGCTGCTCCATTTAAGACCTGTGACGCTCGAAGGGAAGGGGCTGAAGGAGGGTCTTACGGAGCTTTTGGACGAGTTTCGGAAAAAACAGCCGCTTGATATCGAATGGGACATACAGGATACGCCGATTTCCAAAGGCGTAGAGGATCATTTATTCAGGATCGTACAGGAGGCTCTTTCCAATGTATTCAGGCACTCAAAAGCCTCAAAAGTATCCGTGATTCTCGGCGCAAAAAACAATCAGCTGCGGCTGAAGGTCATTGATAACGGAAAAGGATTCAAGATGGAGCAGGTAAAAGCGTCATCCTACGGCTTGAATTCGATGAAAGAACGTGCAAGCGAAATCGGCGGAGTCGCCGAGGTGATTTCGGTTGAAGGAAAAGGCACACAAATTGAAGTAAAGGTCCCGATTTTCCCGGAAGAAAAAGGAGAGAACGAACGTGATTCGAGTATTGTTGATTGATGACCATGAAATGGTCAGAATGGGACTCGCCGCTTTTTTGGAGGCGCAGCCCGATATAGATGTCATCGGCGAAGCGTCTGATGGCAGCGAGGGTGTACAGCTTGCTGTTGAATTACAGCCTGATGTGATCTTAATGGATCTTGTCATGGAAGGCATGGACGGCATTGAAGCGACAAAGCAAATTTGCCAGAAGCTTTCCGATCCGAAAATTATTGTGCTCACAAGCTTCATTGATGATGACAAAGTGTATCCGGTCATTGAAGCGGGAGCGCTCAGCTACTTATTAAAAACGTCAAAAGCGGCCGAAATCGCTGATGCGATCCGTGCCGCAAGCAAGGGAGAGCCAAAGCTTGAATCAAAAGTGGCGGGGAAAGTATTATCCCGGCTGCGCCACTCAGGTGAAAACGCGCTCCCGCATGAATCCCTCACGAAACGGGAGCTTGAAATTCTCTGTCTGATTGCAGAAGGAAAAACAAATAAAGAGATAGGCGAGGAGCTGTTTATCACGATCAAAACAGTCAAAACCCACATCACCAATATTTTATCAAAGCTGGATGTCAGCGACCGGACACAGGCAGCCGTCTACGCACACCGCAATCACCTCGTGAAATAGGCGTCGGTTATTTAGACGCGCCCTTCGTTCCGAAGTCTCTGACGACCACATTGACATGATATTTTATTTCCGCATTGCTGAAATGATCATCCCATTTTTTTGAAATCTTCTTCCATTTCTGAGGATAATGGATTCTGACTTCGTTACCCAGTCCGGTCACGTCTGTTTTGATCTCTTTCTGCAGCGTGCCCTTAATAAATGCTGTTACTGTTTCTTCTAATCGTTTTTCGACTGTTTTTTCAATTTCTTTGATATATGAATCCTTAAACGAATCTTCATTAGGATTCCAATCCTCGGATAAACGCCCTTCAATATTACGTGTGACGGTGAATATAAACTTTCCGTCCTTGTAGGCTGTCTTGATCTTTCGATTGCTGGAATACACTTCATAAGAAAAAAGGTAGCCATTACGTTTCAAATCAATGACGCCGCCTTTGACCGCGCCGGTAAATAAGTTAATATTTTGGACTTCACCCGGTGTTAAATTTCTGCTCCATAACTTATCTTTTATGATAGCAGCTCCGTTTATTGCGAGTTTGCCGTCTTCCTCACCGACATGGGGAATGAGGAACGAATCGTCAGAGGTCAAGTGTTCTGAAATCTCCCCCAATGTAACAGGCTCCATCATTCTGATGGTTACCTTGTCATTCTCTGTCAGATCATAAATCACATTGGATGCGGGCTCGCTTTCATCATTCATTTTAAATATGTCCTTCGTGCGTCCGTCGGTGACAAACACATACGAACTTCGCCTTGTCCCATTGTCTCTGACAAATTGATTAATGATCGAGTCCATTCGAATATCTTCAAGCACGCCCTTGGAAAATAAAATGAGACGTAAATGCTGGGAAAACGTAGGATTGTGCTTTAATGCTGATGTTCTCATCATTTGATGGACCGTTTCACCCTTTGTGACAGCAATCTGTGTCGGATCAGATGAAGAGCCTTCCTTTGAACTGATTTTTTTCGGCACAAGAATTTGCTGTGTCAGTTGTAAATTATGATCATCCGGCTTGTCTAAGCCTACTCCGATCACCAGGCTTAATTCTTCGATATTCTTGCTGTCCCAGCATCCGGACAGTAAGAGGGCGCATATGAAAATACTTAAAATCCGGATTTTCATTTTGCTGTAATCCTCCTTTTGACAGCTACGATGAAAAAGAGAATGAAGGGAAGTAAAAACAGGCAGACGAAAATGTATCCGAGATAATCGCTATACATCATGACCTGATTAGAGTCATCCGGCCATAGAGAAAAGTAATAGACAGCCGCGCCAATGAGAACCATGCTTTTTTTAGTCGATAATCCAAACGTCTTCTTCAGTCCGTTAGCGGCAAAATACCCGTAAACGACAAACGTTGTGAAAAACTGAATAATCCAGACGACCAGTAAAAACGATTCAAACCGTTCAATGAATATGCCTTTAAGCTCAAAGGATTGAAAGAGAGAAATGGTCGGCCAGATCAGCGATTTCACCTCAGGAGCTGTCAAAGCCCCGACAACGATAATATATGTCAGGATATATAATATAATCGGAATCATAAAGCCAATAGCCGCGTATCTGAATGTGTATTTCTTTTTCTTCATATGTTCAGGAAGAAACAGCATCACTTCCATTCCTAAAAAAGAGATGGAAACGACTGTGAGGGAGTTCGCAATGGGCCCCAAGCCCTCACCTAAAACAGGGCGCAAATTATTGATGTCAAAAATTTTAAAACTGATCCCAAACACTATCAGCAATATAATAATCGTAATCGTTAAATAAAAGGGAAACAGCCGCGAAACATCACTTAGCCCCCCAACGATTAAATAAATGCCGCAGCAGATAAACGTTAAAATAATGATTTGAATTGGCGTTTTCTCCAGAAGGAAAAACTTCACCATTTCAGCCATCGCCCTGGTTTCAAAACTGGCCACTCCGATAAAATAGCAGGAGATCAAAAGCCCCATGATGCTGCCAATCCATTTCCCAAGGCCTTCCCGCAAATACTCAAACAGTGAGGGATATTGATGTTTTTTCTGAATGAGCGTGTTTAAATAAATGAAAAAAATGAAAATGACACCTTCTAATATCAACACGATCCAGCCGTCGGGAGTATTACCCTTAGTGGTCAGCGCTCGGGGCAATGTTAAAAGACCGGCACCGAGCATTGTATTTGCAACAACAGAAATACCTTGAAAGGTATTAAGTTTGAGTGGAGTCTGTTTTTGGCTCATTTGGATTATTCGCCTCTTTTGGTTTGTTTTTAATTGGGAGACGGATAATGGAATCCTCTGTATTTTTCAGGCTGAAAAATCCATTTGGCGAAAAATACGGAGATCCAAAGCTCGTTTGTCTCGTTAGGTGCGTATAAATGACCAGCATAAATAAAATAATCCCGTACAGCCCGAGTATTGCGGCGGAAAGCATCGAAACAAAACGCAGCACCCGGAAAGACAGCCCCATTCCGTATTGGGGAACGGTAAAGGATGCAAGGGCAATGACACTGACAACAATGACCATAATCGAACTGACGAGATTCGCTTCTACCGCTGCTTGTCCGATGACTACGCCCCCAACGAGGCCGATCGTCTGGCCAAGCGGGTTGGGAAGACGCAGCCCGGCTTCTCTGAGCAGCTCGATCGTCACTTCCATCAGCAAGGCTTCAAATATCGGAGGAAACGGCACGTTTTCCCTGTTTGCCGAAATCGTGACGGCGAGCGCGGTCGGCAGCAGCCCTTGATGAAATGACACGAGCGCGATATAAATCGATGACAAAAACAAGGTGATGAATATAGAAGCAAAACGCAGCGACCGGATGAGGGATGCCGAGATCCAGCGTTCGTAGTAATCATCCGGAGATTGCATCAGTACACCGAGAGAAACCGGCACCAAAAGCACAAATGGGGAACTGTCCACCAAAATCGCAACCCGGCCGTTGAACAGGGCGGACGAAACTTTATCGGGCCTTTCCGTATTTTGAATTTGCGGAAATGGCGAGTATTTATTATCTTCAATAAGTTCTTCAAGTGTTCCGCTGTCCTGGATATCCTCCAGTTTGATATTGTTAAGCCGCGCTTTTACCTCTTTCACAACGGACTTTTTTGCTTTGCCTTCAATGTACATCATCGCCGCCGGCTTCAGCTTGTTTTCGCCGATCATGATTTTTTTGGTAATGAGTTTCGGATGAGAGGTTCTTTGTCTGATTAGCGCAAGATTTGTATCGATGTCCTCCACAAACGCAACCTTTGGTCCGCGAACCACTTTTTCAGTTGTCGGCTCTGTCAGGCTTCTTGTTTGTTTCTTTTCTGTGGACAGAATATAGGCTTTGTTAAGGCCATTCACAAACACCGCGCAATTGCCGCTGAGAATTTCCTTAACCGTTTTTTCGGCCGTTTCTACAGGCCTTGCGTCAATTTGGTCGAGACGATTTTTGACCTGGTCAAGCGTCAGCGTCTCCTCATCCTTCATTAAGGTTTTAATCGATTCTAAAACCTTCTGCTGGTCATTCAATTCACTAAAGTAGAGAAAGTAAAAAACAAGTCCGTTTGCCAGCATTTTTTTGTTTTTCACCAGATCATCGTTTTCTTTTAATTTTGGAAGCACCAATGCTAAATTATCGTGTATATATTCCTTAAACTCTGTTTGTTCCAACGAGGTCACCTCTTGTCCAAAACCTTAGTAGAGGTTATCTTTTCCTGTTAAAAAAATGATATACTGTGTTACAGTATTTTATGGCAGAAGTTTTTTTATGAAAGCGGAGGATATGAAGTGGCACAGGTAAGACTTGCAGGAAAACAAGAAGAAATAGAACAGCTCATTAAATCATTTGAAAAGCATTACGATGTCTCTTATACATCAAGGGAGTACGGGCGAACGAATCCGAAGTACAAATATTCAAAGGACTCCCGCGTATATCTTGAATTAAAATTAAAATCTGCCAAGATCGAAAAATAAAAAGGATTTTTTATATCACTGGCGAATTTGATCTATTGAAGCAACCGTTATGGAGGGATACATAAAATGGACTACAGAATTGAAAGAGACACCATGGGAGAAGTAAAAGTTCCTGCTGATAAATTTTGGGGCGCCCAAACACAGCGAAGCAAGGAGAACTTCAAGATTGGTTCTGAAAAAATGCCGATGCGTGTTGTGAAGGCGTTTGCAATATTGAAACGCAGCACGGCGATCGCTAATAAACGCTTAGGCAACCTAGATGCGGAAAAAGCGGAAGCCATTGCAGCAGTTTGTGATGATGTGCTCAAAGGCAAATATGATGATAACTTCCCGCTTGTTGTATGGCAGACCGGAAGCGGAACACAAAGCAACATGAACATGAACGAAGTGGTGGCCAATCGCGCGACCGCGTTATTAAAAGAAAAGAACTCTGATCAAACAATTCATCCAAATGATGACGTTAACCGCAGCCAAAGCTCAAACGATACATTCCCGACAGCGATGCACGTTGCTGCCGTTTTATCTGTCTATGAACAGCTTGTGCCTGCGCTTGATCAGCTTCGCAATACGTTAGACGAAAAAGCGAAAGCATACAATGATATTGTAAAAATCGGACGTACGCATCTTCAGGATGCCACACCTCTGACGCTTGGACAGGAAATCAGCGGATGGGTGCACATGCTCGATCGCTCGAAGGAAATGATTTTAGAAGCGACAGACAAAATGCGTGCGCTTGCAATCGGAGGTACAGCTGTCGGAACAGGAATCAATGCTCACCCTGAATTTGGAGAGCTTGTTTCAGAGGAGATCACGAAACTGACAGGTCAAACGTTTAACAGCTCGTCGAATAAATTCCACGCGCTGACAAGCCATGACGAAATCACATATGCACACGGCGCCTTAAAAGCTCTTGCCGCTGATTTAATGAAAATCGCAAACGATGTCAGATGGCTTGCGAGCGGACCTCGCTGCGGCATCGGGGAGATTGTCATTCCTGAAAATGAGCCTGGCAGCTCCATTATGCCTGGAAAAGTGAACCCGACACAAAGTGAAGCACTGACGATGATCGCAGCGCAAATTATGGGGAACGATGCGACAATCGGCTTTGCCGCAAGTCAGGGGAACTTTGAACTAAACGTATTTAAACCTGTGATCATTTACAACTTCCTGCAATCCGTGCAGCTGCTGAGTGACGGAATGAACTCCTTCCATGATAAGTGTGCTGTCGGTATCGAGCCAAATAAAGAAACGATTCAGGAAAACTTGTCGAATTCCTTAATGCTGGTTACGGCGCTGAATCCGCATATCGGATATGAAAACGCCGCAAAAATTGCCAAGCTTGCCCATAAAGAGGGATTGACGCTGAAAGAAGCGGCTTTGAAGCTTGAATTGCTGACAGAAGAACAATTTAACGAAATGGTGAAACCGGAAGATATGGTAAAACCAAAGGCGTAATAGAGAAAAAACGGCTGCTTGTGAAGCAGCCGTTCTTCTAAATATATTGATGTTTCAAGAGAAATGTAAGCTGCTCGGCATCTTCTGCGAGAGCTTCCGACTCCATCAGGTTATGGATCATTCCTTTTATGATCACCAGCTTCGGTGTTTTTTTCTTCATTTCTGCTTCAAGTATGTCCAAGCTCTCCGATAATTCAAGGGAGGAGTTTGTGTTCAAGCTTTTTATTTTCTCACGAAGGCTTTTCACAATCGATTCAGTCAGCGGGTCAGGCCGTCCGTGAGACAGGGGCCCGAATAAAGAGCTTGCTTCTTCTAATGTGATGAAAGGCTCATCGTTTCGTTCAGACATGCCTTTAACCATATCATCAATGCGGTTAATAACGATATCTGCTAATTGATCCGGCTTCACAGTATAACCGAGCAAAATCATGCATTCTAGGTAAATCTGGCTGATTCCTTCTATTAGAAAACAAAGCTCCGCTGTATATGGTTCAGCTTTTTCTCCGTATATGTTTAACAGACTGTCAATGTGAAATTGAAGGGAAGTCTGGCGGATTTTTTTTGCGCATTGCTCTACTTCATCCGTGTAAGGCAGAGAACCTTCCTTCATTTGCATTGTAATAAAGTCTTTGTGTTCAAGGATGTTTTCATAGAACACGGTAAGCTGCTTGCGGTAAGCTGTTCTAGGGCTGTCGCCTTTCGTTTTAATATTTAAAATACGGGTAAATGTTTTATCATAATAGAAATTCAGCATAGATAAAAGCAGCGCTTCTTTAGAAGGAAAATAAATATAAAAAGCGCCTTTTGAAATCTTGCATGCTTTGGCAATTTCTTGAACTGATGTTGCGTTATATCCTTTTTGGGCAAACAGTTTAATGGCTGTTTCAATAATCAGCTTCTCTTTTTCCTTCAAATGGTTCCACCCTTTCGGAGCTCGAGGCCTACATAGGATATGACCATATAGTCATACCGTACGTTATAAATTTAACCTTATTGTAACTTGTTTTTTTATCATGTATTATTTATATTATAGATTGAGATGACCGAACGGTCAAAGCTCAAGCGAAAGGGTGAATCTGAAATGAGAGAATTGGACGAAATGATCAGCCGCTTGCGAAACAGAGGTATTAAAGTGGAAAAAGTCAAATATCCGAAGCAGACGTTGTCAGAGAAAAAATGGGTTCATCAATGCAAACAGCCGCTCAAAACAAATTACAGAGATTTTAACGGCTATTCTTTCACATAAAAAATAGACTGCAAAAATATCTACAGTCTATTTTGGCACTGCTATGCGGTATGTTACACCCGTTTTGTCATTTTCAATTGAGATAGACGCCTTATGAAGAGTTAAAATACGTTTTACGATGCTGAGACCAATGCCGAATTCGCCTTTCTTCCCTTTATTAAAAGGCTCATAGAGGCTGGAAAGCATCTCATCTTCAATATGCGGTCCGTCATTTTTAATGGTGATAAAGATATTCTGATCATCCTGTTTCATGATGATTTCAATCTTTGTTGCAGCATAACGGATTTGATTTTCCAGTATGTTCTCCAGAAGCTTGTTCCATTGCTCGGGATCACCCGGCATAAGAATGTCTTCATCTACATCAATTCCCCATGATAATTCTTTTCGCGCCCATTTCAGTCTTTCAATGACTTCTTCTGTCACTTCCATAATACTGAATGTTTCATGTTGTATTTTTTGCTTAGATAAATAATCGAGCTTTGTTAAATATAATAAATCTTTTATTTTTTTCTCCAGCTTAAGGGCTTCACCTTCAATGACATCTACTGTATTTTCAAGATCTCCTTTAGGAAAAATCCCGTCTTTAATGGACTGGGTGTATCCCCTGATCACCATAACCGGCGTTTTTAAATCGTGTGAAATATTTTGTAAAAGGGTTCTTTCTGTTTCATCCTTTTGCACAAGCTTTTGGCGCATTTCTTCGATGGTATGCCCCAATTTGCCGATTTCATCTTTCCGATCCACTATGACAGGATCATCCCAATCCTGTTCTGAAATCCGTTTGACATGCTTTTCAAACGAAACGAGAGGCCTTGATAAATATTTCGCAAGCCAAATCGCCGGAATCCAGCTCAATAAAATGACAACCGCTATAATAAACAGCAGCTGTTTGAACAGAGTGAAGGCCAGATCGTCCCGATAAGAATCAAGTGCATAGGACAGCATCATGGCGGATTGCCCGTTTACGGAAAGTCCCTTCTTAATGACAAAAAACACTTTTTCGCCATTAATTTCAGCGCTGTATCGTTTCTTTTTGGCTTCCTGTTTATCAGCCAGCTGGTATACCTTATGAATAAAATCAGACGACAGGATTCGTAAATCCTTGTCTGATGAAGCCGCTTCATTTTCGGGCAGAAGCACGTGCTGAACAGAGCGCACGGTCGTCGGCGCCGTGGCTTCCTCGCTGTAATAGCGCCTTTCGAGTGAACCAGGCAGACGGTACTCGGTCAGAACATGCTGTTCATTTTCAATGGTGGTGTACGTCTCATTGGTGAAAAAATCACGCAGCGTGTTTGAAAATAAAACAAGCAATAAAATCGATATGGCTAACAGGATGCCGGAGATGACAGCCCATATTTGAAACGAGAGAGGCTTGTTTTTCATGATGTCATCATCCTGTAGCCAAACCCGTAAATGGTCTCCACTTTGAGCTCAGGCATCTTTTTACGCAGCCTCCGGACAAGATCGTCAACAACGCGGTCAGTTCCAAAGTAATCATGTCCCCATACCTTGACGAGAATATCCTCACGGGAATATGGATGTCCTTTATGATGGATAAATAAGAGGAGGAGATCAAATTCCTTCGACGTTAAATTAATCAAATTGCCGTTTTCATCATAAACCTCTCGGGCGTCTTCTGCGACCCGATAGGAGGAGACGACAGTTTCGTTCTTTTGTGCGGACGGCGCTTCCTTATAGACAAGCTGCAACAGCTTTTGCACACGTATAATCAGTTCCCGCGGGAGAAATGGTTTTGAAATATAGTCATTGCTTCCAAGCTCTAACCCAAGCACTCTGTCAATATCGGCGTCTCGTGCGGAAATAAAAATGACCGGCACGTCAGGGTCTTTCTCTTTAATTTCTTTTATTAATGTATAGCCGTCAGTATCCGGCAGCATGATATCGAGAATCCAGAGGTGGGGAGACGGCGTCATTTTTTTTCTGGCGTCTTCGCCTTTCGTAAAAGATGTAATGTTCCAGCCCTCATTCTCTAAATACTTCGTCAGCAATTCATTCAGATTATCCTCATCTTCAACTAGATAAATGGTATATGACAAGGCCCTTCACATCCTTTCAACGTCATTATAAACTAGTTTTAACATACGGCAGGCAATTTTCATAATTTCACATATTCTTTTCATTTTTATCCCACAATGTTTGTTTATGATGTGTATAAGGGAAGAAAGGAAAAAAAGAGCGGGGAAGATGCAGGATGATCAAACATATTCTATTTTGGTGCTTTGCTTTTCTCCTCATTATTGGGACAATTGAACTTGTACATGCGATGAATATGTAACGATAAACGAAAAACCGAATAAGGAGTGTATGCATATGGATTACCGACGTGATGACCAAAACGGGGAACAACAAACGGAACCTTCACATACAGAAAACATGAATACAGATAACCGGAAGCTGATTGAGCATCCTGAACAAAAATTGCTTGATCAGCCTCATTCTTATGAAGCGGGACGAAAAGAAACAGCTTCCGCTTTAGAAATGGAAAAGAAAGAAACAGCTGTAAAAAAAGAGAAGAAGCGGAGAGCGGCATGGCTGAGCCCAATTTTAGGCGGGATCATCGGCGGCGGACTGATGCTCGGCATCGCGCCTTATTTGCCGTCTGACCATAATCAGACGACCGAGACGGCTTCCGCAAATAAACAGGTGGAATCCGACAATTTTACAACGACACCTGTGACAAACGCGACCAACGTAGCTGATATGGTAGAGGACTTAGAGCCGACGATTGTCGGAATCTCAAATATCCAAACCTCTCATAATAACACATTCGGCACAGAAGGCAGCTCCGGTTCAGAAAGTGAAAGCGGAACAGGGTCAGGGGTTATTTTCAAAAAAGACAATAACAAAGCATATATCATTACAAACAACCACGTAGTGGAAGGAGCGAATAAGCTGACTGTTACCCTGTACAATGGTAAAACGGAGACAGCAAAGCTTGTGGGAAGCGATGCAATTACGGATTTGGCTGTTTTGGAAATCAACAGCAAGAACGTCAAAAAAGTGGCGAGCTTCGGTGATTCTTCGAAGCTGCGCACAGGTGAAAAAGTCATCGCCATCGGTAATCCGCTCGGCCAGCAGTTCTCTGGAACAGTGACACAAGGGATCATTAGCGGACTTAACCGGACGATTGATGTCGATACGACTCAAGGTACCGTTGAAATGAATGTATTGCAAACAGACGCCGCAATCAATCCGGGGAACAGCGGCGGCCCGTTAATCAATTCAAACGGCCAAGTGATTGGTATCAACAGTCTGAAAGTGAGTGAAAGCGGGGTTGAGTCACTCGGTTTTGCGATTCCAAGCAACGATGTAGAGCCAATTGTTGACCAGCTTCTTGAAAACGGAAAAGTGGACCGTCCATTCTTAGGCGTGCAGATGATTGATATGTCACAAGTTCCTGAAACGTACCAGGAAAATACACTCGGCCTGTTTGGGGATCAATTGAGCAAAGGTGTCTACGTCAAGGAAGTTCAATCAAATTCACCGGCGGCTAAAGCAGGAATGAAATCTGAAGATGTGATTGTCAAATTAAACGGCAAAGATATCCAAAGCAGTGCGGATATCCGTCAAATTCTTTATAAAGATTTAAAAGTCGGAGATAAAACAACAATTCAAGTGATACGCAACGGAAAAACGAAAAACCTGAATGTGACACTGACCAAGAAGACAGAGAGCCTCAGCAGCTAACTGGCAAAAAAAGCTGAACCCGAAGAGGGTTCAGCTTTTTTTTAGCTTAAATAAGAGGAAAGCATCCACACTTGTTTTTCGACTTCTTCTATAAGTCCGACAAACAAGTCTGCTGTCGCATTGTCTTGATTTTCTTCCGCAAGGCCGATGACGAATTTAGACTCGCTGGTGATTTGTTTATAGTCGTTCACCAAAGCTTGGACCATTTCTGAAGCTGACGTTTCGTTTCCGCCGTCTGTGATGGATGCTTGCTCAGTGTATTCTTTCAAAGTGGCAACAGGCTGTCCTCCGATAGCCAGCAGGCGCTCAGCAATCGTATCTACAGTTTCCGCCGCGTGGTCATACAGTTCTTCAAATTTTTCATGCAATGTAAAGAAGTGAGGCCCTTTTACATACCAATGAAAACGGTGCAGCTTGGAGTATAGAAGAAACCAGTTTGATAATTGGGTGTTCATTGAATTCTCAACTAATGTCAGGTTTGTTTTTGCATTTTCGGTTTTCATAATATTACGTCCTCCTTGTGATCTGTTAATTTAATTATACCACATATTAATTAAAAATCAATACTAAATTATAATAATTATAATTTAGGCCGGGTGAATAGTATTTTCTTCAAGATAGATTCCCAAGCGGACCAAGGAAAAAGTGCACGGAATAGCAGGGTGAGCTTGACGCCTTTTCCGATCGGATAACGCAATTTCTTTACGCGCTGTTTCATCGCTAATTGATAAATGAGGTCGGCGACCTCTTGGGGGTCTCCGCTTTCAGCGGCATTTTTTTCAACATAAGAAAGGATCTGTTTATAGTATTGATGATAGGCTGAATCGTCAGCCGGCACAGTCATGTGATTCGATAAAGATGTTGTCCAGATCGATGTCTTGTATGAGCCTGGCTCGATCAGAGCGGTTTCAATGCCGAAAGGAAGCAGCTCCAAGCGCAGACTTTCAGAAAATCCTTCTAATGCATACTTGGAAGCGGCGTAAGGCGACAGTGCCGGAAATCCGGTCAAACCGCTGATACTGCTTACGTTTATAATCTTTGCCCCGCTATGCTTTCTTATGTAAGGCAGGACGGTTTTTGTGACATTGATCAATCCGAAAACATTCGTTTCAAATTGCTTTCTGAAATGCTCCATCGGCACATCCTCGATAAATCCCCCGTAAGCTGTACCCGCGTTATTAACGAGTACATCAATTGGGGCATACGCACTTATGGTTTTTCCAAACGCTTCGATCGAGTGTTCATCAGTGACATCGAGAGCGGTGATATGAATGGAGTCAGCTACATGATGTTTTGCTGCTAAACCGCGCAGCTGTTCCGCTTTCTCGGGCTGCCTTGCTGTGGCAATGACGAAAAATGACTGAGCCAGTTTGACTGCCGCCAGCAGACCAAAACCGCTTGACGCTCCTGTTACGATAGCTATTCTTTTATTCATTTTCCTTATCCTCCTGTTTGGCGCTACAGCTATTGTACAATGATGCACAGAGAATGACGCCTATAAAAAGAATTTTTATACAATAATTCAGAATTGTTCTATAATAAAATCAAATGAGGAAAGGGGTTTTGAGTCATGGGATTGCAAGGGGTAGACAAAACATGGGATCTGGATTCGTTTTTTAAAGGCGGGAGCCAGTCAGAAGAATTCAAGAGATATATTGAAAAGCTGTCACAAAGCCTGCGTGCATTTCAAGACATGACGGATGCTTTTGAGCCGCCAGAAACGCCGGCTGATGCTGGAAGGCTGACCGCATTGCTCGATGCATTTGAACAAAATTCGGTCAAGCTGCAGCAGGCCGGTGCTTTTGTCTCGTGTCTTCAGGCACAGAACATTAGCGATCAGAAGGCGAATGAGCATAAATCATTCATGCATCAGTTAGTCGCAGATTTTCAGTCCTCCCTTGTCACATTGGATCATAAACTTGTGGAGATTGATCAAGGCGTGTGGGAAGAATTGCTCAAAACAACCGGGCTGCGAGAGGTATCATACATATTAAATGAAAGAAGAGAACGGGTTGCCGAAAAGCTCAGCCCAGACAAAGAAAAACTGATTGGAAGCCTTGCGGTTGACGGCTATCATGCCTGGGATGATTTATATCATATCGTTGTCGGAAAAATGACCATTCCGTTTGAGGAAAAACAATTATCTGTCGGACAGGCGGAAAACATGATGTCTCATCAGGACCGTACTGTCAGGAAAACCGTTTTTGAACGCATCAATCATGCATGGGAGCGGGAACAGGATATTTTCAGCAGCACGCTGAATCATTTGGCGGGATTCCGGCTGGAAACCTACAAAGCGCGGGGATGGCAGGATGTTCTGAAGGAGCCGCTGCAAATCAACCGGATGAAAAAAGAAACGCTGGATACGATGTGGCAGGTCATTATTGAAAATAAGCAGCCGTTCGTTCAGTTTCTCAACCGGAAAGCATCCATGCTTGGTCTCGAAAAGCTCAATTGGTACGACGTTGATGCACCGATTGGGTCTGCCGGTAAGGAATACTCATACGATGAAGCCGCAAACTTAATCATCAGCCAATTTTCCACGTTTGGACGAAAGTTGTCCGCCTTTACAGAAAAGGCGTTCCGTGACCGCTGGATTGAAGCCGAGGACAGAAGCGGGAAAAGAGTCGGCGGCTTTTGCACAAGCTTTCCTGACAGCGGGGAATCCCGTATCTTCATGACGTTTTCCGGCAGTGCCTCGAACGTCTCAACGCTTGCCCATGAACTCGGGCATGCCTTTCATCAGGAAGCGATGCTCAATGTAAGGCCGTTAAATCGATCCTATGCTATGAATGTAGCGGAAACTGCGTCAACTTTTGCGGAAATGATTGTGGCAGACGCGACTGTCAATCAGGCGGAAACAAAGGAAGAAAAGCTTGTGCTTTTGGAGGATAAAGTGCAAAGAAGCGTTGCTTTCTTTATGAATATCCACGCGAGATTTTTATTTGAAACGAGGTTTTACGAAGAACGAAAACGGGGAATTGTGCCGGCGGACCGTTTAAATGAGCTGATGGAAGAGGCGCAAAAAGAAGCGTTCTGCGGCGCTTTAGACGAGTATCATCCGCTATTCTGGGCGTCAAAGCTCCACTTTCATATTACGAGAGTGCCGTTTTACAATTACCCTTATACGTTCGGCTATCTGTTTTCTCTCGGCATTTACGCTCTGGCGCTTGAAGAAAAAAACACGTTTGAAGAGAAATATATAGCGCTATTGCGTGATACGGCATCCATGACCGTAGAAGATTTAGCGATGAAGCATTTAGGCGCAGACATCACGAAGAGAGACTTTTGGGAAAATGCCATCAAGCTGGCCGTGCAGGACGCCGAAGCCTTTTTGCAAATGACTGAATCATAAAAGGAAAGCCGGGCGCTGAAGCCCGGCTTTTTCTGTTCTCTTCTCTGAATGAGGATTCCATTCCTTGGACATACCTAAAAGAAATGGAATTCTACAGGGGGGAACCATTATGCATTTGATCAGAGCGGCCGGGGCCGTTTGTCTCGCAGTTGTTCTGATTGCGGGCTGCCGTCTCAATGAAGAACAGCAGCTAGCAGAAGGAGAAAATACGGCAGTTACTCATATGAAATCCGTTCCTTACAGCAATTTCTCGCTTCGCGTCAGCTACGGTGACGGTGAGCATAACCGCTATGAAGGGATATACGAAAAAAACGGAACTCATGAAACGGCAGAAATACAAGATAAGCTCTCTGGCATCAATCAAGAGGGAGAAGAAGCGCTGGATGAGATGAAAATGATTCTAAGCGAGCTGTCCGTGACAGATCAAATGGCTGAGAAAGAAGTGATTCACAGTGTGCTGGCGGCTTTTAACCTTGACAGCCACTATGATCATTTCGACTTAAAAGTGAAGCTTAAGAACGGCACTGTCAGAGAAATTAAAAAATAATCATGTGCTGAAAAAACCATAACCGCCATTTTTGACCAGAAAACTAATTGAAAATGATTTTCAAAGTCACTGTTTTCTGCTACAATGATGGATATATGACCATATCAGAGACTGAATATTGTATCACTTGCATTGATGACAATTTACTTACATGCATGTCTATATAAAACGTGCAATACATAGTGCTGCTAAAAAGCCAGCAAAAAGGAGCGGTTATGGGTATGAGTGCAATTTCTACAGAAACGCTGAGCTTAGGGTACGGGGATGCCGTTATTATTGATGAACTGAATTTAACGATTCCAAAAGGTGAAATTACCGTATTTATCGGCAGCAATGGCTGCGGAAAATCGACACTTTTACGTTCGTTGGCGCGGCTGATGAAGCCGAGAGGCGGTTCTGTGCTATTGGAAGGAAGAGCGATCGCCAAGCTTCCGACAAAGGAAGTCGCAAAGGAGCTTGCCATCCTGCCGCAGGGGCCTTCTGCTCCGGAGGGACTGACGGTGCATCAGCTTGTAAAGCAGGGAAGGTATCCTTATCAAAATTGGCTGAAACAGTGGTCAAAAGAGGATGAGGCAGCTGTAGAGAGAGCGCTTAAAGCCACAAAGCTGGAGGATATGGCTGACCGCGCCGTCGATTCCTTATCAGGCGGGCAGCGCCAGCGGGCTTGGATAGCGATGACGCTGGCCCAGGAAACGGATATTATACTTCTGGACGAACCGACAACGTATTTGGATATGACGCATCAAATTGAAATTCTTGATTTGCTGTTTGAGCTGAATGAGAAGGAACAGCGGACGATCGTCATGGTGCTCCATGATTTGAATTTAGCGTGCCGCTACGCACATCACCTTGTGGCTATTAAAGATAAGCAGATTTACGCTGAAGGCCGTCCAGAAGAGGTCATTACTTGTGATCTGGTGCAAAATGTGTTTTCTATGAACTGTCAGGTCACACAGGACCCGCTGTTCGGAACGCCTCTTTGCATTCCTCATGGCCGGGGCAGATGCATTGTCCGGGAAGCGGCTTTCACATCACATGGATAAATAACACGGCTAAAGGAGCTTTCACCAATGAGAAAGCTCCTTGCTGTTTTCTCGAAAGGAAGATGTATGAATGGAACAAAAACTGCAAGAACAGCTGGATGGATTGCTTGAAAAATATACCGAGCTTCTCCTTGGGGAGTCAAATCATGAATTAAAAGAAGAAGTGAAGCAGTGGATTGTGTACACGCATATCGCCAAAAGCATGCCTCCGCTCGCCAAGCATTGGAATACGACATATCCTGACGCAAAGCAGGGCATTAAAGACATCATACAGCATATCAAACAGTTAAATGAAGAGCACCGAAACAAAGAATAGGCTAAAAAAGCAGTCTGCCGCTAATAATCGGCAGACTGCTTTTTGTTATGTTGCGGTTTCATTTGGTGCGAAGGAAGCCATAAAGGTGCGCAGCGCGCTGCTGATAAACGAATCCTTACGGAGAATAAACTCTGTTTTCATCTGTCTGAGAGGTTCAGGGAGCGTGTACAATCGGATCGAACCTTCAGACTCGTGTTTTTGTACAACAGTCCGCGGGAGCAAGGAGATGCCAAGGCCCGCTGTCACCCCGCCTATAATCGCTTCAAGTGTGCCGAACTCCATAATAACCGGCTGTGTGACGCCGGCAGAGTGCAGCCATTTTTCAAGGGTATCTCGGTACGAACAGCCTGTGCTGTAAACGAGAATCGGCTTTGTGATCGCTTCTTCTGCACAGGACACAGATGCAGCGGACACGACTACGGGCTCCTCCTCAAATGCGGGAAAGGACTGGAGCTCAGGATGATTGCATTCACAGCCGATAAACGCGCCATCGAGTTCATACCGAAGAACTTTATCAATTAAAAATTGTGTATGCCCTGTTATTAAAGACAGCTGTACGTTTGGATACTCTTCATAATACGAAGCAAGCAGTTTGGGAAGCCTGACGGCGGCGGATGTCTGAGTGGAACCGATCATCAGCTGTCCGCTCGGCTCAGTTGAGGAAGAGAGCGCTTTGGACGCCTCATCCAGCAGCCCGATAATTTTATTCGTATAATCCAACAGAAGCTTTCCGCTGGAAGAGAGTGTCATGCCTCGATTATGGCGCAAAAAAAGGGTGGTGCCGAGCTCAGCTTCCAATTGCTGAATTCTGGCCGTCACATTTGATTGCACGTAGCCAAGCTGCAGTGCGGCTTTCGTAATTGAGCCTTCACGGGCTACCATTTGAAACACACGTAGATCTCCGCTTTCCATGTTGAATCCCCCGCTCTTTTGCTATCAATCTAAATGATAGCAAGTATCTTTACCAATCATTATACGGAACACCAAACCTGCATTACAATAGGATCAGTAGTTATATTTCAAAATATATACAAACAACAAGGAGTGGCGGCAATGGATCTTAAGAACAAGATAGCTCTCGTCACTGGGGGCGGCACGGGAATAGGAAGAGCAGCATGCATTGAATTAGCGAAACGGGGAGCGATTGTTGCGGTGAATTATTCACGCTCTCGTGCTGAGGCTGAGGAAACAGCAGACATCATCAAAAGAGAGGGCGGGCAGGCCGTTGCTATCCAAGCCGATGTGTCCAAAAACAGTGAAGTGCAGGACATGGTTCAATCAATAGGAAAGCAATACGGCACGATTGACGTTTTAATCAACAATGCAAGCATTACACAGCATATTCCAATGGATGATCTTGATGCCGCGACAGAGGACGTATGGGACAAGTTATATGCGGTCAATGTCAAAGGAATGTTTTTTTGCGCGAGAGCAGCGGCTCCTTTCATGAAAAAAAGCAAGGCTGGGGCAATCGTTAATATTGGCAGTATCGCGGGGGCAACCGGGGCGGGCTCTTCTATGCCTTACGCTGTGTCAAAAGCAGCGGTGCACGGCCTGACAAAATCATTGGCACACGCTTTGGCGCCAGAAATCAGAGTGTGCGGTGTCGCACCCGGAGCTGTCGCGACAAGATGGTGGGCAGGGCGTGAAGAAAAAATGAAAAACATGAGCGGTACTTTGCTGTTGCAGCGAATTGCTGAAGCGGGTGATGTGGCACAGCTGATTTGTTCCGTGCTTGAACAGGAATCCCTGACAGGACAAATCATCACGATTGACAGCGGCCAGACGATGTAAAGAAAGGAGCGGCTTGAGAGATGCCATTTGTACAGATTCATTTACGAGCGGGGAGAAGCAAAGAATGGCTTCAAAAACTAAGCAGAGCCATTCACCAGTCTATGATCGAAGAAATCAATGTGCCGGCAGATGATTACTTTCAAGTGATCCGGCAATACCAAAAAAGCGAATTTTTTTATGATCCGTGTTATTTACAAGTAGAGCGCACAGATGAACTGATTTACATCCATTTTACATTGAAAGATTCAAGAACAACAGAACAGAAGAAATCGTTTTACCATTCAGTGGCAAGCCGGATTCATTCGGAGCTCGGTGTTAGAAAAGAAGATGTGTTTATCATTCTGGCTGGAAATCAGGATGAAGATTGGTCCTTTGGGGATGGAAGGGCTCAGATGATCGAATAAAAAAGCCCCGCGGTTATGTCCGCGGGTTGCTCTATTAATGAGAAGGGGATTCAACGGCTTGAGCCGCTTTTTCCTTTTGTTCATCCGTGTTCTTATTCGAAAGCTTAATAGGTCTTAAGAATAAGGTAAATACAGCTCCGACTGCGATAAAGATGAGGCCTGCATAAAAAACACTGTGGAGTGAATCCATTAATGATGTTTTTAAAATCGGCACGACATGGGATGAGAAAGCCGCAGGAATTTGTTTGATTGCGTCCGGGCTGAACAGTGATTGCAGCAGCCCTTGCGGATTTGTGTCAATCATGCCCTTTAATTGAGAAGCAAAGGCGTTTGCCTGTGCCGGAAGCGAGTCTAAATATGGAACCAGTTTATCAGTCAGCAAGCTTCCGGATCGGGCGTTCATTATAGCGCCCAGCATGGTAATACCGAATGTGCCCCCGATAGAACGGAAGAATTGGCTGGAAGAGGTGACGACCCCAAGCTCCTCTTTCGAAAAGCTTTCCTGTAAAGCCAGCGTCAGAATCGGCATAACAAGACCCATTCCAAGACCAATAATGGCCATATAGGATGTAGCGATAAGTTTGCTCGTATCTAGATCCAATGTGGTTAACAGAAGGAATCCGCCAGCCATAATCAGCATGCCTGTTATGATTTGCGGTTTAATTCCTATTTTGTAAACAAGCTGGCCGCCGATAATGCTTGTGATAATCATTGAGATCATCATTGGTGTCATAATCGTCCCTGATTCAGACGCGCTTACACCGACAATTCCCTGCATAAAGAAAGGAACAAACGTAATTGCGCCAAACATTCCGATACTCATAAAAAAGCCGATCAGGTTCAAAAACGTAAATGTTCTATTTTTAAATAGATACATAGGAAGGATCGGTTCTTTCGCTTTCGACTCAACAATAATAAAACTCACAATACCCATCAATGCGAGAGCGAACAAGCCGAGAATCTGCCATGAACCCCAAGCGTAATCTTTTCCGCCGAAGCTTAGGGCAAGAAGAAGGCTGACAACCCCGACAATCATTGTAAAAATACCGGCGATATCAAAGTTGATCGGACCAGTCTGTTTACGGCCCTGCAATCCTCTGGCAATAAAAATAACGGCGATAATTCCAACAGGAAGGTTAATATAGAAAACCCATTTCCAGTTTAATGAATCAACGATCCAGCCGCCGATTTGCGGACCGATAACAGAAGCAAGCCCGTAAATGGCACCAAAGACCCCTTGGAATTTGGCACGCTGTTTTCCTGTAAATAAGTCACCAATGACAATCATGGCCATCGGCATCATAATACCTCCGCCAATTCCCTGCAAACCGCGGAAAATAATCAATTCTGTCATATTGTTGGCCATTCCGCACAGAGCTGAAGCAGCCATAAAAATAAGCAAACCTGATACATAGACGATCCGGCGCCCCAATAAGTCGGCTAATTTACCGGCGATCGGCACGACCGTTGTTGATGTTAACAAATACGCTGTAGTCAGCCAGGTCATCATGCTTAGACCGCCAAGATCTCCGACGATTTTCGGCATGGCAGTTCCGACAATGGTGCCGTCAAGGGCTGAGAAAAACATGGCAATGATTAAGCCGGTTATTAATAAAGTCCGTTTTGATTGTTTTCCTTCATTACTCATTTCATCCATTTCCTCTTTTCCTAATTTACTTTTCATTGGTTTCGGCAGCAGCTTGTGCCAGCTTTTTCGTAATATGTGCTGCCTGCATCATTTCTTCATCTGTCAGGTAGGAAAGGTATCGTGCCATTATGGCTTTTCTGCCCGCCAAAACGTCCTCGAACTTTCTGTCTCCTTCATCGGTAAGGCTGATATTAATGACTCGCCTGTCTTGTGTATTGTGTTTTCTGACGATCAGATTTTTTTGTTCAAGGCGGTCTGCCATTAACGTAACCGCGCTTGGCTTGACCTCCATCCGTTCGGCAATTTCAGAAATTTTAAGGCTGCCATTCTTTTTTAAGCTCGCGAGCACAAACAGCTGCGCGGGGGTAACCCCCTGTTTCTCCATGCTATCCAGCATTTCAGGCTGTATCTTTTGAAAGAGCGTCTGAAGCGATAATTGAATATCAGACATTAACTGATCCGCACTCTTCATCTTCATTTCTCCTCTTTAATATAACTATTGTTTATATTTAATGCATTAAAATAGTTAATGCTTATTAAATATAAGTAAGTGTTAATAAAAAGTCAACTGATTTTACACACAAAAAAAGGATAGATGCCAGTAAAGCACATCGTACCCTTTTGCTGATCTGATTGATAAACTTTATTGCTGATAAGGAGACTGCTGCTGAATGGTCTGCTGGAACTTTTGATAGGATTGCTGCAGCTTTTGGGCGTCCTCTGCTTCTACAGCATACCACCCATATTGGAACATGAGATCATACAGTTTTCTTTGCGCTTTTTGTGACTCATCAAAAATGGTTTGAATATCCTGATAGAGAGATTCATGGCTGAACTCGTGCAGAGCAGTGCAATACGCAGTGGTCATGTATTTTTCTGTTGTCAAAAGCTCATTGACGAAATCTCTGTCATTCATTTCTGAGGTAGTCGGCACAGGTGTTTGCGGGTTGCTGATTTTCTGATTTTGCTGATTCATTTTGGCGCCTCCTTATTGGATGTAGCCGGACTGCTGCTGGCCTGGCTGCAGGTGCTTTAATATTCTTTGATAGTGATCGTGATGCATATGTCCGACGCGGTCTAGTTCTTGTTTTAATGTTTGATCCTGGCACTGCTGCGCCATAAAATGCGCTTTTTTCATCGCGAGCAGATTCCAGTTCAGCATGTCATTCAGATACAAATGATCCTTTGTTGAAATGACAGAGGGCGGCATTTGAGATTGCTGCTGATTGTTCATTGTAATCCTCCTTTGCGTTCTATTCGTTTTATGTTTCCTTCAGTATGGGAGTTATATACAGGTGTTTTGAAGAAGGCTGTATCGTCAGGAGGAATTGGATGTTGAGACATATGTTTTTATTCTTATCTCAAAATAAAACGCTCACCAAACTTGCCAAAGCATACGGTTCACGGCTGGGGGCGCGGAGATTTGTCGCGGGGGACACGATTGAATCGGCTGTTCGGACCATTAAAAAGCTGAATCAATCCGGTTTGTGCACAACCATTGATTATTTAGGCGAGTATGCGGCTACACATAAAGAAGCAAGTCGAGTCGCGGCAGAATGCAAGAAGGCCATTCAAGCGATTGCCGAACACCGGTTAGATTCCGAGCTTTCCCTTAAGCTGACGTCATTAGGGCTCGATATTTCAGAAGAGCTGGCGGTTTCACATTTGCGTGACATTTTATCTGATGCGAAGGAAAATGGCGTGGCTGTGACGATCGATATGGAGGACTACTCACATTATGAACAGACACTTGCCATCTACAGCCAGTGCAAGCAGGAATTTGACATGCTGGGTACGGTGATACAGGCGTATCTTTACCGGGCGGCAGAAGATATCCGTAAGCTGCATGACCTAAAGCCGAATCTCAGACTCGTCAAAGGCGCTTACAAGGAATCTGCGGCTGTTGCGTTCCCTGATAAAAAAGGAACAGATCTTCACTTCCAGAGCTTGGTTAAACTGCATCTGCTGAGCGGGAACTATACTGCCGTCGCTACACACGATGATGACATCATTGCGTTTACGAAGAAACTCGTTGCCGAGCATCATATCCCGTTGTCCCAATTTGAGTTTCAAATGCTTTATGGCATCAGGCCGGAGCGGCAGAAGGAACTCGTGAAGGAAGGGTACAAGATGCGTGTGTATGTCCCGTATGGAACCGATTGGTTTAGTTACTTTATGAGAAGAATCGCCGAAAGACCCGCTAATGCGGCTTTTGTGTTAAAAGGGATTTTCAAAAAGTGAAAGCAGCCGCGGGACGCGGGCTGCATTGTTATTGTTCCATGTTATGTTTCTTATACTGCTGATTTTGGCTTGTCCGTTTTCCGCCGCCGTAATGCTGTGTCGGACCGGCATCTCCTTTTACGCTCGCCGCGCTTACTGCTGCTGAAGACGGGTTCTTTTTCTCTCTCACCATTCCCTTCACCTCCGGGTTTAAGTTTCCCGTCTTCTATCTGATTCATACAAAAAAATAACAAATTAGCTATTGAAGTCGAAACAAAAATCTTTTATGATGAAAGAAGAAACGGGTTTCCATTTTTTTTGACCAAAAAATGAATGATTATTCATTCAACGCTCAAGGGGGATGTCTCATGCACAAACACATTCAAAAAGCAGCCGTTTTAGGATCGGGGGTTATGGGTTCCGGTATTGCTGCGCATTTGGCTAACATCGGAATTCCGGTCCTGCTGCTTGATATTGTGCCGAACGATTTAACGAAGGAAGAGGAGAAAAAGGGGCTGACCAAGGAAAGTCCGGAGGTGCGCAGCAGGCTGAGCAGATCTGCGGTGAAAAAGCTGCTGAAACAAAAGCCCGCCCCTCTTACGTCAGCACAAAACACCGCTTATATTACTCCCGGCAATCTAGAAGATGATGTCGAGAAGCTGAAGGAAGCTGATTGGATTATTGAGGTCGTTGTCGAAAATCTTGAGGTCAAAAAGAAGATTTTCTCTCTCGTGGATGAGCATCGGAAACCGGGCAGCATCGTCTCGAGCAACACGTCCGGCATCTCAGTGCAGGCGATGGCTGAAGGCAGGTCTGATGATTTTAAAGCTCATTTTCTCGGAACGCATTTTTTTAACCCGGCGCGATATTTAAAGCTGCTGGAGATCATTCCGATTAAGGAAACTGATCCTGACATCCTGGCGTTTATGACATCCTTCGGTGAAAATGTCCTCGGCAAAGGTGTGGTCACAGCTAAGGACACACCAAATTTTATCGCAAACCGAATCGGGACGTACGGACTTCTCATTACGGTTCAAGAAATGCTGAAAGGCGGCTATCAGGTCGGAGAAGTCGATTCCATCACAGGCCCGCTGATCGGAAGACCGAAAAGCGCAACCTTCAGAACGCTGGATGTTGTCGGCCTCGATACTTTTGCCCACGTCGCCCGAAACGTGTATGACAAAGCAGAGGGAGACGAAAAAGAAGCATTTCGCCTGCCTGACTTCATGAACGACATGCTGCAAAAAGGCTGGATCGGAAGCAAATCCGGTCAAGGCTTTTATAAAAAAGAAGGAAAAACGATTTATGAGCTTGACCCGATGACGCTTACTTACGGAGAACGGACAAAGATGAAAACGCCGGCTCTTGAAGCGGCAAAACAGGCTAAAGGGACAAAAACCAAAATGAAAGCGCTTATTTACTCGGAAGACAGGGCTGGCCGGCTGCTGTGGAATATCACGTCGCAAACACTGCTTTACTCAGCCCAGCTGCTCGGAGAAATCGCCGACGATATTCATGCAATTGACCAAGCCATGAAATGGGGATTCGGCTGGGAACTGGGGCCATTCGAAATCTGGGACGCAATCGGTCTCAGACAGTCGGCGGAAAAGCTTGAACAGCTTGGAGCGGAGATTCCTGGCTGGATAAAAGATATGCTGGACAAAGGGAATGAAACTTTCTACATCAGAGAAAACGGAACAGTGCTTTATTACGAAAGCGGCGAATACAGGGCCGTAAAAGAAAACAAGAAACGCATCCATTTACAGTCAGTTAAAGAAACAAACGGCGTCATTGCGAAAAACAGCGGAGCGAGCTTGATCGATCTTGGTGACGATGTAGCGCTTCTGGAATTTCACTCGAAAAGCAATGCCATCGGGCTTGACATCATTCAAATGATCAACAAAGCATTGGAAGAAACAGAGCGGAATTACAAAGGGCTTGTCATCGGCAATCAAGGAAAAAATTTCTGCGTGGGCGCCAATCTTGCCATGATCTTAATGGAAGTGCAGGATGACAACTTTATGGAAGTTGATTTGGTGATACGGCGTTTTCAAGAGACAATGATGAACATCAAATACAGCACGAAACCTGTTGTTGCCGCTCCATTTGGCATGACGCTCGGCGGAGGGACGGAAGTGTGTCTCCCTGCTGCACGGATACAAGCGGCAAGCGAAGCCTATATGGGACTTGTGGAATCAGGAGTCGGCCTTATCCCTGGCGGAGGGGGCAATAAAGAACTGTACATCAATCATCTTCGCCGCGGTCTTGATCCGATGAATGCGGCCATAAAAACTTTTGAAACGATTGCAATGGCTAAGGTGTCAACTTCCGCCCAAGAGGCACGGGAACTGAATATTTTAAAAGAGGCTGACCGTATCAGCACTAACCAGGATCACCTCCTGTACGATGCAAAGCAGCTAGCCGCCTCTTTATACGATACCAGCTGGCGGCCGCCTGTAAAAGAAAAGGTCAAGGTGGCGGGGGAAACAGGCTATGCCGCGCTTCTGCTCGGTGCAGAGCAAATGAAGCTGTCCGGCTACCTATCTGAGCACGATATGAAAATTGCAAAAAAACTCGCTTTTGTGATTGCCGGCGGAAAAGTGCCGTTCGGTACAGAGGTGGATGAAGAGTATTTATTAGAAATTGAGAGAGAAGCGTTTTTAAGTCTGGCAGGCGAGGCGAAATCTCAGGCGAGAATGCAGCATATGCTGGTGAAAGGCAAACCTTTACGGAACTAGGAGGGAGTTTATGAAAGAGGCAGTCATTGTGGCAGGAGCAAGAACACCGGTTGGGAAAGCGAAAAAAGGATCATTGGCCACCGTTCGCCCGGATGATTTGGGAGCCATTTGCGTGAAAGAAACGCTGAAACGAGCAGGCGGCTACGAGGGCAATATTGACGATTTAATTATAGGCTGTGCGACACCTGAAGCGGAACAGGGGCTCAATATGGCGAGAAATATCGGCGCGCTTGCGGGTCTGCCATATACGGTGCCGGCGATTACAGTCAACCGCTACTGTTCCTCAGGTCTTCAGTCCATCGCATATGCGGCAGAAAAAATTATGCTTGGCGCTTACGATACAGCCATTGCAGGCGGAGCAGAATCCATGTCACAGGTTCCGATGATGGGGCATGTGACCCGTCCGAACCTCACATTGGCCGAAAAAGCGCCGGAGTATTACATGAGCATGGGACACACAGCAGAACAGGTTGCGAAAAAATACGGCGTTTCCCGTGAAGATCAGGATGCTTTTGCAGTGCGCAGTCACCAGAAAGCTGCCAAAGCTCTTGCAGAGGGGAAATTTAAAGATGAAATTGTCCCAGTCGAAGTCAGAGTGACAGAAATCGGCGAAAACCATAAGCCTCAGGAAAAACATACTGTTTTTTCTCAGGATGAAGGTGTACGCCCGCAAACGACCGCAGATATTTTAGCCGCATTGCGCCCGGCCTTTTCCGTTGACGGAACAGTCACTGCCGGAAATTCCTCGCAAACTAGTGACGGGGCGGCGGCTGTCATGCTGATGGATCGCGAAAAAGCGGATGCGCTGGGTTTGGCGCCGCTTGTCAAATTCCGTTCCTTTGCCGTTGGCGGGGTGCCGCCGGAAGTCATGGGCATCGGACCCGTCGAAGCCATTCCGCGTGCACTGAAGCTTGCCGGGCTTCAACTGCAGGATATCGGGCTGTTCGAATTGAACGAAGCGTTTGCATCACAAGCCATCCAAGTCATCAGGGAGCTGGGGATTGATGAGGAGAAAGTGAATGTCAATGGAGGCGCTATCGCACTCGGGCACCCGCTTGGATGTACGGGCACAAAGCTTACACTCTCACTGATTCACGAAATGAAACGGAGAAACGAGCAATTTGGAGTCGTCACAATGTGTATCGGCGGCGGGATGGGAGCAGCCGGCGTATTTGAACTATGCTAAAGGGGGAAAAACAAATGACGAGAAAAACGGCTGAAGTACAAAAAGGCGGCGGCTTCTTAATAGAGGAAGTCACATATGATCAGATGTATACACCGGAGGATTTCACCGACGAGCATAAAATGATTGCGAAAACAACGGAGGATTACATTGAGCAGGACGTTCTGCCGCATATAGATGACATTGAGAACCATCAATTTGAACATTCCGTCCGGCTTTTGAAGAAAGCGGGAGAACTCGGCCTTCTCGGTGCCGATGTTCCTGAGGAATACGGCGGGCTGGGTCTTGATAAAATCAGCTCGGCGCTGATCACTGAAAAATTTTCGCGGGCGGGAAGCTTTTCACTTTCTTACGGTGCGCATGTCGGTATCGGTTCCTTGCCGATCGTCTTCTTTGGAACGGAAGAGCAAAAGAAAAAATATCTCCCTGATTTGGCTTCAGGGGAAAAGATCGCTGCGTACGCACTGACTGAGCCAGGTTCCGGATCTGATGCGTTAGGCGCAAAAACGACCGCGGTGCTGAATGAAGCAGGAACGCATTATGTATTAACCGGGGAGAAACAGTGGATTACCAACTCAGCCTTTGCCGATGTCTTTGTCGTTTACGCAAAAGTGGATGGCGAAAAGTTCTCCGCTTTTATTGTAGAAAAAGATTTTCCTGGCGTATCAACCGGACCTGAAGAAAAGAAAATGGGAATTAAAGGTTCATCGACGAGAACCCTCATTTTAGATCAGGCTGAGGTGCCGAAGGAAAACCTTCTTGGAGAAATCGGCAAAGGGCATGTTATCGCCTTTAATATTTTAAATATCGGCCGCTACAAGCTGGCAGTAGGAACGATCGGCGCGTCAAAACGGGTGATCGAGCTGTCCGCCGCTTACGCAAATCAGCGCCGCCAATTTAAAACGCCGATCGCAGGCTTTTCGCTGACACAGGAAAAAATCGCGACGATGGCATCAAGGCTGTACGCAATGGAAAGCTCCGTGTACAGAACCGTCGGGCTGTTTGAAGACAATATGAGCCAGTTCACAGCTGAAGACCAAAAGGATGGAAGGCAAATAGCAAAGTCCATTGCCGAATACGCCATTGAATGCTCTCTCAACAAAGTGTTTGGCTCTGAAACGCTTGATTATATTGTTGATGAAGGTGTGCAAATCCACGGCGGCTACGGATTTATGCAGGAATATGAAGTGGAAAGAGCCTATCGGGATTCCAGGATCAACCGGATTTTCGAAGGTACCAATGAAATTAACCGGTTAATCGTGCCAAGCACCTTCCTGAAGAAAGCAATGAAAGGCGAGCTGCCTCTTTTTAAAAAAGCACAGGCGCTTCAAGAAGAACTCATGATGCTCATGCCTGAGGAGCCCGGCACTGGCGTATTAGAGCAAGAGAAATATATCGTCAAGCAAGCAAAAAAAATCGCCCTGTTCGCCGCGGGTCTTGCTGCGCAAAAATACGGAAAAGCGATCGATCGCGAACAAGAAATCCTCGTAAACGTTGCTGATATTGTCAGCAATGTATATGCAATGGAATCAGCGGTGCTCAGAACGGAAAAGGCGATTGCCGTGCAAGGAAGCGATAAAGCAGCGCAAAAGCTGCTGTACACAGAAATTTTCGTTCAAGAAGCCTTCAATGAAATCGAAGCCCATGCGAAAGAATCTTTACTTGCAATGGAAGAAGGAGATTCTCTCCGTATGATGCTCTCGGCCCTCCGCAAGCTGACACGCGTGACGCCTAAAAATGTCATTCGGAAAAAACGTGAAGCGGCAGCGGGTGTGTTCGAGGCTGAAAAATATATTGTCTGAGTCCCAAGGAGCTCCGCACATCCGGAGCTCTTTTTTTATGAAGCACTGTTTTAGGTTTTTAAAACAAACTGTGTTAAAATAACCTCGATTATTTTATTGAGGGGGAAGAAGATGTCGTTAACTTTTTACTGGTACCCTAAATGCGGAACGTGCCGCAAAGCGAAAAAATGGCTTGAAGAGCATGGAAAAGAAATCAACGAAATACATATTGCAGAGCAGCCTCCAAGCAAAGAGGAGCTAAAATCGCTTTATGAAAAAAGCGGGCTGGATGTAAAGAAATTTTTCAACACAAGCGGCATGAAATACCGTGAACTGAATCTGAAGGAAAAGCTGTATCACATGTCAGAGGACGAACAGCTTGAACTGCTGGCTTCAGACGGAATGCTGATTAAGCGCCCACTCACAACAGACGGCGAAAAAGTGACAGTTGGCTTTAAAGAAGATCAATTTGAAGAAAACTGGTCATAATGTAAATTTTTTTTGAAAAGTGTGGTATCTTCTTATTATAGTGCTGTAAAAAATGGAGGGATTCAATTGAGCATACCTAAAGATTTGCGTTACTCAGAAGAACACGAGTGGGTAAAAGTTGAAGGAGAAAAAGCCAAAATCGGCATTACCCATTTTGCCCAGTCCGAGCTCGGTGACATCGTGTTTGTTGAGCTTCCTGAAGTCGGCGCTGAAATCAAAGCGGACGAGCCTTTCGGAAGTGTAGAATCCGTAAAAACGGTATCTGAGCTTTACGCACCGATTAACGGAACTGTAGTGGAAGTTAACGAGGATCTTGATGACAGCCCGGAATTCGTCAACGAATCTCCGTATGAAAAAGCATGGATGATCGTCGTTGAACCGTCTGACGCGTCTGAAATTGAAAAACTAATGACAGCAGAGCAATACGAAGAGATGACACAACAAGACTAAAACTGGATAGCTGAGCAGGCAATTGGATACGCTAACGCTATGGGAGGTGTCCAATATGGCTTTCAGCAAACAAAAGCTCGATGTCACCAATGATGTGACAGGCCGCTTTCAAAATGGCCGGCTCTCGTTATATCATGAAGATGAGATGATCGGCCAAATGACAGGCATGAATGAATATGAGCTAAAGTCCGGCTTTACCTATGAAAATGAAAAATTTTATAAAACAGCCGACGTGGTTTCAGGAGACGATCAGAAATATGTTGATTGTGACTACGAAAGCGGCTGGTGTTAATGTTGGCGGTGAATTTCACTGCCTTCTTTTACAATCTGAACGTTTCAAATTCGACGCGGCAGGTGAAGCAGATGAACATGGACGAACTGGAAAAAGTCATGATTGTTGAAGGGAAATCAGATAAAGAAAAGATCGAAAGCGTCCTGAATGAGCCAGTGCGCATAATCTGCACAAACGGAACAATCAGCCAGCTGAAGCTGGAGGAATTGGCAGACGAGCTTTACGAGAAGGACGTCTATATTTTGGTTGATGCTGATGAATCAGGCGAGAAATTGAGAAAACAGCTGAAAAGGGAATTTAATGAAGCCTACCATTTATATATCGACAGAGCCTATAAGGAAGTGGAGGCGGCGCCCAGACACCATATAGCATCTGTATTACTGAGCGCGAATCTGAATGTCCATACGAATTTTCTTGAAAGAAAGACCTGAGGTGTTATAACGTGAAAGAACTCCAAGAGCAAGAGCTTGAACACATTACTGATGATGTGTATCTCCTATATTTATATACTCCGTTTTGCGGTACCTGCCAGCTGGCAAGCAAAATGCTGACGGTCGTCGAAGACATGCTCCCGTCTGTCGCCTTCTACAAAAATAATCTCAACTATTCTCCGGCGTTTGCTAAAGCATATCAAATTGAAAGCGTCCCTTGTTTTCTGCTGTTTAAGGACGGAAAAGTAATTGAAAGAGGGTATGCGTTTCATTCCGTTTCTTATTTATATGAGCTGATCAAACAAAAATCATCTTCTGCATCTCATTTATGACATTTTTCTCGGCACATTCCAATGAATTTGTCGTTCGTTTTATAAAGGGGTTCTTGCGCCGAAGAGAGAAATGTGTATGTATGACCAACAAATAGGAGGTTGTACAAATGGAGAAAGCGGAAGTTTTAGAAGATGATGTCCAGCATCTGTTTTTAAAACCCCTTTTGAACGCTTCGACATTGCTCATTACCTTCCAAGGAGAAACAGAAGCCTTAACCGTCTCAATAAACGAACAGGGAGAAATGACAAAAATTTCTCCGCCCCAAACGTCCAACCTGACCTTTTATGGAAACCAAACAGAAATCATTCATCTTTTGCATGGAGACATTTCCCTTCAGCACCTGATCCAGAGCGGAAGCCTAAAGGTAAAGGGTTCATTCAGAGCGCTGTTAAAGCTGGAAGCCATTCTTTGGCTGACAAACGGTTTTTTTCAGAGGATTCTAAAGAATTAAAAAATAGCAAATTATTATAATAGTAAAAGTTTACATCATTTATTTTATTGACATTTTATGATTCGCCATGCTATTCTACATTAAGAATTTCCGGACGAAAAAGACTATATATTTCTCTTATCAAGAGAGGTGGAGGGAAGTGCCCTATGAAGCCCGGCAACCATCAACATTGTTGAAATGGTGCCAATTCACACGAAGCGTTAAGCTTTGAAAGATGAGAGAAAGGCGTTTTATATAAGCCTTTCTGCTCAAGTGTGCAGAAAGGCTTTTCTTTTGCAGAAAAAACCGGAAGATTTCTTAGAATAGTGTTAAGGCAGGTGATTGCTTTGATCAATCTTCAGGATGTTTCAAAAGTGTATAAGTCGAAACATGGAGATGTCAATGCTGTCCAAAATGTCTCGCTTTCCATTAAAAAAGGTGAGATTTTTGGAATTATAGGATATAGCGGAGCTGGTAAAAGTTCCTTAATCCGTCTGCTGAACGGACTTGAGAAACCAAGCTCAGGAATCGTGGAAGTGGCGGGAACGAAGATTAATGAAGTAAACGGACGCGATTTAAGAAAAGCGCGCCATGACATCAGTATGATTTTCCAGCACTTCAATTTGCTCTGGTCGCGAACTGTCAGAGATAACATCATGTTTCCTTTAGAAATTGCCGGGGTGAAAAAAAGCGAGAGGATCAAGCGTGCCAATGAACTGATTAAACTGGTAGGTTTAGAAGGAAAAGAGAAATCTTACCCGTCTCAGCTGAGCGGCGGACAAAAGCAGAGGGTCGGAATCGCCAGAGCGCTCGCAAACAATCCGAAGGTTCTCCTTTGTGATGAAGCGACATCAGCTTTAGATCCGCAAACAACCGATTCAATCTTGGATCTTTTGTCCGATATTAATGAAAGACTCGGATTGACGATTGTGCTGATCACACACGAAATGCACGTCATCCGCAAAATCTGCAACAGAGTCGCTGTTATGGAAAACGGAAAGGTTGTTGAAGAAGGAGAAGTTCTCGATGTCTTCAAGAATCCAAAGGAAGACATGACAAAACGGTTTGTTCAGCAGGTGACTGAGCCTGAAGAAACAAAAGAAACACTTCAGCATCTTCTTGACGAAAAAGCGTCAGGAACAACGGTTCAGCTCACATTTGTCGGTGATTCAGCTGAACAGCCTCTGATTACAGAGATGATCAGAAACTTCAATGTCAGCGTAAATATTCTGCAGGGGAAAATCTCGCAGACGAAGGACGGGGCATACGGTTCATTGTTTATCCATATTGACGGTGACGAGGAAGAAGTGCAAAACGTGATCCGGTTTATTAATGACAAACAGGTGAAAGCAGAGGTGATCACGAATGTTTGAAAAATACTTCCCGAACGTTGATGTAACTGAATTATGGAACGCGACATACGAAACGCTTTATATGACGCTGATCTCCTTGGTTTTTGCCTTTGTCATCGGGGTGATCCTCGGCCTGCTGCTCTTTCTTACAAGCAAAGGGAGCCTCTGGCAGAACAAAGCGGTCAACACTGTAATTGCGGCTATTGTCAATGTATTCAGGTCTATTCCGTTCCTCATTTTAATTATTTTATTACTAGGTTTTACGAAGTTTTTAGTCGGCACCATCTTAGGGCCGAACGCGGCACTGCCGGCGTTAGTCATCGGCTCAGCCCCGTTTTACGCGCGGCTCGCTGAAATTGCGCTGCGTGAGGTGGATAAGGGCGTCATCGAAGCTGCGAAATCAATGGGAGCCAAAACATCAACCATTATTTTCAAAGTGCTGCTCCCGGAATCCATGCCGGCCCTTATTTCTGGGATCACGGTTACGGCCATTGCTTTGATCGGCTCAACGGCCATTGCGGGCGCCATCGGTTCAGGAGGACTTGGAAACCTTGCATATGTAGAAGGATATCAGTCTAATAATACTGATGTTACCTTCGTTGCTACTGTATTTATTTTAATCATCGTTTTCATTATTCAAATGATCGGTGATGTCATAACAAATATAATAGACAAACGATAAGGGAGGATTTACATTGAAAAAGCTATTTTTGGGTGCATTACTACTTGTATTTGCAGGAGTTATGGCTGCCTGCGGTTCTAATAACGCTGAATCCGGCAAGAAAGAAATTGTTGTTGCAGCTACAAAAACACCGCATGCAGAAATTTTAAAAGAAGCTGAACCATTGTTAAAAGAAAAAGGCTACACACTGAAAGTGAAAGTGCTAAGTGATTACAAAATGTACAACAAAGCCTTAGCTGATAAAGAAGTGGATGCAAACTTCTTCCAGCACATTCCTTACCTTGAGCAAGAAATGAAAGAAAACAAAGATTATAAACTTGTGAATGCCGGTGCGATTCACTTAGAGCCATTCGGTATTTATTCTAAAAAATATAAATCATTAAAAGAGCTTCCCGACGGTGCGACAATTATCCTGACAAATAACGTTGCTGAACAAGGCCGTATGCTTGCAATGCTTGAGAATGCAGGATTAATTACACTTGACTCCAAAGTGGAGACAGTCGATGCAACACTGAAAGACATTAAGAAAAACCCGAAACACCTTCAGTTTAAAAAAGTAGCGCCTGAATTAACGGCAAAAGCATATGAAAACAAAGAAGGAGACGCGGCCTTCATCAATGTGAACTACGCGATCCAAAATAAATTAAATCCTAAAAAAGACGCGATTGAAGTGGAATCAACAAAAGATAACCCTTACGCCAATATCATTGCAGTGAGAGATGGCGAAGAGGATTCTGCAAAAATCAAAGCGCTGATGGAAGTTCTTCACTCTAAAAAGATTAAAGACTTCATCGAGAAGAAATATGACGGAGCTGTTCTCCCAGTCTCTGAATAAGATTGAAACCCCGGATGAGAAATCCGGGGTTTTTTTCGGGTATTTTCCTAAAAGCTGTTCATAATAAAAAGGAATGTTAAACAGATGGAGGGATTTTCTTTGAATCAAGACAGAGGAAGCATGCAGGACGCGCTAAAACAGTATAAATTAGGTTTAGGCACATTTGAACAAAAGATGCCGCTAATGGGAAGAAAGTTTAACGAGTTTACTGAACAATGCTTTGCCGGCAATTCTCTGACTGAAAGAGAAAAACAGCTGATCGCCCTCGGAATCGCCATCAATGCTCAGGATGAATATTGCATGATCTATCACACAAAAGGCTGTCTTGATGAGGGAGCGACAGAAGAAAACATTCTCGAAGCAGTCAGTGTGGCAGCGGCGTTCGGAGGCGGAGCTGCTCTAAGCCAAGGTGTGACAGTTGTCCAGCAGTGCATAGAGGAATTTGGAAGCACTACGCATTAGAAGAAGGAATATTCCGAAAAACGATTCTCATTTTAACTCAAAGGGTCCTTTCGTCTCATCCGATGTTATATCAAGCCATATCCATTTTGCAGCATCGGTCTTGGAGCTGATACAATAGCAGTAAATAAATGAAGGGATTGATTCATTATTTGCAGCAGCCAGGACAGACTGGACCTCGATTATACGTCAGAAATGGAAAAAGCGATGCAGCTGTCTCATGGAATCGGATACGAGGAATACGGACGCCGGCTGGATACAAGAATGGAAGTTGAGCGGCAGAGAGAGCTTGAATATAAAAAATGCAAGCGGTATTCTGCTGAGCTTAATGAGAAAATCGGTCTTTAAAAAAAGGGTGGGAATCCACTCTTTTTCTTTTTCAATTGCTTTAATAAAGTGCTGAACTTTGTTAAACTTGAGAAATGTGCAAGGCACGATAAAAAGTTGTATTTACTTTTCATTTGTTATAAAATTAGAATGAGAATAAAATGAGAATAATGATTATATATTTTTGGAGGTATAGATATGGCTGCTTCAACATTAACGATCAAAGATCTTCACGTTGAAATCGAAGGGAAAGAGATCTTAAAAGGTGTAAACCTTGAAATAAAAGGCGGAGAGTTCCACGCGGTAATGGGACCGAACGGTACTGGTAAATCAACTCTGTCAGCTGCCATTATGGGGCATCCTAAATATGAAGTAACAAAAGGCAGCATCACGCTTGACGGCAAAGATGTACTGGAGATGGAAGTGGACGAGCGTGCGCAGGCAGGTTTGTTCCTTGCAATGCAGTACCCAAGTGAAATCAGCGGTGTGACAAATGCCGACTTCCTTCGTTCTGCGATCAACGCGCGCAGAGAAGAAGGCGATGAAATTTCTCTTATGAAATTCATCCGCAAAATGGACGAAAACATGGAATTCTTAGAAATGGACCCTGAAATGGCTCAGCGCTACCTCAACGAAGGCTTCTCAGGCGGGGAGAAAAAACGCAACGAAATCCTTCAGCTGATGATGATTGAACCGAAAATCGCCATCCTTGATGAAATCGACTCAGGTCTTGATATTGACGCTCTGAAAGTTGTATCAAAAGGGATCAACAAAATGCGCAGCGAAAGCTTTGGCTGCCTGATGATCACTCACTATCAGCGTCTGTTAAACTACATCACTCCTGATGTGGTTCACGTTATGATGCAAGGCCGCGTTGTAAAATCCGGCGGTGCAGAGCTTGCACAGCGTCTTGAAGCAGAAGGTTATGACTGGATCAAAAAAGAACTTGGCATTGAAGACGAAACTGTAGGCCAAGAAGCGTAAGCGTTAGGGGGATTAATATGACACTAGATACAAAACTATCCGTAGATCAGGAGTATCTCAAAAGCTTTTCCGAAAAGCATCAAGAACCTGCCTGGCTGAAAAACCTGCGCTTACAGGCTCTTGAACAAGCTGAGGATCTGCCGATGCCGAAGCCTGACAAAACAAAAATCACAAACTGGAACTTCACGAACTTCGCGAAGCATACAGTTGATAATGAGCCGCTTTCTTCATTAGAGGATTTGACTGATGAAGCAAAAGCGCTGATCGATGTTGAAAACGAAGATAAAACGTTATATGTTCAGCGTGATCAGACGCCTGCATTCCTTTCTCTTTCTCAGGAATTGAAAGACAAAGGCGTCATCTTTACTGATATTTTGACTGCTGCACGCGAGCACAGCGACTTAGTGGAGAAATATTTTATGAAAGACGGCGTGAAGGTTGATGAGCATAAATTAACCGCACTTCACGCAGCTCTTGTGAACGGAGGGGCATTCCTATATGTTCCGAAAAATGTTCAGGTGGAGACGCCGGTTCAGGCTGTTTATGTCCACGAGAGCAACGATACAGCTCTATTCAACCACATATTGATTGTGGCGGAAGACCATAGCTCAGTAACGTATGTAGAAAACTACATCAGCACGGTCAACCCGAAAGATGCTGTATTCAATATTATCAGTGAGGTTATCACAGGTGATAATGCCAGTGTGACATACGGTGCGGTGGATACTCTGTCTTCCGGCGTGACAACTTATGTCAACCGCCGCGGTGCTGCGCGCGGACGCGACAGCAAAATCGAGTGGGCTCTCGGCCTCATGAACGATGGCGACACCATTTCCGAAAACACAACAAATCTTTACGGTGACGGCACTTACGGCGACACGAAAACGGTTGTTGTCGGAAGAGGAGAGCAAACAGAAAACTTTACGACACAAATCATTCATTTCGGTAAAGCTTCTGAAGGATATATCTTGAAGCACGGTGTGATGAAGGATTCCGCTTCTTCTATCTTTAACGGAATCGGCAAAATCGAACATGGCGCTTCTAAAGCGAATGCGGAACAGGAATCCCGTGTGCTGATGCTCAGCGAAAAAGCGCGCGGAGACGCAAACCCTATTCTTTTAATTGACGAAGACGATGTAACGGCAGGACATGCGGCATCTGTCGGCCGTGTGGACCCTATTCAGCTTTACTACCTGATGAGCCGCGGTATTTCGAAAGAAGAAGCAGAACGCTTAGTCATCTACGGATTCCTTGCGCCGGTAGTTAACGAACTTCCGATTGAAGGCGTTAAGAAACAATTGGTTTCTGTTATCGAAAGGAAAGTGAAGTAATGAATATCACAGATATTCGTGAACAGTTCCCGATCCTTCATCAGCAAGTGAACGGACATGATCTCGTTTATCTCGACAGCGCGGCGACTTCCCAGAAGCCGCGTGCTGTCATTGAAACACTGGATAAGTATTATAACCAATACAATTCCAATGTTCACCGGGGCGTCCATACACTTGGAACCAGAGCGACAGACGGTTATGAAGGAGCGCGTGAAAAAGTCCGCAAGTTTATTAACGCGAAGTCAATGGCTGAGATTATTTTCACAAAAGGCACGACCACATCACTGAACATGGTGGCGCTAAGCTATGCACGCGCCAACCTCAAACCGGGTGATGAAGTGGTCATCACCTATATGGAGCATCATGCGAATATCATTCCGTGGCAGCAGGCTGTCAAAGCGACTGGCGCCACATTAAAATATATTCCGCTGCAGGAAGACGGCACGATTTCATTAGATGATGTCAGAGCAACGGTCACAAGCAATACAAAGATTGTTGCGGTATCTCATGTGTCTAACGTTCTCGGCACGGTCAACCCGATAAAAGAAATGGCGAAAATCGCTCATGACAATGGGGCAGTCATTGTGGTGGACGGTGCACAAAGCGCGCCTCACATGAAAATTGACGTGCAGGATCTCGATTGCGACTTCTTTGCACTTTCTTCCCACAAAATGTGCGGCCCTACCGGAGTAGGTGTGCTGTACGGAAAGAGAGCCCTGCTGGAAAACATGGAGCCTGCCGAATTCGGCGGTGAAATGATCGACTTTGTCGGGCTTTATGAATCAACTTGGAAAGAGCTTCCGTGGAAATTCGAAGCGGGTACTCCGATTATTGCTGGAGCAATCGGTCTTGGTGCCGCCATTGATTTTCTTGAAGAAATCGGCCTTGATGAGATTTCCCGCCACGAGCACAAGCTTGCAGCTTATGCGCTTGAACGCTTCCGTCAGCTTGACGGCGTGACGGTTTACGGACCGGAAGAGCGTGCCGGGCTGATCACATTTAACCTTGATGATGTTCATCCGCACGATGTGGCAACCGTACTTGATGCGGAAGGGATCGCTGTCAGAGCCGGTCACCATTGCGCCCAGCCGCTGATGAAATGGCTGGATGTAACTGCTACTGCGAGAGCAAGCTTTTATCTGTATAATACAGAGGAAGAGATTGATAAGCTTGTGGAAGCTCTTCAAAAGACAAAGGAGTATTTTACAAATGTCTTTTAATGCAAACTTAGATACATTGTACAGACAAGTGATTATGGATCATTACAAAAACCCGCGCAACAAAGGGGTTTTGAATGACAGCATCGTCGTAGATATGAACAATCCGACATGCGGCGACCGTATCAGACTGACAATGAAGCTTGACGGAGACATCGTGGAAGATGCGAAATTTGAAGGGGAAGGCTGTTCCATTTCAATGGCATCCGCTTCGATGATGACTCAGGCGATTAAAGGGAAAGATATTGAAACAGCCCTTTCCATGTCTAAGATTTTCTCAGATATGATGCAAGGGAAAGAATACGATGATTCTATAGATTTGGGTGATATTGAAGCCCTTCAAGGCGTTTCAAAATTCCCGGCCCGTATTAAATGTGCAACCCTGTCATGGAAGGCACTTGAAAAAGGAGTCGCTAAAGAAGAGGGCGGCAATTAAAAGGATTGGAGTGAAAATGGATGGCTAAAAAAATGCCTGATATTGGTGAATACAAATATGGTTTTCACGACAAGGACGTTTCCATTTTCCGTTCAGAGCGCGGATTGACAAAAGAAATCGTAGAAGAAATTTCTCGCATGAAAGAAGAGCCTCAATGGATGCTTGATTTCCGCTTGAAATCACTTGAACATTTCTACAACATGCCAATGCCACAATGGGGCGGAGATCTAAACTCACTGAACTTTGACGAAATTACGTACTACGTAAAACCGTCTGAGCGGTCAGAGCGTTCTTGGGATGAAGTTCCTGAAGAAATTAAGCAAACATTCGACAAGCTCGGGATTCCTGAAGCTGAACAAAAATACCTTGCGGGTGTTTCTGCTCAGTACGAATCTGAGGTTGTATACCACAACATGAAGGAAGATCTTGAAGCGCAAGGCATCGTCTTTAAAGACACAGACAGCGCGCTGAAAGAAAATGAAGACATTTTCCGTGAGCACTGGGCAAAAGTGATTCCGCCGACTGATAACAAGTTTGCGGCCCTGAACTCAGCTGTTTGGTCCGGCGGATCTTTCATCTACGTGCCAAAAGGCGTAAAGGTTGAAACACCGCTTCAAGCTTACTTCCGTATCAACTCTGAAAACATGGGTCAGTTCGAACGTACGCTGATCATCGTTGACGAAGAAGCAAGCGTGCATTACGTTGAGGGATGTACTGCGCCTGTTTACACAACAAACTCACTTCACAGTGCGGTTGTTGAGATTATCGTTAAAAAAGGCGGCTACTGCCGTTATACAACGATCCAAAACTGGGCGAACAACGTTTACAACCTAGTAACGAAGCGTACAGTATGTGAAGAAAACGCAACGATGGAATGGATCGACGGCAACATCGGTTCTAAACTGACAATGAAATATCCTGCTTGTATCCTAAAAGGCGAAGGCGCGCGCGGTATGACGCTTTCTATCGCTCTTGCGGGTAAAGGCCAGCATCAGGATGCGGGTGCGAAAATGATTCACCTTGCACCAAACACATCATCCACAATCGTATCAAAATCGATTTCAAAACAAGGCGGAAAAGTAACGTACCGCGGAATCGTCCACTTCGGACGCAAAGCGGAAGGCGCCCGTTCCAACATCGAGTGCGATACGCTCATTATGGATAACAAATCTACTTCAGACACAATTCCTTACAATGAAATCTTAAATGATAACATTTCATTAGAGCACGAAGCGAAAGTGTCTAAAGTATCTGAAGAGCAGCTCTTCTACTTGATGAGCCGCGGTATTTCCGAAGAAGAAGCGACTGAAATGATCGTAATGGGCTTCATCGAGCCATTCACAAAAGAGCTTCCAATGGAATACGCAGTTGAAATGAACCGTTTGATTAAGTTCGAAATGGAAGGTTCAATCGGTTAATGTTAATAAAAAAGGACGCGACTGGTTTTCAGACGCGTCCTTTTTATATGCAGAAGAAAACCGTGGGCCGAGGGGGCTCGCACGGTATTGTTCTTTCTCAGCTTTCTGTTGTCTCGGGGTTAACAACTTTCATCACAGATGTTCTGTTGGTATAATTGCTGTTCATCTCTAATAATTGAGCATAGGCTGTGTCGAATTCATCTTTTGTCATCTGCTTTGCGGCTAATGCAGAGCATAAAACGGCAAAGGCAATCGGCATTGTGTCAATGTGAATATCAATATGGACTTCCGAATTGCCGCTGTTTTCAATAACAGAGCCATTTTTGGGCATTTCCGCAGCATGTCTGTTGATAGGAATGATATTTTCGTTCATTACTCTTCCCCGTCTTGTGACTGCGCCTGTGCCTGGTCCTGATCAGTATTCACGTTGACCACAACATTTGAATTGCCGCTGTTTTGGACTTTTGCAACTGCTGTATTGCGGTCTGTGTTTTCTTCATTTTCATGACGATTTTCGCTCATGGTATCATCCTTTCTCTATTGATAGTGACAGGATATTCGATAGGAGAGTGAAGAGATTGGACGAACTTCGCGGTTTTTCCATATTGGGGCTAAAGGTCGAAGGAAAGCACTCTATTTGGTAAAATGAATAGATATTATAAAAGAAAAGGTGTTTCCATATGAAGTCTTACATCATCGTCGGCGCAGGCATACTAGGTGCATCGACGGCTTATCATCTCGCAAAATCAGGAGCCCGGGTTACGGTGATTGACCGGAATGAGCCGGGACAAGCGACAGACGCGGCGGCAGGGATCGTCTGCCCTTGGCTTTCGCAGCGACGCAATCAGGATTGGTATCAGCTTGCTAAGGGCGGTGCGCGATACTATGCGGATTTAATCAATCAGTTGGAAGAGGACGGAGAAACGGATACAGGATATAAACGTGTCGGTGCGATCAGCATTCATACTGATCCGTCAAAGCTCGATAAGATGGAGGAAAGGGCATATAAGAGACGGGAGGATGCGCCGGAAATCGGAGACATTACCCGCTTGTCTGCAAGTGAAACGAAAAAACTGTTTCCGATTTTAGCTAATGGTTATGAATCGGTTCATATCAGCGGTGCCGCCCGGGTGAATGGAAGAGCGCTGTGCCGGTCGCTTTTAAGCGCTGCAGAGAAACGAGGCGCAAAGATCATCAAAGGAAATGCGTCCTTGCTTTTTGAAAACAGCACGGTTACCGGCGTGCAAACAGACACACAGCAGTTTGCGGCTGACGCGGTGATTGTGACGGCGGGGGCATGGGCCAATGAAGTCATGAAGCCTCTTGGCATTCATTTTCAAGTGTCCTTTCAGAAAGCGCAGATTATGCATTTTGAAATGACGGAAACGGATACAGGATCTTGGCCGGTTGTGATGCCGCCGAACGATCAGTACATTCTTTCGTTTGATAACGGCAGAATTGTAGCTGGCGCCACGCACGAAAACGATGCCGGACTTGATGATCTGCGTGTGACGGCCGGAGGCCAGCACGAAGTATTGAGCAAAGCGCTAGCCGCGGCTCCGGGACTTGCTGACGCCGCTGCCATTGAAACAAGAGTGGGCTTCAGACCGTTTACACCGGGGTTTCTGCCAGTGGTGGGTGCCGTGCCGAATGTTCAAGGACTTTACGCCGCTAACGGTTTAGGCGCGTCGGGGTTAACGATGGGACCGTTTCTCGGTTCAGAGCTCGCAAAGCTAGTTCTCGGAAAGCAGACAGAAATAGACCTTAGCCCTTATGATCTTGCCTGTGCGCTTGCATAATAATGAAAGGCATGACAAACAAATATAGTAAAGCTGTTCTAGCTTTTCTTTCCTGTCTGTGTTAGCATTTATCTTTAATGAAAAAGAGGACGTGAACTGATTTTGATAAAAATTGATATACCCGCACCGAATGTCACCATCACTGAACGACAGCAGTCAGCTAATGATAACGAGCCGAAAATAAAGGCGATTTACGGATTCATCGACTTTCACCAGATACCAAGGGATAAAGGCGGCATCTTCATGTTTTATAACATTCATGACGAACTGCTATTTGTCGGTAAAGCCAGAAAGTTAAGACAGAGAATTAAGAAACATTTTGAAGACACTGTCTCACCGATTAAACATCACAGGGACGAAGTTTATAAAATTGAAGTATGTGTAGTCGAAGATCCAATGGAAAGAGAAATTTATGAAACCTATATCATCAATACACAGCACTCGAAGTATAATATAGACAAGGTATTTTTTAAATAAGAAGTCAGTCTGCGGATTGAACAGCGAGGCCAGAGCTTATATTAAGTTCTGGCTTTTCATTTGGGCATTTTTCCGCAGATAGATATTCGTCTATTATTCGAGTAAATTAATGAGAAATTTCAGAAAATAATATTGACATTCTTATCTCCGGACTTTAATATAACAATATATAATGTTATATAACGTTATATAATAAAAACGAGGAGTGAAGGATTTGAGTCAGGTCACAGCAAAAGTTAATCGTAAGGTTCAAGCTTTCTTGCAGGATTTGAAAGGAAAAACCATCGACCATGTATTCTTTGTCGCATGCGGAGGGTCTTCGGCCATTATGTATCCGAGTAAATATGTGTTTGACAGGGAGTCAAAATCAATCAGCTCTGACCTTTACAGCTCTAATGAATTTATTCAGCGAAACCCTGTGCAGCTTGGTGAAAAGTCTCTTGTCATTTTGTGCTCGCACTCGGGAAATACCCCGGAAACGGTAAAAGCCGCTGCATTTGCGAGAAGCAAAGGCGCGCTTACGATTGCAATGACGTATAAGCCGGAGTCTCCTTTAGCACAGGAAGCGCAATATGTCGCCCAGTATGACTGGGGTGATGAGGCGCAGGCGATCAATACGAACTATGGCGTTCTATATCAAATCGTTTTCGGCACTTTGCAGGCATTAGAAAACAATACGACATTTGAACAAGCAATTGAAGGTTTAGATCAATTGCAGGCTGTGTATGATGAAGCCCTTAAGCAGGAAGCTGACAACGCACAGCAATTTGCAAAAACACATGAAAAAGAAAGCATCATTTATACAATGGCAAGCGGTGCAAACTACGGTGTCGCTTACTCCTACAGCATCTGCATTCTCATGGAAATGCAATGGATTCATTCCCACGCCATTCATGCCGGAGAATATTTTCACGGACCGTTCGAAATTATTGATGAATCCGTGCCGTTTATCATCCTGCTCGGTTTAGATGAAACAAGGCCTCTTGAAGAGCGGGCGCTTACCTTCTCGAAAAAATATGGCAAAAAGCTGACTGTGCTCGATGCCGCATCTTACGACTTCACTGCAATTGACGATTCAGTAAAAGGCTATCTTGCTCCGCTCGTTCTTAACCGTGTGCTGAGAAGCTATGCGGACGCTTTGGCAGAAGCGAGAAATCATCCTTTATCTCATAGAAGATACATGTGGAAAGTTGAGTATTGATCTGAAAAAGAGGAACCATTATGCATTAGACTATAATGTTATATAACATTATAGTCTAATGTCCAGAGGAGGCCAACCCTTTGAAGAAAATGTTATTATTTTTGATCATTGCAGCTGTCAGTATGCTCACCATTGCGGGCTGTTCGAGCCAGGGCAGTTCAGCAGATGGAATGGTGACATTGAAATTTTTCCACAGATGGCCGAAGGAGCCGGAAAAAAGGTATTTTGAAGAGGTTGTAAAGGAATTTGAAAAAGAGCATCCGGATATCGACATTCAAACTGAAGCGGTTTTGAATGACTCCTATAAAGATAAAATTAAAGTGATGCTGGGAACCAGCAGCCCTCCTGATATTTACTTCTCATGGAGTGACGAGTTTGCTTTTAAATTTATCAGAGGAAAGAAAGCACTTGATCTCTCGTCCTACTACAAAGAAGATACAGATTGGTCATCACAGCTCGTTCAATCGCAAGTTACACCATTTACGTATGAAAACCAACAATATGGCGTGCCGTGGCAAATGGACGCTAAATCATTTTTCTATAATAAAGACATATTTAAAAAGCTCAATCTAGAGCCCCCGGCGACTTGGGATGAACTCATCGATGTCTCGAAGAAGCTGAAAGAAAATGGCTATACACCGATCAGTTTCGGAACAAAAGCGACTTGGACAATCTCACATTATATCGGCACGCTGAATCAGCGGATGGTCGATGAAAAAACAAGAGAAAAGGACTATAACGCCAAAACGGGTGAATTTACCGATGAAGGCTATGTGAAAGCACTTGAAAAGCTGCAGGAACTGATGCCTTACTTCAATAAACATGTAAACTCCGTCGACCATGAATATGTGAGGCAGCAATTTAAGAGCGGAAAGTCGGCGATGATATATGCGGAAACCGCTGAAATCAAACTGGTTGAGCCAGTGAATCTAGGGATGTTCTCATTCCCTGAAATCAGCGGGCAAAAAGGATCTTCAGAAGCGTTAACGGGGGCGCCTGAAGGATTTATGATTTCCTCGAAAACAAAACATCCAAAGGAAGCAGTGGAATTTTTGCAATTTCTGACGTCGAAAAAAATGGGTGAAAAGCTCGTCAAAGACGTCGGCAAATACAGTGCGGTGCAAGGGACGGCAACCGAAGAAAATTCTACAGCCATACAGCGTGAAGCCGTTCAGCATATCGTAGATGCCAAATCAATGGTTCCGTGGTTCGACATGGATGTTGATGTTGAAATCGCAGATGTGTACTTAACAAGCGTCCAGCAAATGCTTGGCGGCGACATGACACCGAAGCAGGTCATGAAAGCCGTTCAAAAAGCAGCCAAGCAAGTGCGGGCGTCAGCTGAATAAATCAAAGAAAAGGTGAAGCGACGCACCTTTTCTTTTTATAAAGGAGATGAGTTATCCTTGGTCAATCAAAATAGAATAATCCCCTATTTGTTTTTGCTGCCGGCTCTTGTTTTTTTACTTTTCGTTTATATCCCGATTTTTGAGAATGTCTTTCTCAGTCTGTTTCAATGGAGCTCTTTTTCTCCGGAAAAAACGTTTATCGGATTGAAGAACTATGTTGAATTATTTCGTGATCCTGTCTTTTATCAAGCCCTCACGAATAACGTGCTCTACGCAGTGATCTCAATTGTATGCCAGGTGTTTGGCGGTTTAATTTTGGCGGCGGTGCTTGAGGATAAGCTGGTCAGAAAATGGTCGCCTTTTTTTCGTACCGTTTTCTTTTTGCCGGTTGTCATCTCGATGACGGTTATCGCGCTTTTGTTTGATTTTATTTACAACCCTGAGACGGGGCTTTTGAATCAGCTGCTTCAGGCGGTTGGTCTTGATCAGCTGACGAGGGCATGGCTCGGGGATGACAGCACGGCTATGCTTTCTGTCATTTTTGTATCTCAGTGGCAGTCTGTGGGTTATATCGCAATGCTGTACATTGTGTCGATTCAAAAAATACCGGATGAACTGTATGAAGCGGCGCGTCTTGACGGCGCGGGAAAAATTCAGCAGTTTTTTCACATTACCATTCCCCAGACGAAAGAGATGTCTTTTGTTGCGGTGGTCATGACGCTGACCGGCGCCTTTACGGTATTTAATGAACCGTACATTTTGACAGGCGGCGGACCGGGAAACGCTTCTGAGGTATTAAGCACGTTCTTATATAAAAGCGCCTTTACAAAGGATATGATGGGCTATGCTTCAGCGATTGCCACTGTTGTGTTAATCATTACGCTTGCTTTGTCGCTCATGCAAATGAAGTTCTTTAAAACCGGAAAGGAGGACTAACAGATGCTGCCTCAAAAGAAGACAGATTCATTCAGATTAGAGCCTGTGCCTGACCGGCACATCGAGGTGAAGAGAAAGCCGAGGCGAAAATGGTATATCGGAGAAACGTCTGTGTGGGTTTTTCTGTTTCTCTATCTTATCGCGATTGCTTATCCGCTTTTATGGATGGTCATGAGCGCCTTTAAAAGCTCGGATGATATTTTTGAGAACAGCTGGTCGCTGCCGTCTTCGTGGCATCCGGAGAATTTTGTGTCCGCCTGGAATCAGGGAATTTCTTCTTATTTTATGAACAGTGTGATCGTGACGGCGCTGACATGTGTAATCACTGTCTTTATCAGCGCATGGGGAGCGTACGGGCTTTCGAGGTTCGAGTTTAAAGGAAAAGGGTTCTTTTTGGTGCTTTGTCTTGGCGGTTTGATGCTGACACCTCAGGTCAGTCTTGTACCGCTTTATTCCATTATTCAGTCGCTGGGGCTTTACAATACGTATTGGGCTTTGATATTGCCTTATGCGGCTTATCGGATTCCGTTTACCATCATTTTGATCCGCTCTTATTTTCTTTCTATTTCTAAAGAATTGGAAGAGGCGGCTTATTTAGATGGGTGTACGAGTTTTGGAGTATTTTTCAGAATTTTCTTACCAATGAGTGTGCCTATTTTAGTGACGTCGGGCATTTTGACGGCTTACCATACGTGGAATGAGTTTATGTTTGCGATTATTTTCATAGATGACGAGAATTTGCGGACCATTCCGGCGGGGCTGATGCAGTTCCGAGATGCACTGCAGACGGATTGGGGCGTCTTGCTGGCGGGATTAACGATTTCTGCTGCGCCGATTATTATTCTATTTTTATTTATGCAGAAATATTTTGTCCGCGGGATTGCAAGCGGAAGCGTAAAAGGATAAAGGAGGAAGCACAATGAAATTAATTGCTGTTGGAGACAATGTTGTAGACTACTATCAGGATCAAGAAACATTCTACCCGGGAGGTAACGCTTTAAATGTCGCAGTGCTTGCAAAACGGCTTGGACATGAGGCTTCTTATATCGGAATCGTCGGCAATGACGAAGCCGCGGCTCATCTGCTGAATGTGCTGAAATTGGAGAAGGTTAACGCGGATTTTATTCGCCAGGCGCATGGGGAAAACGGAATGGCAATCGTTACCCTTGATGAACAGGGGGACCGGATCTTTGTCCGATCGAATAAGGGGGGCATCCAGTCGCGTCTCCGTCTTGTGTTTCAGGAAAAGGACTTATCTTTTATCAGCGGGCATGATCTGCTGCATACCAGTGTGTACAGCAGGCTTGAGAACGATTTGCCGCAGCTGTGCGGTCTGATTCCGGTCTCTTTTGATTTTTCCACAAATCGAGAGGATGAGTATTTGAAAAAGGTCTGTCCTTATGTGACGTACGCGTTCTTTTCAGGAAGCGATCTGAGTGAGACGGAGTGCGGCCAGCTTGCCGAAAAGGCACATGAGTACGGAGCAAAAATCGTATGTATGACCCGCGGCGGGCAAGGGGCGATCCTGTCTGCGGGAGACCGAATCTATCATCAGCCGATTGTGGAAGCTGATATAATTGATACACTCGGAGCAGGAGATTCATTTATCGCGGGATTTTTAACTGCCTTCTGTGAGAAGCAGGATATGCCAGACGCTTTGCGCCAAGGAGCGGAAACAGCTGCGAAAACATGCGGAGTGTACGGGGCATTCGGCTACGGCTATCCCTACCGCCTGGAGGAAGGGGGAAGCAGTGAAAAAACGAGAATACTATAAGCAGTGTCTCGTTTTTTATGCCTGTTATGTGTAGGGGCTGTTGATTGTAAAAGTGACACGGTTTGTGTGCATTAAAAACAGTGAGCAGTAGATCGGCTGATCGTTTGAGGTAAATGCGGTTTTATCGATTTCAAACAGTGCATCTCCAATATCGCAATCCAAGTATTTGCTTTCCTCCTGCTGGGCATATACAACGTTTAATAGTTTCGTATTGTGAGTGGGAACGACTTGGTATTGCTGCTTCAAAATATCATGCATAGATACGCCGTCCGCAATAAACGTATTGATGGCAGGAAACAGCTCCAGCGGATAATGCGTGATTTCAAAGGTGAGCGGCTGATCATCATTATATAAAATCCGTTTTAATTCAACGACAGGGCTCTCGGTTTTAATATGAAGCTTTTCGGCAATCGGTTTCGATGCTGAAATGATTTCATGGGACAGAACCTGGTGCTTCGGCTTTTTTCCGGTTGATTCCATAAATTCAGAGTAGCCGTTTACTGCAATCAGCTCTCTCTTCAATTTAGGGCTTTTAACGAACGTTCCTTTTCCCTGCTGCCTGATCAGATAGCCTTCTTCGACCAGATCGAGAATGGCTTTTCTGACGGTAATGCGGCTGACATTATACTTGCTGCAAAGCTCGTTTTCTGTGGGCAGCTTGGCAGCCGGGGAATACAAGCCCTTTTTAATGTCATCTGTTATGATTTGTTTTAGCTGAATGTATAAAGGTGTTGAACTTCCGTTGTTTAACAAGGGGTAGCCTCCTTTTAAGCTATTATTTATATTATAATGTATTATGACGTTATAATACAAATTTGCGTTTTTTATTTTAGAAATATAGCAAATATGGGAATTGATTACTCTAAAAATAACAGAAAGACCGAGTTGTTTCCAGTGACGAAATAACGGAGAAAAAAGACAGGGGGCGTTTTCTGATGGCTTCATTAACATTTGAACATGTCAAAAAATCATATCATTCACAATTAACGGTGAAAGACTTTGATTTAGATGTAAAAGATAAGGAGCTTTTGGTGCTGGTGGGGCCGTCAGGCTGCGGCAAATCGACAACCCTGCGGATGGTGGCGGGGCTGGAAAGCATTTCTGAAGGAAGCCTCTTTATCGATGGGGAACGGGTCAATGATCTTCCGCCGAAGGAGCGTGATATCGCGATGGTGTTCCAAAACTACGCGCTGTATCCGCATATGACTGTTTTCGATAACATGGCGTTTGGACTGAAGCTCAGAAAAATGCCGAAACAAGAAATTGCCGAGCGGGTGCATGCAGCTGCAAACATTTTGGAGATTGAGCATTTGCTGAAGAGAAAACCGAAGGCACTTTCCGGCGGCCAGCGGCAAAGGGTGGCGCTTGGCAGATCAATTGTGCGGGAACCAAAGGTCTTTTTAATGGACGAGCCGCTTTCTAATCTGGATGCGAAGCTGAGAGTGACAATGCGGACAGAAATCAGCAAGCTTCACCAGCGGCTAGAAGCAACCATTATCTATGTCACCCATGATCAGACTGAAGCGATGACGATGGGCGATCGGATTGTCGTCATGAATGAAGGTAAAATTCAGCAAGTGGCCAAGCCTCATGATATCTATCATTATCCGGCAAACCTGTTCGTGGCCGGGTTTATTGGCTCTCCCGGAATGAATTTTTTCAAAGGCATGATTGAAGAGCAGCATGGCGAGCTGTTTTTCACAAACTCTTCGATCCGGCTTCATATTCCTGAAGAAAAGGCAAAACGGCTGAAGAAAAAAGGCTATGCCGGACAACCGATGACACTCGGTGTACGGCCGGAGCACATCGCACAAATGACTGGAAATGACCGGATGTTTGATTCCATGTTGAAAGCGACAGTGGAAGTGAATGAAAATTTGGGATCTGAGCTGATTGTGCATGTCAGCGCCGGGAACGAGCGGCTTACGGTAAGGCTGGACGGCAGCAATCGAATCGCCGCGGGCGACTCGATTCAGCTGGCGGTGAAAATGGATCACGCCGTCTTTTTCGATGCTGAAACGGAACAGGCTGTGTATTAGAAAAGGTGCTCCCTTCGGGGAGCACCTTTTTCTTACGGCCAAATGTCGTCTGCCCATTCAGGGTGATCGATAAATGGATTTCGGTTGTGCTGATATTTTTCATAAATGATTTCATTTCTTTTTCTTTCGCGGGCATCAACAGGGTCCTGCCTATTCCATTCAAGCAAGGCGGATTGTTTTCCATGATAAGGAGCAGAGCCGTTTCCTGTCCTATCATTGAGCTCAAGGTCAGGGTAGCCGTCATCTCCTTCGTAACGGACAGCCATGTAAAACAGCATGCGGGCGACATCGCCTTTCACATCATCGCGGGGCTCCCAAGAATCTCCGTCATAATAATTTCCGGGTGCTTTCGCATACTCGTTGCCGCCGTTGTCAAAGTCCAAGTTGCCTCTGGCGCTGTTGACTTGAACATCAGCCGGGCGCAAATGGTGAATGTCGGTGCCAGGCCCCATGCTTGTACCAAAATCGCCATGGGATTTTGCCCAGACGTGCTCGCGGTTCCAATCGCCGACATTGCCGCCGTTTAGGTTTTTCGACCGCGATTCATTCGTATAGAGCAGGATGACGTTATTCGGATTTGCCGGATCTGCATCCGTTTCTTTCAGCGCGTTCCATACCTCGCTGTAAGACAGCATCGTATGTCCGCTGATGATGCGGTGCAGCGCGCTTTTTAACGCCTCTCCGCTTTTTCCTTCAGCACCTTCATAATAGGTGTCTGTGTCGGTGTATGGTGCAGCGGGAGAGACCAATGAGAGAATGCCTCCGGAGACTGCGGGAGAAGTAGCTGCACGGTCATTCAGGTTCAATCCGGTTTGCGCGCTTGCTGAAGCAGAGGGCGCAAACCATCCGGAAATCAGTAATACACAGACGAGCGGCAGAAACCTTGCTTTTGTTGTCATCACTTGCCCTCCTTTAGATCAGATCATGTCTATTATCTAAAATTGAATGAAAGGTTAGAAGTGTCATTTTGTATATTTTTCATTAAAATTGTAAATTAGTACCTTTGGAGGAGGCGGAACTCTATTGTTTCAGGATCTTTAGTCTGCGTTTTTCCTTGATTGAGTGCTGCTTCATTCGCTTGTAAAAACGCTGAGGTCTGCACATTGCTTGCTTCACTGAAATATTTTCTTCCCGTGAATCTCGCTAGTTCATCCCCTTTTTTTCCTCTTGCTGTTTTTTTAATTCATTGCTGCTTATTGACTCTCTTCCTTACTGGCTGCTTTTTCTAAAATGGAATGGCAGACTGGTTATGATGACTAAAAAACAAACATTTTTTTGGTTTATGTGCTGATGAACTAATGTCTTCCTCCCTCTATAATGAAGTCACCATAACGGCCAGAGGAGGAAGCACATGGAAAAGCAGAGGCTTTCAGTAAAAAGCGGCATTGCTGATTACATTGATTGGCTTGCCCAATTCGGCGTGTCTGCTGATGGCGGGGTAACGAGACTTTTGTACACCAAAGAGTGGATGGACGCGCAGCTCGCCGTGAAAGCGGAGATGTCGGCATTTGGGCTTGACGCCAGATTTGACGATGTCGGCAATGTCTTTGGAAGGCTTCAGGGCACCCAGTCTCCGGATGAAGTGATTTTAGCCGGCTCACATATCGATACTGTGATCAATGGGGGAAAGTATGATGGCTCATATGGCGTGCTTGCGGCAATGCTTGCTTTAAAGCAGCTCAAAGAAACATACGGAGCGCCGAAAAAAACGCTTGAGGCTGTGTCTTTATGTGAGGAAGAGGGCAGCCGTTTTCCGATGACATACTGGGGATCAGGGAATATGATGGGTGCTTTGTCATTGAAGCATGCGGAAGTACCGAGGGACGGATCTGGTGTTTCATTACAAGAGGCGATGCATGACAACGGTTTTGGCAGAGGCGTGTATCCGTCAGCGCACAGGACAGATATCAACGCTTTTATAGAAATTCACATTGAACAAGGACAGACGCTCGAAATGTCAGGACGAGATCTCGGTGTGGTGACAAGTATAGTCGGGCAGAGAAGATATTTGATTACGCTTGAGGGAGAATGCAACCACGCAGGGACCACCTCCATGAAATGGCGCAAGGACCCGCTCGCAGCCAGCAGCCGAATGATTCATGAACTGCTGCTTCGTGCTGAAGAACAGCCTGATGAGCTTCGCCTGACATGCGGAAAAATGACGGTGGAGCCCAATGTGGCTAATGTCATACCTGGACGGGTGCAGTTTTCAATCGATATTCGACATCAGCATCAGCGTGTGCTGGAGCATTTTCATGAAGAAATGACAGCTGTCATCAACGGTATTTGTGACGAAAAAGGGATTCACGCCATGATTGATGAATATATGCGAATAGAGCCTGTGCCGATGGACGAAACGCTTTCTGCCAAGGCTCTTGAGACAGCGGCAGAAAACGGTATCAGCTGTGAAGAAATGGTGAGCGGGGCAGGGCATGATGCGCAAATGATCGGAAGGAGCTGTCCTGCTTGTATGCTGTTTGTGCCGAGCAGAGGCGGCATCAGCCATTCCCCGGAGGAATTTACTTCTGCACGTCAGCTTGAGATCGGCGTCCGCACATTGACTCATTTATTATATAAACTGGCTTACTGATGAAGGAGGAATGGCTGTGTCAGGCAGAAAAGAATTATGTACACCGTTAAGAACGATTATGACACCGGGGCCTGTAGAGGTCGATCCGCGTGTATTAAGAGTGATGAGCACGCCGGTTGTCGGCCAATTTGACCCGGCGTTTACCGATATCATGAATGAAACGATGGAGATGCTCCGAGAATTGTTTCAAACGAAAAACCGCTGGGCGTATCCGATTGACGGCACATCACGGGCGGGAATTGAAGCGGTGTTAGCGAGTGTCATTGAACCGGGAGATGACGTGCTAATTCCGATATACGGACGCTTCGGCTTTTTGCTGACTGAAATCGCTGAGCGGTACGGGGCGAATGTTCATACGATTGAGTGTGAGTGGGGAACGGTATTTGACCCTGACGAAATTATACGGGAAATGAAAAAGGTGAAGCCGAAAATTGTGGCGATGGTGCACGGGGAAACATCATCTGGCCGAATCCATCCGCTGAAAGCGATTGGAGAAGCGTGCCGTGCTCGGGATGTACTGTTTATTGTCGATGCGGTAGCGACAATTGGGGGCTGCGAGGTGAAAGTGGATGAATGGAACATTGACGCAGCTATCGGCGGTACGCAAAAGTGTCTGTCTGTTCCGTCTGGGATGGCACCGATTACATATAATGAACGGGTGGCAGATATTATTGCGGCGCGCAAAAAGGTGGAACGCGGAATTGCGACCCAGGCAGACAAGGCGAAGCTTTCCGGAAATCGCCCGATCGTAAGCAATTATTTTGATTTGAGCCAGCTCGAGGATTATTGGAGCGAACGGCGGCTCAATCATCATACAGAAGCGACAACGATGCTTTATGCCTTGCGTGAGGGCGTAAGACTGGTGCTTGATGAAGGCCTTAAAGCACGTTTCGAGCGGCATCAGCACCATGAGGCCGCGTTAATAGCCGGGATTAAAGCGATGGGGCTGAAGCTGTTTGGGGATGAGAGCTGCAAAATGCCTGTTGTCACCTGTGTGCAAATCCCGGACGGCGTAGATGGAGAGTCAGTCCGCCATATGCTTTTGGCACAGTTCGGAATCGAAATCGCCAGCTCATTCGGCCCTTTAGCCGGGAAGATTTGGAGAATTGGTACGATGGGCTACAGCTGCAGGCGGGAAAACGTACTGTTTGTGCTTGCCGGATTAGAAGCTGTGCTTCTCAGACACGGCGCTGTGATTGAAGCGGGAAAAGCACTTCAGGCCGCGCTTGATGTATATGAAGATGCTAAAAGCCAGACGGCGATTTAAAGAAAAAGCGTGCGGAATTCCGCACGCTTTTTTTTCGCTCTTTCTCCAATCTGATTTTCTCTGTTTGACTCTTTTTACAAATCCGTTTTCTCTGTGTTGCATTTTCTGACGGGGCATGAGTCATTTTATCTTTTTTCATCTATTCTTTATACACGGCCCTATTAAATGACGTTTTATTTCTTACGGCATTTTTTGAGAGGAGGATGCGGCATTGGAGTATTTTCACATGATTTTAGATGCGCTTCTGGAAGATCAGGATGAGGCTGTGCTGGCGACCATTGTTCAAGTTGAAGGCTCCGCATATCGAAAAGCGGGCGCCACCATGCTCTTTAAGAAAAATGGAGAAAGAATTGGCTTGCTCAGCGGCGGGTGTCTGGAAGAGGATTTATCCCAAAGAATCGGTGAGCTCGGCGATCATCTGCCTACAGCGCTTATATCCTATGACATGCGGGCTGAAGACGATCTTTCATGGGGAATGGGAGTCGGCTGCAATGGCGTTATTCATATCTATGCGGAACGAATCTCTCAGGAAAAAAAGCGGCACTATGAAAGAGTAAGAGACTGCCTTTATGCAGGAAAAGCCGTAACAGCTGCTACACAGATTGAATCCTCACAGTCAGGGCGTTATCTGTTTTTGTCAGAGACCGGGCATTTTGGGCACTGGCCGGATGCGCCGCTTCAAGACATTCAACGCACTGCTTCAACGTTTCATTTGCCGCATTTTGAACGATCATCAAACATTTTTATTCAGCGTATTGAGCCAAAGCCGCGTCTCATTCTGTTTGGGGCGGGCCCAGATATGAGACCGCTCGCCAATTTGGCGGCTGAGACCGGATTTTCTGTCATTGTGACAGATTGGCGGCCCGCGTATTGCACAGCCTCTCATTTTCCAAAAGCAGATCAGCTGATTACTGAATTTCCGGAGCAGATGCTGAGTGAATTTGAATTTTCGCCTCAGGATTTCGCTGTTGTAGCGACTCACCATTTTCAGCACGATCAAGTCATCGTTGAATCCTTATTATCTCGAGACCTTCATTATATCGGGCTTCTAGGCTCTGAAAACCGCACGAAACGGCTGCTGAATGGAAAACAGCCGCCCGCTCATTTTTACAGTCCGGTCGGGTTGAAAATCGGCGCGGAAGGCCCAGAGGAAATTGCCGTCAGCATCATTGCGGAAATCCTTCAAACACGAAAACGGCTGGCGGTTATATGAATATTATTGGTGTATTTCTTGCGGCCGGAAAAAGCGAGAGAATGGGCACAAACAAGCTGGCATTGCCGCTAAAAGGAGAAACGATCGGATCGGCTTCATTAAAAGCAGCTCTATTATCCCGTCTTGACCATGTGCTGATTGTCGAGAGGACAGAACATGCTTCACTTGAGTGGATCGGGGAGCAATATTATTCACCGCCTTTTCTGGATCGCTGGAGCCTGCATGTCTGTAAAGAAGCGGAAAAGGGCCAAGGGCATTCTGTCAGCAGCGGGGTGAGAAAAGCGGAAAGCATGGGGGCAGACGGAGTCGTCATTCTGTTGGGTGACCAGCCGGAGCTTTCCGTCGACCATGTAAATGCCCTGATATCAAGGGCTCACGGATTGTTTGCCGTGTCAGCGTCTTTGCGTACGCTCAGTCCGCCTATTTATTTCTCATCCGCCTGTTTTCCATATGTAAAGGAGTTAAAGGGAGATGAGGGTGCCCGCAGGCTGCTCAAAAACGGACAGCTTGGCATTGGAACGGTAGTGGTAGTGAAAGATTGCGAGGAACTGGAAGATATTGATACACCGGAGGAATATGACACTGTTAGGAGGCGAATTCATGAACGGACAAGTGACACAAGCGCGGATGAACATTCAATTATGGAGGCCGGCAGCGCTTGATGAGGCATTTTCTCTATTGGAGCAGTTTGCGCCAAATGTGTGTGCAGCATCGGGCAGCACGCTGCTCCAGCTCCAATGGGACAAAGGAATTCTTCCAAAAACGCATCTCATCAGCCTTGAAGCCATCGTAGAAATGAAAGGCATTACCGCTGATGACACCCACGTGTCGATCGGGGCGCTCACCACGCTGAATGAATGCAGAAAAAACAGCCTCATCAAGCAGGAGCTGGCTTGCTTATGTGAAGCAGTTTCTGCTGTTGCAGCGCCGGGGATCCGAAGCCGGGCCACAATTGGCGGTAACATAGCGAGTAAAATAGGGGATTTGATTCCGCTCCTGCTTGTGCTTGATGCGGAGCTCATCGTTTATCAGAAGGAGCTTGTCAGGCTGCCGCTTGCTGAATGGATCTCCAGTGAAGCGTATCCACATGGAATCGTGACCCGTGTGATCATCCCGCGTCCAGAGGGAGATCGTGTGTTTTTCCGCAAGCTGGGAAGGAGGCAGGCATTTACCGGAGCGGTTGCTGTGACGGCAGGACGTTTACTGAAAGACAGTGACATTCGCCTCGCAGCGGGCCATGCCGATATCAGGCCGAAAAGATTAATAGAGAGCGAAGGGAAATGGATGGAGCCTGAATGGGAGGCACATGAACTGTACGAAACACTTATCAAGGAGCTGCCGTTTTCAGCCGATGCTTTCGTGTCAGCGGCATACAGAAAAAAGGCGGCTGCCAACGTCATCATGTCCGAGCTTTTGATTGAGGGAGGGGAATAAATGGGCATAAGCAAACCGTCAAGAATAAGGCCGGATGGAAGGGGAAAGGTCACGGGTGAATTGAAGTATATGACTGATCTCACCTTTCCGGGGATGCTGTATGGCAAAATCCTGAGAAGCGCTTATCCTCATGCGGAAATCGTGTCGATTTGCACAAAAAAGGCTGAAGAAATGGAAGGTGTGCGAGCGGTCGTCACCCATAAGGACGTTCCAGGTTTAAACCGTTTTGGGATTGTCATTCCTGACCAGCCGGTTCTATGCGAGGATAGAGTACGTTATGTCGGAGATGCAGTGGCGGCCGTCGCAGCAGAAACGGAAGACATTGCTGAAGCTGCGCTGGAGCTGATTCACGTGGTGTACAGGAAGCTGACGGTCATTGATTCTCCGGAAAAAGCGCTCGAACCAGATGCGCATATGCTGCACCCGGACGGGAACATCCTTCATCGCGCATTTTTCTCGCACGGCGATGTGGAAGCGGGGTTCCAATCGTGTCACACGATTCTTGAAGAAACCTACGAACTGCCGCGGCAGATGCATACGTATATGGAAGCGGAAGGGGGCGTAGCTGTTCCGGAACGTGACGGGGGTTTTAAAATGTACGCTGGCACTCAGCACGGCTACAAGGACCGTTTTCAGCTTGCCCGCATTTTTGGTATTCCTGAAGAGAAGATTCGGGTTGTGTCGAGTCCGATGGGCGGCTCATTTGGCGGAAAGGATGAGCTGAATATTCAGCCGTATGCCGCGCTTTTGGCCCGTAAAAGCGGATACCCGGTCAAAATTCATCAGACGAGGCAGGAATCTGTACGCTCAGGAATCAAACGCCACCCGATGAAAATCACGATCAAAACAGGGGCTGATCAAACAGGAAAGCTTCTGGCTCATGATGTGAAAATCATTGCCGATACAGGCGCTTACGCCACGCTGGGACCGGCAGTCCTGGACTTTTCTGCTGAGCATGCCGCGGGTCCGTACCGAATCCCTAATATCCGCACTGAAGGGATCTCTGTGTTTACGAACAATGGGGTGGCGGGAGAATTCCGAGGCTTTGGCGGCAATCAAATCACATTTGCGCTTGAAACCCATCTTGATCGCCTCAGCAACATGCTCCGCATCGACCCGCTGGAGCTGCGAAGAAAAAATATCAGAAAACCGCATGACCCGGGGCCGCTTGAGCATCGGATTGCGCCCACTAACGGAGCGGCGCAGGTGTTGAAAGTCATTTCTGCATCTCCTATTCTCAAAAGAAAACATCAGACGTCTCGTTATAAACGAAGAGGTGTCGGAGCCGCGATTACCATGCATGGCGGCGGGCTTGGCTATGGCCGGATGGATGCCGCAGGAGGGCGTCTTTCCCTTTCAAGTGGCGGCAACATCACGGCTTCATTTGGATTTGAAGAGTGCGGGCAGGGCATACTCGCCGCGATTGAACATATTGTCACCAAAGAGCTGGGCTGCGCGGCTGAGGATATTTCCATTATCATCGGAGATACCGCAAAAGTGCCAAAGTCAGGCTCCTCCACAGCATCCCGCGGCACGAGCATGGTGTGGCACGCGATCCAGCGTTTGAAGAAACCGTTTCTAGCTCAGCTGAAAAAACGGGCCGCAGAATGGAGCGGTTGTTCAGCGGAAAACCTTACGCTCGGCTCCGCAGGCTTACGTGATCTATACACAAAAGAGCTTGTGGTGACGTATAGAGAGCTGGCTGAAAAAGGCCCTTTGACAGAGGAAACAGCATTCGATTTTCCGACAACGCCTGATCCTGTGGTCGGCGGCCATTTTCTCTACTCATTTGGAGCGGCTGCTGTGGAGGTGGAGGTTGATCTTTTAACAGGCGATGTCAGAGTGATAGATTGTGAGCACGCCATTGCGGCAGGTCCGGTTGTCAGTCCGCAGGGTTATTTGGGACAAATCGAAGGCGGCGCTGCTATGGCGCTCGGCTATACGCTGATGGAGGAAGCAAAAATGACGGACGGCCGTTACGCAGCGGAGAATTTGGATCAGTATGTCATTCCGGGAATCAAAGATGTTCCGGCAATGAAACTGACCGCGATAGAAGAGCTGATGGATGGTGACCCATATGGCCCGCGCGGTGTCGGAGAAATAGGGACGATCGCCATCACCCCGGCGATTGTAAAGGCCGTACATGATGCAGTCGGCTGCTGGGTGAACAAGCTGCCGATTTCGCGTGAAGAGCTGCTTGATGCGATAGACAGAAAGGGGATAAAACAATGGACGTAAAAGAAGCAGGATCTTTCTCAGAAAGAAAGCAGCGGTTCCGAATGACTGTGAATGGAATAGCCCAGGAGGTTGATGCGGTTCCTGCAGCTCGCTTGAGTGACCTTCTGCGGACGGAATTCCAGCTGACCGGAACAAAGATTTCCTGCGGAATCGGCCGTTGCGGAGCATGTTCTGTCCTGCTAGACGGCACGCTCGCCAATGCGTGTATGACCATGGCCTATCAAGCGGCCGGCCATTCGATCACAACCATTGAGGGGCTTCAAAAAGAAGAACTGGATATCTGCCAAACCGCTTTACTGGAGGAAGGAGGCTTCCAATGCGGATATTGCACACCCGGGATGACGATTGCACTTAAAGCTCTGTTTCAGGAAAACCCGCAACCTACTGACGAAGATATTGAAGAAGGGCTGGCGGGCAATTTGTGCCGGTGTACCGGTTATGGAGGGATTATGCGGTCGGCTTGCAGGATTAGAAAAGAGTTGAGCTGCGGGAAAAGGGAGTCATTGGACTTTTCCCGCAGCTACAGCAAAGCACCGGATATAATGAGCTGAAAGCTAAGCAAAGAACGAATACTGATATCTATATGGAGCTTGGCATAATATCGGATCAATTTTATATGTTAAAGAAGCATGCTATCAATGCCATTGCAACAGTCCTTGGAATAATCTAAGGGCTGTTTTTTCCTGAGACGTCAAAGATCTACAAAGTGAGTGAGCCTTAGCTCGGATAATAGCCAAGGTTTTTTACACTGATGTACTTAATTGTTGACCGTAAAAATTGCAATGAATTAAAAGGGGGGATGGAATAATGAATCTAAATAAAAATGGATTCAGAGGGGTTTAATCATGAATACGAATGATAAGAAGAGAGAAGTTCAACAAAAATATAGATGAAGAAATTAGAAAGAAGACAAAAATGATTTTAAAGAAGCAGTTGTTGTCGTAACAATAATTGTAGTGTTTATCTTTTTGACCTATACACTTCAAGGATTTTAACAAAATGTTCCCTTTGCCCCTTGTGCTTTTCACCTAGTTGTGTTTAAAACTGGAAATAGATAATATTATCAATCTAGAAAAGAGGGAGAGATGATGAATAACTTCAATTGGTGGAAAATACTTTTACTAGCCTTTCTTTGTTCCTTGATTTTTTCTGTCGTCTTTGTCACTGTTCAACGGATTGACTTAATACTTAATCCACCGGAAGTACCTGTTAAATCGATTGAAAAAATCAAATGATTCTTTTTGGGGAACGGCCGCGTTGTGGGAAAACATCACGCTCTCATCTCATATTGTAATGGAGGACAGAGAGTATGGTAATAGAAAATAGAGACATAAGTTCCCTTTCTATGATGAAAAAGAAAATCTCCTTCTCCTGCATAGTGCCGAGTTGTCAGAGAACATCAGTCAATCAAAAGAGAAATATCGGAAAATCATTCAAGCAGGTATCGCCCAGTGGGTCAAGGATTTTCAAAGTGGCCATATTTAGGTGAATACTGTAGAAGATTTAACAAAGCTCATAGAGCTTCAGAAAGATAAGGATCTGTAGCAAGTGTTATATTTCCCTGCTCAAAACCTTGTCGCTATAGCAAAACAAACGCCATAAAGGTTTCTTATGGCGTCTTACGGATATGGGGTAAGGTGAGTTCTTAATAGCCACCGAAGAAAGAAGTACCAACGATGATTAATAGGATGAATAGCACCACGATCAAAGGGAATGACCTCATAACTTCACCTCCCTTAAAAGAGGATAGTACATGATATGCTGATGGAGATAACTTGATAGTGACGCTAGTTTAGTAAATTTTAAATGATTTTTTAGTCTAAGTAGAAATAGAGAACGAAAAATTAATAACAAACTCAAATACGAGGTCCGGGGCGGGTGAGATGTAATGCCAAGACCACGAGATCCACGCAGAGACGAAGCTTTTCGTTTGTGGGAAGAGAGCGGCGGAAGCAAGAAGTTAAAGACATTGCCGAGATATTAGGCGTCACAAGCAACACTGTTCACAAATGGATGGCAAACGATGATTGGGAAGGAAAAATTGAAAGGGAGCGCTTCTTTTCGTCCGGGTGCTCCACAAGGCATTCAAAATGCAAAAGGGAATAAAGGCGGCGCAGCCCAAAAGGGCATAAAAACTCTATGGGTAATGGTGAATATGAATCAATCTTATTTGATTTCATGGATGATATAGAAAAAGATCTGTTTGGCCAAATCGAAACAGGCTCAAACATAATTCGCAGGAACCTTCTCACAATAGAGAAGGTCTTTTATTTATGCAGTGATCCAGTAAGCCCCTAAACATATGCGGAGCCCGCCTCACCAGCGGGCTTCCTCCTTCTTAACTCCCTCTATACACCTGATAACCAAACGGCGACAGTAAAAGCGGGATATGATAATCAGCTTCCGGATCAGAAAGATGGAAACGAACTGTTACAATCGTTAAAAACGGCTCAGCCGTGTTCGTTTTCTTTCCCGCAAAGTAATCCCCTGCATGGAACTCCATCACATACTCCCCCGACTTCAGCTCTTCTCCCGCAAGGAGCGGAGCATCGACTCGGCCGTCTTTATTCGTAAAAGCCCCTTTGATAAGAATAAGACTTTTGTCTTCGTACAACCGCTTCAATTCGATTTTGACGTTTGCCGCGGGTTTGCCGCAGGTTAAATCCAAGATATGTGTTGTCAGCCTCCCCATCAGGCATTCAGGCTCCCTAATGCTTCCCCAGCATTCCGTTTTACTTTCTCGGCGTCTTCTCTCGTCACGGTGAAACGCTGGAAACCGAATGGCGGGCGCGGTTCTGTGTAGACTTTTCCTTTTGTGCCCGGAATCTCTTCGACGACTGTATCCCATGTGTGATTTTGAGATTGGAAGCTGACATTCGTGAGCTGAGGGAACCTCATTAATATTCGGCATCCGATATGATAGATTAAGTTTTGAATGGAAGGAGTTTCGAGCTCGTGAAATACAGTGCTCGCTAAGTCACGGATTTGTTCAGCCGCCACGTAACGGGCTGGATCGGCGGCGTATGCATCCTCCTCATGTTCATAACGCCAGCTGATGTTTAAATAGACAAAGAGCGGACGATTGCCATCTTCAGGAAGAGTCGTATATTCGTCTCTGATAAAGCCGACGAAGGAGTTTCCGCTCACTTTGACAAGCTGGAGATCCGTGATTTCGCTGTATTGCTCCTTCATCGTTATCGTATCCCCAGTTCGTTCTGCTTTGAGCACCGACCGGGCGCGTTCATTGCGCGATCTTCTGAAGACAAGCTGGCTTATACCGAGCTCTTCATCCTCGTATGCAGGCATCGCTTCAAACGGAATGTCTTCACCTGTCAGAGTGATCGTATCCATATGAGAATAGGTGTCTAAAAATCTGTGAGCCACATAATGCAAGAAGCCCTCGGTGGTTGTTCCCTCATAGGAAGCGAGGTGGCGCTGAATAAAGTTTTTCATCGAATCCGTAGCCACGATAAGCGTATTATCTCCGTCTGTAAATGACGGCAAAAAGGCATCTCCGCCAATTTCGCATGTCACATCAATGCCAACAACTGTATTGGTTCTCCCTGTAAAAGAAGACTCAGGGATTTTCTTTATGCCTGTGAGCGGTTTTAAAAACGTTCGGTATGCAAACACATTTCCTTTGCCGTAAGACATAGTTCTTTTCATTTGAATCTCTCCTTTTTCTGTTATGATGTCCTCTAAACGAAAGCGGGCGATGCGGTATATTTCCTCAAGAGCCTGCTGGAATTCTGTTTCCGGTTTGTTCTTCAGTCTTGTCAGCAGAGCTTCGCGGATCTCCTGTTTCGTTTTTTCCTTTACCGCTAAAATAAAAGGAAAACCGAAGTTTTGAGAGTAGTCTTCATTTAGTTTGAGAAACTCCTCGTATTCCTGCTGTTCAAGCTTACTGAGCCCTGCGTGTTGCTGCTCTTTTACTGAGGAAGCGCTCATTGTTTTCTTGGTGCCGAGACGAGGGTGTTTGCAGATGAGCTCAAGCTGTGTCTTGCGGTCGGCAGCTTTTACAAAGCGGGACATTTTTTGATGCAAATCAGAAAGAGAGGAGAAGGGGCGCAGTGCCGCGGCTTCCTCCGCAACCCAAGCAGAGTGCTCAAAAATAGATCCGAGTGTGTCAGTCAGTGTTTGTCTATCCATTTGATTCAGGTCGTCAATTGTGAACATGAGCCATCTCCCCTTTACGTATTGATTTCCGCGCCATGGGGCTGTTTGCATTGAAAAAAAGTGTTCAATGCAATCGCGGTTAAGCTGCCAATGACAATGCCGCTTCCGGTCAACACGGAAGCTGCTCCCGGGAGAGAGGAAAACAAGGCGGGCACCGTGGTGGCGCCAAGCCCTAAGCTGACAGAAGAAGCAATGATCAGCAGATTGCCCTGTGTTTCAAAATCGACGCCAGAAAGCATTTTAATACCGTAAGAAATGACCATGCCAAACATAACGATCATCGCGCCGCCGAGAACTGCATTCGGGATCACGGTCGTCAATGCCGCGGCTTTTGGCATCAGCCCGATTGCCATCAGCATAAATCCAGTGATGGCAATGACATGGATGCTTTTAATTTTTGAAAGCTGAACGATGCCGACGTTTTGCGAGAAAGCCGTATACGGAAACGCGTTAAACAAGCCGCCCAGCACAATTGCAAGCCCTTCCGCACGGTAGCCTTTCCCAAGATCTTTCTCTGTTAGTTTCCGGTTTGTCATATCGGAAAGAGCAAAGTAAACACCCGTTGATTCAACAAGGCTGACAATCGCAACCAATAGCATGGTGAGAATGGCAGGCAGCTCAAAGGTTGGTGTGCCGAAATAAAATATAGAAGGAACATGAACCCAGGACGCCTCCGCAACCTCAGAAAGATCGACTTTTCCCATAAAGAAAGCGGCTGCCGTTCCAGCTGCAAGGCCGAGTAAAATCGCAATGGAGCGGATGAACCCTTTAAAGAAATAAAACAGCACTAAAATAAAGGCTGTAACGGCAAAGCCAAGCAGCACGTTGCCTAGTGAGCCGAAGTCTTTGCTGCCTTCACCGCCGGCCAGGTTATTCATCGCCGTCGGAATCAGGCTGATGCCGATAATCATAACGACTGAGCCGGTTACGACCGGCGGGAAAAAACGGACAAGCTTTCCAAAGAATCCCGCGGCTAAAACGACTATCAGCCCGGCTGCGATAATCGCACCGTAAATCGCTGAAACACCGTATATGCTGCCAATGGAAATCATCGGGCCGACTGCAGTAAACGTACAGCCGAGGACAACGGGGAGGCCGATGCCGAAATAGCGGTTTTTCCAGAGCTGTAAAAGAGTGGCTGCCCCGCACATAAACAAATCAATGGCAATTAAATATGTCAGCTGGCCCGCATTCAGCCCGATCGCAGCTCCGACGATCAGAGGGACGAGAATGGCTCCCGCATACATCGCCAGCATATGCTGAAGCCCAAGCATCAAAAGCTGAAAGGAATTTTGCTGTTCCTTCATCTCTATTTACACCTCTTTTTCTAAAACAAGTTTGTTTTCTAATACGGGCAGTTCTTCCTTCTGAACGATTTTTTCCTGTTTGGCGCGCAAACTGAAGAATAGGTTTAAAAAGATTGCAGTCAGGCTTCCTGTGATCATGCCGTCACTGACCAGAATGCGGATCGGAGCGGGAAACTCTGTGAAAATCGCCGGTACTGTGCTGGCGCCGATACCGAGTGCGATTGAGCAGGCGATGGTCAGCAGATGATATTGGTTTTTCAGATCCACTGTACTGAGCATTTTTACTCCGGAGGCGATAACCATGCCGAACATGACAACAGTCGCGCCGCCGAGTACAGCCGCGGGAACGGAGGAAGCAAGAGCGGCAAACTTAGGAATCAGACCAAGGAATAGAAGGATACAGCCCGCGGTGACGACGACATTTCTCGTTTTCACCTTTGTCAGCTGCAATAATCCGGCGTTTTGTGCAAATGTATTATAGGGAAAGGCGTTGAACAGCCCGCCTATCATAATGGCGATTCCCTCTGCCCGGTAGCCTTTGACCAGGTCTTTTTCAGTTAGAGGCCGGCCGCATATCTTTCCGATGGCGTAAAAAACGCCGGTTGATTCAACAATAATGACAATTCCGACGATCAGCATCGTGATGATTGGACCGATTTCAAAAGATGGAGCGCCGAAGTAAAACGGCTTCGGGATTTGGAAGAATGGGGCTTCAGATACAGATGAAAAGCTGACCTTGCCCATGACGGCAGCCGCCGCAGTGCCCGCAGCAATCCCGATCAGAACGGAAAGTGTTCGGGCAAACCCTTTGAGAAAGCGGTTGAGGACTAAGATCAGGATAAGGACGCCGACAGAAAGAAGAAGGTTTTCGAGCGAACCGTATTCGGGATTGGCGCTGCCGTTTACTTTTTCTCCACCAGCCATATTTTTCACACCTGTCGGAACAAGAGAAAGACCAATCAAGGTCACAACAGTTCCTGTTACGACAGGAGGGAATAACACGGTCAGCTTGCCGAAGAAACGGGCACACAAGAAGATCAAGACACCGGTTGCAATGATTGAACCGTAAATCGCTGAAATGCCGTAATTTGCACCAATTGCAATCATCGGGGTGACGGCCACAAACGAGCTGCCGAGCATGACGGGAAGGCCGATGCCGATGTAAGCTCCTCGCCAGGTCTGCAAAAGCGTTGCGGCTCCGCATGTTAACAGGTCAATCGCCAATAGGTAGGACAGCTGTTCCGACGTTACATTCAGCGCTCTGCCGACAAGCAGAGGCACCAAAATCGCACCTGCGTACATGGCCAGCACATGCTGCAGGCCAAGAGTGAACACCGCAAACGGTTTTTGTTTCACTATAGCTCCTCCTTTTACATGTGAACTTTAGTAATATGATAGCGTGCCGTTTGCCAGATGTCATTGGGTACAGTAGCTGAAAAATAGGAGCGTTATTGCTGAAAGTAACGAAAAGCCATTTCTTTTGTAACATAATGTGACAAATGCTAGCTGATCAGCCGCTGCATCCGCAAGGCAAGCCGCAACCGCATGGTCGTTTCGGGATCTTTTAAGCTTTTGCCCAGTAATTCTTCACATTTTTCGAGGCGGTAGATGACCGTATTGCGATGCACGTACAAGCGTTTTGCCGTCTCGGAAATCTGGCAGTGTGTCTCTAGATAGACAGACAGTGTGTGAAGCAGGCTTTGATCCTCCTGCTGCTTTTCAGCCAGGCTTTGAAGAGTGGAATTGTAAAACTTCTTCAAATCCTCAACCGGGAGCAGGCGGAGAAGCTCAGGTACATCTTTCGCGTGGTACACTTGGATAAACTCTGTGCTTCTTGATAAATGCCCTGATTGGAGAGCGTCAGACGCTTCTGTGAAAGCGTCCGGAACATCGATCAGCTTTTGGCAAATGTTGCTGATGCCAAAGGACAATGTCCGTTTAAATTGGTTTTTAACCTGTGCCTGAAACTGTTCTAAAAAGCTGATCACCGAAGCGTGCATTTCACTCCAGCTGTCTGTCGCTTCGATCAGCAAAATGCCGACATTTCCTTTAATAAAGAGGTGAGGCGGAAATGGGAAGGCAGACAATTCGCCTTCGAGAAATTCAAAGACGCTGTCAGAGGCCAGCTGATTTTCAGTAAAGCTGATCGATCTGTCATTCCGGTCGAGCTTTCCGGCGATGCACATATATTTTTGATCCCAGCTGAGCTTAAATTCTTTTGCCCGGTTTTTGATTTCGTCGTCTGAAGAGAACGACCGCTCGATAAAATTACTGAAAAATTCATTCCGCGCCCGCCGGCTGTATTGCTTCAGCGCGTTTTCCTTCAGCAGCTCAAAGGAAATCACGTTCGCAGCCTGTTCAATGGTGAGTATCAATCCTTTATCAGCGGCTTGGATCATTTCCGGTATCAGCAGGTAGCCGCAGCTTTTTTCGTGATTATAGATAGGAAGGACAGAATATGTTTTCTGATTCGAGATCGAAGAGAAACAAGTGAAAAACGGTCCGGACACGGTGTGCAGCGTGCTCTTGAGCTTTTCGGTTTCAACTGACATCTGATGAGAGGCAGAAAGCATTTTGGCATGCTGGTCAAGGAGCAGCACGGGAAGATGAAGGAGGTCTGATACCTTTTTGAGCAGAGATTGCAGCCCCTTGCCGCTCATAATGTGGTTTGTGAACTTTTTATGTGCGTAAATGGCTTGCTGAAGCTCGTTTGAACGCATGTCAAGAATGCGGCTCAGCGTGGCATTGACAATGTCTCCGAGGCGTATATGCTCAGGGAGCTCGATAATCGGAAATGCGTGTGAATCGGCCAGGTCGATGATCTCTTTCGGGATATCCTCCAGGTAGCGTTTTGTTTTAATGCCGAGACCGGCACAGCCGCGTTTTGCCATTTGCTGAATCAGCTCTGATAGCTGGTGAGGATTGTCCTTCAGGTGATATGCGGTGGTGACGAGCAGCTCGTCTTTATGCAAAAAATCCGCGATATCAGGAGCATCCATCATGTTGACATGCTGAACCTCTCTTTCTCCCCCCGCTTTTCCCGCAATGAAAACTGCATTTTCGTAAGCCGGTATTTTCATCACATCAAAAATATTCATAGCTCATTCTCCTTTTCTTGCAAAAAATAATCATTGGTTAAGATGAATAAATTTCATTATTAATTCTAGCTGTTTTGCTGATGTAATACGATCATAGTAACAGTAAAATGTTGAAAATAGACTGAATGTGTTACATAAACTGACATAAAAATTCATCATCATACAGGGGAGGGATCAGTATGGCTTACGATTTGGTGATAAAAGGAGCGAAGGCAGTCACGCCGGACGGTGTTAAAGAAGCTGATATTGCAATGAAAAACGGGATCATTGCCAAGATCGGTTCTGCAATTGAAGCAGAGGGAGCACCGGTTGTGGAGGCTAGCGGTCAATATGTTTTTCCGGGTGCGGTCGATTGTCATGTTCATTTCAACGAACCCGGCAGAGAGGATTGGGAAGGGTTTGAAACGGGCTCACGGATGATGGCTGCAGGCGGCTGCACCACTTATTTTGATATGCCGCTGAACTGCATTCCATCCACGGTGACGGCTGAAAACCTTCTCGCAAAAGCAGAAATCGGCAGGCGAAAATCGGCGGTGGATTTTGCGTTATGGGGCGGCCTTGTGCCCGGTCATATTGATGACATACATCCAATGGCTGAAGCGGGTGCGATAGGATTTAAAGCATTTTTATCAAAATCAGGCACAGAGGAGTTTCGCTCTGTTGATGAACGGACCTTGCTTAAAGGCATGAAAGAAATCGCGGCCGCAGGAAAAATCCTTGCTCTTCACGCAGAAAGCGATGCGATCACAAGCTTTTTGCAGATGGAATGGGCGAATAAAGGGAAAGTCAATGCGGATGCGTATGCGGCCTCCCGCCCGGAGGAAGCCGAAGCTGAGGCAGTGTATCGCACGATTCAGTATGCGAAGGTGACAGGCTGTCCAGTTCATTTTGTCCATATCAGCACGGCGAAAGCGGTCCGGCTGATCAGAGAGGCGAAACGGGAAGGGCTTGATGTTTCGGTCGAAACATGCCCGCATTATGTTTTGTTCAGCCATGACGATTTACGGGAAAAGGGCTCTGTCGCAAAATGCGCCCCTCCGCTCAGATCGCAGCCATCAAAAGAGGCGTTAATTGATACGCTGATCGCAGGGGATATTGACATGGTGTCCTCGGACCACTCCCCTTGCCGTCCTTCTCTGAAGCGGGAGGATAATATGTTTTTGTCATGGGGCGGAATCAGCGGCGGGCAGTTTACTTTATTGGCCATGCTTGAACTGGCCCTTGAGCGGGACATTCCATTTGAAACCATTGCTGAATGGACAGCGGGGGCACCCGCGAAGCGATTCGGCCTTCAGCAAAAAGGGCGGCTTGAAGAGGGACGGGACGCGGATGTCGTTCTCGTCAGCATGGAGCCGTACACAGTCACAACAGAGACGATGTTTGCAAAGCATAAGCAGAGCATTTATGAAGGACATACCTTCCCCTGCCGCATCTCATCCACCTACAGCAGAGGACGGTGCGTGTACAGTGATGGGGAGAAAGCAGACAGCGGAATTGAGGGAGCGCTGGTCGTTCCTTCGTAAACCCGGCAGATTGAAATCTGCGGGTTTTTTTTATGTCAGTGACTTTGGTTTTTAAAAATCAAGCATCGTGGTATCTTTTTAAAAAGGGGGCTGCGATGATGGAACACGTCAAACACATACTAAACCAATCATGGTCGCTGCATACGAGTTCTAAATGGACGAAAGAATGCCCGGCATGCGGCCAATGCGGCGTGACGGCATTGGTGGTACAGGGGCAATTCGGGGGCGATATTTTCAAAACAAAGGTCGGTGAGAGCTGGCACTTTTATAACAGCATAAATGGGGCTGTGTATGACTTTACGAGTGAACAGTTTCAGGAGCCTATTGTGTACCAAAATATCCCTTCCTCAAGAGAGGAGGCGTTTTTGGATACCAATGAGGAACAATATCAGCATCTGCGCTCAGCGTTTTTCCGCAATATGAACAGCATTTCCGAGGAAACCTGAAAACGCGTGTGATAAACTGGAAGAGAGGTGAATGATTGTGATTTATATCGGACTGACGGGATGGGGGGATCATGACAGCATTTATCCGCCGAAAACGCCCAGCCAGAAAAAATTGCAGGCCTATTCCTCCCATTTTCCGATCGTGGAAGTAGACGTGAGCTTTTACGCGATTCAGCCGGCGCGCAACAATGAAAAGTGGGTGAAGGAAACACCGGAAACCTTCCAATTTATCATTAAAGCGTACCAGGGCATGACGGGGCATCAGCGCGGCGACATTCCGTTTGACTCCAAAGAGGAAATGTTTGATGCTTTTAAGCTGTCCTTAACGCCATATTTACATAGCAATAAGCTCGCCATGGTGCTGTTTCAATTTCCGCCGTGGTTTGACTGCAAGAAAGAAAATGTCGCTTATTTAAGATGGTGCAAAAATCAAATGGGTGATATTCCTTGCGCGCTTGAGTTCAGAAACCGCTCCTGGTTTTCACCGCCATTTTATGAGCAGACGCTATCCTTTATGAAAGCGGAAGGCTGGATTCACAGTGTCTGTGACGAACCGCAAATCGGCGAGGGAAGCGTTCCGACTGTTTTGCGGGCGACCGATGAAAACAAAACGCTCGTCAGGTTTCACGGACGCAACAAGCAGGGCTGGATGAAGCCCGATGGCGGGAAGAACTGGCGTGAGGTCAGATATTTATACCGCTATAACAAACAGGAGCTGGAAGACTGGAAAAAGCATCTGAACGCATTGCAGCAGCAATGTAAAGATGTATTTGTCCTCTTCAACAACAATTCCGGCGGAGACGCCGCGGATAACAGCAAGCAAATGCTTGAACTGCTAGATATCGAGTACTCCGGACTTTCTCCGAGACAGCTCGGTTTATTTTAGAAAAGAGGTTTTGATTGATGTCGTTTGTGATTTTGGCCGTACTGGGATTTATTGCGGGTACGGTAGGAAGTTTGATTGGACTCGGCGGCGGGATTGTCATCGTTCCGGCCATGATGTTTTTAAGCGCGGTGACCCCGTATTTTCAAGATGTGACGCCGCAGGTCGCCATCGGGACTTCGCTTCTGGTCATTATTTTTACGGGTCTTTCCTCAACTTTGGCTTATATTAAATATAAAACGGTTGACTATAAAAGCGGGCTCATTTTCTTTATCGGTTCAGGTCCCGGCAGCATAATCGGGGCCTATGTATCAAAGCTTTTTAATTCCAGCTCGTTTTCTATTTGGTTTGGCATATTTATGATTCTTATTTCATTATCCTTAATGCTGAAAGCGAAGGCGCGGCCGGTAAACAAAGAGCACAGAGGAATAATACGGACTTTTCAGGATGATGCCGGAGAGCCCTATACTTACTCGTATCAGGCGTCTGTCGGGATTGCCATCGCCTTTGTTGTCGGCTTTTTAGGCGGGCTCTTTGGAATAGGCGGCGGCTCGCTGATGGTTCCGGCCATGATGCTGTTATTCCTGTTCCCGCCAAAGGTTGCGGTGGCAACGTCCATGTTCATTATTTTCCTGTCTTCTATGACAGGATCTGTATCACATATTATGTCCGGGCATGTGAATTGGCTGTACGCCCTCGCGCTTGTGCCCGGCGCTTGGTTCGGCGGAAAGCTTGGAGCCGCCATCAACCGAAAAATGCAGACGAAAACGATCGTCATGATCATGCGGATCGTATTAATTTTGATCGGCTGCCAGCTCATTTATGAAGGCATTTTCAGCTGAACGATTAGGAGAGAATGGTATGAAAGAGAAGCTCCGCTTATATCACACAAATGATTTGCACAGCCATTTTGAAAATTGGCCAAAAATAACAGATTATATTGAGCATAAAAGAAAAGAACATCAGCTGCACAGCGAAGAGACGCTCGTTTTTGATATTGGTGATCATATTGATCGTTTTCATTTTGTGACTGAGGCAACATTCGGAAAAGCGAATGTAGACCTCTTAAACCGTCTTCAAATTGATGGAGCGGCTATCGGCAATAACGAGGGAATTACGCTTCCTCATGAAGAGCTTGCTTCTTTATATGATCATGCTGAGTTTCCCGTTATCGTCTCTAATCTGTATGACAAAAACGGAAACCGCCCGTCCTGGGCGGTTCCTTACCATATCAAAACATTGAGAAACGGCATGACCATCGCTTTGTTAGGCGTAACGGTGCCGTATTATCCTGTCTATGACAAGCTGGAATGGACTGTTACTGATGCGCTCGAAAGTATAAAAGAAACCATACAGGAAGTGAAAGGGCAGGCTGATATCATCGTTCTCCTGTCGCATTTGGGAATTCTTGACGATCAAGCGGTTGCTGAAGGAGTTCCGGAGATTGACGTAATCCTCGAGTCTCATACTCACCACCTGCTTGAAAATGGACAGATGGTCAACGGTGTATTGCTTGCCAGCGCTGAGAAATACGGAAACTATGTCGGCTGTGTAGACATCACGTTTGACAGCGAAAAGCGAAAAATCATCAGCAAAACAGCGTCTGTTCAAAATGTGGCGGAATGGACAGGGGAATCGGCGGAAACCAAAGCATTTCTTGAGGAAAAAGAACGTGAAGCCGAGGAAAAGCTGTCCGTTGCCGTTGCGGAGCTTGCGCAAGATGCTGAAGTCAAGTGGTTTGAAGAATCCGAGCTGCCTTTACTTTTGGCATATGCGTTAAAGGAATGGTGCGGAGCCGACATCAGCATGGTGAATTCAGGCGTCATCCTAGGACCGCTTAAAGCCGGTCCGGTGACGAAGCTTGACCTGCACCGCATCTGTCCTCACCCCATCAACCCGGTTACTGTCCGCCTGACGGGAGAGGAACTGAAAGAAACGATTCTCCATGCTGCTTCAGAACAGGTGGAGCAGCTTCGAATTAAAGGATTGGGCTTCCGGGGAGAAGTGATGGGGAAAATGGTGTACGCGGGTGTCGATGTCGAAACGAAACGCTTGGATGACGGAATCACGCATGTCACACGGATCACGCTGAACGGGGAAGAGATTGAAAAACATAAACAATACTCCGTTGCGGTTCTCGACATGTTTACGCTCGGCAGGATGTTTCCGATCATCCGCGACGCCGCAGAAAAAGAATATTTTATGCCGGAATTTTTGCGGGATCTGCTTGCCTGGAAGCTTGCACAATAAGGAAGTCAGCCCACAACAAGCCGTGCCCTTCATCATAAAGTGATAAATGAAGGGAGTTGGTTGACGTGGTAAATCTGACACCGATTATGATAGAAGGACAGCCTTTTACAGCTGTGACAGTAAAACTTCCAAAAACAAATTTCATGGCAGTCTCCAATGATCACGGATATATTATGTGCGGCGCGCTTGATGTGGCGCTGCTGAATGAAAAATTAAAGGAGCGTGGAATTGTGGCGGGACGGGCGGTTGGTGTACGAACAATTGACCAGCTGTTAGACGCCCCTTTAGAATCCGTCACCTATGCCGCAGAGGATCTTGGCATTCATGCCGGCATGAGCGGCAGAGAAGCGCTTTTAAAAATGGTGAAATAAAATAAATTGGCCCGGCTATTACTATGTCCCCCCTTACAAGCATACATTGTGATATGTAAGGGGGGATTTTCTTGCCAAGATATCGCGGCCCTCTTCGCAAGAGAGGACCTTTGCCTTTCCGGTACGTGCTGTTGCTGTCACTCGTATTTTTTATTATATCGACAACAGTCAGCCTTTGGATGATCAACGGCTCTATTAAACCGGTATTAATGAGCATCGGTGAAATGGAAACGAAGCGTGTGGCAACAGAGGTGATTCAGGATTCCATTGAGGATTATATGTCTGACAGCGAAAATATGAAAGATATGTTTCAAATGAATTCTGATGAAAACGGAAATTTAACGACAATCGATTTTAATACACAGGTTATAAACAGTGTGAAAACAAAGGTGACAAAGCAGCTTCAGTCTCATTTGAAAGAGATGGAAACCCACACGGGACACAGCGGTGCCAGTGAAAATATTATGATTAACATCCCATTGGGACAGGTGACAGGAAACAGCCTTCTTGGAAACCTCGGCCCGAAAATTCCGGTCCGGTTCAATTTGATCGGTGACGCCTTTACGGACGTCAAAACAAAAATAAAGCCATACGGCATTAATAACGCACTGATTGATATCAGCATCTTTGTAGAAATTAAAGTGAAGGTCATCATCCCGTTCGCAAGCAAAACGGCCGTGGTCACCAATAATGTTCCTGTATCAATTAAAGCAGTGCAGGGCGAAGTCCCGCAATTTTATAACGGAAGCGGCGGTTCAGGTGTTACGCCTTCTGTCCAGCTTCCAAGCAGCAAAGAAGAAGAAAGCCATGATTCAAAAAATGAAAAAAACAAAAAATAAAGCCGCCTTTTCATGAGGCGGCTTTCGTCATTTCTTTTTCTTGTACTCATAGCGCTCCCACGCTCTCAAATGAGGATAAGGATCAAACGACCATTCCGTTTTTCCATTATCCTTATACATGCCATAGTGCAGGTGCGGCGGAAATTTTCCGGCTGTGCCAGGCGGGCCGTATCCTGAGCTGCCGACTGACCCGATCACTTGGCCGGGCTCAACGATCTGCCCTGGTTTAATGCCTTTCGCAAACCCATTGAGGTGGGCGAAATAATGATACGTATTGTTAATATCTCTGATGCCGATTCTCCATCCTCCAAAGCGGTTCCAGCCTTTCATTTCAATGACGCCGTAACAGGTGGATTTAACAGGAAGGCCATAATGGGCAAAGATATCCGTTCCTTCATGAATCCGCCTTCCTCCAAAGCCGCGGGCGTCCCCCCACGTGCTGCGATAGCTGTAATCTGTTCTGATTGGAAGCGGAAACGCATGCTCGCCCAAATCAATATGACCGTATGCCTTAAACAGCTTCATGAACTCGGATATGATTCCCACTGTTTGATCACGGCGGTAGTAATTCCAGAGCCCGATGCGGATATTTTCCTCATCTGTGCCGTACGACAGCAGATATTGTGCGAATGTATACAAAATGTCTTCGTCATTGCTGACCTCGGCTTTCCCATCGCCGTCACCGTCCATTCCGATTCCGTCAAACACTTTTATGCTTAACGGCGCATCGTCTTTCGGATTCGGGTTTTCTGGTCCGCTCCAGATTTCATCCGGTACATAGATGCTGATGATTCCCGTTTTGTCAGGCAGATCCTTTCTGTTGCTCCGCACATTCTCCTCGTATTGATCAACAGCGGCTAGCGCATACCAAGGAATCTGCGTCACAGCTTCGACTTTATGATATAATTCCATCCGTTTAGAAAGCACCGGATCTGAAAGCTCTTTTCCAGACGCAAAAGGTTCAAATGCAAACAAAAGGAGAAGAAGGGCAGATAACACAACTTTCACAAAATAATCTCCTTTCAATATTGAATACACATAGTTTGCGGCAACCCGGCGAGAAAATGTCAGTAATCATCTTCCCTTGTCGAGAAATTTTTCCTATGTTAAAGTGTCTAAAGAAAAGACTTTCTTTAGTTAGAAAAACATTATTTTTGTTGCAGAAATGAAAGAACTGCACCTATCTCGTTTTCAGAATGTTTCGTGTCAGAAATTGAGTATATTGGATATTGGAGATGATGGGAATTGGCAAAGAAAGACGAACACCTCAGAAAGCCCGAATGGCTCAAAATCAAATTAAATACAAATGAAAATTATACAGGGCTCAAAAAACTCATGCGGGAAAACAATCTGCACACCGTATGTGAAGAAGCAAAATGTCCGAATATTCATGAATGCTGGGCAGTGAGACGTACAGCGACATTTATGATTTTAGGATCTGTTTGTACGAGAGCGTGCCGTTTCTGCGCTGTCAAAACGGGCCTTCCGACTGAGCTTGACCTGCAAGAGCCGGAACGCGTAGCAGATTCTGTCGCTCTGATGAATCTGAAACACGCGGTTATCACAGCTGTTGCGCGTGATGACCAAAAAGACGGCGGTGCGGGTATCTTCGCGGAAACTGTCCGTGCAATCCGCAGAAAAAGCCCGTTTACGACTATTGAGGTGCTTCCGTCAGATATGGGCGGAAACTATGATAACTTAAAAACGTTAATGGATACGCGCCCTGACATCCTGAATCACAATATCGAAACGGTTCGCCGCCTGACGCCAAGAGTCCGCGCGCGTGCGACATACGACCGTTCATTGGAATTTTTGCGCCGCGCGAAAGAAATGCAGCCAGACATTCCCACAAAATCAAGCATCATGATCGGACTCGGTGAAACGAAAGAAGAAATTATTGAAGTGATGGACGACCTCTTGGCAAACAATGTTGATATTATGGCAATCGGCCAATACCTGCAGCCGTCGAAGAAGCACTTAAAAGTCCAAAAATATTATCATCCTGATGAATTTGCAGAATTGAAGGAAATCGCGATGCAAAAAGGCTTCAGTCACTGTGAAGCCGGTCCGCTTGTCCGTTCCTCCTACCATGCGGATGAACAGGTTAACGAAGCATCAAAAAAACGCCAAGCGCAAGCATAATGCCAAAACGCCAGATCATCTGGCGTTTTTGTCATTCCTATTCGTTTCCTTGTCCTGGCGTGTTTCTCCATTGGCATTTTCGTTTTCCGAGACAGGGCTTCCTTGCGGGGAGTTTTTCATTTCTTGTATCGTCCCTGACATGATGTCTCTGACATCTCTTGAACCGGAGCCCAGATTGCTGTAATTTTTGATGGCCTGCATGTGATTCGGATTGTCGGAAATGTACACATGATAGTAACGCGGAATCACCGAAACCGCCGTTTTTTTCACTTGATCAGCTGTCAGTTCACGGTTTCTCGAATCGGTTTTGTACACGACAAGCGCTTCTTGGTCAGTTACGAGCACTGCGGCATCTTGAATACGAGGGAGCTGAACCGTTAAGCTTGATATGATGTGAGCGGTTTCTTCACGGTCTGGCGCCGGTGTCTCCTGCTGTTCGCCGTCAATTTGTTCTTTTTGATAACGAACATAACCAAATTGTTCATTCTTATCATGCCTATTAAAAGCCTCATCGCGGTCAGATACATGAATGGGCTTGGTTTCATTTTGATGCTGGACATTCTGCTCAGCGTTATTGAATCCTGCGCCTCCGCATCCGGATAAAAGCCCGGTCATCAGGCAGAGGCTGACAGCAGTTCGTTTCATTTGTAATCCCTCCTCATGTGTAGGGTAGCCAAATCACACGAATTATTCTTTAGCAATTGATGGGGAAGGGGCAATGAATTATGATAGGAATGAGTGAAAAAGAGGTGAGATCATGATTCTTATTCAAAATGCCGAATTTGAGTTGGTGCACAATTTCAAAGACGGCTTCAACGAAGAGGCTTTTAAAGCTCGTTATTCCGATATTTTAAATAAATACGATTACATTGTGGGAGACTGGGGATACGGCCAGCTCAGGCTCAAGGGCTTCTTTGATGACCAGAATCAAAAGGCGACCTTTGAAACGAAAATCAGCACATTGGACGAATACATTTATGAATACTGTAATTTCGGCTGTGCGTATTTTGTCTTAAAACGGATCAGAAAATAATTATTTCACAAAGGGGATGCTGTCATGTATTTTGTTGACAGAAACAAGATAGAACATACACTCGGGTTCTTTGAGCGTCAGCTGGCGCTGTTTCATTCGCAAACAGACTGGAAATCCAAGATCGAGGGGCTCGCGCTTGAACGCATCGGCCACCTGTTAATCGAATGCATTCTAGATACAGGAAATGACATGATCGACGGTTTTATTATGCGGGACCCGGGCAGCTATGATGATATCATGGACATACTGGTTGATGAAAAAGTCGTAACGGAAGAAGAGGGAGCACAGCTGAAGCAATTGATTGCGTACCGAAAAACATTGGTTCAGCAATACCAGCTCGCTGACAGCGCAGAGCTTTACAAGCTGATCACCGCGCATCTAGCGGTCCTTCAAGCCTTTCCGAAACGAATCAGAATCTACTTGGAAACAGAGCTGGGCCCTGTTTCCGCGTTTAAATAACGACAGGAAAGCCACAGGAGTGTTAAAAATGAAAACATATAAAGGGTATTTAATTGATTTAGACGGAACGATGTACAACGGCACAGAAAAAATTGAGGAAGCGTGTGAATTTGTCAGAACGCTGAAAGACCGCGGCATTCCTTATCTTTTTGTAACAAACAACTCTTCCCGTACACCGAAGCAGGTCGCGGACAAGCTAGTCTCTTTTGACATTCCGGCAACAGAGGAGCAGGTCTTTACGACAAGCATGGCGACTGCCCAGCATATCGCCCAGCAGAAAAAAGACGCGTCTGTGTATGTGATCGGGGAAGAAGGCATTCGCCAGGCGATTGAAGAGAACGGCCTGACCTTTGCAGAGGAAGATGCGGACTTTGTTGTTGTCGGAATTGACCGCGGGATTACATACGAAAAACTTGCCATTGGCTGCCTCGCAATCAGAAATGGCGCCCGCTTTATTTCCACAAACGGTGACATTGCTATACCGACTGAAAGAGGCCTCCTGCCGGGCAATGGTTCACTGACCTCTGTGTTAACGGTATCCACAGGCGTGCAGCCGGTATTTATCGGCAAGCCGGAATCCATCATCATGGAGCAGGCGATGCGTGTTCTCGGCACTGATGTATCCGAAACACTTATGGTCGGCGACAACTACGCGACTGACATTATGGCAGGCATGAATGCAGGGATGGATACACTGCTTGTCCACACAGGCGTAACGAAAAGAGAGCATATGACAGACGATATGGAAAAACCGACTCACGCTATTGATTCTCTGACTGAGTGGATTCAACATATATAAAAAAGGGCGCCCCAAAAGGGTGCCCTTTATTCTGTATGCCGTGCGCGGTGTGCGAGCCTGCTGGAGGCCGCAGCGGAAATGGCGCCGACAATGTCATCAAGAAATGTATGGCATTCGCCGGTTGATTTATCATTCAAACGGCCGAGGATACCGGGTTTTTCTTTGTCGATGTAGCCATAGTTTGTAAACCCGATGGACCCGTAAATATTCACGATGGAAAATGCCAGAACTTCATCTACTCCATATAGGCTTTCATCTATCTCCAGCATTGTTTGCAGCGGTTCAGACAGTTTTTTCTGCTCAGCAAGAACGTCCAATTCAATGCCCGTTAAAATCGCGTTTTGCACCTCGCGTTTTGCGAGGACCCGATTCACATTCAACGTGCATTCATCCATGGTTAAATCCGGATGATATTTTTTCTGCAGAAAAAAGACAAGCTCGGCAATATCGGATACCTCAACGCCGCGCTCCTTCATCCGTTCTCTTGCTTTAGCTTCCATCTGACTGATTTGTTCTTTATCTGACATCAACTTCACCCAATCTTTTTTTACTAGTTTATACAAAACGTATGAGATGTTTACGACTTTTTCTTGCTCCTTCGTCGGATTAAAATATGTATTCATAATTCCGGCTGTGTATGACTACGATGTGATGAGCCCTAATTCAACAGGCAGGTGATCATTGTGAAAGGCACAATAAAAGAAAAATACGGCATTCATATCAGGCAGCTTTCCATGTATCAGCATACGTATCAATGCTTTCAAACACCGAATTCCTTCTTTTTGATTGTTCCCGTTTCCCATTTTTCAGATGCGGAGCTGGCGGAGCTTTATTACATGAGTCAGTATTTACAAGAACAAAGTGACCCATACGTTTCCGTTTTTATCTTTACAAAAGAAGGTGAACTGACCTTTGAACATGAGGGAAAAACGTACGCCCTGCTGAAGGCGGCTCCTCCTTTTTCAAATCGTGCATTTTCCATAGGGACAGAACTGGCGGAGTTTCATCGAAAGGGCAGAGGATACCCGTATGAAGTGAAGGAGGCAGGGAGAATCGGGCAGTGGAAAGACCTGTGGGGGAAACGCATTGATCAGCTTGAAGCGTTTTGGCAGCGAAAGGTTCATACCCCTCCGCACGAGCCTTTTGATAAAAAAATGATTGAATCGTTTCCATACTATTTAGGGCTGTCAGAAAACGCGATTCAATATTTAGTTGATACTGAGCTCGATGACAAACCGCAAGCAACTGATTCAGGAACGATATGCCATCAGCGGATGGAAAGAAATACGTGGTCTCCTGAATCCCTTATCAGGATTCCGGCTGACTGGGTATTTGACCACGCTGCACGCGATTTAGCCGAATATATGAGACACTCATTTTTGCATCACCGTGATGATTTTAACCGGCAGGGCTTTCGCTTTTTGCAGGAATACGAGCAAATCACACCGCTGTCTTCATTTTCGAAGCGTCTTTTGTACAGCCGTCTCCTTTTTCCGCTTCATTACTATGAAATCGTGGAAGGCTACTATATTTCTTCAGAGTCGGAAAAGCACTATTATGAAGAGCAGCTCGACTACATTCTCAGTGATTCGGGCTATGAACAATTTCTGAATGCCGCCCAGGAGTTTATGAACATGAGAGCGCAGAATATGTTTGTTCCCCCTGTCAGCTGGCTCGGAAAGGGAGGCTTGTAAGGAAGGAGAAAATCTGACAAAAATAATTAGAAAATAAAGAATCTTGTCATATCAATTGATTAAGCGTTTACATTCACAAAATTCAGCAGATTGTTGTCTTGTCAAAACAGGAGTGGGCTTATATAATATTTGTAACTTATATGTCTGTGTTGAGTTAACAATTGTCTCTCTTGAGAGGACAATCTGAAGAAGGGTGGAGTTTTTTTGAAAGCAATTCGTGTAGGGCTTTTGGGCTTAGGTACCGTCGGAAGCGGTGTCGTTAAAATTATTCAAGACCATCAGGATAAGCTGATGCATCAGGTTGGCTGTCCCATTACGATAAAAAAAGTGCTTGTAAAAGATTTAGAGAAAAAAAGAGAAGTAGATTTGCCGAAGGAAACGCTCACGACAGAAGTATATGATGTGATCGACGACCCTGATGTTGATGTCATCATCGAGGTCATCGGCGGTGTTGAGCAGACAAAACAATATTTGCTCGACGCTTTGAGATCGAAAAAACACGTTGTCACGGCGAACAAAGATTTAATGGCCGTGTACGGTTCTGAACTGCTCGCAGAAGCAAAGGAAAATGGCTGTGACATTTACTTCGAAGCCAGCGTTGCCGGCGGAATTCCAATTCTTCGCACATTAGAGGAAGGCCTCTCATCAGACAGGATTACTAAAATGATGGGAATCGTAAACGGAACAACGAACTTTATCTTAACAAAAATGATTAAAGAGAAAAGCCCTTACGAGGATGTGCTTAAGGAAGCGCAGGATCTGGGGTTTGCCGAAGCTGACCCGACTTCAGATGTTGAAGGGCTTGACGCCGCGCGGAAAATGGCAATATTGGCGCGTCTCGGCTTCTCAATGAACGTCGATCTGGAAGATGTCAAAGTGAAGGGGATCTCCCAGATTACAGACGAGGATATCAGCTTCAGCAAACGCCTCGGCTACACAATGAAGCTGATCGGGATTGCCCAGCGTGACGGCAGCAAAATTGAAGTCAGCGTTCAGCCGACGCTGCTTCCAGACCATCATCCGCTTTCTGCCGTGCATAATGAATTTAACGCCGTCTACGTATATGGCGAAGCTGTCGGAGAGACGATGTTCTATGGCCCGGGAGCGGGAAGCATGCCGACAGCCACATCAGTTGTGTCTGACCTGGTCGCTGTCATGAAAAACATGCGTCTCGGCGTAACCGGCAACAGCTTTGTTGCGCCGCAATACGAGAAAAACATGAAGTCGCCGTCCGACATTTACGCACAGCAATTTTTGAGAATTCACGTGAAGGATGAGGTAGGCTCATTCTCGAAAATCACGTCTGTGTTCTCAGAACGGGGCGTCAGCTTTGAAAAAATCCTTCAGCTGCCGATTAAGGGGCATGATGAGCTAGCAGAAATCGTCATCGTCACACATCATACATCAGAAGCTGATTTCAGTGATATCCTGCAAAACTTAAATGATTTGGAAGTCGTTCAAGAAGTAAAAAGCACATATCGTGTAGAAGGGAACGGTTGAAGCTAATGTGGAAAGGACTTATCCATCAATATAAAGAGTTTTTACCTGTAACGGATCAAACACCGGCGCTTACGTTACATGAAGGCAATACGCCGCTCATTCATTTGCCGAAGCTTTCTGAACAGCTCGGGATTGAGCTTCATGTCAAAACAGAAGGCGTAAACCCTACTGGATCTTTTAAAGACCGCGGGATGGTTATGGCGGTGGCAAAGGCGAAAGAAGGAGGCAACGACACGATTATGTGTGCGTCAACCGGAAATACATCAGCGGCTGCGGCTGCTTATGCAGCCCGCGCCAATATGAAATGTATTGTCATCATCCCGAACGGAAAAATCGCGTTTGGCAAGCTTGCTCAGGCAGTCATGTACGGAGCTGAAATCATTGCGATCGATGGCAACTTTGACGATGCGCTTAAAATTGTCCGCTCAATTTGCGAAAAATCACCGATCGCGCTTGTCAACTCGGTCAACCCTTACCGTATTGAAGGCCAAAAAACAGCTGCCTTCGAAGTGTGCGAACAGCTGGGCGAAGCCCCGGACGTTTTGGCGATTCCGGTCGGAAACGCGGGAAACATCACAGCGTACTGGAAGGGCTTCAAAGAATATCATGAGAAAAACGGCACTGGCCTTCCGAAAATGCGCGGTTTTGAAGCGGAAGGGGCAGCTGCGATCGTCCGCAACGAAGTCATTGAAAATCCGGAAACAGTGGCAACAGCGATTCGTATCGGAAACCCAGCAAGCTGGGATAAAGCTGTAAAAGCGGCTGAGGAGTCCAATGGAAAAATTGACGAAGTCACTGACGATGAAATTCTTCATGCGTATCAGCTGATTGCCCGTGAAGAAGGCGTGTTTGCAGAACCGGGCTCCTGCGCATCTATTGCAGGTGTGCTGAAACAAGTAAAATCCGGAGAAATTCCGAAAGGCAGCAAGGTTGTGGCTGTGTTAACAGGGAACGGGCTGAAAGACCCGAACACAGCGGTCGACATTTCTGAAATGAAGCCGGTCACCCTGCCGACTGATGAAGACAGCATCCTCGAATACTTAAAAGGAGCGGCTCGTGTATGAACGATGCCGACATGCTGTTCTCTGTCACTGTTCCCGGAAGCACAGCTAACCTAGGCCCCGGCTTTGATTCAGTCGGAATGGCGCTCAGCAGATATTTAAAGCTGACCGTCTTTGAAAGCGATCAATGGTCTTTTGAAGCTGAAACAGAAACAGTCGCCGGAATTCCGGCGGGTACAGATAATATGATCTATCAAGTGGCTAAACGGACGGCAGATATGTACGGAAAAGAAATGCCACCTGTACATGTGAAAGTGTGGAGCGACATCCCGCTTGCACGTGGTCTTGGCAGCAGTGCTGCGGCTATAGTGGCGGCTATAGAACTGGCTGACGAATTATGCGGGTTAAAGCTCTCCGAAGCGGACAAGCTGCATTTAGCCAGCCTTGAAGAAGGACATCCGGACAATGCAGGCGCTTCTCTCGTCGGCGGGCTTGTGATCGGGCTGCATGAAGACGACGAGACACAAATGATCCGTGTGCCGGATGCCGACATTGATGTTGTGGTTGTCATTCCTTTTTACGAGGTGCTGACAAGAGACGCGCGAGACGTGCTTCCGACAGAGTTTCTCTATGCGGACGCTGTAAAAGCCAGTGCTGTCAGCAACATTCTCATCGCGGCCATCATGTCAAAGGATTGGCCGCTCGTCGGAAAAATCATGAGAAAAGATATGTTCCATCAGCCGTATCGGGCGATGCTAGTCCCAGAGTTGTCTAAAGTGGAGCATGTTGCCGAGATGAAAGGCGCTTATGGAACTGCTCTCAGCGGAGCGGGCCCGACGATTCTCGTCATGACCGAAAAAGGAAAAGGGGATGCGCTGAAAGAGCAGCTCGCACTTCATTTCCCGCATTGTGAAGTCGATGCTTTGACCGTTCCGAAAGAGGGAAGTATAATAGAGCGAAATCCTTTCTATCAAATGAAAAGTGTATAGAGCATTCCAAGCGTTCCTCAGCGTCAGCAGAGGAACGCTTTTTTTCTTCATGATATAAAGGGATTTTTATTTAGAAAAACGAAATACATGTAAAAAGGAGGAGAATGATATGAAAAAACTGATGACCGCCGAAGATATGACAGCCATTGTCTCGGTGACGGACCCTCAATACGCTCCGGGCGGCAAGCGTGTGGCTTATGTGAAGTCACAAGCAAACAAAGAGAAAGACTCATATACTTCAAATATATGGGTATATGATGCGGATAGCGGGACGTCCTCCCCTTGGACATACGGAGAAAAGCGGAGCACTGATCCTAGATGGTCTCCAGACGGACGCCAGATTGCATTTGTTTCTGACCGTGATGGCGATGTGTCTCAGCTTTATATGATGAGCGCTGAAGGCGGTGAGGCCAAAAAACTGACTGATATTCCGTATGGCGTCTCTCAGCCGGTATGGTCTCCGGATGGAGAGTCAGTTCTTGTCACGGTCAGTCTTGGAGATGGTGAAAGTGTTTATGATCAAGAGAAAACGGAACCCGACAGCTTTGAACCGGTTGAAGTGCATGGTTTAGCCTATAAACGGGACGGAAAAGGGCTGACGAGAGGCGCGTATGCACAGCTTGTGCTTGTCAGCGTGAAGTCTGGTGAGGTCAAACAGCTGACTAACGAAAAAGCTGATCACTTCGACCCGGCTTTTTCTCCTGACGGCAAATCTCTCGTTTTTTCGGCTAATATGACTGAAACGGATGATGCCAGAAAACCTCATGATGTTTGCATGTTGTCGCTGGAGACTGAAGATCTCAAGCTGATTACCTCTCATCGCGGCTCATTCGGACCAAGCTCATTTTCACCGGACGGAAGGTATCTTGCTTTGCTTGGACATGAACAGGAATATCGGAATGCAACGCTAGAAAAAGCGTGGCTTTATGATCTAGAACAAGACCGCCTGTTGTGTCTCACTGATATGCTGGACGTTCACTTAGCCGATGCGCTGATTGGGGATTCATTGATCGGAGGTGCTGAACAGCGTCCGGTTTGGACGAAAGACAGCCAAGGGTTTTATGTCATCGGTACAGAACAAGGCAGCACGGGAATCTATTATGTTTCTATAGAAGGACTCGTATACCCGATTCGGTTAGAAAAAGAATATATCAACAGCTTTTCCATGCACCCTGACGAAGAAAGCTTTATTGCCAGTGTGACAAAGCCCGACAGACCTAGTGAGTTATACAGCATTCCGCTTGGACAGGAAGAAAAACGGCTGACTGATGCGAATGACAAGTTTGTTGATGAGCACCTCATTTCGTTACCTGAAGACATTCAATATGTGACAGAAGACGGGATGACAGTGAACGGCTGGCTGATGAAACCTGCTCAGGCTGCAGAGGGCAAACAATATCCGCTTATTCTCAATATACATGGCGGTCCGCATATGATGTACGGGCATACATATTTTCACGAATTACAGGTGCTGGCGGCGAAAGGATATGCAGTGGTTTATGTAAATCCAAGAGGAAGTCATGGCTACGGACAGGAATTTGTGAATGCAGTCAGAGGGGATTACGGCGGTAAAGACTATCTGGATGTGATGCAGGCAGTGGATGAGGCGATTACAAGAGACCCGCAGATTGATGCCGAGCGGATAGGCGTCACAGGCGGAAGCTACGGAGGCTTTATGACCAACTGGATCGTGGGGCATACAAATCGTTTTAAAGCAGCTGTCACCCAGCGTTCGATTTCAAACTGGCTCAGCTTTCACGGCGTTAGTGATATCGGCTATTTTTTCACGGACTGGCAGCTTGAGCATGACATGTTTACTGATACAGAAAAGCTGTGGGACCGTTCCCCTTTAAAATATGCGGCAAACGTGGAGACGCCTCTTTTAATTCTCCATGGCGAACGTGATGACCGGTGTCCGATTGAACAGGCTGAACAGCTTTTTATTGCCTTAAAAAAAATGGACAAGGAAACTGTGCTGGTCCGTTTTCCGAAAGCGTCGCATAATCTGTCACGCAGCGGACACCCGGGACAGCGGATCAAGCGCCTGGCCTATATAAGCTCATGGTTTGACCAATATCTCTCATAAAAAAAGCCAGGCTGATCAAATATCAGCCTGGCTGCTTTATTAAAAGACTTGTTCTACTTCAATTACACCCGGCACTTCTTCAAGAAGAGCGCGTTCAATTCCGGCTTTCAGCGTAATTGTTGAACTTGGGCAGCTGCCGCACGCGCCTAGAAGACGAAGCTTAACAATACCTTCATCAACGTCTACAAGCTCACAGTCACCGCCGTCACGAAGTAAAAACGGACGAAGTTTGTCCAGTACTTCCTGCACCTGTTCTTTCATTTCAACTTCAGTCATGACATTCGCTCCTTTCATCGTCATAAAACCATTATATTCAGTGTAACAATAAAAATCTATTGTTTGGTTTGCAGAATTGCTTCCATTATTATAGCACATTCAGACTTGAACACAAAAACGGTTTTTTTCTATAAAAACGTCTTTTGTCTCTGTATACTTAATAGAAAGAATGTAACACAGAGAAATGGGGGCACTTATCAATGACAAAAACAGTCATGCTCAGCGTATACGGGGCAGAAACCGTTTGTGCAAGCTGTGTCAATATGCCGACAGCTAAAGATACATATGAATGGCTTGAGGCTGCGCTGAAAAGAAAATATCCGAATCAGCCTTTTGAAATGCAATACATCGACATTTACGAGCCGCCAGATGTCGAAAACGTAAAACAGCTTGCGGAAAAAATCAGAAATGACGAATATTTTTATCCGCTCGTCCTCGTAGAGAATAAAATTGTCGGAGAAGGCAATCCAAAGTTGAAGGATGTATATGAGGAAATGGAGAGATACGGTTACACAGAAAACCGCTGACTTCATCAGCGGTTCTGCTATTATCCGTTATGGTGTTTGTACATCCAGAGCAAGCCGGATTTCAGCAAACGCGGAACACGGCCGATCAGCGGACGGTCAGCAACAAGTCCGAAGCCGGCTTTTTTCCCGAGTGAACCTAAAACGCCTTTCAGCTTAAATTGAGGCATTGATTCAGGAAGGGCTTCACCATTCCAGCGTTTTTGCAATATTTGGACAATCTGTTCTGCTTGAGCTTCTGCCAGCTGGGCACTCGGTGCGTGAGGAAGGCTGGCGCAATCTCCGACAACATACAGATGTTCATCACCCGGGACATTGTGATGAGGCGTTAACACGACACGGCCTTGTGCGTCCTTTTCCACATCCAAGTCTCTGACGACTTTATTCGGCTGTATGCCGGCTGTCCATACGATGGCGTCTGCGGAAATTGCGTCATCGTGGTTATATACAACGCCTTCTTCTACTCTTGTGATATTTGCCCTGTTAATAATGCGGACACCGTGCTCTTCGAACCATTTTTGCACATATTTGCTCAAACGTTCGGGAAAGCTTGATAAAATGAGATCTCCGCGGTCAAACAAAATAATGTTCAGATCGTCACGGCTTTCTCTTAACTCACTTGCAAGTTCAACGCCGCTTAGGCCTGCTCCGACAATGGCAACAGTCGCTTCGGCGCTTAAGTTATTCAGCTTTTGATAGGTTTCGCGGGACTGATCGATGGTTTGAATGCTGTAGGTGAATTCAGGCGCTCCCGGCACGTTATGATATTTATCCTCGCAGCCGAGCCCGATCACTGCGTCATCGTAAGAAATCGGTTCGCGGTCATGGAACAGCACTTGTTTTTGTGCAATATCAATTGAAGAAATATCGCCGTACTCGACATCCAGGCGAGGGTGCTCTGGGAACGTCACTCTGATATGGTGGTCAGAAATTGTGCCTGCGGCAAGGGCATAATATTCTGTTTTTAAGCAGTGATAAGGATTTCTGTCAATTAACGTGATTGAAACATCATGAGGCAGCTGGTTGGGCAATAAGCGATGAAGAACACGCATGTTTCCGTAACCTCCGCCGATCAAGACCAATTTTTTCATTTGAATTCCCCTTTAACCCGAAGAGTATGATAGATACATTGATGGAAAATACGAACTTTGTAAAATAACATCTAGAATTATATCGAATTTGATCTAAAATCACAATATTAGTTTCAAAATAACCTACAAATTAGCCTTAAAACGCAAATTAGTAAAACGTTATTTAAGAAATGATATGTTACGATAATAAATTTTGAAGTGTTCGTTGTCTTTGACGAATAGTGAAAAATTCGCGATAATGTTCATATGTGAGGTGAAATCGCATGAATCCAATGATTGAATTTTGTGTCAGCAATCTGGCTCACGGCTCTCAGGAAGCCCGAGCGATTTTAGAGAAAGATCCGAATCTGGATGTTCTTGAATACGGCTGTTTAAGCTATTGCGGGAAATGTATGGAATCACTATTCGCTTTAGTAAACGGAGAAGTCGTTACGGGTGAAACACCTGCTGAGCTTGTTGAGAATATATATACATTTATTGAAGAAAACCCAATGTTTTGAAGAAAAGGGCCTGAGACAGGCCCTTTTTTATTTTGCTGTACAAAAGGACTGAAAAAATGTGTAGACATCAAAAAATATTATTGTTATCGTATAAAAGATTTGTTTTAAATAAATTTTAAGAGGTGTAGGTGTATTCATGAATGTTCTGTGGGGACTGCTTGGCGCAGTTGGAATAATCGCCATCGCGTTTTTATTTTCAGAAAAGAAAAGCAATATTAGAATAAGAACCGTCATCGTTGGTTTATGTATACAGGTGGCGTTTGGATACATCGTGTTGAAATGGGAAGCGGGACGCGCTGTTTTTTTATGGTTTTCAAGCCGTGTACAGCTTCTGATTGATTATGCGAATGAAGGCATCAGTTTCATATTTGGGCCGCTTTTAAAAGTCGGCGAGAGCCCGGCGTTTGCTTTAAGTGTACTGCCTGTCATCATCTTTTTTTCAGCACTGATCGCAGTTTTATATCATTTAAAAATCATGCAGCTCATTTTTCGTGTGATCGGCGGCGGATTGTCGAAGCTTCTTGGGACAAGCAAGACGGAATCTCTTGCGGCTGCTGCTAATATTTTTGTAGGGCAATCGGAATCTCCTTTGGTGATCAGGCCCCTCATTGCAGGGCTGACGCGCTCTGAACTGTTTACAATTATGACGAGCGGTCTATCGGCTGTTGCGGGTTCGACTTTGTTTGGCTACGCCCTTCTCGGTATTCCGATTGAATACTTGCTTGCGGCGAGCTTCATGGCTGCTCCCGCGGGTCTGGTTTTCGGGAAATTAATCATTCCTGAAACGGAAACGCCGCAAACAGTAAAAGGCGATTTCAAAATGGATGAAGGCGAAGGAGCGGCCAATGTAATTGACGCGGCTGCAAAGGGTGCGTCAACAGGTCTGCAAATTGCGCTGAACGTTGGTGCGATGCTGCTTGCCTTCGTGGCATTAATCGCCGTGGTCAACGGTATTCTCGGCGGTGTTTTCGGCTTGTTCGGTTTAAAAGATGTCACATTAGAATCTCTTCTCGGCTATGTGTTTTCTCCAATCGCCTTTTTGATTGGTGTGCCATGGCATGAAGCGTTGCATGCTGGAAGCTTTGTCGGCCAGAAATTAGTGCTGAATGAGTTTGTCGCTTATTCTAACTTCGGTCCGCACATCGGCGAGTTTTCTAAAAAAACCGCTACGATTATCAGCTTTGCGTTATGCGGATTCGCAAATTTCTCCTCGATTGCGATTATGCTCGGTACGCTTGGCGGTTTAGCGCCAAGCCGCCGCTCAGATATCGCACGCCTTGGGTTGAAGGCGGTTCTAGCGGGAACATTAGCCAATCTGCTGAGCGCGGCTATTGCCGGCATGTTCATATAAAAGATAAAAGCTCCTTGCGTCATTGCAAGGAGCTTTTATGTATGAAAAACGGGGGATAATTGTATTGTGTCCGTTTATAATAGCTTTTATACTAAGAAAAAGAGAAAAAGTTGGAGGCATCTATGAACTCATTTCGATTTACCAAAATGCACGGTCTTGGAAACAGCTATATATACGTGAATCAATTTGAAGAACAACTGCCGGAAGAACAACTGTCTGAAATAGCGATTCAGGTGTCTTCCGTTTATACAGGGATCGGCTCCGACGGAATGATCCTCATATGCCCTTCAGATCAAGCGCCTGTCAAAATGCGGATTTTTAATAATGACGGATCCGAAGGGAAAAACTGCGGCAACGGCCTGCGCTGCGTTGCAAAATACGCGTATGAGCATAAGCTGGTTGAGGAAACATCATTTCTGATTGAAACCCTCTCCGGACTTGTGAAAGCGGAGGTTCAAGTTGAAAACGGAAAGGTGAATGTTGTCACTGTCGATATGGGTGAACCTCGTCTGACAAAAGCCGAGCTTCCGATGCTTGGCGGCGGTGAGGAGCAAACCATTAATGAAGCAATGACATTTGGCGAAGCTGAACTAAAAGGCACCGCGGTTTCCATGGGCAATCCGCATATTGTTTTTCCGATTGCCGATATTGAACAGGCACCGCTGACGACACTGGGGCCGGTGATTGAGAAAGATCCTAGATTTCCGGAAGGTGTGAATGTCGAGTTTGTGGAAACCGTGAATGAACATGAACTGCACTTCCGCGTGTGGGAACGGGGATCAGGCATCACACAGGCATGCGGTACAGGCGCATGTGCAGCAGCTGTCGCATCTGTTTTAAACGGTGTATCAAAACAAAATGAAGACATTACGGTTCATTTGGCGGGCGGAGATCTGGTCATTAACTGGAAAGAGAATGGCCATGTGATGATGACAGGTCCGGCGGAGACTGTTTGTGAGGGCGTCTATTTTTTATAAAACAGCTAGTTTGAGAAATGAGCCCATCAAGTTTATAATATAAGACAACATCCGGTTTTTAAAAGGAGGTTCACCATAATGAGCAACCCTGTAACAATTACAGAAGCAGCAGCTTTGCATATAAAAGATATGATGAAAGAGCATGAAGAAGAAAACGCGTTTCTGCGCGTCGGCGTTAAAGGCGGCGGCTGCAGCGGCCTTTCATACGGAATGGGCTTTGAGCATGAAAAAAGCGAAGCAGACAGTATGTTTGAGGAGCACGGCATTACTGTTCTCGTTGACAAAGAAAGCCTTGATATCATGAACGGCACTATTATAGACTTTAAGCAATCCATGCTTGGCGGCGGCTTTACCATCGATAATCCAAACGCCATCGCCTCATGCGGCTGCGGTTCTTCTTTCAGAACAGCGACGAATGCAGGTAAACCAGAAGAGTGCTAATGATAGAAAAAAGCCAAGTCAAGCGGCGAACCGCTGACTTGGCTTTTTTTAATACTTATCTCCATTAAAAATCGAATTCTTCACAATGACATAATCCACATTGCGGATAGCCTCCAGCTTAGTTCCGCCAGCATAAGAAATAGAAGATTGAAGATCCTGTTCCATTTCAGTCAGCGTATCCATGATTGCGCCTTTATGCTCCACGTGCATTTTTTTGCCTTCGACATTTTTCTTTTCGCCTTTTTGATATTCAGAGGCTGAGCCAAAGTATTCTTTGTAGAGCTTTCCGTCTTTTTCAATGGTTTGTCCCGGTGATTCCTCGTGTCCGGCAAATAGTGAGCCGATCATGACCATGGTGGCGCCGAATCGGATTGATTTTGCGATGTCGCCATGGGTGCGGATTCCGCCATCAGCAATAATCGGTTTGCTGGCGGCTTTTGCGCACCAGCGCAGCGCGGCTAATTGCCATCCGCCTGTGCCGAAGCCGGTTTTAATTTTCGTTATACATACTTTTCCCGGTCCAATACCGACTTTTGTGGCATCCGCTCCGGCATTTTCGAGCTCTCTAACCGCTTCCGGTGTTCCGACATTACCCGCGATGACAAAGCTGTCCGGAAGATGCTTTTTGAGGTGCTGAATCATCTCAATGACGGCATTGGAATGTCCGTGAGCGATGTCGATGGTCACGTAGTCAGGTGCCAGATTTTGTTCTGCCAGGTGACGGACAAATTCATATTCCTCATCTTTGACCCCGACGCTGATAGAAGAGAATAATCCGCGTGCGTTCATGTCCTTTATAAAATCAATCCGTTTTTCAGGTTCAAAGCGGTGCATCACATAAAAGTAGCCGTTTTCGGCTAATGAAACCGCAAGTTTCTCATCTATGATCGTCTGCATATTGGCAGGAACGACGGGCAATTTAAATGTACGTCCGCCTAACCGTACGGATGTGTCACACTCAGAACGGCTGTTCACAATGCATTTTGTAGGAATTAGCTGAATATCTTCGTAATCAAACACGTTTTCCATAGAATCCACTCCTAAATACGAATATTTATAATAAAAATATATTAAATGTTCGCCTTGTATAATGTACTCTGTTTTATTTAGGATGTCAAACGTTTTATTCGCTTACAGGTGAGTGCAAGTGCCGAAGCTTGTCATGCACTGTGAGTTTGGGTATGATAGTTTTAATTGAGTGGACTTAGAATGCGGATAAAAACGAAATTATATACGTTCAGCAAAGCTTGGTCTTTCAGCACCAGGCTTTCTTTATGACATGGACATGTGAAAGGAGCGAATGGAGATGACTCAAAGCGAAGAAAAACCACCGAAGTCCCAAAAGATCCAAGACCGCATTATCATGACTACGATCTGGATTGTAGCAGCTCTTGTGATTGCGCTGGTTATTGGAACTGCGATGAATTATATCAATATCTTTAAATAAAAAAGGAGCTGTGTCACATTGACACAAACTCCTTTTTTTATTACTTATTTTCAAAAAGACTTGTAGAGTGCAGCGGCTGTACGCGAGCTTTCGGATCCATATAAGCTTTCGCGTTGTTAACAGCTGTCGGTGCTTCGCCGAAGCCGCTTGCAATCAGATTGACTTTTCCTTCGTATGTGCAAATGTCACCTGCTGCGAAGAAGCCTTCGATGTTTGTTTCCATTGTAGATTTGACAACAATGGAGTTTTTCTCAATTTCAAGTCCCCAGTTTTTGATCGGTCCAAGAGATGAGACGAAGCCGTAGTTGACGATTAAGTCGTCGATTTCTAAAATCTCTTTGCGCTCGCCTTTCACTTCCTCAAGCACAAGCTGCTCGATTTTGTCTTCTCCGATGAGCTCCGCCGGAACAAATGGTGTCAGGACATTCACCTTAGATGCGTGAAGGTTTTCCACACTGTGCTCATGCGCGCGGAATTTATCGCGGCGGTGAACGATGGAAACTTCTTTTGCAATTGGCTCAAGCATAAGTGCCCAGTCAACCGCTGAATCTCCTCCGCCCAGAATCGCAACGCGTCGGCCGGCGAATTTTTGTAAATCATCAACGAAGTAGTGAAGGTTTTTGCCTTCGTATTGTTCAGCTGTTTCAAGCTCGAGCTTTCTTGGTTTGAATGCGCCGTTTCCTGCAGTGATGATGACCGTTTTAGAGTAATGGGTTTCTTCGTTTGTCACAAGCTTAAACACGCCGTCTGCTTGTTTTTCAACAGATTCAACCGCCTGCTCTAAACAAATGGTTTGGTCGAATTTCGCCATTTGCTCTTTTAAGTTGTTCACTAGCTCTTGGGCGCGGATTTTCGGGAATCCTGCTACGTCATATATATATTTCTCAGGGTACAGGGCGCTAAGCTGTCCGCCAAGCTGAGGCAGGCTTTCGATAATTTTGACGCTTGCCTGTCTCATGCCTCCGTAAAAAGCGGTGAATAAGCCGACCGGTCCCCCGCCTATAATGGTAATATCATAAACCTTTGTATCCTCTCGCATACGAAAATTGCCTCCTAAATGAAAATTGTTATTAATTATACCATATTGCTCTTAAAATTGACGAGTCAGCAGAAAAATTCGCGGTACATTGTATGCGCATTCATTCTTGATCATATGCCCGCAGGCCGATACGATAAGAAAAAAATGAATTCATCTTTTTTCTGAATGTTTCATGAACCAGCCGGATAAACATGATAGTAGTGCTATGGGTGTGGACTTCACAAAAAAACTTTTCAATATATTTCATAAAATCCTGCCAATAAGCTGAAGATAACACAAATGATGATTTTTATATGCGTCTAACAGCAAAAAAAAGAGAAGGTGGATGTGATGGCATTGAATAAGCCCAAAATCGTGATTTTAGGTGCAGGTTATGGCGGATTGATGACAGTGACAAGGCTGACGAAGCATGTCGGTCCGAATGATGCTGATATTACGCTTGTGAATAAACACAATTATCATTATGAAACAACATGGATGCACGAAGCGAGCGCCGGCACGCTCCATCATGACCGCTGCCGTTATCAGATAAAAGATGTAATTAACCAGTCACGTGTCAATTTTGTACAGGATACCGTGAAGGCAATCAAAATAGACGAGAAGAAAGTGGTGCTTGCCAATGGGGAGCTGCAGTACGATTATTTAGTTATCGGCCTCGGAGCGGTACCTGAAACGTTCGGCATTAAAGGCTTAAAAGAATTTGCGTTTCCGATCGCCAATATCAATACATCTCGTGTGCTACGGGAACATATTGAGCTGCAATTTGCGACTTACAACATTGAAGCTGAAAAACGGCCGGACAGGTTAACAATCGTTGTCGGAGGAGCCGGATTTACGGGTATTGAATTCCTTGGCGAACTGGCTGCCCGTGTGCCGGAGCTCTGCAAGGAGTATGACGTTGACAGAAGTCTTGTACGCATTATCTGTGTAGAAGCAGCGCCGACCGTATTGCCGGGCTTTGATCCCGAGCTTGTCGATTATGCTGTTCACTATCTTGAGGAGAATGGCGTTGAGTTTAAAATCGGCACGGCGGTTCAAGAGTGTACTGCAGAAGGAGTCACAGTCGGCAAAAAAGATGAGGAACCAGAGCAAATCAAATCGCAAACAGTGGTGTGGGCAGCAGGTGTCCGCGGACATCCGATTGTTGAAGAAGCCGGCTTTGAAAATATGCGCGGCCGGGTGAAAGTCAATCCTGATCTTCGCGCGCCCGGACATGACAACGTGTTTATTCTCGGCGACAGCTCGCTGTTTATCAATGAAGACACTGACCGTCCTTATCCGCCGACCGCCCAAATCGCGATGCAGCAGGGAACTACGGTCGCTAAAAACATTGCAAAACTCATTAAGGGCGGCGAGCTTGAAGAATTCAAACCTGACATAAAAGGAACGGTGGCTTCTCTCGGCGAGCATAATGCGGTCGGAGTCGTGTACGGAAGAAAACTGAAAGGCACCCCGGCTTCTTTTATGAAAAAAGTCATCGATAACCGTTCGCTGTTTTTAATCGGCGGACTCGGACTCACACTGAAAAAAGGCAAATTTAAGTTTTTCTAAAAACCCGCGCTCCGCGGGTTTTGTTTTATTAAAAAACGCCAAAATAAAAAGAGAACAAGAGCAAAATAAAAATGTTTCCGCTTACATCAAAAGATTTGTCACATGATCTGACTTTATCATTGACAGCTTGATATGGTATTATTATCTGAAAATTAAGAAAAAGGTGATGCTAAGATGAAAACCGCAACGACAACCACTTCACAGGCATGCCCGTTTTGCTCAGGGAAAGGGTATTTTCAATTAATCCTCGGCGGTTCAGAAACTTGTCCGTCATGTCAGGGGACAGGTAAAGACAGTCCTTCATTTTCCAGCCGTTGACTTTTTAAAAGCCCCCGCGGTACACTAAAAGTAACGCAGGGGGTGGGGTTTTGATTAGTCTGCCAGTCGTTATCATCTCAATTGTTTTATTTTTTGTTTTGTTTTTTGGAATCGGTTTCTTATTAAACATGCTGCTGAGAATGTCCTGGATTATGGCTGTGATTTATCCAATTGTATGCCTTTTCATTATCAGTAAGGAAAAGCTGATCAGCTATATTCAATCACCAGGCGAATCCTTTGCCGGCCTGTTTCAGAGAGTCGTATCGTTAGCTGCTGCAGATGTATTGATTTTAGCCAGCGGTCTGGCCGGCGCCATTGTATCAGGTATAGCGATCAACATGCTCAGAAAAAGAGGATATCAGATGTTTTAATGCGGCTTTCTTTCTAAAGAAAGCTTTTTTTGTGCCTTCAGCACATTCACCATTTTGAATATTGTTCCCGCTATGTGGGAACAATGATTCGGAGGAGAGGTGAATAATGTTGAAAATGCTCAGACGTTTGCTGATGACCTGTTTATTTCTGCTCGCGTTTGCCACGACATATTTAGCCGTATCAGGAGTAGAGGCGAAGGACTTATCAAAATGGGTGCAAGAAAATAATGAGAAGCACTCGAAGAATACTGGACTGACGTTAAAAGCATTGCAGCAGAAACACGAAAAAACGATGTCCGCTGCAGACAAAGCAAAAGACAAATCATTGGAAAAAGCCTTTGACTGGGACGAATATCCGGCACGGAAAGTAACGGCTACAGGCTACACAGCGGGAGTCGAATCGACGGGTAAAAAGCCTGGAGATCCATTATACGGGCTTACATATTCAGGTGTTAAAGTGAAAAGAGATTTATACTCTACGGTTGCCGCCGATCCATCCGTTTTTCCGATCGGCACCATTTTATTCATCCCGAACTACGGTTTGGGCGTCGTTGCGGACACAGGATCGGCCATCAAGGGAAACCGCATTGATTTGTACTTTGAAACGGTTCATGATGTCTACAATGAATGGGGCAAAAAAACCCTAGATGTGTATGTAATTAAGAAGGGCACCGGAAAAGTCACTGAGGATGAACTGGTAAAGCTTAATGAAACAAAATCATTGCAGGTGTTCAGAAATCAATACAAAACCGTGAAAGAATAAAACGCTCCAGCTGCGGCTGAAGCGTTGTTTTTTTACAGAAAAAAATATGCCAGTGCCAGTGTTAATAATATTCCTGTCAATCCGCCAAAAAAGACCTCGATTGGCTGATGGCCGAGAAGCTCTTTCAGCTTTTTTTGTTTTTCTTTCTCTTCAGCTTTCGGGAAATCTTTTGCTTCATTCACAAAACGGTTAAAATCAATCACAAGCTTATTAATGACTGTTGCCTGCTCGCCGGCATGACGTCTGACGCCGGTTGCGTCAAACATGGTAATGACTGCAAAAATGGCTGAAACCGCAAAGAGAGAGGAACCTAATCCATGCTCTAAGGCTACGCCTGTAGAAAGCGCCGTCACAGCCGCGGAATGGGAACTCGGCATGCCGCCTGTACTTGTCACCAGCGACCAGTCCAGTTTTCTGGATACGATAAATTGTATCGGCACTTTAATGACTTGTGCAAAGATAATGGCAGCAAGGCTTGATAATAAAGGAAAATTCATAAAAAATTCCATAGGCGACATCCTTTCTATATGAAAATCTTTCGTGTTACAAAAGAAAAAAGCAGGTCTTCGTCTGTTGTTTGATAAAATAAATGTAAGGAAAGAATGTATTTCCTATTATACCATTGTTCATTACAAATACCCATTACGTTAGGAGTGTAAGCCTTATGTTTTATGCGGTTCAACAATTAGAGCATACTGAAACCCTAGTGGTCGGACTTTTTCAAAAAAGTCAGCTGACAGGCAAAGCAAAGGAAATTGATGAAAAACTGGAAGGCCATCTGACTCAGCTTCTGAAAGACGGTGATGTCTCTGCCAAACGGAATCAAGTATCAAAAGTATTCCCTCCGTCCTCCGCTGGTATGAAACGTATTTATTTTGTCGGTTTGGGAAGGGAGGCGAATTATTCATTTGAAGAGGCGAAGGAAAGCTTTGCCCATGTTTTTCAAGCCATTCATAAAGACAGGAAACAAGAGGCTGCCGTACTGCTTGACACATTTATTTGTGAAGAAGTGCCCGCAGCGGATGCCGCTCACGCATTAGCTGAGAGCTGCCTGCTTGCTTCTTATGAGGTGCAGGATTATAAGCACAAATCAAATGAGCCGGATAAACAGCTTGAATCCATCTATGTCGTCACAGATGAAGATACACAAGAAGTGCAGGCCGGGCTTCTTGTCGGCCAGGCATACGGGCAGGGCACAAATTCGGCAAGAACGCTTGTGAATATGCCGGGAAATATGCTGACAGCAACTGACCTGGCTTCATATGCGTCCGAGCTTGCGGCGAAATATGATTTTGAGTGTGAAATATTGGAGAAATCGGATATGGAAGAGCTCGGTATGGGCGGAATCCTTGCGGTAAACCAAGGCTCTGCCGAACCGCCCAAAATGATTGTCTTGAAGTATCAGGGCAAAAAGGAATGGGAAAATGTTATCGGACTTGTCGGAAAAGGAATTACCTTTGACACAGGCGGTTACTCTATTAAAACCAAAACAGGAATTGTCGGCATGAAATCCGATATGGGAGGAGCGGCAGCGGTCCTTGGTGCTATGGAAACGATCGGCGAACTTCGTCCAGAGCAAAATGTGCTGGCTGTCATTCCGTCAACCGACAACATGATTTCAGGCGGGGCGATGAAGCCTGACGATGTCATCGTGTCATTAAGCGGAAAAACGATTGAAATCCTTAATACGGATGCAGAAGGAAGGCTTGTGCTTGCAGACGGCCTTACATATGCGAAACAGCATGGCGCGTCTGTTCTTGTTGATGTGGCAACACTCACTGGCGGCGTTGTTGTGGCATTGGGCACAGAAACAACCGGCGCCATGACAAATAACGAGAGCTTTTATCAGCAGGTGGCTGAAGCTGCGGAAGAGTGTGGTGAGGCCATCTGGCAGCTGCCGATTACAGAAAAGGATAAAAAACGTGTGAAAAACAGCCAAATGGCAGATTTAAACAATTCACCGGGACGAGAAGGCCATGCGATTATGGCAGGAACGTTTCTTGGTGAGTTTGCTGAAACGACACCTTGGGTCCATCTTGATATTGCAGGCACAGCAACTTCAAGTAAAACAAGCTGCTTCGGTCCGTCCGGTGCAACCGGCGTCATGGCAAGGACACTGGCTACGCTGGCAGAAAGATTTACAGCGGAAGAACACACAAAAGCATAACAAATACAGCCCTGCTGCGATTTCGCGGCAGGGTTTTTCTCCTCCAAAATCTTTAGTTGACTAAAGTGTTATGATATGATACGATACGTTCGTACTTTATTTATCTACTACATTAGCAAACTAAAGGATTTTTGGAGGGGTATCATGAATGCAGTCGTCATCGCAGTACTGCTTATGCTTGTCTTAAGCCTTCTGCGTGTCAATATAGTTATTGCTTTAATCATAGGTGCCTTGGCCGGCGGCTTAACAGGAGGACTCGGCCTTGGTGAAACGGTTAAAGCCTTTACAGAGGGGCTCGGCGGAAATGCCACCGTTGCAGTCAGCTACGCTATGCTAGGTGCGTTTGCTGCGGCTTTAACGAAAACAGGTCTTCCGGATGCTATGGTGGAAGCTTCTGTGAAATTAATTGGAAATAAAGAAGATACACGAAAAAAGGCACTGTCTAAAGTGCTCATTGTACTGATTATTTTAATCGTAGCTTGTTTTTCGCAAAACGTGGTACCGGTTCACATCGCATTTATTCCTGTGCTGATACCGCCGCTTTTGAAAATCTTTAATGAGCTTGAAATGGACCGCAGGCTGATTGCATGTGTGATTACGTTCGGCTTAACGGCTCCTTATATTTTGCTGCCTGTCGGCTTCGGCCAGATTTTCCAAGGCATGCTGAAGGACAACATGGCTGATGCGGGTTTAAACGTTCCGCTTGGCGATATTCCGTACGCGCTGATCATACCGGTTGCAGGCATGGTTGTCGGTTTGATTTTATCAGTAATCGTTTATCGCAAACCAAAAGTGTATGAAACAAAAGAAATCTCAGGTGTGAAACCATCTCCATATACGAAAAAAAGTCTGGGAATCGCGGTTCTCGCCATTGTAGTGTCACTCGGCGTCCAGCTTTATTTATCGCAGACCTTGGGAGTAGAAGGGATGATTATGGGGGCGCTGGCCGGCCTGATTATCCTGTTTGTCAGCGGTGTAATGAAACGTGACGAGGCGGATTCATTGATTACTGACGGTATGGTATTAATGGCCTTTATCGGATTTGTTATGCTTGTTGCAGCCGGATTCTCAAATGTCTTGACAAAAACTGGAGATGTCGAGTCATTGGTCAAAACATCAGCTGGTATTATTGGGCACAGCCAGTCAATGGGCGCATTGCTGATGCTGATTGTCGGATTGCTGATTACTATGGGAATCGGCTCATCTTTTGCAACGATTCCGGTGATCACAACGATCTTTGTGCCTCTATGTATGCAGCTCGGATTCAGCCCGATGGCAACGATTGCGATTATCGGAGCGGCTGCCGCGCTTGGTGATGCCGGTTCACCTGCCAGCGACAGTACACTTGGGCCGACTTCAGGTCTGAGTGCGGACGGACAGCATCACCACATTTGGGACACTTGTGTGCCGACATTTATCTTTTATAACATTCCGCTTGTTATTTTTGGCTGGATTGCGGCGCTTGTCTTATAGAAAAAAGGCTCTCCTTAACGGGAGAGCCTTTTTCGTTTATCATTTTAAAAAACCGCTCATTGGAACGGTTTTTAAGTGGACGATATTTGATGTCTGTTAAAGCCGGTTGCTTTATGTATAGAGCGGTAGATCGCAGGTGCGATAAACGACAGCAGCACAGCCAGCACCGTGTCTTTTACCATAAACCAAGTCATAAAGCCCCAAACCGTGCTGTAGCTCATCGGTGTATGAATCCACAGCTTCAGCGCAAGATACATATAGGTGGTGCCGATGATATACATAATGGCCGTTCCGGTAAAAGAAGCAAGCAGAAAACGGATCTTACTTGGCTGGATTTTGCGTTCTACTAACCATCCAGCTGCAAATGCTGCCGGAATGTATGAGATAATGAAGCCGCCGCTTTTACCTGCAAATGGTGCGAAGCCCGCGGAAAACTGAGCGAACACTGGTGCCCCGGCCAATCCGACAAGCGCATATACAAGCATTGCGATAGCAGCGCGTTTGCTGCCGAGAAGCAGAGCCGCCAAGAGGCAGAAAAACGGCTGCATCGACAGCGGAATGCCGGCAACTTGCAAAAAGGGCGCGACTGATGTAATGTTGGCGCCGACAGCCATAAGTGCGGCGAACATGCCGATCAGCGCCATATCACCCGCACGAAGTTTATGTTGTTTCATCGTTGTTCCCCCTTAGGTTTACATACACAATCATAGAGTAATAAAGATCCGAATGATTGTCAACATGAATATCATTTAGGTTAACAAAAGGAGGGTTTACGTGTATTTCGGAAGAATAAAACAGGCCGATCAGTCAGGAAGAGTGCCGCCCAATCAAAATGTGACGACTTCGTTTCCTGTGCTTCATACGGGAAACGTTCCGTATTATGAGGATATGACGAAGTGGAATTTGCAAGTATACGGATTGGTTGATCATCCGATGCTTTTAAGCTTTGAAGATATAAAAGCCTTTCCTCAGTGCGAATCGGAAAATGACATCCATTGCGTAACCGGCTGGTCGCGGCTTGATAACGTTTGGCAGGGGGTAAGTACACGGGATATTGCGGAGAAAGCCGGTGTAAAAGAAGAGGCGGGCTATGTCATTTTACACGCGGAAGAGGGCTGGACGACAAATCTGCCGCTTGATGACTTTTTGGCTGAAACATCACTGCTCGCTTATGCGCATAACGGCGAACCTTTAACGCCTGAACACGGCTTCCCGCTGCGGGGAGTGTTTCCTCATTTGTATTTTTGGAAAAGCGCTAAGTGGCTGCGCGGCATCCAATTTACGAAAGAAAATCATCCCGGTTTTTGGGAGCAGAACGGCTATCATATGAGAGGCGACCCTTGGAAGAATCAGAGATTTACATGGGATTAAAGTTCTAGTGAATGCGGTATAATCAGCACCTTTTTCAGGTTTTTATTTCCATATTGCTAGTCATCAGGTACCTTATTTAGAGAAGGTGCCTTTTTTATTAAGGAAAAAGTTGACTTTGTTTGCCAGAAAACCTATTATTTGAGTTGTCTAGTTGATAGTGAAAATCATTATCATAAATGCAGCCAGCTTTAACAGAGAGGAATGTCGTACTGCATGATTGAGAAAAATACAGATGGGGCTAAAGGCGGGACCTGCAACGCATTTACCATTCCGGGAACGGAAGTGCGTAAAATGTCTTCACGCAATGGCAGCCGCGGCTATCAAATCTTTATCTCAAAGCCGAGCACGGAGCCGCCGCCTTCTGGTTATCCGGTTATTTATCTGCTCGACGCCAATTCTATCTTCGGTACAATGTCGGAAGCTGTTCGGGTACAGGGGCGCCGTCCTGAGAAAACAGGGGTAATTCCCGCTGTGATTGTCGGTATTGGCTATGACACAATAGAACCGTTTTCTTCTGCGCGCCACCGGGATTTTACAATGCCTACGTCTTCCTCGGAGCTGCCGGTAAGGCCTGACGGCAAAGAATGGCCGGAGCATGGAGGAGCGGGGGACTTTTTAAGATTTATTGAAGAGGACCTCAAACCAGAGATTGAACAAGATTATGAGATTGACAGAAACAGACAAACAATCTTTGGCCACTCTCTTGGCGGGCTCTTCGTTTTGCAGGTGCTCTTAACGAAACCGGATGCATTCCAAACGTATATCGCAGGCAGTCCGTCCATTCATTGGAACAAACCATTTATTGAAAAGGAAGCTGAGCGTTTCGCTTCCTGTTTAAAGAAAAACGAGCAGCCTGTCAATATTCTGCTAGCGGCAGGAGAATTGGAAAAGCATCATAAATGCCGAATGAACGATAACGCGAAGGAGCTTTACGAGCGGCTGTCCGCTTTGGCTGAAAAAGGCGTACGGACAGAATTTTGCGAGTTTTCAGGAGAAGGACATATTTCGGTTCTTCCTGTTTTGGCCAGCAGGGCTTTGCGTTTCGCGCTTCACCCTGACGGCCCGCACATTTCAATGAGCTGAGCATTGCCTCAGCTCCCATATTTGTCACAAAAATTATATTTGACTGTCGGATGACATTTGGATATGATTATTTTTATAATTGATAATGATAATCATTATCAATAGATTGCGGTTAATAGTAAGGTGAAGCAGTCTTTTTCGCGACATGCCCTTTTTGGCGTTAAAAGCGAAGAAAGGAAATGATGAAATGAAGGTAAGAGGTATAGAAGGCAAGATCGCATTGATTACAGGGGCCGCCCAAGGAATAGGTGAAGCTGTAGCGCGGACGCTTGCCGGTCAAGGAGCACACATTGCTGCGGTTGATTACAATCCAGAAAAGCTTGAAAAAGTCGTGAACAGCCTCAAAGCGGAGGGATGCCGTGCCGAAGCCTTTCCGGCGGATGTGAGAGACAGTGCGGCGATTGACGATATCACGGCTCGAATCGAACGTGACATGGGCCCGATTGACATATTGGTGAACGTAGCGGGCGTGCTTCGGCCCGGGCTGATTCATTCTCTCAGTGATGAGGAATGGGAGGCCACTTTCTCAGTGAATTCGACTGGTGTTTTTAACGCGTCGCGCTCAGTCAGCAAATATATGATGAACCGCAGATCCGGTTCGATTGTAACAGTAGGATCAAATGCAGCCGGTGTGCCAAGGACATCTATGGCGGCATACGCCTCATCAAAGGCAGCGGCCGTGATGTTTACAAAGTGCCTTGGCCTTGAGCTTGCAGAATACAACATTCGCTGCAATATTGTTTCTCCCGGATCAACGGAAACAGACATGCAGTGGTCTTTATGGGCTGATGAAAATGGGGCAGAACAAGTCATCAAAGGATCGCTTGATACATTTAAAACGGGAATTCCGCTCAAAAAACTGGCCCAGCCCTCGGATATTGCGGATGCCGTGCTCTTTTTGGTTTCTGAGCAGGCAGGCCATATTACGATGCATAATTTATGTGTAGATGGCGGCGCGACCTTAGGCGTATAAGTTAACTCAAAGGAGGTTTATGAAGATGTTGGAACAAAACGTTATATCTGAAACGAAGGCGGAGCATTTGCTTCATGAGTATCAGCCGGGCGCTTTTTTCTTGGCTTCCCCTCATCGTGTGTTGCTTGGAAAAGGAATAAGTGAAGCCGTGCCGGATGCAGACGGCCAAAACCAATTAGAAACCTTACCCGGCCGCATTGCTGAGGCGCTAAACAAAGCAAAGCAATTGGGGCAAAGCCGTCCGGTTGTTGTGGGAGCTGTTCCATTTGATTATTTAAAACCGCCCCGGCTCGTCGTTCCGGAGGAGGTACGGTGGTCGGGACCGCTTCAATTCGGTGATGCCAAGATGGAACAGCAGCCGGAACATACATATCATATACAGCCTGTTCCTGCACCGGAGGACTATAAAAAAGGTGTAGAACAAGGATTGGCAAGCATTGCTGACGGCACACTCAGCAAAATCGTCCTGTCCAGATCGCTGCATCTGACATCACCTGAAGCGATTCAAACGGGTGAACTGCTTCACCATCTGGCGCGGCATAATACGCATGGTTATACTTTTGCAGCCGATGTATCCGGCCAAGATGATTCATCTTCCCATCGGACATTACTCGGTGCAAGTCCGGAGCTTCTCGTTTCGAGAATGGGAACTCAGGTGGTATCCAATCCGTTAGCGGGATCTAGACCTCGCAGTGATGATCCTGTTGAGGACCAGCGCCGGGCCGATGAATTGCTTTCTTCCGCAAAGGATCTTCATGAGCATGCTGTTGTGGCTGATGCGGTTGCCGCCGGGCTGCGGCCTTTTTGCCGGACGCTGGACGTTCCGGAAAAGCCTTCGCTGATCCAAACGGAGACGATGTGGCATTTGTCCAGTGTCATTAAAGGAGAGCTTTCTGACCCGACTGTAACCTCGCTGGAGCTAGCCGCCGCGCTTCATCCTACGCCGGCAGTCTGCGGTACACCGACTGACCTTGCAAGAGAAGCCATCCGTGAAATTGAACCTTTTGACCGCGGTTTCTTCACTGGCATGGTAGGCTGGTGTGACGATGCAGGCGATGGCGAATGGATCGTTACGATTCGGTGTGCAGAGGCTGAAGAACGCTCACTTCGTCTTTTTGCAGGGGCCGGTGTTGTAGCCGGATCAAAAGCAGAGGACGAGCTTCAGGAGACATCCGCAAAGTTTCGGACGATGCTTCGCGCAATGGGTGTCAATCACATATGATCAGAAATAATTGCAGGAGGGAAACAGCATGCTGAATGGATTTACGCCGTGGCCTAAGGAGTTTGCGGAAAAGTACCGGGAGAACGGTTGCTGGGCCGGTGAGACTTTTGGAGACATGTTAAGAGACCGGGCTGCCAAACATGGCGATCGAATCGCGATTACATGCGGGGACACCCATTGGAGCTATCAAGAGCTTGACACAAGGGCTGACCGTCTGGCAGCCGGATTGCAAAAGCTCGGTATTAAACCAATGGATCGTGTAGTCGTGCAGCTGCCGAATATCGCGGAGTTTTTTGAAGTCATCTTTGCACTTTTTCGGCTGGGAGCGCTCCCGGTCTTTGCACTGCCTTCTCATCGAAGCAGTGAGATTACATATTTTTGCGAGTTTGCTGAAGCGGAGGCTTATATTATCCCCGATTCCCATTCGGGATTTGACTACCGTACACTTGCCAGACAGGTTCGAAGCAAGCTGCCGTCCTTGAAACACGTCATTGTCGCAGGTGAGGCGGAGGAATTCCAGCCGCTTGAGGCATTGCATACAGAACCTGGCGAGCTGCCTGAAGTAAAATCTTCGGATGTGGCGTTCCTACAGCTTTCTGGAGGAAGCACCGGCTTATCGAAACTGATACCGCGAACCCATGATGATTACATATACAGCCTGCGGATGAGCGCGGAGGTTTGCTGGCTTGATCACAGCACTGTGTACTTGGCCGCATTGCCGATGGCGCACAATTACCCGCTGAGCTCACCAGGGGTGCTAGGCGTATTATACGCTGGAGGAAAAGTGGTTTTATCTCCTTCTCCGAGTCCGGACGACTCGTTCCCTTTGATTGAACGGGAACAGGTAACAATGACAGCTCTTGTCCCGCCGCTTGCAATGGTATGGATGGACGCTGCTGCCTCACGAGATGACGATTTATCAAGCCTTCAAGTGCTGCAGGTAGGCGGCGCGAAATTTAGCGCTGAAGCCGCGCGCAAAGTGAAATCTGTATTCGGCTGCACCTTGCAGCAGGTCTTCGGAATGGCAGAAGGGCTCGTTAATTACACAAGGCTTGATGACCCAGAGGAAGTTATTGTCAATACCCAGGGTAAGCCGATGTCTTCTTACGATGAAATACGTGTGTGGGATGATCAGGATCGTGACGTGAAACCTGGTGAAACGGGTCACCTGCTGACACGGGGACCGTATACGATCAGGGGTTACTATAAGGCTGATGAGCACAATGCGGCTTCGTTTACCGACGACGGTTTTTACCGCACTGGCGATCTAGTGAGATTGACACCCGATGGCTATATTGTCGTGGAAGGACGGGCAAAGGATCAAATCAACCGCGGCGGAGAAAAAGTGGCGGCGGAAGAGGTTGAAAATCATCTTCTGGCGCATCCGGCTGTGCATGATGCGGCGATGGTATCAATGCCTGACCAATTTCTTGGTGAAAGATCTTGTGTGTTCATTATTCCCCGGGATCAAGCGCCGAAAGCCGCAGAGCTCAAAGCTTTTCTAAGAGAACGCGGGCTTGCAGCGTATAAAATTCCAGACCGGATTGAATTTGTTGAGACCTTCCCGCAGACAGGGGTAGGAAAGGTAAGCAAAAAGGCGCTTCGCGAAACGATCGCCGAAAAACTTCTTGCAGGTTCAAAAAAATAGAAACGATTTGAAAGGGAGTGTTCAAATGGCTATTCCTGCCATTCAGCCGTATCAAATGCCGACAGCGTCTGATATGCCAACAAACAAAGTATCATGGGTGCCTGATCCAAATCGGGCAGTCTTCTTAATACACGATATGCAAAACTATTTTGTCGACGCGTTTACAGCAGGAGCGTCTCCGATAACAGAGCTTTCAGCAAATATACGCAAGCTGAAGGATCAATGTGTTCAGCTCGGAATACCTGTTGTCTACACAGCGCAGCCCGGCAGTCAAAATCCGGAGGACCGGGCGTTGCTGACTGATTTTTGGGGACCTGGATTAAGCAGCGGTCCTTACGAGGAAAAAATTGTGGCCGAGCTTGCACCGGAAGACGATGATCTCGTATTGACAAAATGGAGATACAGCGCATTTAAGAGAACGAATCTGCTTGAGATCATGCGTGAACAGGGGCGTGATCAGCTGATCATCTCTGGGATTTATGCTCATATTGGCTGTCTCGTTACAGCATGTGAAGCGTTTATGGAAGACATCGAAGCATTTTTTGTTGCTGATGCAGTTGCGGATTTTTCTGAGGACAAGCATAAAATGGCGCTTAATTATGCGGCTGGGCGCTGTGCGTTTACGGTGATGACCGACAGCTTGCTTGATCAGCTGAAACATACGCCTTCTGCGGCTCAGAAGCCATCAGAAAAAGCTGAAAAAGATAGATTTACCTGCGAGAGTATTCGCACACAAATTGCTGAGCTTCTACAAGAATCTCCTGATGACATTGCAGATAATGAGGACTTACTGAATAGGGGACTTGATTCTGTAAGGATCATGACATTAGTGGAACAATGGCGCCGTGAAGGAGCCGAGGTGACATTCGTCGAACTGGCTGAACGGCCGACGATAGAAGAATGGCAGAAATTGCTTTCAATCCGCATTGAGAGAGTGTTGCCAAACGCGGACTATTTATAAAAGGAGGTAAAAAGACGGATGCCTGATACAAAAGATCTTCAATATTCTTTAACCGGAGAGCAAAGCGGTATTTGGTTTGCTCAGCAGCTTGATCCGGACAATCCAATCTACAATACAGCCGAATATATAGAAATCAACGGCCCAATCGATATTTCTCTTTTTGAAAAAGCTTTACGGCACGTCATAAAAGAAGCGGAATCACTTCATGTCCGCTTTGGTGAAGATATGGACGGGCCTTGGCAGATGATGAATCCATCACCGGATGTACAGCTCCATGTCATTGACGTCAGCTCTGAACCTAATCCGGAAAAGACCGCTTTAAACTGGATGAAAGCTGACTTGGCAAAGCCGGTCGATTTACAGCATGACCCGTTGTTCCGCGAAGCTTTGTTTAAAGCCGGGCCTCAGCGTTTCTTTTGGTATCAGCGCATTCACCATATTGCGATCGACGGCTTTGGATTTTCTCTGATCGCCCAGCGGGTTGCACATGCCTATACTGCACTTGCAGGAGGGCGGTACGCTGATGATCGTTCCTTCGGCTCTTTGCAGGATATTTTGGCGGAGGACGCAGAGTACCGCTCGTCTGATACATATGAAGAGGATCGTCAATTCTGGCTGAATCGTTTTGCGGACAGGCCTGAAGTTGTCAGTTTGGCAGAACGGGCGCCGAGAACCTCAAAAAGCTTTCTGCGCCAGACTGTTTATTTGCCGCCATCAGATGTAAACGCATTGAAAGAAGCGGCGCGCTATTATGCCGGAAGCTGGCATGAAGTCGTGATTGCGGTATCAGCTGCTTATGTACACCGCATGACCGGCTCTGAGGATGTTGTGCTCGGACTGCCCATGATGGGACGGATGGGATCGGCATCCTTGAATGTTCCGGCTATGGTGATGAATCTTCTCCCGCTGAGGCTGTCTGTGAGTCCTTCGATGAGCTTTTCTGAGCTTGTGCTGCAGATTTCCCGGGAAATCCGCAGTATCCGGCAGCATCATAAATACCGCCATGAGGAACTGCGGCGGGATCTGAAACTAATAGGAGAAAATCATAGATTATTTGGCCCGCAAATTAATTTGATGCCTTTTGATTACGGTCTCGACTTTGCCGGAGCCCGTGGGACCACGCACAATCTTTCAGCCGGTCCTGTTGATGATTTGTCGATAAATGTCTATGACAGGACAGACGGAAGCGGGCTGCGAATTGATGTGGATGCCAATCCTGAAGTGTACAGCGAGTCAGAAATAAAGGTGCATCAACAGCGGATCTTACAGCTTTTACAAATGGCATCAGCCGGTGAGGACATGCTGATTGGGCAAATGGAATTTCTTTTGCCGGCAGAAAAAGCACGGGTCATAAGCGAATGGAATGAGACAGCAAAACCCGAGCAGCTGCTCAGCCTTCCGGATATGTTTGAGGAGCAGGCAAAACGTTCGCCTGAACGTATCGCCCTGATTTGCGATCACATTCAATTAAGCTATCAAGAGCTGAATGAACAAGCAAACCGCCTTGCGCATCTTTTGATAGAAAAAGGTCTTGGCCCGGAGCAGTTTGTCGCCTTGGCTCTGCCGCGGTCTTCCGAGATGGTAGCTGCAATGCTTGCCGTACTAAAGACTGGCGCTGCTTATCTTCCGCTTGATCCGGAGTTTCCAGCCGACAGAATTTCATACATGCTGAAGGATGCGAAGCCATCATGCATGATAACGACTGAGGAAATAGCAGCCACTTTGCCTGATGATATAACGGCGCCGCAGCTTGTGCTGGATCAGCCTGTGACAAAAGAAATTGTGAAGCGTTATTCTGCCGACAATCCAAATGTACATGTATCTCTTGTTCATCCGGCGTATATCATCTATACATCAGGATCAACAGGAAGGCCAAAGGGTGTTGTTGTCACGCTGAAAAGTTTAAGTAATTTTCTGCTGTCTATGCAGGAGAGATTTTCTCTCAATAAACAAGACAGGCTGCTGGCTGTGACGACCGTCGCTTTTGATATTTCTGCTTTGGAATTGTTCCTCCCGCTTATCAGCGGAGCGAGTATTGTTGTTGCTCAAAAAGAAACAATCCGCGAGCCGCAGGCATTAGCTAAAATGATTGAATATTTTGATATAACGATTATGCAGGCCACGCCGACCCTGTGGCATGCGTTGGTCACAAACGAACCTGAGAAACTTCGGGAGCTCAGGGTGCTTGTCGGGGGAGAGGCGCTTCCAAGCGGACTTTTGCAGGCCTTGCAGGCACTTGATTGTCCAGTAACTAATTTATACGGGCCTACTGAAACAACCATTTGGTCTGCGGCAGCTTTTCTCGAAAAAGGTGTGCAGGGTGTGCCTCCGATCGGAAAGCCGATTTGGAATACACAGGTATATGTGCTCGATAATAGTTTGCAGCCCGTTCCGCCAGGCATTGTTGGGGAGCTCTATATTGCCGGAACCGGCTTGGCCCGCGGATATTTAGGACGCCCTGATTTAACGGCGGAGCGCTTTGTTGCTGATCCGTACGGACCGCCGGGCACACGGATGTACCGGACCGGAGATCAGGCCCGCTGGCGTGCGGATGGGTCTCTGGATTACATTGGGCGGGCCGATCATCAAATCAAGATTCGCGGTTTCCGCATTGAGCTTGGAGAAATTGATGCCGTGCTTGCTAAACATCCGCAAATTGAACAGGCTGCGGTTGTCGTTCGAGAGGATCAGCCGGGAGATAGACGATTAGTGGCGTATCTGGTTGTTTCTTCAGCTCTAGATATTGCTGAGCTTCGCCGTTATGTTGGTGCCAGTCTGCCTGATTATATGGTGCCTGCGGCATTTGTGGAGATCGATGAACTGCCATTAACACCTAATGGCAAGCTAGACCGGAAAGCATTGCCGGCACCCGATTTTAGCGCATCTGTCACTGACCGGGGACCTCGAACGCCTCAAGAAGAGATACTGTGTGATCTGTTTGCAGAGGTTCTAGGTCTTGCACGCGTAGGTATTGATGACAGTTTCTTCGAGCTGGGCGGCCATTCTCTCCTTGCCGCCCGTTTGATGAGCCGAATTCGTGAGACGATGGGAGCTGAGCTGGGCATCGCCAAGCTCTTTGACGAACCGACAGTTGCCGGACTTGCTGCACATCTTGACCAGGCGCAGAGTGTCCGTCCCGCTTTGCAAAGAGCTGAACGTCCCGAGAACATTCCGCTTTCTTTTGCACAGCGCCGGCTATGGTTCCTCCATTGTCTGGAAGGGCCAAGTCCTACTTATAATATCCCGGTTGCCGTCCGTCTTTCAGGTGAACTGAACAAAGAAGCGCTGCAAGCGGCACTGTATGATCTCATCAGCCGCCATGAAAGCCTTCGGACCATTTTCCCTGAATCACAGGGGACATCTTATCAGCATATTTTAGACGCCGATCAAGCCCGTCCTGATTTATATGTTACAGAAATAAAGAAGGAGGAGCTTTCTAAGAGGCTTGCCGCTGCTGCTCGCTACAGCTTTGACCTTGCAGCTGAGCCTGCTTTCCGTGCCGAGCTCTTTGTTATCGGTCCCGATGAGTACGTGCTGCTGCTGCTCGTGCACCATATTGTCGGAGACGGATGGTCATTGACCCCTCTGACTCGTGATCTGGCTGCTGCTTATACCGCCCGTTGTCACGGGAGAGCCCCCGAATGGACACCGCTTGCTGTGCAGTATGCGGATTATGCGCTCTGGCAGCAAAGTCTGCTCGGAAGCGAGCATGATCCAGACAGTTTGATTGCCGGTCAGCTAGCTTTCTGGAAAGAGAGACTGGAAGACCTGCCCGATCAGCTCGAACTGCCAACTGATTATTCACGTCCGGCTGAGCCGAGTCATCAGGGAGATACAATCCATTTCCGTATAGACTCAGAGCTTCACAGCCGCTTGCTGGAGCTGGCGCGTGCCAATAGAGTAAGTCTGTTTATGGTGCTTCAATCAGGGCTTGCCGCCTTGCTGACGAGGCTCGGAGCTGGAACGGATATTCCGATTGGAAGCCCGATCGCAGGGCGGAATGACGATGCGCTTGGTGATCTTGTGGGACTGTTTATCAATACATTGGTGCTCAGAACAGACACCTCTGGTGATCCGAGTTTCCGTGAGCTTCTGGACAGAGTGCGGGAAGTGAATCTGGCAGCCTATGAAAATCAGGATCTGCCGTTTGAGAGACTTGTAGAGGTGCTCAATCCTGTTCGCTCCCGGGCGACGCATCCATTATTCCAAGTCATGCTCGCGTTCCAGAATACGCCTGACGCAGAGCTGAACCTGCCTGGTACAGAAAGCAGCCTGCACATTCATAGCGTAGGATCTGCCAAATTTGATGTAACGTTAGAAATCAGTGAAAGCCGTCTTGATGACGGGACACCAAATGGACTGGAAGGATTGCTTGAGTACAGCACCGATCTTTTTAAACGTGAGACTGTTCAAGCTCTCGCTGATCGCCTTCTGCGGCTGCTTGAGGCTGCCGAGGCTGCTCCTGACCAGAAAATCGGAAGTCTGGATATTCTAGCACCAGAGGAGCGCAGCATCACGGCGACGGATTGGCAAAGTGTTTCTGAAAAGATTCCGCAAGCGTGTCTCCCGGAGCTGTTTGAGAAACAAGCTGCGATGAGCCCTGATTCCATTGCTGTCGTGTATAAAGATAAGGCGATGAGCTATACGGAGCTGAATGAGAGGGCGAACCGGCTTGCCCGGCTGCTGATTAGCAAAGGCGTCGGATCGGAGCAATTTGTGGCATTAGCATTGCCTCGCTCTTTGGATATGACTGTCGGACTGTTAGCGGTACTGAAAGCGGGAGCTGCATACCTGCCGCTTGATCCGGACTATCCGGCTGACCGAATCGCTTTTATGCTGAACGATGCCCGGCCTGCGATTATCATCACGAGCTCACAGGTGGAAAATCAAATCCCGCCTGCAGAAAATGTGCCGAAAATTGTACTGGATGATCCGGAATTATGCGAGAAACTAAAAACATATAGTCCTCTGAATCCTGATCATACGGACAGAATTCGCCCGCTGTCACCTTTCAACACGGCTTATGTTATTTATACATCCGGTTCAACAGGCGTTCCAAAAGGCGTCATGATTCCTCACCAAAATGTGACGAGGTTGTTTGGAGCGACCGATCACTGGTTCCGTTTCGGTTCAGACGATGTGTGGACAATGTTCCATTCCTACGCGTTTGACTTTTCTGTTTGGGAGATTTGGGGACCTTTGATGCACGGCGGACGGCTTGTTATCGTGCCTCATGACATTAGCAGATCTCCAGAAGCGTTTCTGCGTCTGCTGGTAAAAGAGGGTGTGACCATTTTGAACCAGACACCATCAGCGTTCTATCAGTTTATGCAGGCGGAAAGGGAGCAGCCTGATCTTGGACAGGCGCTCAGCCTTCGATATGTTGTTTTTGGCGGAGAAGCGCTTGAACTCAGCCGTTTAGAGGATTGGTATCATCGCCATCCTGAACAGGCGCCAAAACTGATCAATATGTATGGTATTACCGAAACAACAGTGCATGTCAGCTATATCGAATTAGACCGGAATATTGCAGCTATAAGAGCAAACAGCCTGATCGGCTGCGGAATTCCCGATCTAGGCGTGTATGTGCTGGATGAGCGTTTACAGCCCGTTCCGCCGGGTGTGGCTGGAGAACTGTATGTGTCAGGAGCCGGATTGGCCCGAGGCTATTTAGGACGGCCCGGTTTAACGGCGGAACGCTTCATCGCTGACCCATTCGGACCACCGGGCACACGGATGTACCGCACGGGAGATGTAGCCCGCAGGCGTGCTGACGGTTCTCTCGATTATGTCGGCCGTGCCGATCATCAAGTGAAAATCCGGGGCTTCCGAATTGAACTGGGTGAAATTGAAGCCGCGCTTGTTCAGCATTCACAGCTGGAAGATGCGGCAGTGATCGTCCGTGAGGATCAGCCGGGAGATAAACGTTTGGCAGCTTATGTCATACCTTCCTCGGAGGAAACGTTTGATACGGCGGAACTGCGGAGGTATGCTGCCGAGAGACTGCCGGATTACATGGTGCCTTCAGCCTTTGTGACGATGAAAGAATTGCCGCTGACGCCGAATGGAAAGCTTGACCGTAAAGCGCTGCCTGCTCCAGATTTTGCTGCTGCGGTGACAGGTCGCGGGCCGAGAACCCCGCAGGAAGAAATCCTTTGTGACTTGTTTATGGAAGTGCTTCATTTGCCGCGTGTCGGTATTGATGACCGTTTCTTCGATTTGGGCGGACATTCCCTGCTTGCAGTTCAGCTGATGAGCCGCATACGTGAAGCACTCGGGGTTGAACTCAGCATTGGCAATCTATTTGAAGCGCCGACTGTGGCAGGGCTTGCCGAAAGACTAGAGATGGGTTCAAGCCAAAGCGCTCTTGATGTTTTGCTGCCGCTCCGAACAAGCGGAGACAAGCTTCCTTTATTCTGTGTACATCCCGCAGGCGGACTCAGCTGGTGCTATGCTGGTTTGATGACCAATTTAGGAACAGATTATCCGATCTACGGCTTGCAAGCACGCGGAATCGGACAGCGGGATGAGCTTCCAAAAACACTTGACGAAATGGCTGCCGATTATATTGAACAAATCAGAACAATCCAGCCGAAAGGCCCGTACCATTTGCTAGGCTGGTCCCTAGGCGGGAATGTCGTTCAAGCGATGGCCACCCAGCTGCAAAAGCAAGGAGAAGAAGTATCCCTATTGGTTATGCTGGACGCCTATCCAAACCACTTCCTTCCTATAAAAGAGGCACCAGATGATGAAGAAGCGCTTATTGCCCTTCTCGCGTTAGGCGGGTACGACCCAGACAGCTTAGGGGACAAGCCGCTTGATTTTGAAACAGCGATCGAGATTCTTCGCCGTGACGGCAGCGCGCTTGCGAGCTTGGATGAATCGGTCATTTTAAATCTGAAGAATACGTATGTCAATTCTGTCGGCATTTTAGGCTCATATAAGCCGAAAACCTTCCGCGGAAATGTTCTGTTTTTCAGATCAACTATCATTCCTGAATGGTTTGACCCGATTGAACCTGATTCGTGGAAGCCTTATATTGATGGACAAATTGAACAAATCGACATTGACTGCCGCCATAAAGATCTCTGTCAGCCGGAACCGCTCGCAGTCATTGGCCGGGTTCTGGCAGCTAAATTGGAAGAAATGAATCAATGAAGGAGGAAAAGCAATGGCAAATCCTTTTGAAAATGCGGATGGCATATACCTTGTTCTCATCAATGAAGAGGGCCAATATTCCTTGTGGCCCGGCTTTATCGATGTGCCGAGCGGCTGGACAGTCGTTCATGAACAAAAAGGGCGTGAGGCTTGTCTGGACTACATCCAATCGCATTGGAGCGATATGAGGCCGAACAGCTTAAAGCCTGTCGAAAATGTCTAAATGCATTGACGGTAAAAAAAAGAGACTGCAGCAGGCAGTCTCTTTTTCTATCTTACGCAGACGTTTGGGTATGATCGCAATCTCTGACGGGGTTCCCGTTTTCATCCGTACACCATGACTGGGATAAAAACGCCAAAAACACAGCGGCCCACTGATCGGCAAATTGAATCAGAATGCCTCCGTCATGCCAAGAGCCGTTGTCTTTTTTCCAGCGGGTATCCAGTGCATTGCCTTGATTCATGTGGATGTTGTGCATACCGTTTGTCGGGGTAAAGCCGAATATTTTATCTGCCGCCTGTTCCGGTCCAAATTTTGACCCGAATATATAAACCGGCGCTTTCTCTTCTTTCGCTTTCTTCATATACGTTTCAATAAAGTCATTTAAATCATTATCAGGCCCCGTGATTTCATGAGGCAAAGGCTTCATTTCCCGTGAATCAAAAAGATTGCCCCGCACATAATCCAGTGCTACTTCACGGTTTTCGTCATTGATCTTCGTATATCCATACGGCATGTTCGGAAGGATGGTAATGGAGCTCGAATCAAACTGATCGTCTGCCAAATACAATACTTCAGATTCCTCGGAACTGGACATGACATTGATGGCGCACCTGTAATACGTATTCTCTTCACCTAGCATCTTGACTTGGAAATGAGGACTGTCATCATCTGTTTCCCGCTTCATATCTAAGACAACGCCTTTTAACACGCCATATTGCTGAACAGCCATATGAATCCTCCTTTATGATCAAGTTCTTCGTTTTAATTCGAGACGTCATTTCCTTTTTCCTTTTTAAAAGATAAAAAAAGCCTGCAGAAATTTTTCTGCAAGCTCAATATGAATTAAGCGCCGGCCACAGATGATTCATCCTGTAAGGCTTTCTCGGCAGGGACATATTCGTATCCTAAATCTTTGGCAACAGCCTCATAAGTCACGTGGCCGTTTGCTGTGTTTAATCCCGCTCTTAGTGCCGCATTGTCTTCGAGTGCTTTTGCTGCCCCTTTGTTTGCGATTTGCAGTGCATATGGAACCGTAACGTTCGTTAACGCAATTGTTGAAGTGCGAGGCACAGCGCCCGGCATGTTCGCAACAGCATAGTGAACGACGCCGTGTTTTTCATATGTCGGCTGATCGTGTGTCGTAATGTGGTCGACAGTTTCGACGATGCCGCCTTGGTCAATTGCAACATCCACAATCACTGAACCAGGCTTCATTTGTTTCACCATTTCCTCTGTGACAAGCGTCGGCGCTTTAGCACCAGGGATTAACACGGCGCAAATGAGAAGGTCCGCTTCGGCTACCGAATCGGCGATATTGACAGGGTTAGAAATTAACGTTTTAATTTGATGGCCGAATATATCATCAAGCTGACGCAGGCGATCCGCGTTTAAGTCGATGATCGTCACATCTGCACCTAGGCCGACAGCCATTTTTGCCGCATTGGTTCCGACTACGCCCCCACCGATAATGGTTACTTTTCCTCGGGCAACGCCAGGCACTCCGGCAAGGAGGATTCCTTTTCCGCCTTTAGGTTTCTCTAGGAACTGGGCTCCGATCTGCGCTGCCATTCTGCCTGCCACCTCGGACATCGGTGTAAGCAGAGGCAATGCCCGTCCCTCACTTACCGTTTCATACGCGATCGCTGTGACGCCTTTATCCTTCAGTGCCTGTGCAAGCTCCGGTTCAGCCGCTAAGTGGAGGTAAGTAAACAGTACAAGCCCTTTTCGGAAGTATGCATATTCTTCCGGAAGCGGTTCTTTGACCTTCATGACCATTTCAGCGTCCCAGACCTGTTTCGGATCAGCAATGATTTCCGCTCCTGCTGACTCATAGGCTTCATTTTCAAAGCCGCTTCCAAGGCCTGCGCCTGATTCAACCAGCACGCGGTGACCGTTTGAAACGAGCTGAGAAACGCCCCCAGGCGTCAAAGCGACACGGTTTTCATTGTTTTTTATCTCTTTAGGAACCCCAATGATCATATCTATTTCCTCCCGTATATGTGATATGTTTAGTGTAGCTTGATTTTTTGGAAAATTCTTTGTTTGAAACAGAAAATAAAAAAACATGGGTTTGTGAAATTTCACAAACCCATGTTTCGAAGTTTGATATCCAAATATATAGTAAACTTTTGATTCACATTTTTTAAATCGATCCCAGCGATCTGGCTGATTCGCTTCAGCCGGTAATTCAATGTATTAACGTGAATATTCAAGACCTTAGAGGCGGTATTCACATTGCTGTCGGCTTCAATAAAACGTTCGAGCGTTTCGACCATATTGGACTGGTGATCCCGGTCGTACTGCTCGAGTTTTGAAAGGGAGTAGTTGAAATATCCCGTTTGCTTCCGTTTCTCATCTAACACGTCCAAGTATTGATAAATGCCTAATTCTGAAAAACTGAAAAGATGCTTGGTTTCTTCAGCAAACCGTTCCTTTGCTTTCAATACGGACAGTGCTTCCTGATATGAACGGCAGACAAACGAAATCGAGTTGTATATTCCGCCAAATGCAATAGAAGCATCTTCTATTTTATAACGTTCCCTCAGCTGTCTTTGCGTGCTGAAAGCGAACTGTTTTAAATCTTGAAAAGGACGATCCGTTTTTGGCGCGGTTAAAATGATAAGTTCATTGGAATCAACGGTCGTCAGCAGAGCATGAACCTGCTGGGTCGTTTCCTGCAGATAATGAAGCTGCTGTTCTGTTTTTTCGGTCAGCTCGCCGTTTACCCGGATGATCATCACGGAAAATTCAGAGGGAACGACCATTCCAAGCTTGTTAAACCCATCCGTCATGTCCTGTTCTTGATAGATGTGTCCAGTAAGCATTTTCCAGAAAAACTCTTGGCTGCGTTCCTCATTTTTCGTTTTTCTGATTTGGAGCTTAAGCAGCTTATTTCTTACTGCATTAGCCGCCATTTTTAATGTCAGCAGATCATCATCCGACAATGTTTTTTGAATTTCAAGCGCCCAAATAAACCCCAGCACCTGGTTGTTCTTCCAAATCGAAATCGCGACGCGGTTGCTTAGTCCGACTTCGTCAATTTCCTTCACTCTGATCGGCTGGTCTGTTTTTAGCAGCGCGGGAATCGTCCCGTCTTTCCACAATTTATTAATAACCTTCTCCGGCACTCTTCTGCCAATGATCGTAGACGTCCGGGCAGGATCAGTACAATCGCTGTGGGTGCTGTAGGCTAGCAGTTTGTGGTTCACATCTTCAATGGTGATCGGACATTGCAGCACTTCACTGATATGATCAGCCACATCTTCCAGTCTGTCAAAACTGTATTTAAACGGATCCTTTGGCATGGTCATCATTATCCCTACTTTTCCATCCTTGTATTCTTTGTTCTCTTTGACATCAAATCGTCTTGCTTTTATTATGATTGTTCTTGTTTGTGAAAATCAACAACAAAGAATGACAGTATAATAGAAGTGAACAAAGTCAAAAAACACTTTTTAAATATAATGAGATACATGTTCTGTCTTGGGCGAGAAACAGGCTGATGAGTGTTTCAGAAAAACTGAACCTTTTCAGAGATGGTGCTGTAGCATCAAATTTTCTGAAAGGTTTTAATTGGGAGTTAGAGAATCATTTGGGTCTTTTGGATTATTCCAAGAAGGCGACGTGGATTGAGAAAATAAACCTATTTGTTTAACAAAATATGTAATTTTTAAGAGGCGAGAGGTAAACCATTGGACTCATTTTGTAAAATTAAAACATATTTGTTTGACTGTACCGAAAAACTGTTTTTATAATAATTACGTTCTAAAAATAAGTGAATTAGCCCATATTTAGGCTGATGGCACAGGAGGTAATGAGGAATATGGCAGGATTAATTCGTGTCACACCCGAAGAGCTAAGAGCGATGGCGAAGCAATATGGCGTTGAAAGCCAAGAAGTATTAAATCAGGTTGATCGTTTAAACCGAATGATCTCTGATTTAAAAAGCATGTGGGAAGGTGCTTCTAGCGAAGCGTTCGCAGATCAATACGAGCAGCTCAAACCTTCATTTATCAAAATGTCAGATTTGCTTCAAGATGTTAACCAGCAGCTTGATCAAACAGCAAATACTCTTGAGTCTACTGACCAAGACATCGCAAATCAAATCCGCGGATAACAGTATGAAAGGGAAGGAGCGCCTGATTCACCAGAAGACGGCGCTCTTTCTATGTAAGGGTGAATAAACATGTATATTGATATTACGATAGATTTGAAACATTATAACGGAAGTGTCTTCGATCTCAGATTGTCAGATTACCACCCGGTGAAAAAAGTCATTGACATCGCTTGGCAGGCCCAAAGCGTTTCCATACCTCCGCGCGAAGGGCACTGGATCAGAGTGGTTAATAAGGATACGGTGTTTTCCGGAGAATGCAAGCTATCTGATTGCGGCATTACAAGCGGAGACCGGCTTGAAATATTATGAAAGGATCTGGTTGAATGTCAGGTGAACAAAGATCATATTTAGAAAACCAATTAGAAGCTGCTGCTCAGAAAACGGAAGACGGCTTTACATTTACCTTTCAACGGGAAAAAATAAAGCTTCTGGACGGTCTCGAAGCGAACGTGATCAAGGATGTAAATCCATTTTTTCATAAAGAGATCGATGTGACGGAAGACGAAGTGATCATCACAATCCAACCTCCTCCCTCCTATAAAGAATTTCGCTTGATAAAAGCTAAAGATAAAAAAAGCAAATGGCAGTTTGCCTATCAGCTTGTTCAGGCTGTACAGCAGCACAAGTTATCAAGGCTGCATTTGATTGTGGCCCCGGAAAACATTGTATTCGATAAAGGGCTGACCCCATATTTTCTTCATTACGGCGTAAAAGAAAGCATTCCTCCTTACGAGCATGATGAGGAGAGAGTCTGGCAGGAACTGAAAGCTGCAGCGGCTTTGGCAGTTGACGGCGCTTTTGCATTTGAGGACTACTTGAAATTCAATGAAACGCTGACATTCTCTCCGGAGACAAAAGCGATATTGGATGCGAAGTCCTATGATGAACTGCTCGAGCTGATTCAGACACATATCGATGAGCTCGAAGCCAAAGCCAAAACATACATACATATCCCGAAAAAGAAATGGAACATCCAAAGATATATCGGCCTGGGACTCATTGTGTTGCTTGTGCCGGCTCTGATCTATTCGATGTATGCTTTATTTTTCGCGCAGCCAAAGCATCAGGCGATTGTGGAAAGCAACCGTGCTTTCTTAAACAAGCAGTACAGTGAGGTTATCAGCACGCTGGCTAAATATGATGCGGAAAGCCTGCCTGATTCAGTGCAGTATCAGCTTGCAATGTCTTATGTTGAGGTTGAAAAATTAGGCGACACTCAAAAGAAACAAATTGAAAATAATTTGGTCACGCTGCAATCAGATCCACAGCACTTTCTTTATTGGATAGACATAGGGAGAGGCAAGAATAAAGAAGCCGTTAGTATCGGAAGAAAGCTGGAGTATAACCCGTACATAGGGCTGGGGCTGATTCGATATAAGGCTGAAATATTAGCAGATGACAGTATGAAAGATGATGAAAAGCAAAAAGAACTGGATACGGTACAAAGCGAGATCGATCAAATTACCAAACAAATGAAAGAACAAAAAGAAGAAGCGATAACAGACACGGCAGAAACTGATACAGCCAGCCAAGCCGCTGAAGAACAATCAGACAAAGAAAAACAGCAAGCTGAAGAGAAAGCGGCAGAAGAAAAGGCCGCAGCCGAGGAAAAAGCGAAAAAAGAAGAACAAGAGAAAAAAGAGAAAGAAAAGAAAGATGAGAAAAAAAAAGATGACAAATAAAGTGAAACATGAAGTTCAGGTCATCGCACGCCGTATTTCGGCCGTTAGGGGGTTCGCCATTTGAGTCTATTATGGGTTTTCTACCAGCAAAACGTCCAAAAACTAAAACTGTCTGACCTCCCTGCGTCCCAGCCGGTGACCATAGGGCCAGATGTGAAGGATTCCATTACCATCGGCACCATTCCGTTTGAGAACGGAGTAATTTCTCTTCAGAGGAAGGAATCCGGCAGCCAGTACGATGTTTTCCTGGGAAATGATTGCCTGGGCAGTCTTGAAACTGATGCATCATTTTCTCTTCAAACGGACAAGCAGGATATCCGTCTGTTTTTAATTGCCGGCAAGCCTGAAAAATCCGTTTATTTTACAGGAAACAGAGACGAAATGACATGTTCCTCAGAAAAGACAGAAGCAGATATCTATTTGAACCCGAATGATTTTGCCTTTGCGGAGCAAAGCACATTTTCGTTACTGCATATCAGCAAGAAATGGTCGATTCTCCCAGAAAGCGGGAATGTGTTCTTGAACGGCGAGAAGGTAATAAGTGCTGCACCGCTCAAACCGGGAGATGAAATATTCTGGAATTTTACGCTAATGAGAGTAACTGAACAAGACCTCTTAGAAATCGTTCATTACACACCGCTTGAAACAGTGTTAACCAAAACGGTCAAACCAAGCACAGAAATGCAGAAAAAATATCCGCAGTACAGAAGAACGCCGCGGATGGTGTACGACCTGCCAGATGACCGTGTGTCCTTCAGTTTTCCCTCTCAGGAGAGCGATCAAACCAATAGAGGGCTGTGGCTCGTCATCCTGCCGCCGCTTGTGATGCTGATTGTGATGGGCGTTGTCGCCATCATCCAGCCGCGCGGCATATTTATACTCGTTTCTTTGGCGATGTTTATGATGACCCTTATTACCTCGACCGTTCAATATTTCCGGGATAAAAACCAGCGGAAAAAACGCGAGGAAAAGCGGGAGCGCGTGTATAAGCTTTACTTAGATAATAAGAGAAAAGAGCTTCAGGCACTTGCTGAAAAGCAAAAGCAGGTTCTTGACTTTCATTTTCCTTCTTTTGAACAAATGAAATACTTAACAAGTGAAATCAGTGACCGAATTTGGGAAAAATCACTCGAAAGCAAGGATTATCTCCAGATTCGGCTCGGGACCGGAACAGTTCCTGCAAGCTATGAAATCAATATGAGCGGCGGAGACCTGGCGAACCGTGATATTGATGACCTTATGGAGAAATCGCAGCACATGCAGCGTGTCTATAAGGACATCCGCAATGCGCCGGTTACGGTGGATTTGGCGGAGGGGCCGATGGGCCTTGTCGGGAAATCTCAGATTGTTAAGAATGAGATTCACCAGCTGATCGGCCAGCTGTCGTTCTTTAACAGCTATCACGATTTGCGTTTCGTTTTTATTTTTCATGAAGAAGAGTATAAAGACTGGGAGTGGATGAAGTGGCTTCCGCAATTTCAAATGCCCCATATTTATGCAAAAGGCTTTATTTATAATGAACAGACCCGTGACCAGCTCCTGTCTTCTCTTTACGAATTGATAAGAGAGCGTGACTTGGAAGAGGACAAAGAAAAAGTGCAGTTTAAACCGCATTTTGTTTTTGTCATTACAAATCAGCAGCTGATTTCAGAGCACGTCATTCTTGAATATCTGGAAGGACAGTATGAGCATCTGGGTATCTCTACCATTGTCGCTGCGGACACAAAGGAAAGTTTATCAGAAAACATTACGACCCTTGTCCGCTATATCAACGAAAATGAAGGCGACATTTTAATACAAAAGAAAAAAGCAGTAAGAATCCCGTTCAGGCTCGATCAACATCAGCGCGAGGACAACGAACGGTTTTCACGCACGCTTCGCACGCTGAACCACCAGGTGGGCATTACGAACTCCATTCCGGAAATGGTCTCGTTCCTAGAGCTTTTCCATGCGAAGGAAGTAAAAGAAATCGGAATCCAGCAAAGATGGCTGACGAGTGAATCGTCGAAATCGCTGTCGGTGCCGATCGGCTATAAAGGGAAGGATGACATTGTACATTTGAACCTTCACGAAAAAGCCCACGGGCCGCACGGTTTGCTCGCGGGGACAACAGGTTCGGGGAAAAGTGAATTTCTCCAGACTTACATCCTGTCACTTGCGGTGCACTTTCACCCGCATGAGGCGGCTTTCTTATTAATTGACTATAAAGGCGGAGGAATGGCGCAGCCGTTCCGCAATATTCCCCACCTGCTCGGCACAATCACCAATATTGAAGGCAGCCAAAACTTCAGTATGCGTGCGCTTGCTTCGATTAAAAGCGAGCTGAAAAAAAGGCAGCGTCTGTTTGATCAATATCAAGTCAATCACATCAATGACTATACAAAGCTGTACAAGCAGGGGAAAGCAGAAGTAGCAATGCCGCACTTATTCTTAATTTCCGATGAATTTGCAGAGCTGAAAAGCGAAGAGCCTGATTTTATCAGAGAGCTTGTCAGTGCCGCACGTATCGGCCGAAGCCTCGGTGTACATTTGATTTTGGCTACACAGAAGCCGGGCGGTATCATAGACGACCAAATCTGGAGTAACTCGCGCTTTAAAGTAGCGCTTAAAGTTCAGGATGCTACTGATAGTAAAGAGATTTTGAAAAACAGCGATGCCGCGAACATCACTGTTACCGGACGCGGTTATTTGCAGGTCGGAAACAATGAAGTGTACGAGCTGTTCCAATCCGCCTGGAGCGGGGCCCCTTACTTAGAGGAAGTTTACGGAACAGAGGATGAAATCGCAATTGTCACCGATACCGGCCTGATCCCGCTTTCTGAGGTCGACACCGAAGAAATGGCGAAAAAAGAAGTTCAATCAGAAATCGAAGCAGTGGTTGACGAAATCGAACGCATTCAAGAGGAAATGGGAATCGAGAAGCTGCCGAGTCCTTGGCTGCCGCCGCTTGCGGAACGTATCCCGCGCACCCTTTTCCCATCAGAAGAAAAGGACCATTTCCACTTTGCTTATGTTGATGAACCTGATCTGCAAAGACAGGCACCGATTGCTTATAAAATGATGGAAGACGGAAATATCGGCATTTTCGGCTCCTCAGGCTATGGAAAATCGATTGCAGCGGCAACATTCCTGATGAGCTTTGCAGACGTCTACACGCCTGAAGAGCTTCATGTCTATATCTTTGATTTCGGGAACGGAACGCTTCTGCCATTAGCGAAGCTGCCGCACACGGCGGATTACTTCCTGATGGATCAGTCGAGAAAAATTGAAAAGTTCATGATCCGGATCAAAGAGGAAATTGACCGCCGAAAACGTCTGTTCCGTGAAAAAGAAATCAGCCATATCAAAATGTACAATGCGCTGAGCGAAGAAGAGCTTCCATTCATTTTCATCACAATCGACAACTTTGATATCGTCAAGGATGAGATGCATGAGCTTGAATCGGAATTTGTCCAGCTTTCCAGAGACGGACAAAGCTTGGGGATTTACTTCATGCTGACGGCGACGCGCGTAAATGCTGTCCGCCAGTCGCTCTTGAACAACCTGAAAACAAAGGTTGTCCATTACCTGATGGATCAATCCGAGGGATATTCCATTTACGGACGGCCGAAGTTCAGCCTTGAGCCGATCCCGGGGCGCGTGATCATTCAAAAAGAAGAGCTTTATTTCGCCCAAATGTTCCTGCCTGTTGAAGCAGAGGATGATATTGGCATGTTCAACGAGCTGAAAGCAGAAGTGCAGGTTCTTCAGGATCGCTACGCTTCACTTCAACAGCCGGCTCCGATTCCGATGCTGCCGGAAAGCCTGTCGACGAGAGAGTTTTCTCTCCGCTTCAAGCTGGAACGCAAGCTTTTATCTGTGCCGATCGGGCTTCATGAAGAAACCGTCAGCCCGGTGTACTTTGACTTGGCTAAATACAAGCATTGCCTGATATTAGGGCAGACACAGCGAGGAAAAACAAACGTCTTAAAAGTGATGCTCGAGCATCTGCTTGATGATGAAACGGAAATGATCGGTTTGTTTGACTCGATCGACCGCGGTTTATCCAAATATGCAAAAGAAACAGATGTCGCATATCTGGAAACAAAAGATGATATTGAGCAGTGGATTGAAACAGCAGAAGACATTTTTAAAACAAGAGAAGCAATGTATGTAGAAGCCGTTCGCCAGGGAGACGCACAAAGCCTGCGATTCTCTCAAGTGGTTCTAATGATTGACGGAATTACGAGATTCCAACAGACGATCGATACGAGAATTCAAGACCGCTTGGCGAACTTTATGAAATCTTACGCGCATCTTGGCTTCAGCTTTATTCCGGCAGGCAATCACAGTGAGTTCTCCAAAGGCTATGATTCCCTGACGACTGAGATGAAGCAAATCAGACACGCTATCCTGCTGATGAAAAAATCTGAACAAAATGTCATTCCTCTTCCGTACCAAAGACAGGAGCCGGAGATTCAGCCGGGCTTCGGATATGTTGTGGAAAACGGGAAGGAGCAAAAAGTTCAAATTCCTTTATGTTCTGCTGAAAGGGAGAGTGCTAGATGACAGAACAACGAAAAAACTTAATCAAGTTAATATCCGCCGTCATCATTATTTTGCTGCTGCCGGTTTTGTTTTTCCGATTTATCGGGGAAGATCCGACGAAAAAAGCAGCCAATTCCACGCGGCAAATTGCAGTGGTGAATGAAGACACAGGCGTATTGAGTGATGAGGTGAAAGCGGACGATGAAGATGATCAATCCGCCCAGTTCGGTAAGGAAGTAGCTGCCGTTCTGGGGGAACGTCCTGATTATTCTTGGACGGTCGTGAACCGAAGTGCAGCGGAAACAGGCCTAAAATCGAAAAAATACGATGCGATCGTCTACATTCCCTCAGATTTCTCAAAAAATATTTTGAGTTACGACAAAGAGCGTCCTCAAAAAGCCACGCTTGAGTTCAGCATTCAAGATAACCTGAATGCGGTCAACAAAGAAAAAGTGCAGCGTGAGCTTGAAGATGCCCAAAAAACAATGAACAAAAAAATGTCGGCCTTATATTGGAACTTTGTCTCACAAAAAGTGGACAATATCAGAGGAGAGTTTGACAAAATCGTCAATAAAGAATCTGAATTCCAAAATGTCATGTACAATTTCTACAAACCAAGCTCTAACGATTTAGCAGGTGAAATCAAACGCCAGAAAGACCTAATCGATGAGCTGAAGAAATCAATGAATGAAGCCCAAGGCACGACAAAAGAAAAAGCTTCGACAGCGGAGGAAGCAAAAAACACCCTGAAAGACTTCGTTGATACTGTGGAACGATACAAAGAATATCAAGAAAATCAAAAGAAGCTGCTATTGGCAGCCCAGGATTCAACTCAGCAGCAAATCCAGACAGGATTGGATGCCATTTCAGCACAGCAAAAGGCCAATCAGTTCAGCGAGCAGATGAGCGGCCTGTCAACAGGTATCAGCCAAGTGAAAACACAGCTTGGACAAACCAGCACAGTTCTGGCAGCCGCCCAGCAAATCAGGGAAGGCCAAGTGCCTCAGCAGGAACTTGGTATGGCGAAGATACAAAGCGATTTAATTAACCAATACCAGACCGCATCAAGACAGGCAGCTTTAAACCAAGTATACGGACTGCTTGTTGAAGCGCGCGAGGCGCTCACTGTTGCGAAAGCTGACCCGCAGCCTGATGGAGATGATGGTTCAGATGATGAAGATAAAGACCCGAACGAAGAAAATCCTGAAGAACTGAAAATCGATCTTGAAAAACAGCGTGAAGAATTGAAAAACATTGCCGCTGACATTCAAGATATTTCAGACAATCTGAAGGAGCCTGAAAAAGAGGATCCGACACCGGAGGACCCGGGAACTGAAAAACCGGGAACAGACGAGCCGTCCACTGACAAGCCGGATCATCCAGATGACGGAGGCAGCACCATTCCCGATGATACACAGGGAGACACCGGAAACGATGATAACAGCAGTGATACCGGGAATGACGGGCAAACGGACGGCAATACTCAGGATCAAGACCAGCAGCAGGGAACAGACGGTCAGGAGCAGAACGGAGATGCCTCCAATGGTAAGTCAGACAGCGGACAAACCGAAACGGGCACATCTGCCGAACAGACTGCTTCATCTGACTCAGCCCTTCAATTTATCCAGCTGGCAAATGAAGACGGAACCGGAAGCGTCGGAGACACAACAGAGCCCGGAAATGAAGATCAACCAGGAAATGACGACATTTCTGATATCGCAAAAGCAAAAGAACAGCTCAGCAAAGCGTCTGAGCGAATCAAGCAAATTGAAGAAGAGCTCAAAGAAAAAGAAACTGCCCATAATGAAGAGCTGAAAAAGAAATTAGAAGAACTAAAAGAGCAAATGGATGGTCTTAATGATGAAATTGATGACTTGAAAGACCAAGTAAAAAAGCTAGAAGGTAAACTTGAAAATCTTGAAGCGAAACGGAAGAGGGAGTTCGAAGGGATTTACAGAGCGATTCGCGAGCTGGAGAATAAAGATCAGCTTCAATTCCCGGGGGAAATCAACACAGAAAGCATCTCCGATTTAATGAGATACTATAAATATTTATCTGTGTATGACTCTGTATTATCCGGAACGATAGACAGCACTGCAAAAAACTTTGCCATTGACGGCCAGCAGGGCAACATCAAATCAGTCCTAGCCATCAAACCGGAAGAATCAGCAAGCTGGGAAGATCTCAAAAACAACACGATGCAAACCGATGAAGACATCGACAATTTCATCAATGGCATGACCGAGTTTGCAGACAACTACGGCAGCTATATCCGTGATTCTCAAGCCGGTGTTCTCGATGAACTGACGAAAATCTCTGAGAGTGCGTCTAAAGCGTCAGAACAGCTTGTAACCGGTGCAGCGCAGGAATCTGCAACGTTCAATAATGATGGGCTGTCAGGCACAATGGCACTGAGCGTGCAAGATACGGTCGGCCAGGAAGTGCTGCAAATGTCAGACATGATGGGCTCATTATCGGAACGCCAGTCAGGCATTATTGATTACACAACCAACATGCAGCAAAGCGTAAATGATGTACAGACGAAAGCTGACACATTAAATAACAACTGGGGTAAAAATGTTGCCTCCACGAAGCTTGTACGCAGTGACGTATACGGCATTCTGGGCAATACATTAGTAGATGGCCAAAACAACGGCTATGTATATGATTACTTGGCAAACCCGCTTAAAATCAGCGGTCAGGTTCCGGAAGAAAAAATTCAGACGGTGCCGCCGGTTGTCATCCTGGTTATTATTTTGATCAGCAGTCTGTTAATCGGATATTTCAGCTCGTATTACCAGAATGCGCCGCTGCTCGTCAAAGGAGCGCTTTTCGGAATTTTGAATATCCTTGTGGGATTGATGATCAGCTTGTTCGGTTTGAATATTTATTCACTGCCGGACGATCAGACGATTAAGTGGTCTGTGTTTACGATATTATTGCTGGTCGCAAGCTCTGCCTTTATTCGGGCGGCATTCCGATTCGGATCAATTCCTGGATGGGTTGCTTCAGCGGCAATGATTTTATTCTATGTTGCGCCGCTTATTGACTTGATTATGCCGAACTTCACATTTGAAGATCCGGTGTCGAAGGTATATATCGACATCCAGTACGGAACAGGGCATTTGTTTACAATGGGAATATCGGTTCTGCTGATCATTACGTTGATTGCAGCGGCTCTGCCGCTTGTCATTCGCTTGATAGCAGAAAAAACAGCGGAAAGCGATGAAACGTATGAAGCGTAATCGCAGCTTGGAAAAGGGGATCTTGATATGTATGCTCTCCTTTTCCCTTTTCATACCCTCTGCCGCTGCTGCCGAAACCGAAGAAAATACGGATGTCGCGCCAAACCAATATGAGAAGAAAGACATTGAAATCGATACGAATTATTTGCATGAAGATTCTTCCTATGAGGAGAAAACAGAACTGCCTGAGGAACAAAAGGACATCACCTTTGAAAAACCGAAGGATCGGGATGCCGAGCTGATAAAGGATTTGTTTACAACAACAGATGCCGAGGGCTCCAACACCATCGCGGCTCAATCTAAACAGCTGGGGATTACATTTTCCGAGAAACCGATCACAAAAGCGTCATCAACGGAAATGGAAGAAAAAGAATCATCTTCACTCCTGCTTCCGATCATCTATATTGTGCTGATTCTGCTGGGAATCGCAGGCATTGTTTTTCTCATACCAAAGGTTATCGTGCAGGATAATAAAAAGGCGTAAGCGCCCGCGCTTGTTTTGCTTAAAAGCGGTCCGTACAATAAGAACGGAAGGAGGAGGTTTCCAATGGAACTTTATATCATCACCGGGGCGTCAAAAGGACTGGGGAAAGCCATTGCATTACAGGCTTTAGAAAAAGGCCATGAAGTCCATGCCCTGTCCAGAACAACAACAGATGTTTCACATGAGAAACTGACACAGCATCAGATTGACCTGATCAATCTCACAGAGGCTGAACAGCAATTCAAAACATTGCTTTCATCCATCAATCCAGCTGATTATTCAGCCATCACACTGATCAATAACGCCGGAATGGTAACGCCGATCAAACGCGCCGGAGAAGCGTCTCTAGAAGAGCTGCAGCACCATTATCAGCTTAATCTGACCGCGCCCGTGCTCCTAAGCCAGCTGTTTACAAAACAGTTTGCTCTGTACAGCGGCAGAAAAACAATCGTCAATATTACCTCTGGCGCGGCCAAAAACCCATACAAGGGGTGGAGCGCGTATTGCAGCTCAAAAGCCGGACTTGATATGTTTACGAGAACGTTCGGATTTGAACAGGAGGACGAAGAACGGCCGATGAACATGATTTCTTTCTCACCGGGTGTCATGGACACTGACATGCAGGCCGTCATCCGTGCATCATCGAAAAAGGATTTTCACGACATCGAGCGGTTCCGGAAATTGAATGAAACAGGAAGCCTTCGCAGTCCGGCCTTTATTGCCGGCACGCTGCTTTCTTTATTAGAGACAGGCGCGGAAAACGGGCGCATATATGATATAAAAGAGTTTTTATAGAGCAGAGTGAACCTGCTCTTTTTTTATATAAAAAGGCGATAGCTTAAGCGTTCTGGAGTCCGGCTGCATATACTGACTGAAACTCTGCTTTTAGGGTATAACAAACATGAAAACGAAACGAAAATGATATGACATAAGAATTGAGTTTCTCCTCAAATTATGTTAGGATTCTAAAAATATCTAAAGGAGGGGTTTCCATGAGAAAGGTTACATTAATGGATGTCTTCACCCATCCAATTGCACAAAAATATTTACAGCGTTCAGGCGTGGCTCATGCGATTGCCTGCGCCTATCATGCATACAGGCTGTCTGTAAAGGCTGATATCAGCCCTGATTTAGCCACAAAAGCGGCATTGCTGCATGACATCGGCCATTATGAATGGTATACAGACGGAAAGTGGGATTATGAAAAATACAGAAGAAATGACATCCATGCCATTAAAGGGGCGGAACGGGCGCATAAGCTCTTGATTCGTCTTGGTGAAGAACCGAAAGCGGCAAAAGAGATTGCCCTTGCCATTTTGCTTCATACCGATTCCTATCTGCCTGAAGGTGAACTCGATAAAAATACGCTGCAGCAGATTGTCAAAAAAGCGGACGAACTTGATGAAGAACCTGGCGGCCATCACCATTACCGACAAATTGACGAAGCAATCGCACTGAAAAAAATAGAAAAGCTGGACCGCTTAATCGACCAAGCCCAGTCTTCTATCAAAAAGCCTGTATAGATCCCGCCTGTATTCGGAACAGCGTCTGTTTTCTTCGCTGTCTCCGTTTCATCACCTTTCCTTACACCCTCGTGAATCACACTCCCCAATCGTCTCCGCATCCCCTAGTGTTATCCGGTAAGCCTGTGTCATTATCCTTACCCGTGGCATAAGCTGAGATAAAACATATAAAGGGGATTGAAGTATGGCCAACCAAGGTAGTCCGCAACTGGTCTCATTAGTCGATCCTTATGTCTATCAGACCATTAAAAAGCTCATCGGCTCAAAATTCATTATTCAAACAGTACGAGACACGGTCAGAGGCAGACTGATTGATGTAAAACCAGACCATATCATCATTGAAGCAGCCCGAAATTCTGTTTTTTTAATCAGTATCCAGCACATGGTTTCCGTCACGCCAGATTACAGTGAACGGGTGTAACAGTGCTTGCGTTTGAAAAATAGGCGTACACCGGGACGTCCTATTTTTCAGTTAAGCGCTGTAGAAACGCCCCGTCATAGTTGAAAACAGAGACACCTTATGTACATAAGTCAGTCCGGCGTCCCTGCCGTATGTCACAGTCTGCATAATCAACAGTCCATTCACTGATTAAAAGTTCTGATATCAGTTCATTTTTGTTACAATAATGGGGTGCAAGTTCTTTTATCTGTAAGACAAAGAAAAACTAGGAGGAACAAGCTTGTTGAAATCAAAAGTCCATTTTTGGACATTGCAAATTTTATTTGTTTTGCTGATTATTTTCGTAGCAACAAAAGTTTCATTTGTGTTTCAGCCGTTTATCGTGTTTATCACGACATTGTTTTTCCCGATGCTGATCGCAGGAATTCTGTATTTTATTTTTAATCCGGTCGTCCGCCTGCTTGAGAAAAAAATGCCGCGGACATTATCGATTCTGCTCATCTATTTAGTATTTATCGGTTTGCTTGCCTTTGTTTCTGCGGCAGTCGGGCCTGTCATTACATCGCAGGTGACCGGGCTGTTTAACAATCTTCCTGAATATATAAAACAGATTCAGGCATTGACAAAGGATTTATCTCACTCTCAATGGTTTACCTGGATGATGACACAGGATTATGTATCCATATCAAAAATTGAACAGTCTCTGACAAGCTTTCTCCAAAACCTGCCGCAAAATATTACATCCAGTTTATCCGCGGTGTTTGGTGTCGTGACTAATATCACACTTGTCATTATCACTGTTCCGTTTATCCTCTTTTATATGCTGAAGGATGGACACCGCTTTCCGCACCTGGCAGTCAAAATACTTCCGGCTTCATACCGGACAGAAGGTCTAAAAATCTTTAAAGATTTAACCGACACACTTGCTGCGTATTTTCAGGGACAGCTGTTAATCTGTCTTTTTGTAGGGACAGCGTGCTTTATCGGATACTTGATAACAGGGCTGCCATATGCGCTGATTCTTGGAATTGTCATGGCCATTACAAATATCATTCCATATGTCGGACCTTTTCTCGGCGCTGCGCCGGCTGTCATTATCGGCTTTATGGATTCACCGGCCAAAGCGCTTTTTGCGATCATCGTGGTTGTGATCGTTCAGCAGCTCGACGGAAATCTGCTTTCTCCGCTCGTTATCGGAAAACGTTTGAATACGCACCCGCTTACCATCATTTTGCTGTTGATCGGAGCCGGAAGCTTCGGCGGCATTCTCGGCATGATATTAGCTGTGCCGGTGTATGCGGTAGTCAAGGCGTTTTTCTTGAATATCGTGCGGCTGATCAAGCTGCGCCAGCGGTCACGCCTTGAAGAAAACGAACGTCCTGCTGAATAGGCGGGCACCATTGGCTCCTTTCCGCATATGATGCTGTAAATCAGTGCGGAGGTGGGGAAATGCCTGCGATTGTAGGGCCAATATATATTATGTCTATATCAGGTGATGCTGCAGCCAGCTTTGGAGATGTGTTTGCGATTGCGCCGAAAAGCGTTGATCACACAGGTGCTGGGTCTGGCACATTTCAGCTTGGGGATTTTGTGAAGATCAATAACGAATATAGTAAAACAAATTTTAACGATGCCGATATCATTGATGATACCGTTTCGTTTAACGGGTAACAGCCTTTTCTAGAGAGGCTGTTGCTTTTTTATTGTATAATATGGATAGTCTTTTAAATAGCGAGGTCATGTTATGAAAATCAGAAAAGCAAATATCAGCACACAAACAGGAATGATCACTGATGTATATCTGCATGAAAACAGAAAAGAGCTGCATACGCTCGTAGCCGTTCCGCAGCTGGAGTGGAGCACGATAATTTCATACGAGGAAGAAAAATCATCGCTGCCAGAACGGCTGGAGGCTTCTTTGCGCCGGCATACAGAGGAAGAGCCTGCTGGTGAGCTGGCAAAAAAAATCATTCACTGGGTAACGGAAATGTAACAGCCGTTGAAAGTTTAGCCCCCGCAGGATCAGGCGATAATGAAGACAAACAAGACGGGAGGACGAGCTTTTGAGTGATGAAACGCTGGATCTCTATTTACAGCAAGGAATGTACGGGCCGCTGGAAACAAAACCTGACGAGCGCCACTTGTTTTTAGGCTCATTGCGGGAAAGAGTGCTTTTGGCACTGACAAAAGGGCAGGTGCTCAGAAGCAAACCATATGACGAAGCGGAGCAGACGTTTAAACGTAATAAACATATCTCTCTTCTTATCAATGGAGAGCTTCAGTATCAGTCTTATTCCCCTTATGTAAAAATGGCGAACCGAAATGGAGTGCCTTTTAAAGTCGTATCTGATCTTCAGTTTCAGACGCCTTTAGGCCTTGTCATTGCGGGGGACAGTGCGGTAAATCATGAATCTATATATATTCAGGACGACATTTTTAATCGGTCGGTGCTGAAATCTTAAGAGACAAACGGACCGTTTGTCTTTTTATTCATGGCAATTCCCTTACAACGGGAGATAAGATATAATGTTCTCATACTGATGGCGGGGAGGCCGGCTATGAAAAAAGCACTTATTTGTATTGATTATACGAATGATTTTGTGGCGAGTGACGGAAAATTGACCTGCGGGGAGCCCGGCAGAATGATTGAAGAGGCGATCGTCAATTTGACAGAACACTTTATCACAAACGGTGATTACGTCGTATTTGCAGTAGATTCTCACAATGAAGGGGATCAATATCACCCTGAAACCCGTCTGTTTCCACCGCATAATATCAAGGGTACGGAAGGAAAAGACCTGTACGGAAAGCTTTTGCCTCTATATCAGAAACATGCACATGATCATAATGTATATTACATGGAAAAAACGAGATATTCTGCTTTTGCGGGTACTGATTTAGAGCTGAAGCTCAGAGAGCGGCAGATTGACGAGCTGCATTTAGCCGGCGTCTGCACAGATATCTGTGTCTTGCATACAGCGGTTGATGCATACAACAAAGGTTTCCGGATTGTTGTGCATAAACAGGCTGTTGCCAGCTTTAATCAGGAGGGGCATACGTGGGCTCTTTCCCATTTTGCAAACAGCATCGGAGCGCAAGTGGCAGAGTAAGGAAGGGGAAAAACAGTGTTAGAGTACGGTTTTAAAGATGACAGCCTGTCATTACATACAGACCTTTATCAAATCAATATGGCGGAAACTTACTGGAGAGACGGCATTCATGAAAAGAAAGCGATTTTTGAGCTTTTTTTCAGAAAGCTTCCGTTTGAGAATGGCTATGCGGTTTTTGCGGGCTTGGAAAAAGCCATTGAATATCTGGAAAACTTCAAGTTTACCGATAGTGACCTGACTTATTTACGAGATGAGCTTGGTTATCATGAAGATTTTATTGATTATTTGAGCGGTTTATCTTTTACAGGTTCTCTTTATTCCATGAAAGAAGGAGAGCTGGTTTTTAACAATGAGCCGATTATGAGGGTGGAAGCTCCCCTTGTAGAAGCGCAGCTTATTGAAACAGCTTTGCTTAACATTGTGAATTACCAAACATTAATCGCGACAAAAGCGGCTCGCATCAAGGGCGTCATTGGCGACGAAATTGCACTTGAATTCGGAACAAGACGGGCGCATGAAATGGATGCGGCTATGTGGGGAGCGAGAGCAGCCTTAATCGGCGGCTTCAGCGCGACAAGCAATGTAAGAGCCGGAAAGCGTTTTAATATCCCGGTATCAGGCACACATGCACATGCGCTTGTGCAGGCCTACCGCGATGAATATACAGCGTTCAAAAAATACGCGGAAACGCATAAGGATTGCGTCTTCTTAGTCGACACGTATGATACGCTCCGTTCAGGCATGCCGAATGCGATTAAAGTGGCCAAGGAATTCGGAGACCGCATCAACTTCATTGGCATCCGCCTGGATAGCGGCGATTTGGCGTACCTGTCAAAAAAAGCCCGGAAAATGCTTGATGAAGCAGGGTTTACAGACGCGAAAGTCATTGCATCGAGTGACTTGGATGAGCATACCATTATGAATTTAAAGGCTCAGGGAGCGCGCATAGATGTCTGGGGTGTCGGCACGAAGTTGATTACAGCCTATGACCAGCCTGCTCTCGGTGCAGTTTATAAGCTCGTCGCCATCGAAGAAAACGGAGAAATGGTCGACACGATCAAAATTTCATCCAACCCTGACAAAGTGACGACACCTGGCAGAAAGAAAGTGTACCGAATTATTAATCAGTTAAATCATCATTCTGAAGGTGATTACATTGCGCTTTATGACGAGCAGGTGAATGACCAGAAGCGGCTGAGAATGTTCCACCCGGTTCATACCTTCATCAGCAAATTCGTCACGAATTTCTATGCGAAGGATCTTCACGAGCTGATTTTTGAAAAAGGCATCCTATGCTACCAGAACCCTGAGATTTCTGACATTCAGCAATACGTACAAGACAACCTCAGCCTTCTGTGGGAGGAATATAAGAGAATCAGCAAACCTGAAGAATACCCGGTTGATTTAAGCGAGGACTGCTGGAGCAACAAAATGCAGCGGATCCATGAAGTGAAAAGCAGACTTGAAGAAGAGCTCGAAGAATAAAGCAAACTGGCCTTTCGTTCGCGAAGAGGCCAGTTTTTTTGTGGGAATAATATTTTTCATGTTTAGACAAATTTCGTCAAATTATTTGATATACTTAGGGTGGAAAGCCGCGTGTTTTGTAAGGAGGATAAATCAATGAGGGTGTTTGTTGCAAGACAGCCTATATTTAATCGAAAAGAACAGGTTGTCGCTTATGAACTTTTATATAGAGAGAGCGAAGAGAATGTGTATTCCGCTGCAGACGGCGATCAGGCTACAACAGATTTGGTGATTAACAGCTTTTTAAACATCGGAATCGAGAAGCTGACGGAAGGAAAACGCTGTTTTGTCAATTTCACTGAAAGCCTGATGTTTTCGGATCTCCCCACCTCCTTCAATCCAAAACAGCTTGTGATTGAAATCCTTGAAGATATACCGATCACTCCGGCTCTCGTCTCAAGGTGCAGAGAGCTGAAAAAAATGGGGTATACGCTGGCACTCGATGATTTTTACGCGATAAACCCGAAAAATGAAAAATTATTGGAAAAGCTCATGAGCTATATTGATATATTGAAAATTGATTTTCTTAAAACCACCCGAATGGAACGCCGAAAAATTTTGCAAACCTACAACAGCTGCGGCCTGATTTTTTTAGCTGAGAAAGTAGAAACACGCAAAGAATATGAACAGGCGGTGCAAGATGGCTTTCAGTTATTTCAAGGCTACTTTTTCAGCGAACCGCGTATCATCAGCGGCCATGATCTGTCAACCCATTTTTATTCTTACTATGAATTGCTCAACGAATTAAGCAAAGAGCAGCCTAACATCCAGCGTGTAACTGAGTACATAGAACGTGATTTATCGCTTTCATATCAAATTTTAAAATTCTTAAACTCTTCTCATAACCGCTTAACCCAAAAGATCGACAGCATTAAGCAGGCTATCATGCTTCTTGGGTTTAACGAAATCAAACGGTGGATATACATCCTATCCTTTAAGGATTTAAGCAGAAAAGGGAATTCCAGCAAACACGAAATCATAAAAATTTCTTTAATGAGAGCAAAACTATGTGAACTGTTGGCAAGAAAAACAGCGCGCCCGCAGCCGGCCTCGTATATGCTGATCGGGATGTTTTCTCTCATAGACACCCTTTTGCACAGAGAAATAGAAGAGATTATTCAAGAATTGCCTTTAATAGATGAAGTAGGTCAAGCGTTATTAGGTCATCAAAATGACTATTACCAAATGCTTGAGCTTGTGAAGTTAATCGAAACCAACAATTGGGACACTTGCGGAGAATTAGCAAAAGAATTGGACAAGGAAGAAGCGTACGACTGTTATTTGGAAGCCTTGGAGTGGTGTCATAAGCTCATGGGCGAAAAGTAATTGCGGTCTTCTGACCACCGCAACGCCACGATGATTCGGCTTTGCGTGCTGATTAGGCTGATGTATATGCCATCGGGATTAAAGACCGAATCCACATCATGCCGGACGCCTGTCTGTTTGATCAGACGTTTTACTGTCTGTTTATCTGACTGCTCCGCTGCGGTCATGATGCGGCGCGAAAGCTCCTGTGACCCCGCAATGCGCCTAAGTACAAGCTGAGCATCAGCAAGCAGCCCGGCGGCATCCTGTGCGGAACGGATAAAGGTCGCTGTATTGGCGGCAGGAGCGGGCGGGCGGCGTATGTCGTACGGATAGACGTAGAGCCAAGGATAAGGATATCTCATGGAAGCACCTCGCAAAAAGGGGATATGTCTATATGTATAGATCACTCAGGTGCCGAATATGACAAAGCGAAAAGGCCACAACTTTGCGTTGCGGTCTTTTCGGTGTTTGTCGGTCACGATACGCCAAGAATCGCGTATTAAACTTTGAAAAAGCAGCAAGGGGGACTATAGTCTTACTTGGTGAAACAGTTAAATACAATAAAATCAAAGGAATTAAGAATCTTTCTCAATTCCATCCGAAATCACCGTTTTCACACGTAGAAAAATAGTCCTGTTCTCATTGTGATCCCTTTAAGCATAAAGACCTATTGATATTTGCGGTGTCACGCAGGATCTTTTTGTATACTTTTCGGTGAAAAATAACTCGAAACCAGATACACTATTAGTAACAGATCAAATACCTAGGACTCGTTCACCATACACAATTCATTGATCTTTCAAAAAAAGGAGTGTGGAAACGATGGAAAAGAAACTTGAAGAAGTAAAACAATTGTTATTCCGACTCGAACTTGATATTAAAGAAACGACAGATTCATTACGAAACATTAACAAAAGCATTGATCAGCTCGATAAATTCACATACGCAATGAAAATTTCGTAAAAAAGACTTGGAAACAAGTCTTTTTTTTCGTTCTTCCCGTACAATAAATGGATAAAGTATTATATGATTGTTAAAAAACGAAAAACCTGCTGTCCTTTAAATGTCCCATTTAGTAAAATGGAATGGGAGGGTGAAGAATATTAGTAAGGAAATGTGTTTAGATGAAATTTCGATTAAAAAAAAGATGAAGGAGATTGTACACGAAAAAATTCGAAATTTGGATTTGAAAAAGTATTTAATCAACTTTATCGATGAGAAAAACCACTTTTCTTTTGGTATCCTGGCTTATAAGCATTACGTAGCATTAAGAGGTAACAGTTATTTGCATATTTTAACGTTGGCTGGAGGAATTGAGCTTTTAATCATAGCCTTCGATATATTTGATGATTTAGAGGATGAGGACAACTTTGAAAAAAAATGGATGGAAATAGATTCTTCTCTCTCTCTAAATGCTGCAACTACCCTTTATACTTTAGGGTTAGAAACCATTTGTTCTATTAGCGATAAGGCTGAATATCAGCGGCTCACTTTAAAATATGCTTTAAATGCTATGCAGGGGCAACATGACGATTTAATAAACTTTCCAGAGACAGAAGAAGAATGCATTCAAATGATGAAACAAAAATCAGGTTCTCTTACAGCTATGTCTGCCGTTTTAGCTGCCATGCTTGCAAATGGAGAGTTTAATCAAACTATTGAGGATTATGCTTATAAAATAGGAATAATAAAGCAATTGGAAAATGACTATTATGGTTTAGTTAATGATCAGCGTAGCGACATAAGAAAGAAAAGAAAGACTTTAATTTATTTATTTTTAAACCGCAAATTTAATGAGGCTTCTGAAAAGATATTAAAGTTAATAAATTCCCAACCAAGTTATCATAGTCTTATAGCTGATCACTCTAAATTTGATGAATTATTATTTGAAGCGGGGCTTAATCAATATGTATCTATGTTGATAAAGTTTTATGAGGAAGAAATCACAGCAAGCATGAATCAATTAAACATAAATATAAAGTTATAAAGAGAGGTATACCTATGAAACAAGATATGATTGATTACTTAATGAAGAATCCTCAAGTTTTAACTAAATTAGAAAATGGAGAGGCAAGCTTAATAGGAATTCCAGATAAACTAATCCCTTCAATTGTAGATATTTTCAATAAAAAAATGACTCTCTCAAAGAAATGCAAGGGAATTTTCTGGGAGCAATAATTCAGAGAGAAGTGGTCTATTGAAAAACTTTAAAAGAAATTTTTCTATAGTGCTAGTATTATTTAGTCTCTTATATTTTGCTTATATTGTTTATTTCACTCAGAATGGTATTTTAGTTGGTACTTATGTTTCTGAAACAGCCAATCATGAGTTAAAAGTTGAAAAAATGACTAAATCCACATATGGAAAATATATGGGATTAAAAGAAGGCGACTTAATACTCGAAGTAAGTGGGAAGAAACCTACAAGCGAAAATATTAAAAGAAATTATTTAGCAAAAGCTGAACATTTAAAAGTTAAAAGGGATAATCATGAAATTCAATTACATAATATGGAGTATATCTCTTTAAATAATTCTTATAGCTTTTTCATTTATATTATCCCTTGTATATTTTTTGCTTTGAGTCTGTTATGTGCTTTTTATATTTATAGGGTCAATCGAGTGAAAAATACGTACTCGGCTTATATTTTGATTAATTTTTTGCTGTTTATATCGATAGCATATTTAAGTGCTGGAGGCGTTACTAGAGGATATGAAATAAATAGATATATTAATCTTTTTACCTTTTTAAATGTACCTGTCTTGTATTTGCATTTTCTATATCAATATTTCAAAGAATTAAGCATCAAATTTTCATCACGTTATAACGTGAACATGTTATACATGCTACCAATCATTAATGTAATAATAGAGTTCACTGAGAAATATCTTCCATCGGGGATTACTACGAATATTAGTAATATAAACTTAGTAACTTTCTTAATAGAGATTACAGTTGTTTATTTTTGTATAATCTATTATGGGATAATTTATAGAAAAAAGGATCATTACTATTTATTGAAGGTATTATTGATTTCGAATACTGTTGCTTTTTTTCCTTTTTCGGTCTTATATATCTTGCCGGAAGTTTTATTTGGGCAATATATTTATTCAGCAATAGTGACTGCGCCGTTCTTAATTATTATCCCATTAGCATTGGTTTATCAATTCGTTGTAAATAAAATTTATGATATTGACTTTATCCTAGGAAGAATTAGATATTATAGTTTCTTGTCTATCATTCCGACAATTGGTATAGTTTGGTTGTCAATTGTATTCGATAGTAAAAGAGCGGATTTTAATGTCATCTTAATTACGTTATGTACGTTCATAATTTTTCTGTCGGTCTTTTATATTAAAGAATTATTAGACTATAAATTTCGGTTAAAACGATTTTCGGAAAAATATAATTATCAAGACAGTATTTTTAAATATACGCAATTAATTAAAGGTGTATCAGCTTTAGATCAAGTATTTAAGAACTTAAAAACAACAATACTAGAAGTTCTACCCGTAAGTAAAGCATACACCTTTGAAGTTGGTACTGATAGAGAAATTATATACTTTGACAAACAGAGTGTTGAACCCAATTGGAAGCTATATAAAACAGAATTTGAAAAGGTCACTAAAGAAATAGGGAAAATTGTTGAGGTTAATCAAGGGTTTTTGATCAAGGTAGGGGAAAAAGGTACAAGTTCTTATGTATTGCTTTGTTTATCTAGTATCAACACACCGAGGTTGACAAGAGATGAAGTTTCATGGCTGAAAACATTATCGTTTTATACTAGTGTATCCATGGAAAACGTTGTGCAAATTGAAGAACTTATGGATCATTTACAAGCTTTAAAAAGGGAAGATGCTAACCCCGTCTGGCTCAAAAAACTCATGTACACGATCGAAGAAAAACAACGCTCTGATCTCGCCCGAGATCTCCACGATTCCGTTCTTCAGGATTTGATTTCATTAAAACGGCAGTGTGAGCTGTTTTTGGCTGATTTTAAGAAGGATGATGATCCATGCCGTGAAGAGGTGCAGGACAAGCTCGTGCAGATGAATGAGCAGATGTCTGATGTGATTTCGATGACGAGGGAGACGTGTCATGAGCTGCGGCCGCAGCTTGTGAAGGCGTTGTCCAAGCTGGTGGCGCAGCAGCAGGAGCGGGTTCCGTTTCATATTCGCTTAAATACCGGCAGATTTACGGCGTCGCTTGATTTGGATTCGCAGCTGAATTTGTACCGGATCATTCAAGAGTTTTTATCGAATGCAGTGAAACACTCTCAGGCGACGGAAGTGCTTATTATGCTGATTAGCATTCAAAACAAAATTGTTCTTCATTATGAGGACGATGGTGTGGGATTTGATCAAGAGAAAACCAACGAACATTCCATGAGTATGGGTCTTTCTGGCATTAAGGAGCGAGTCAGGGCTTTAGATGGACGCCTTCGAATCGAAACAAGTGAAGGAAAGGGCTTTAAGGCCGATATTGAAATGGAATTGTAATGGTTTTATAACGGAAACGACTTGGCATAAGCCAAGTCTTTTTTATAAAATGGAAATGAGTGAGTAAAAGGGAGGAAAACATGAAAAAGATACTAGTGATTGATGACCATCCGGCTGTCATGGAAGGCACCAAGACAATTTTGGAAACGGATTCGAATTTGTCTGTTGATTGTCTCAGTCCTGAACCCAGCGAACAGTTCATACGCCAGCATGATTTCTCATCATATGATCTCATTTTAATGGATTTGAACTTAGGCGGCGATGTCAATGGGATGGAGCTTTCTAAACAGATTTTACAAGAGAATCCTCATTGTAAAATTATCGTATATACCGGTTATGAGGTCGAGGATTATTTTGAGGAAGCGATTCGTGCGGGTCTGCACGGCGCCATCAGCAAAACCGAATCAAAGGAAAAGATCACCCAATACATATATCACGTGCTCAACGGAGAAATTTTAGTCGATTTCGCTTACTTTAAACAGCTGATGACTCAGCAAAAAACAAAGCCGGCCCCTTCCTCTCAAAAAGAACAAGATGTGCTCACACCAAGAGAATGCCTGATTCTTCAAGAAGTTGAAAAAGGTTTTACCAACCAAGAAATTGCAGATGCGCTTCATTTAAGCAAGCGGTCCATTGAATACAGCCTGACGTCGATTTTCAACAAGCTTAATGTCGGTTCCCGGACGGAAGCGGTGTTGATTGCAAAATCAGACGGTGTGCTTTAAATAAGGAGTGTAAACTATGGATATGAAACATACATTGCTTGGCGCGCTGGGAATTGAAATTGTAGAAAGCACAGCGGAACGCTGCGTGGCAGTGATGCCGGTGGATCACCGGACAGTCCAGCCCTTTGGTTATTTGCATGGAGGCGCTTCAGTGGCTCTTGCGGAAACTGCGGCGAGTGTGGGTGCGCAGCATCTAATCGATTCTAGTACACAAGTATGTTTCGGTTTGGAGATCAACGCCAATCATCTGAAATCTGTCAAGGAAGGGACGGTAAAGGCCGTAGCCGAGCCCGTTCATAAAGGCAGAACGACCATTGTGTATCAGATTCACATTTATGACGAGCAAGAAAGGCTGATCTGTATATCCAGATGCACGCTGGCTGTCATCACAAAATAAAAAAACAGCCGGAACTCTGCCTGTCCGGCTGCTCATTTTTATAGGTAAGAATCCTCTTTTCGTTTAATCACAAAGTTTCTGATTCCGTTATAGTCATCCTGTACACTTCTTTCATCCAGCTTGACGCCAGAGTTGTATGCAGCTCGGCAGATCAAGTGTCCCCCGACCGGCGACGTAATAAAGATAAAGAAAATTCCGAGCAGAATTTTTGCCGATATCTCTCCTGTTATAAACCACAAAAAGAAGAAGACACCGAGCAGAATCATATTGACGCCTAACGTTGAGCCTTTAGAAGCAGCGTGAGAGCGTGTGTACATATCGGGAAGGCGAAGCGTCCCAAAGGAAGCCACAAGACAAATTAGCGCCCCCATTAGGATCAATATTGCCACTGCTATTTTAGCGATCACGATCATTTTCGATAATCTCTCCTTTCTCTAAGAATTTAGAAAATGCAATGGTTCCGATAAAAGACAAAATACCCAGCAATAATATGATATCAAGAAAAATACTCGTATTCAGCAGGATGGAGACAAGCGCTGTCATCGCTATCAGATTAATGCCGATTGCATCCAGAGCCACAACGCGGTCAGGAACAGTCGGCCCTTTGATGACGCGAACGACATACAACAGGGTGGACACCGCCATAATGCCGAGCGCGATTTGAAGGATTAACGTAAACATCAGCGGCTCACCTCCTGTATGGCTTTTTCAAATGACTCACGAATATCAAAAATCGCTTTTTCCGCATCCTCAATATCCATCGCGTGAATATAGAGAATGGTCCGGTCATCGGAAATATCCATTACCAATGTTCCCGGTGTTAATGTAATAAGCAGTGAAAGCAGGGTAATTTCCCAATCCGTTGTCAGTTCCGTTTTAAATGCGAATATGCCTGGTTTGATATCCAGTTTTGGCGATAGGACTGTTTTCAGCACACTGACGTTGGCAAGGTATAATTCCCTTATAAAGATCAAAAAAAGTTTGATAATCGAAAACATTTTCCAGAGATAAAACGGATGAACAAGGAAGCGCCGGAAGAAAAAGAGGGAGATCATTCCCAGGATAAAGCCTGTAATGAATCCGGCGGCGCTTCCATCATTGCTCAGGAACATCCAGCAAAAAGCAAGAAACACATTTAATAAAAGTTGAAATGCCATGCGATCTACTCCTTCAAAACAGCTTCAATATATTTTTCCGGATTCAGCAAAGTCTCGGCCGCTTGATCAACGTACGGTGACACCCATTCTGTACCCAATCCGAAGAGAAGAGACAGGAAGAGAAAAATAGCTGCCGGATATAGAAGTCCTTTAGCTGTTCTAAGATTTTGCTTTGGTGTTTCTTTTTCTTCGCCCCAAAACGCATGAATAAAGATCCTCAACACGGAATACAGGACGAGCAGGCTTGAAAGCAGGATCAGCATGGAAATCGTAAATTCACCCTCAGCGAAGCCGCCTTCCGCAATTTTAAATTTGCCTACAAATCCGCTGAGAGGCGGGATGCCGGCAAGAGATATAGCCGAAATGAAGAACATCCATCCAAGAATGGGGTATCGCTTGATCAGCCCGCCCATTCGTTGAAGGCTTGCTGTTCCAGTCAAAGCGATCAGCGTGCCTGCCAGCATAAATAATGCGCCTTTAATCAGCATGTCGTGAATCAGATAGTAAATCGCACCTTGAATGGATGCAGGCGTATGAACTGCAACACCGAACAAAATAACGCCGACAGCGGTAATAATGTTATAGATCACGATTTTCATGACATTCTGATAGGCAAGTGAACCGATGACACCGAAGATGACAGTGAGAGCCGCGAGCCATATCATCAGCTGGTGGGTAAACGCTGTATCGTGAATGAAAATCAGTGTGAACACTCTTGTGATCGCATATAATCCGACCTTTGTCAGCAATGCGCCGAACAATGCGGAGATGGCTGCCGGAGGAGCGTAATAAGAGCCGGGAAGCCAAAAGTAGAGAGGGAAGATTCCGCCCTTCATACCAAACACGATGAGTAACAGGACACCGATTACAGTAATCAGCCCAGTTTGGCCGGATTCGCTGATTCTCACACTTAAATCCGCCATGTTTAAGGTGCCGGTCACAGCGTATAAAAAGCCTACGCCGATGACAAACAATGCTGATGACACGATATTAAACACAATGTATTTAATTGATTCCCGGAGCTGAATTTTTGTGCCGCCTAATACAATCAGCATATAAGAAGCGATCAGCAGAAGCTCGAAAAATACGTACATATTAAATAAATCGCCTGTTAAAAACGCTCCGCTTACCCCGGCCAGCAAAAACTGCACGCCGGAGTAATAAAAGGCGCTTTCCCGTTTTTCACCGATAGAACGGAAGGAATAAAGCACAACCAATAAGCCGATAACTGCCGTTGTGAGAACGAGCAGGCTGGCAAATTGATCTGCAACAAGCACAATTCCGTAGGGGGCTTTCCAGCCGCCCAAATTCAGTGTCTGAATGCCGTTTGTAAAAACGGTCTGTACGAGTAAAGCACTGATCACAATCCCGAGTGCGGATGCAGCAGTGCTGAAGATCCGCATGAGCATGATGTGTTTGTTCATGAAAATCAGCAGAATGGCCGACAACAGCGGGATCAGGATTGGCAATATAACAAAATTATTCATGTTGATCATTTCCCCTCATTTGATCCATATTGTCCGATTTCAATTCCTGATAGGCCCGAAACGCCATAACGAGAATGAAGGATGTAACCCCAAAAGAAATGACAATAGCGGTCAAAATCAGGGCTTGCGGAAGCGGATCGACAAATGACTTGGCATGCTCGCTCAAAATCGGAGCGGCGCCTTTTTTTAATCCACCCATAGTTAAAAGCATTAAATGAACGCCGTGGCTTAAAAGCGCTGTTCCGATAATGACCCGAAGCAGGCTTTTAGACAGCAGCAAATAGGTAGCAGCCATAAATATAATACCGGCCGTAACAGCCATTAAGATTTCCATTATTCTTCCTCTCCAATCGTTTGAATAATGGTCATCGTAATGCCTACGACTACTAGATAAACGCCTAAATCAAAAAGCGTCGCCGTGGCAAGCTCCGTTTTCCCTAAAATCGGCAGATGAAAGTAACCGAATGTGTGGGTTAAGAAGGGCGTCCCGAAGACAAAGGAGCCAACTCCTGTTAAGACAGCGAGCAGAAGACCGGCTCCCGCGACGTAAATGAAATTAACCGGCAAAATGGAACGCACGGTTTTTAAATCATAAGCCAGCAGCAGCAAAACGATGGAAGAGGATGTGATCAGCCCGCCGACAAATCCTCCTCCAGGCGCGTTATGACCTGATAAAAATAAATAGAAAGAGAAAAGCAAAATGATAAAGGATACAAGCTTTGTAACGGTCTGCAAAATAAGGTCATTTGTTTTTTGTTCATTCACCGCTTTTCCCCTCCTCTTTTACTTTTGTTTTAATCATGCTGAAGATGCCGAGAGCGGCAATCGTTAATACCGTAATTTCAAACATTGTATCAAAACCCCTGAAATCAACGAGAATGACATTGACGACATTATCTCCTCCGCCTAGATCATGGCTGTGCTTTGTAAAGTAGGAGGCGATACTGTCTTTTGTCCGCTGGCTTGAGGATGCGATACCGAGCAGGGTGACAATCATGCCGACTCCTAAAGCGATGATAAAGTTTGTCATTCGGAACGTTCTCGTTTTCTTTTTCAGCCGCAGTTTCGGCAAATGATAGAAACAAAGCAGAAACAGGGCGACGGAAATCGTCTCAATGACCAGCTGGGTCAAAGCCAAATCGGGCGCTCTGAAAATAACAAAAAACAATGCAAGTGTATAACCGACAACACCAAGTGAAATAATCGCCGTCAGTCTGGATCTGGCAAATACAGTCGCCGCTGTCGCGCTGATCATCACAAGTGTCAGAATCATTTCGAATATGCCGATTTTCGCCATCCCCTCAGTTGTAAAGGAAAATCCGCCTTTCAAAACGAGAGCCCCGCTCATCAGAATGATAAATCCAGCGAAGATATACAGAAGATAATCCCGTAAAAATCCGGTCATATATTGTTTTGTCACTCGATAAGAGCCTTTTTCCATGATGGTCAGGAGCTTCTCATATAACCGATTGAGCGTGAGTTTCGATGGAAACAGCTTATAGATCGCTTTCCACCTATTCATCGTCAAGTATCCGATCGTACCGACAACGATGATGCCCAGTGTCATCAGGACTTCGGCTGTAAACCCATGCCACTGCGAAATATGAACATGAAACTTCTCATGGCTGTCCAGCAGTGTCGGATAGATCGAATTCATCGCAGGCTCTATCAAGCTGTAGGACAATATATTCGGGAAAAAGAAGAGACTGACAGCGAGCGCAACAAGAATGACAGGTGATATGAGCATTCCAATCGGCGCTTCATGAGCCTGTTTTTCGAGTTTTTCAGGCTGGTAATTGCCTTTAAATGTTTTAAACAGCAGTTTCATGCTGTAGATAAATGTAAACACACTTCCTGCCCAAGCGAGGACAGGGAACAGCGCTCCCCACGTCTGGACGTTGAACAAATCGACATGTGTCACACGAAGCATGCTGGTGAAGAACATTTCTTTACTCAAAAATCCGTTAAACGGCGGGAGACCAGCCATTGAAAATGTGCCAATCAAGGAAATCGTAAACGTAATCGGCATAATCGCCATCAGTCCGCCGAGCTTTCTGACATCCCGCGTGCCTGTTTCATGATCAATGATGCCGACTGCCATAAACAAGCTTCCTTTAAAGGTAGCATGATTGATGAGATGGAAAATGGCAGCCATGGCGGCCACTGTGTAATACTCTGTATGGCCGTAATGCAGGGCTGCAGCGCTGACACCAAGCATCGAGATGATCATGCCGAGCTGGCTGACCGTTGAAAACGCCAAAATGGATTTTAAGTCGGTTTGTTTGACGGCATGGAATGAACCCCAAACCATGGTAAAAATCCCGACGAGAGAAACAATCCAAAACCACTGAGCTGAAAAGGCGAAAATCGGACTGAATCGTGCAATCACATAAATTCCCGCTTTGACCATCGTGGCTGAATGGAGATACGCGCTGACAGGCGTCGGCGCTTCCATGGCATCAGGCAGCCAAATGTAAAAAGGAAACTGGGCGGACTTTGTAAATGCGCCTAGTAAAATCAAAATCATCGCCGGAATAAATAAATCATGGCCGGCAATCAACTGAACCTGATTGATCATTTCTCTGATACTGAATGAATCTGTGATCAGATAAAGGAGTATGAATCCTCCCAGCATACACAGTCCGCCGCTTACCGTAATCAAGAGCGATTTTGCGGCGCCGTAGCGAGATTTTTCACGCTTGTACCAATATCCAATCAGCAAAAAGGACGAAAGGCTGGTAAGCTCCCAAAACATGTAGAGAACCATGACGTTGTCAACAAGAACAACACCGAGCATGGCGCCCATGAACATTAATAAATAGACATAAAAAGGCCCAAGCTGTTCTTTTTCTTTCGATAAATAAAAGATACTGTAAAGAGTGACCAACGAGCCGATCCCTGTTATCAATAAGGCGAATAGCAGTCCGAGACCGTCTACATAAACGGTAAAGTTAATGCCTAATGAAGGAATCCACTCCAATACCGATCGTAATGTTTCTCCCGATTGAGTCATTCTGATCATTGGAAGAAAGTATATAAACAGCAAGACGGGCAGGATTAGAACAAACCAGCCCGTATGCACTCTTTTTGCGTATTTTGCCAGAAAGGGAATGATAAAAGCAAATACAAAAGGCGATAAAATAGCAAAATGTAAGAGCTGCAATGACAAGACCTCCTTTTCTCTAGTTGAAACCTGTTCTATGTATAAATAATTAGAATATACGGTCAAACGACCCAGTCCAAATTATATCGCACTTTTTTGGAAGCCGCCATGCTTCAACCTTCCGCGATTGAATTTTACGAGTTCTTTTGACCTTAAAATAAGTTTAACAAAAATCAGATCATTTGTATATTTAAAATCGCTCCTGATCAAGCTGTATGTAAGGAGCTGATCATGTGAAGAGAAAGGTCCTTATGTGCTCAGGTTTATTCTGCTCGATATTTGCAGGGGCATTCATGCTGAATCAGTATGACGGCCGTGCCCGTGTGGCAGACAATGAGGATTGGGAACTGTATTTATTGGAGCACCACCTGTCAACTAACATGAGTGAGGCGGAATCTAAGGATAGGCCGTTTGGGTCCAGGGAGTATATGCGGATTGTGAACAAATAAAAAAGAGTTCCGTCTAAAACGGAACTCTTTTTCTGATTATGAAGTGAAAAAGCGAAGTAAAATCGTCGCGCAAATGACAGTTCCTGCTCCGCCGAGGCGGGTAGAAATTTGGGCGAATGGCATAAGGCCCATTCTTCCTGAAGCGGACAAAATGGCGACATCTCCCGTTCCGCCGAGACCGCTGTGACAGCAGGTCACGATTGCGGATTCAACAGGGTACATGTTCATCAGTTTGCCTACAAAATATCCGGAAGAAATCATGGCAACGACAACTGAAATACAAATGATGACAAACGGTATAGAAATCACAGATGCCACGTCATCTAAAGGGATAAAGAGAATCCCGAGGCCTACCATAAGCGGCCATGTAAAGCTTGATGAAATAAACTTATAAAGCTGATATGCGCCATCCTCCATTTTTTTCGGAAGGATATTTGCATATTTGATTGCGGCTGCTGAAATAATCATTAAAATAGCGCCTGGGATGAAGATAAATTTCTCCAGTAAACCGCCGAAAATAAAGAACGTACAGGCGAGCAGAACTCCGGCTCCCATCAGTTTAAAGTCAATTTTAGCTTCAGCCTCTTTTTGATTGAAAATATCGTTTGCTTTCTTAGATTTAACGAGACGCCCATTGCCGTTTAGATCAGGACGTTTTTCGCCCAGTTTTTTCATTAAAGCGGCACAGATAATAGCGAAAACGTTTCCAATGATAGCGGCAGGAACCAGCTGCGACACATACACATCAGCGGAAGACCCCAATATTTGCGAATAAGCAATCGAGAGAGGCAAAATTCCTTCACCTATTCCCCCGGCAATAATCGGCACAACAACAAAGAAAAAGGAATCATAGGCACTGTAGCCGAAGATGAATCCGACGAGCACGCCAGCCGCAACCGCCGCAATTGTGCCCGCTACTAAAGGAACGAACATTCTGATGAATCCCTGTATTAAAACAGTTCTGTTCATTCCAAGAATGCTTCCTACAACAAGACAAGCGATATAGAAATAAAGAAAGTTAGATGTTTTCATTAAATTGGTAACAGCATCTAATGATGATGGATTCAACACATTATAAAAAACTAAAAAAGATGGCACAAACAAAGATAGAATAGCAGGACCGCCAATATCCTTCAAAATCGGGATCCGCTGGCCGATATCGCCAAGAAAGACACCTAAAATCATAATGATGGCAAACCCGCCCAGCATGTTTGCGGGCAGCTCGTTGTAATAAGCCGAAAGAATAATAATGACAGCTAATGCTGTATATAATGGGAGAGGAATCACGCCGATTTCCCAGGTCCATATTTTTTTAAACAGGCTTTTCTCCTGTGTGTCTTTGTGCTCAGGTAAAACTTCCTCTGTTTTGTGAATTGCTCCCATTGTCGTACACCCCCATGTATTGTTTGTTACAGTCTACAAGAAAGCGCTAACAAAGGATATTTTTTTAAGTTAAATAATTAATAAACAACTAAATTAAGAGGGTATTTTGGATCAGAAAAAAATCCCTGAGAAGCCGCTTCCCAGGGAGATGTGCTTACCGTTTTCCTTTGATGTAAGGCACACCGTTTGCTTTTGGTGCATCTGCGCGTCCGATAAAGCCGGTTAAGGCCAGAATGGTTAATACGTAAGGGGCAATCAGCATATATACATTCGGTATGTCCTTAAAAAGAGGGAGCAGAGAGCCGATGATGCTTAAGCTTTGGGCGAATCCGAAAAACAGGGCGGCGCCGAGTGCGCCGATCGGATGCCATTTCCCGAATACAAGGGCCGCGAGTGCGATAAACCCTTGCCCGGAAATGGTAGAATGCGTAAAGTCGAGCGCAATGGTTGACGCATATACGCCGCCCCCGAGTCCGCCGAACAATCCGCTGATCATCACGCCGATATAGCGCATTTTGTAGACATTGATCCCCATAGTATCGGCCGCCATCGGATGTTCTCCGACGGAACGAATACGGAGGCCGAACGGCGTTTTAAACAAGATAAACCACGAAATAAAGGCCAGGACAATTGCGAGAATAGACGTATAATAGACATCTGAAAAGAAGATTTTTCCCAATACAGGGATGTCGCTCAAGCCGGGAATACTCGTTTTATAAAAAGGCTCGGGAATTTTGTCTGTTTGCGCTTTTCCGTAAATCAGCTTTACGATAAATAAAGTAGCCCCAAGCGCCAGCATATTAATGGCGACGCCGCTGACTGTCTGATCTGCGCGAAACGATATCGCCGCTGCCGCGTGAATCAGTGAAAACAGCGCGCCGGCTGCCATGGCGGCAACGAGTGAGAGCCATGGCGCCGCGGCTCCCAATTCAGGGCCTAAAAATAAATTGGATAAAACACTGGTGAATGCTCCGATAATCATGAGGCCTTCGAGACCGATATTGACAACGCCTGATCTCTCGGAAAATACGCCGCCGAGAGCAGTTAAAATAAGCGGGGCTGCGTATACGAGTGTGGCCGGGACAATGATTGATAAAATCTGCAGAACGTCCACTTAGTTCGCCCCCTTTTTCTTCAACTTATCCGCGACAAAACGAATGGCATAGCTTGAAGCAACAAACAGAATGATAATGGCAATCACAATATCGACAACCTCAGAAGGTACGCCTGATTCAATTGGCATATTTAACGCTCCGATTTTGAGGCCGCCAAGCAAAGCTGCCGCAAGCACAACACCGGCTGCAGTGTTCCCGCCCAGGAGAGCGACGGCAATACCGTCAAAGCCGACGCCGGTAAATGCGCCTTTGACAGCTGCGTATTCAAATGTTCCCAGACCTTCCATGGCACCTGCAAGGCCTGCAAAAGCTCCTGAAATGAGCATGGAGGTCATAATATTCTTCCGCACGCTCATACCGGCGTACTGGGACGCGTGCTGATTGAATCCGACTGCCCGAAGCTCAAAGCCTTTCGTTGTTTTGTTAATCATAAACCACATAACAACAGCTGCGAGAAGGGCGATGACGATCCCCCAGTGAAGCCTTGAATAGTCCGTAATCTGCTCAAGAAACGGCGAGCGAAGTGAGGCGGATTCGTGAATTTTTTCCGTCTTATCCTGATTGACTGTCATGACTTTTGAAATCAAATAATTGGTCATATGCAGTGCGATATAATTCATCATAATAGTGACAATGACCTCGTGAACATAGAACCGTGCTTTTAAAAAGCCGGGAATAAATCCCCATAAACCGCCTGCTGCAGCCGCTGTGAGCAGTGCAAGCGGCATATGAATATAAGCAGGTCCGTCAAACGCCGTTCCGACCCAAACGGCAGCTGTCCAGCCCACTAGCAGCTGTCCCTCTACCCCGATATTGAAAAGTCCGGTTCGGAATGCGAAAGCAACAGCTAATCCGGATAAAATATAAGGTGTAATCTGCCGGACGGTTTCCCCGATGTAATAGGTTTCTCCAAATATCCCATTCCATAAAGCGGAATAGCCGCTGGTCACACTGTATCCGCTCGCAAGCATAATAAGTGCGCCGGCCAGCAAGCCGAGCATGATCGCAATGAGCGGCACGAGTAAATGAGAGAGTCGTTTAACCATTTGTTTTCCCCGCTTCCCTTTGCGTGCTTCCCGCCATCAAGAGGCCGAGCTCTTGTTCAGTGGTATCCAGCGGATTAACGCTGGATATAATGCTGCCTTCAAAAATGACGGCGATTCTGTCACTGAGATTCATGATTTCATCAAGCTCAAACGATAAAAGAAGAACGGCTTTTCCGGCATCACGCTGTTCAATGAGTTTTTTATGGACAAATTCAATCGCTCCAACATCAAGGCCGCGAGTCGGCTGGGCTGCGATTAACAAGTCAGGATTTCGGTCAATTTCCCTTCCGATAATTGCTTTTTGCTGGTTTCCGCCTGACAATGCCCGCGCGTGAGTATATTCATCGGGGGTTCTGACATCGTACTCGCTGATCACGCTGCGGGCTTTCTTATACATTTCGCCTTTATGTAAAACACCGAATGCTGAATAAGGCTTTTTGTAATAGCTTTGGAGCAAGATATTTTCACCGATTGGAAAATCCAGGACGAGACCGTGTTTGTGGCGGTCCTGCGGAATATGCCCGATTCCGGACTCCGTTACGTTTCTCGGCGTCAAGTTTTGTATCTGTTTTCCGTTTAGGGAAATGGTTCCAGACTCCGTTTTTCGGAGTCCTGTAATCGCTTCAATCAGCTCTGACTGTCCGTTTCCGTCAACGCCAGCTATGCCGACAATTTCTCCGGCATTGACAGAGAGCGACAAATCCTTTACAGCTTCTACTCCGCGAGTATCTTTTACGGTAATTCTGTCAATCGCCAGCACTGCAGATCCCGGCTGAGCCGCTTTTTTTTCTGTTTTGAACAATACCTCGCGGCCGACCATCAGACTGGCGAGCTCGTCTTGATGTGTATCCCGGACATCCAGTGTTTTGATGCCTTTTCCTTTGCGGATAATGGTAACGCGGTCACAAACCTCCATGATTTCTTTCAGTTTATGGGTGATTAAGATAATTGATTTTCCCTCATTGACGAGGTTCTTCATGATTTGAATGAGCTCTTTGATTTCATGAGGCGTCAACACAGCTGTCGGTTCATCAAAAATCAGGATGTCAGCCCCGCGGTAGAGGGTTTTTAATATTTCTGCACGCTGCTGCATGCCGACGGATATGTCTGCTACCTTTGCCTCGGGATTAATTTGAAGTCCGTATCGGTCGGAAATGTCCTGAACCTCTCGGACAGCCCGTTTTCGGTCAATCCGCCCGAGCTTTTTCGGCTCCTTCCCGAGAATAATATTTTCAGCAACTGTAAATGTATCGACAAGCATAAAATGCTGATGCACCATGCCGATTCCGAGATCATTCGCTTTGTTCGGGCTGTTGATGTGCACCTTCTCACCGCGGACCCGAATTTCTCCCTTTTCTGGTTGATACAGCCCGAACAGGACGTTCATCAAAGTTGATTTGCCCGCTCCGTTTTCACCGAGCAGCGCGTGGATTTCGCCTTTTTTGACCTGAAGATTAATGTTGTCATTTGCGACGATACCGGGAAACTCCTTGCGTATATTGAGCATTTCAATGACATATTCCACAGAATTGACCGCTCCTTTTTTTCATGCTTTTAAATTAGAGACTGGCAATAGAAAAGCCGCAAGGAAATGTGCAGCTTTGCTCTGAAAGAAAAACAAGGGATAAGGGCTCTTCTCCTTATCCCCGCGATTCTTATTCAGCTTTGAAATTTTTCAGCTCTTTCTCTGTTCCCGGCACTTCTAGTCCGCCGATAATTTTTTTCTTCCAATCATCAACCGCTTTGATTACATCATCCGATAGGTTTTGTTTAGAGGAAGAAATGCCGACTCCGTCTTGATCAAGCCCGTATGTAAGCGTTTCTCCGCCGGGGAATTTGCCTTCGCTTGCTTTCTTCGTTAAATCTTCAACTGCTGTATCAACCTTTTTGACCATGGAAGTAAGGGTGACGTTATCGTCTGTTCCTTCTACTTGGCCTTCTGCGTATTGATCTTTATCGACTCCGATCACCCAAACATCACGCTTCGGGTCTTCTTTTTTCAGGTTCTTGGCTTCTGTAAAGACACCTGTGCCGGTGGCGCCTGCGGAGTGGTAAATCACATCAACGCCTGACTTATACATGCTCTCGGCGGTTGCTTTTCCAACGTCCGCTTTATCGAATCCGCCCGCATACTTCACCTGGACAGTTGCGTCAGGTTTTACGGCCTGAACCCCTGCACGGAAGCCGACTTCGAATTTTTTGATTAACTCGGATTCCATGCCGCCCACAAATCCGATTTTTCCTGATTTGCTTGTTAAGGCTGCGGCCACTCCGACAAGAAATGAGCCTTCCTGCTCTTTAAACGTAATGCTTGCGACGTTGTCTTTATCGACGACTGCGTCAATAATCGCAAAGTTTGTATTTTTGCGCTGATCAGCGATTTCACTGATTGAATCTTCCATCAAGTAGCCGACGCCATAGATCAAGTCGAAATGCTCACGCGCTAATTTATTTAAGTTTGTTGTATAATCTGCATCTGATTTAGATTGCAGGTAGTCGTATCCGTTTTTTCCTTTTTCCAGACCATTATCTTTACCGAAGGCTTGGATGCCTTCCCATGCTGATTGGTTAAAAGATTTGTCATCCACCCCGCCAATGTCGGTGACCATCGCCACACTGAATTTGTTTTTGCCTTCACTGTTACCGCTGCTTTTTTCGCTGTTTCCGCACGCTCCTAAAATGGTGCCCGCTGCGATGACAAGTGACATCGCCAATCCGATTTTGCGTTTCTTCAAGATATAACCCCCCAGAAAAATTTGGCCTGAGCTGATCCGGTCAGTCATGGGATGGATGCCTCAATCAATTCTTAGAATCGATAAAATTTTCAGATAATAACAATTAGAATGAGCTGAGACAGTTCTGATCTTCCCTTAGTAAGTGTGATGTGGGTGTGTCCTTCGAAAGGCGGGGAAGAGAAGGATGCGGAAGGTGTTCCGGGCGGAAAACCGTGACATCTCTTTCTGAAGTGTGACTTATGACTTAGTCTAGGGATCAACTAACCAATCATAATTTATCATTTTACTTACAAGAAATAAATAGAATTACGCATAATTTTTTAAAAAATATGTATTTTTAGAATTGTATTTCAAATATGCCGAAAAGTCCTTTATTATTTTTGTATAGCTTATTGGCGAAAGGTTCAAGCAGCTTGGCAAGAGATGTGACAGAGAAAAACGCACTGCTCGATATGAACAGTGCGTTTTTTTATAAATATTGCTTAATTCCGTTAAGGTTTCCTGTATTGACATTGTACTGAAACACCGGTCTCCCGATCGTTCCGTACGCCATTTCGACATTCAGAACCTGTATATCCTCAAGAAATTTTAAGTATTTTCGGATGGATACTTGAGATATTTCAGTATGATTCGCCAGGTCTTCTGTCGTAAAGGATTCGTTTTCAAAGGATTGTATGCTGGACCAAATCAGCTTCAGCGTGCTTTTTGTCAGCCCTTTTGGCAGATGCACTTTTTCTGTCGCTTCCTTCTTATGAAACAGTTCCGCGTCCAATTCTTTTTGGCTCATGTTTCGGTGGGTGGAATAGACTTTTTGTTTTCGTCTGTAATCAGAAAGGGCAGTCTGAAAACGTTCAAATTCAAACGGTTTGATTAAGTAATCCACAGCTCCGTAACGAAGTGTTTTTTTGATGACGTCCAGCTCGCTTGCCGCAGAGATAACAATCACGTCAACCGCTTCATTTTGGGCTCTTAATTCCGTCAGCAGCTCAAGCCCGTTTTTACCCGGCATGTAAATATCAAGCAAAATGAGGTCGATGTGATGCTCGCCTAAAATATGCAGAGCGCTTTGAAAGGAAGAGGCGATTCCTTTCAGCTGAAAGCCTTCTATTTGGCTTAAATATCGTTTATTTAATTCACCCACCATGGGGTCATCTTCAACTATTAGTACATTAATCATGGTTTTCCTCCTTCGGTTCGTACGGGATTCGAAGACTGAATGTGGTTCCTTCATTTTTTTCGCTGGTGATAATCATTTGACCCTTCAAATTCTCCATGCTTTGCTGGGTGAAATAAAGGCCGAATCCCCGGTTTTTGCCCTTTGTTGAATAGCCTTGTTCGAATACCTTGACTTGGTCTTCTTCAGACATGCCGGCTCCTGTATCGGTAATTTCGATGTCCAATATTTTGTCATGAAAACGCATGGACATCGTGATTTGTTTTTTCGGCATATTGGCAACAGCATCTAAGGCATTGTTGATCAGATTTCCGATAATCGTAATCAGTTCATGAATGACTGAAGGATCTGCTGCATTTGGAATAACCCCGCTGCATTCTATATCGAGATTTGCGCCCTGCTCTCGTATGTAACTCTGCTTTCCCAACAGAAAACCGGCCAGTACGGAGCTTTTGACATCATTTATGATTTCACTTGTTTCTGATTTTTGCTGAATGGCAATATCTTTAATATAATCTCCAAGATCGTCATACTCTTTCAGCTGGACGAGACCTAATATCACATGCAGTTTGTTCATAAATTCATGAGACTGCGCTCTCAGTGCGTTTGCATACATTTTAACACCGGAAAGCTGTTCAGCTAAATGTTTTACCTCGGTTTTGTCCCGGAATGTCGCAATCGCTCCGACGGTTTGTCCTTTCAGCTGGATAGGCACTTCATTAAATACAAGCTCTAATCCGTTAATGCGCACATCTCTGTCTTGAAGAGGTTTTCTGGTCTCAATGACATTTTTCAGACGGCTTTTTGGCAGGATGTCATTGACATCCTGATCGACGGGATTTGTTTCTATGCCCATTTTAATGAAAAGACGCTTCGCTTCCGCATTGGCAAGCTTGATTTTGCCGTGCTCATCGACAGCGAGTATGCCTTCTTTCGTTGATTCAAGCATGGCGCTCCGTTCTTGAAGAAGTGTCGCGATTTCATATGGTTCAAGTCCGTACATGATATTTTTCACCGTGCGAGCGACGATAACAGCCCCGATGACGCCGACGAATATACTGACGCAAATAATAAAATAGAGCGGCCGTAAGCTGTGGCTGATGACTTCGTCAATTTCATTCACTGTGATGCCGACCGCAACGGCTCCGACTTGTTTTCCATTCTTGGCATAGACAGGCACAAACGCTCTCTGCGATTTCCCAAGCGTGCCTGAGGCGGTGCTGATATGGACATGTCCTTTTAATACTTCGGCTTCATCCCCGCCGCTGAATTTTTTTCCGATTTTGCTGCGATCCGGATGGGTTCTGCGAATGCCGTTCATATCCATGACGACGACAAATTCTGTGCCGGTAATTTTCTGGACGTCCAGCGTATAGCTGAGCAGTTCCTTCTGTTTTTTTCCGCTCTCCAAAGCGGAGGCAGTGATCGGTGCGTCGGCAACCATTTCAGCAGTTTGCAGCGCTGTGTCTCTTTCCTGATCACGTATCCTTTTGGAGGTTTGGGCACCAACGGTAAAAAAGGTGATGAGCAGTGCGATTAACACAACGATACAGACAAATATGGTGAGTCTGGTTTGCAGTTTTAATGTTTTTTTCATATAAAACTTCCTTACGTTTTATGATTCCTGCGTACTACTTTACTCTCAAAATGGCGCTTTGTGAAGATTTGGGACCGTAATTCGTAAAAAGGAGAAAAAATGGAATAATTTATCTTGTCAATGTGTTTTAAGTCCTCCATAATAAATGAGGTAGATTATAGAAAGGGACTTTTTTATATGAAAAATACTTATTTGACAGGATACTTTCCGCTGATTGCGATCCTGCTTTTTAGTTCGTCTTTATCCATTTCAACCTCACTCTATGCATTGAAGATGCTTTCTTCATTTGGAATGTACGATGGAATGCTCGATTACTTCTCAGAGAAAGGAATCAGACTAGCGTTATTTGCGGCTTTTGCGCTTTTATATTTTATGGTTCTGTCCGCTCTGAAATTAATTGCGAATACCGTGACTGAGCTGTCACTGCTGTTTTTCGCAAATGATCCTGAAGGAAACAACCTGAAAACAATCAGAATGGGCTCTATCATTTATTTAGGCGGCGGGATCGTATCCTTTGTGCTATTGCAAAATGTCTTCTGGATTGTGATCTGGTTTGCAGTTGTTACACTTGCTTACTTTGTGTTCGTTGTTTACAGGATTTATTCAACACTTTCTATCATGTCATTGGTCGGATTCATTCTAATGGAACTGCTGTTTTGGTTTACCTTTGTTATCGGTATTCTGTTCATATTTATCAAGCTTTATAATAGCATAATGGCTAGCTTACCTGTGTAAGCTAGCCATTTTTTCGTTTATGGTAAAAATCTATTTTTTATAGAAGGGGAGGGGAGCATACATTCATTTTTTTTGCCGAACCACTTATAGCGGTTTTTGGCGATAACGGAATAGAGCATATCTCTGACAGGTTTCGGCACTGCAAGAAACAGGACAAAGAGCCGCCATGGGCCCCGCAGATGCCTGAAAACCTTTATGGCTGCAGTTGACTTAGTGTAAACCTGGCCGTCTTCAATAAAAACAAAGCTGTCAAAATGCTCAGTCGGAAGCCCGCTTTTTTTCAGCAGGCTCTGTCCTGTTTCCGATTGAAGCGATGCAAATGAAATTAAACCGTTTGGATCACGTTTTATGATAAATTGAACGGCCCCGTTGCATAAATTGCACACACCGTCAAACAGTAATACGCGATTTGGAATTTGTTCTGATGTCACTGCAGATCCCCTCCGATTTTAATAAGCCGCTTGCAGCGTTCCTTTCCAGATGGAAAGCTGAGGGCTGATACTGTGAAGGTATTCAACGCTGCTCGGTGTATCTTTTCCAACCCAGACACCCATTGTGTACGTATCTGTCAGGCCGACGAACCACATATCATGATAATCATTTGAGGTTCCCGTTTTTCCGCCGATATAAGGCGCATTAAAATATGCTTTTTTCCCTGTCCCGCTTTTGACAACGGAAGACATCAGTTTTTTCAGCTGCATGTTTGTGCGGACGCTGAATATTTGTGTCGCTTTGTCATTCCATTTATAAATCGTTTTTCCTTTTAAATCCGTCACTTTTGTAATCGCGTGGCTCGGCGTGTAGCTGCCGCTGTTGCCGAATGTTGTATACGCCTTTGTCATCTCGAGAGGCGTCATGCCGTGTGTAAATCCGCCAAGCGCCGCCGGCAGCAGATAGTCGCTGTTGACAAGCTTTGAAAAATGATACGGTTCAATATAGCTGAATGCTTTTTGGATGCCTACACGGTCCAGCATTCTGATGGCCGGTGTATTGTACGAGTTTTTAAACGCTGTATCAAGCGTCACTGTGCCGTATGTGCGGTTATTGTAGTTTTGCGGACAGTAATCCCTGCTGCAAAATTTGCCGGCATCAATTGTGCTGCTTGCTGTCGCACCTGTCTGTTCAATATAAGGTCCGTAATCGAGAAGCGGCTTAATGGATGACCCCGGCTGTCTGTATGCTTGGTAGGCACGGTTAAAATCATACTTATGATAGTTTTTTCCGCCGGATAGAGCGACAACTTGATGCGTCTGGTGATTAATAACAGCCGCTCCGCCCTGTACGCCCGCATACGGCAGCTTCGAATTCATTTGTGCCACGACTTGATTTTGCATGTACGGATCAAGTGCGGTATAAATTTTTACGCCGTCTTTCAGAAGTGTGCTGACTCTAGCGGACAGCTCGTTTTCTATTTTGTCTTTTTGTTTTCCTGATGCTTTTTGAAGACGCTTATCATAACCTTCAGATTCAGACACGAGTTGAGTGAATTCATCATTTACGTAGGAAACGTAGTCTGGAAATTTGTCTTCTTTCTCCTCGACATCCAGTTTGATTTTTTGTTTTACGGCTTTCTTCAGTTCTTTGTCCGTTATAACCCCGGCATTTTTTAACCCTTTAAGCAAGCGTTCTTGACGGCTTTTCGTGTAGTCAAAATGCTTGAGAGGATCATATAATGTAGGGTTATTAGGTATAGCGCAAATAAAAGCCATTTCTCCCAGTGTGAGAGATTTCAGCGGTTTGCTGAAATAAAATTCAGCAGCTGATCCGACGCCATAAACGCCGTTATTAAAATAAATCGTATTTAAGTAGGCTTCAAGAATCTCATTTTTTGTATACTTTTTCTCAAGCTGATAGGAGTATGCGAGCTCAGTCAGTTTGCGGCTGAAAGAGCGCTCGTGGCTCAAATACAAGTTTCTTGTAAGCTGCTGTGTGATGGTGCTGGCCCCTTGGTCAATCTTTTTGTCCTTCACGTTGGAAGCGGCCGCCCGCACCATCCCCATAAAGTCAAAGCCTTTATGTTCGTAAAAATGGCGGTCCTCGGAAGTTAAAAATATCTGTTTGACTTCTTCGGGAATCTTGTTGAAGGGAACCAGCACTCGGTTCTCATCATCGCTGACGATTTCCGAGACCAGAGACCCGTCCCTGTCGTACATGTAGCTGTTTTGAACAAGGCTGATCTCTTTCAAATCAATATTCTTATCAAGCACCTGATCCAGGGACTTCATTTGTTTTACTTCTTTTCCGGAAGCGATAACTGTAAATGCAAACAATGGGATTATGCAAAGGAGCAAAATCCATCCGATAATTTTTCGTAACATGGTCACTCTCTTTTCTCCTAAATTCTAGCCATATCGTACCATTCTTTTGAGTTTACGAGAAGGTTAAATTTAGAAGACTCCTCAATTTTTGCTGAAAATCAGCTTGCTTTGGCATACGATTCTTTTTGGAATTTCTTCATGATCCAAAGCAGGCAGGCACCTGCGAAAAAGAGAAATGCTGTGACATAAAAGGCTGCAGAGATATTGAAGTGACTCGATATAATACCGCCGAGAAGAGGTCCGAGAACGTTTCCTAAAAAGCGAAAGCTGACATTGTAGCCGAGGACTTCTCCTTGGATGGAGCCGGGAGCCTGAACGCGGATTGCCGCTGTGATGCATGGCAGAAGGCCGCCCATCGCCATCCCGAATAAAAACCTGAAAACAAGAAGCACACTGAATGAAGACGCGAGTGCCTGCGGAATAAAAAATAAAGAGGCGGCAATTAAAAGCCCGATTAGAATGCGGCGGTGGCCGTAGCGGTCTCCTAAATCTCCCCATTTTCTTGCCAGCAGCAAACTGCCGAGTCCGGTTGCCGAAAATGCCATGCCGGAGAAAAAGGCCAGATTGGCAGGTCCGTGCAGCTCGTTTACATATAAAGCGAGCAACGGCTGGATACTGAAATTTCCTGTTTGAATCAGCATGGTTAACAGCATCATGACCCAAAGCGCGGGCTGGTGAAATATATAGGAGAGCACTTCTTTTCTCGTATAAGACTGACGTTTATTCATCTTCTCTGTGAGCGGCTGTTCTTTGACCCCGAATAACACGAGAAGAACGGCCAAGAAAATTACAAAGGATGTGATAAAAAAGGTATACGTAAAGCCGAAGTGGTCAGCAAGCACGCCTCCCAAAAGCGGGCCGAACAAGCTTCCGGACACTTGCCCCATTTGGAGCGTGCCAAGCGTTTTGCCGGCTGAGCTTTTAGGCGTCTGCGCGGAAATCATTGCAAGGGATGTCGGAATAAATCCGGTTACAAGCCCCATAGCCATACGCAGAAAAAACAATTGATAAACCGATGTGACAAAGCCCATTAATAAAATGCTGACGGCAATGCCGATTCCGGTTGTCAAAAGGATTTTCTTGTAACCGCGTTTGTCTCCGAACCGCCCCCAGAACGGGGATACCAAAAAAGCCATTAAAAATGTAATGCCGAACACATAACCGCTCCACCTTTGCACAAAGCCGTTGGAAAAGGTGCTGAGCGTCTCAATATACAAGGAGAGAAAAGGAATGATCATTGTGGTGCTGGCTGATACAAAGAAATTCGCCAGCCACACAATGACAAAGTTTTTCTTGCGGATAGAAATAACATCACCTTCTTATTATTTCGGGTTCCTTACTAATTATAAAGAAACAGTGCACCATTTAAAAGAAACAATGCGGCTGGGAAATTTCATTATTTTTAGAAAATGAAGAAATGAAGAGAAGGAGAATCGATATACTATAAAGATAGCATTCTTCTGATCGGAGGAAAGGTAGGTGTAAAAATAGTGGAGGCAGGCAACTTACTCATTATTGATTTCGAATTTACGATGCCCGAAGGAAAATACAGTCCGCAAAATTTTTTTCCGGAAATCATAGAAGCAGGAATTGTAAAGTCGGTTAATGGTGAAGTAGTTGAGACGTTTTCGAGTTATATTAGGCCGAAAAAATTCCCCAAGCTGACGAAGCGCTGCAAATCATTTTTAAACATTACGCAAAACCAAGTAGATGAGGGGATGAGGTTCGAGGACTTTATCCGTAAATTAAATGAGCTTGACCCTGAAAAAAATTGCACGATCATCACGTGGGGAAACATGGATATGAAAGTGCTGAAGCAAAATTGTATGTTTAACCATATTCCTTTCCCGTTTAAAGGGGAGATGAGAGATTTATCTCTTGAATATAAAAACTTTTTTGGAGACCGGACACTGACTGGGTTGTGGAAGGCTGCGGAAGAGTACGGAGATAAGGGAACTGGCACCCATCATAAGGCGCTTGACGATGCTCTTACAGCCTATAAGCTTTTTAAGCTTGTCGAGCAGGATAAGCAGTACCTCGAAAAACCAAAACCGCCGACAATCGGCGAGAGGATTGATTTATCTGAACTATTCCGGCGCGCAACATAAAAAACCCAATCTTTCGTCAGACTGGGTTATGGCCGGGTAAAGTATTCTTTTTCTAAAACGTCCAGATTGTTCAGGGATCGCTTTGCCCATTGTGAATCATCTCCGGCCAGTTTGGCTCTCAGCTGTGCAACCGCTTGCCGCAAAGACTCGTTATAATCCGGCACTTCACTGTCATAGGGCTTCACCATGTGATGGGGGATATTAGTCTGTTCGCCGAAAGCAAGCGCTCTTCTTTCATGGAAAAACGGCACATCTGCCTGTTTTGGATGGTGAAGGTCTCCTTGAGCGGGATGGGTGAGAACCGCCTTAATTTTGACTAAATAATGCTGCGGTCTGCAATCTGTAATTTCTCCTATGTATGCACCTGTTTTGTAAAATCCTTTTACGATAGAGCCTTTCTCAAATGTACTCATCTGTTATCACCTCGCATTCATTCTATAAAAGTTCCAATTGATTTGCTAGTGAGGAAGGTCGGCGGGGAGCTTGATCGTCACAATGGTTCCTCTTTGAAAGCTGCTGCTGAACGAAATGGTTCCGTGGTGATGTTCAATGATGGAAAACGTCACAGTCAGCCCAAGTCCCGTTCCATTCGTTTTTAAAGAATAATAAGGTTCACCCAGCTTCTGCATTTGGTGATCCGTCATGCCGACACCGTTATCTGAGATTTTGATTACAATTATATGGCCGATTTTTTCCGCTGAAACTTGGATGACCCCTTTACCCGTAGGAACGGCTTCAATGCTGTTTTTCATGAGGTTGATCACAGCCTGCTTCAGCTTTGTTGCATCCCCGTATACCAAAAGGTCCGGCTCAGCGTCCGCCTCTACTGTCACAGATTTATAATTGGCATACGAAATCATAAGGGAGCTCGTCTCTTTGATAAGAGAAGATAGATCAAAAATCTCTTTTTCGTACAATTGCTGTTTGGCGATATCAAGATAATTTGTAATAATGCCCTGAGCCCGGTCAAGCTCTGACAGCACAAGCTTTTGATAATCCGCACTGGATTTGTTTTGAAGGGATTCATCATTAAAAAGCAGCTGGACAAATCCCCGGACAACTGTCAGCGGATTTCTTACTTCATGAGCCACACTTGCCGCAAGTTCACTCACAATTTCCATTTTTTCCGAATGGATAAGCTGGGAACGCAGGGCGATATTTTCTGCGATGCTTTCTATCAGATAAATGCTTAAAAGAAGAACGGTGCAGCGGAACAGACCTGAGACAGCTGCCTCATAATATATCATTTCTGAATTTTGAAAATTTAAAATATTCACGGCAGAAAAAACCAAGATGGAGGCGAAAAATAAGAAGATCTCCAAGCAACCGATGAATAAAGACAGCAGCAGTTTTCTCGCTTTGGACATGAATGGCCACTTTTTTTGAAGTAGAGTTGGAATGATGATATGAAAAGGCAGCAAAGCGTATACAAAAATGGCGGAAGGCTCAAAAAACAGCAGTTCAAAACATAAGACGGATGCGGCGACTGTTAGCCCGGAAGCAGTGTTTATATACAATAAACAAATGATGACAGGAATGATTTGAAGGCCATATTGGATGTAGTCCATTTCCTGTATAGGGAATATAATGCATAAAACTGAGGCGCCGCATGCAAATATCGTGACCAATACGTTGTTGATTTTTGGTACAATGATCGACGGTTTTCCAAGCCAAAACACTTGATAAAGAAGAATAGGAAACAAAATAAAGCAGATATGTAGGAGATAGTCTTTTAGAATTTCCATTCGAGTGAAATCCTTTCGTATAAAATATGAATCTATTATAACACTTATCATTAGAAGTAAAATACAAAATTTCTTAATAAAGAACGCCTTTACGATTGATACGTAAAGGCGTTTGTGACGAATATTTACTCTAACGCTGTTTTTATTCGGCGCAGTCCGTCCTGCAAGGTTGCCAGAGGGCATCCTGCATTCAAACGCATAAATCCTTCTCCGCCAGGGCCGTATTTCGTGCCGGGCTCCAAAATAATATTCCCTTTGTGCAGCATCTTTTGCTGCAGCTCTGCATCAGACAAGCCATATGCGCGGAAATCCAGCCAGATCAGGTAAGACGCATCAGGCTTCATCATCTTGACATTCGGGAGCTCGCTGGTCAAAAAGGCTGCAGCCTCGTCCATGTTTTTCTCAAGATAAGAAATCAGTTCATCGAGCCACGGCCCGCCTTTTGAGTAAGCGGCTTCGATTGCGCTCACGGCAAACGCGTTTAATCCGCCTAAACCGTTCCGCTGCAGGCTGGCTGAAAATTTGGCGCGCTTCAGCCGGTCTGGAATAATGATTGCAGACGCCTGCAAACCCGCGATATTAAACGTTTTGCTAGGTGCCGCGCAAGTCACAGAAATCTCAGCGAATTCATCAGAAAGAGAGGCAAACGGCGTATGGTTATTTCCGTACAGCATCAAATCGGAATGAATTTCATCTGACACGACTGTAACGCCGTGTTCAAGGCATAATTCGCCGAGCTTCAGCAAATCTTCCCGGCCCCAGGCACGCCCTGAAGGGTTATGCGGATTGCATAAAATAAACATTTTGACGCTCGGATCACTGATTTTTGTCTCCAAATCTTCAAAATCCATTACATATGTTCCGTCTTTTTCTTTAAGCGGATTATGTAAAATACGCCGGCCGTTTTTCTCAATCATATGGTAAAAAGGCGTGTAAACAGGGGATTGGACAATCACTTGATCCTGTGGTTCTGTAAAAGCCTGAACCGCCATGCCTAAAGCTGTGACAACGCCGGGACTGAATGTAATGCTTTCCGGGTTCACCTTCCAGCTGTGCCGGTTATGCATCCATGCACATACTGCATCTTTTGTTTTCTGATCTGGCGCTGTATATCCGAAAATCCCTTGTTCTAGGCGCTGTTTTAATGCTTCTGTTATGGCTTCCGGCGCACGAAAATCCATATCCGCGACCCACATCGGGAGGGCGTCTGTCACGCCGAATAATTCGCCTGTCTTATCCCATTTTACGGATTGGGTGCCGAGGCGCTGTTCTTGTTTATCAAAATTCATTCTGTTCCACCTCTTATGTATATTTATTTTTCTTAGCGTAACTATGATAAAATAAATCTGCAAATTTTATTATAAGCGGTGATGAAAATGGAAGAAAGTCAAGCGGTCAGGGAAATGATCAATATCATTGCCAAATGGGACCCGTTTAAATATGGTGAAGATTTTTATGAAACGGAGGCTGTTGATGTCGTACAGGCCGTCTATGATGAAGACGATCCTGAAGTGTTAGCGAAAAGCATACAGCATATTTTCGAAGCTTCTTTTGAACAAACACTTCCGATCGACGGCTGCCGGAATGTGGCTGGCCAGCTGCTGTTCATTAAAGACAGCAGCTCTTGCACGCCTTGAAAAAAACCGGTATACAAACCGGTTTTTTTATTCTGTGATAAACTCTGCAATTCGTTCGGAAACGAATTCAGGGCGTTCCTCCGGCACCAAATGTCCTGTTTCCCGCAATGAATACAGTTTGGAATCCGGCAGGTCATGATGCAGGCGTTCGCCGATTTTCACCGGAACCACCTTGTCCTCCTCGCCCCAAATCAATAAAGCGGGTTTGTTGATCTTTTTCAATTCCACAGACTGTAAATCTCCTTCTCTGTGCCGGATGAACCTCGTCATTGCTTTGAAAATCTGTTCATCTTGAAAAGGTTTGCCGTAGCCGTCAATCATCACCTCGTCAATCAGCGATTTGTTGTGGACGACATTTAATAAGTTTTTCATCACGCCTTCTTTGGAAAGCCAGCGTTTGATATAAAGATGAAAATATGGGAGGTGAGTCCCGAAGATAATCGTCGGGTGCGAGCGTTTTAAATAACCTGAACTGCAAAGAAGCACAATCTTCGAGAAGAGTTCAGGCTTTAATAGAGCTGCCGACAGCGATATCTGTCCTCCCATCGAATGCCCGACAAGCGCCGCCTGTTTGACTTGCAAGTGCTCCAGGAGTCCGATGATAAGCATGGCGAGGTTTTGATAGGTATATCTAAATGTCCTTGATTTTTCTGATTGGCCGAAAGGAGGCAAATCGAGCGCGATGATGTCATACTGGTCCCGAAGCAAGGGGATTAATTTTCTGAAGCTGAAAGCAGAAGATAAAAAACCGTGTACGCAGACAATTGTTTGTTTGCCCGGGTTTTGATAGTGCTCATAATATACATTTACGCCTCCGACTTTAACACGCCTTATTGGTGTAACCGCCTCCATTTTGCCGTCACTCCTTTCATAGGATGTCCTGTATTATGCCCAGAAATTGTCAGTTCTAGCGGAAGTTTCTCCTCGTTTTTTCTTAGCATTCGTCAAAAAACGTGATATAATGTCATGAGATTTCTTGACATTGCAAAGGTGTGAATTGAATGAAATTGACCGAGAAAGAAACAGAAATATTAGAAATTTTAGACGAAAACAGCCGCGCCGATCTAGAAACAATCGCAAAGATGGCCGGTATCCCTGTAAATGAAGTAAAAGCGATCATTGACAAATTGGAAAAAGAAAAGGTTATCATCGATTATTCCGCTATGATCGACTGGCGGAAGGTGGACGGCCATGAAGGCGTGACAGCCATGATTGATGTTAAAGTCACTCCGAAGCGCGGAGTCGGTTTTGACGAAGTGGCGGAGCGGATTTACCGATTCCAGGAGGTAGAATCAGTCTACCTGATGTCAGGCGTATACGACCTGTCTGTCGTGATCCGCGGCAATTCAATGTCTGACGTTGCGCGTTTCGTATCTGATAAACTGTCAACTCTTGATTCAGTTGTGTCTACGACAACACATTTTATCCTGAAAAAATACAAGCATGACGGCAAAGTATTTGAAACGGGAGACGACGACAAAAGAATCGTGGTGTCACCGTAAATGACTTCTTATTTATCCGATTATGTACAACAAATAAAACCATCCGGCATCCGCAGATTTTTTGATTTGGCGGCAACGATGGAAGGTGTTATTTCTTTAGGAGTCGGAGAACCTGACTTTGTAACGGCTTGGAATGTCCGTGAAGCAAGCATTCTTTCCCTTGAACAAGGATATACGTCATATACCGCTAATGCAGGTTTATACTCATTGCGAGAGGAAATCAGCCGTTATGTCAGCAGCCGGTTTGGTCTTACATACTCTCCTGACGATGAATTGATTGTGACGGTAGGGGCGAGCCAGGCTTTGGATATTGCGATCCGCGCCATTGTAAATCCGAGTGAGGAAGTGATTATTCCAGAACCGTGTTTTGTGGCGTATGAATCGCTTGTCTCTTTGACAGGCGGCGTTCCGGTTCATGTCCATACGACGGCTGATAAAGGATTTAAAGCGACGGCTGAGGATTTTGAAGCGGCAGTGACCGAAAAGACAAAGGCTATTCTCATTTGTTCGCCTTCGAATCCGACCGGCTCGGTTTACTCAAAGAAAGAGTTGCATGAAATTGCTGAGTTTGCCAAAACACATGATTTGATCGTACTGAGCGACGAGATTTATGCGGAACTGACATACGATGAGGAATTCACGAGCATAGCAGCATTACCGGGGATGAAAGAGCGGACGGTTGTCATTTCAGGATTTTCAAAGGCGTTTGCCATGACAGGCTGGAGACTCGGTTTTGCCGCGGCGCCTTCAGAAATTCGCAACGCGATGCTTAAAATCCATCAGTATGCGATGATGTGCGCGCCTGCAATGGCGCAATACGCAGCGCTTGAAGGGTTAAAAAACGGAATAGAAGATGTAGAAAAGATGAAAAAGAGCTACCGAAGAAGACGTAATTTGTTTGTTGAAACGCTAAATGAGATCGGTCTCAGCTGCCACCATCCGAGCGGTGCTTTCTATGCTTTCCCATCCATCAAAAGCACTGGGATGAGCTCAGAACAGTTTGCCGAGGAGCTCCTGATGCAGGAAAAAGTAGCTGTTGTTCCCGGTAATGTGTTTGGGCCGAGCGGAGAAGGATATATCCGCTGTTCATATGCGACATCAATTGAACAGCTGCAAGAAGCATTGGTCAGAATGAAACGTTTCTTACACAAAACAACATAAAAAAAGATACGAACCTTTTGTTCGCATCCAATAAAAGGGGGAATACTAGAAAGCCTTTAGTATTTAAAGTTTACCCTCTTTTTGATATGCTTAAACCCGATATCATATAAAAAAGTTTCCTTTGCGGAAATGAGACATGTATGATATAATTTTAAATTGCGTATAAACAGATATTTAATTTAACTTAGGAGTTGTTATGAATGGCAGCAAAATTTGAAGTGGGCAGTGTTTACACTGGTAAAGTTACAGGATTACAAGCGTATGGTGCGTTTGTTGCATTAGATGAAGAAACTCAAGGTTTGGTACACATTTCTGAAGTGACTCACGGTTTCGTAAAAGATATCAACGAGCACCTTTCTGTTGGCGACGAAGTACAAGTAAAAGTACTTGCTGTTGATGAAGAAAAAGGGAAAATCAGCCTTTCAATTCGTGCGACACAAGCTGCGCCTGAGAAAAAAGAAAGCAAACCAAGAAAATCTAAAGCTGCGCAAGTAAGCGAAGAAGCTTCTGCGCCACAAGGTTTCAACACATTAAAAGATAAGCTTGAAGAGTGGATCGAAATGTCCAACCGCAAAGACCTTATCAAAAAATAAGCATGAAAAAGCACCGGACAGGAATGTTCGGTGCTTTTTTTATCCTATCGCATTTCAGGATTTGTTGCCTCTTCACGTGATCTTTCCTCGTTTGGCTTAAACAGCAGGCCGAGGTTAATTAATCCGGCGATTCCGACAAGTCCGTAAATGATACGGGAAAGGGCTGACCCTTGGCCGCCAAAGATGGCTGCTACTAAATCAAATTGGAAAAATCCGATCAGTCCCCAGTTAATAGCGCCAATGATCGTTAATACAAGACAAATTCTCTGAATAGTACTCATGTTTACAACCTCCTCCATGAATTATTAAAACAGTTATAGATTGTGACATATTGGAGAATATATACATGCATTCTCCATATTGTGAGAAGCCGGACGAAACGGCTCAAACTCAGCTGTATCTGTTTCATTCCCAGCATCTTGCAAATGAAAACTGTCTGATACGCTGAAAACAGAACGAGCTGATTGCTTTACATGGAGCGCAGGCATTCTGCATAATAAAAATCTAAGGAGGAGATGTCATGCAAAACTTTACATATTGGAACCCGACGAAATTAATTTTCGGCCGCGGCGAAGTTGAAAAACTCCCGGAGGAACTAAAACCTTACGGAAAAAATGTATTGTTAGTCTACGGAGGCGGAAGCATTAAACGCAGCGGCCTTTATGACCAAGTGATGGAACAGCTGAATAAAGCCGGTGTCACGGTACATGAATTAGCAGGCGTAGAGCCGAACCCGCGTGTGTCGACTGTTAATAAAGGTGTTGCGATCTGCAAAGAAAACAACATTGATTTCTTATTGGCTGTCGGCGGCGGCAGTGTCATCGACTGTGCAAAGGCGATTGCTGCGGGGGCAAAGTATGATGGTGACGCGTGGGATATCGTAACGAAAAAACACCAGCCGAAGGAAGCTTTACCGTTCGGAACTGTTTTGACTCTCGCCGCAACTGGCTCTGAAATGAACTCAGGTTCAGTTATTACAAACTGGGAAACAAAAGAGAAATATGGCTGGGGAAGCCCGCTCGTGTTCCCTAAGTTCTCAATTTTGGATCCAGTGAACACGTTTACTGTTCCTAAAAATCACACGATCTACGGAATGGTTGATATGATGAGCCACGTGTTTGAGCAATACTTCCACCATGTATCAAACACACCTTACCAGGATCGCATGTGCGAATCGCTCTTACGCACAGTCATCGAAACAGCGCCTAAGCTGATCAATGATCTTGAAAATTACGAACTGCGTGAAACGATTCTTTACACAGGGACAATCGCTTTAAACGGCATGCTGTCAATGGGTGCAAGAGGGGATTGGGCCACTCATAATATAGAACATGCGGTTTCAGCCGTTTACGATATTCCGCATGCCGGCGGACTCGCAATACTCTTCCCGAACTGGATGAGACATACATTGTCAGAAAACCCGGCTCGCATGAAGCAGCTTGCGGTTCGTGTGTTTGGTGTGGAGGAAGCTGGAAAATCAGATGAGGAAATCGCGCTGGAAGGTATCGACAAGCTGTCTGCTTTCTGGACAAGCCTAGGCGCTCCAAATCGACTGGCTGATTACGATATCAATGACGAACAGCTTGACACAATTGCAGACAAGGCAATGGCCAACGGTACGTTCGGCCAGTTTAAATCACTACACAAAGAAGATGTACTTGCTATCTTAAAAGCATCTCTATAACAAAAGGGGAAACAGCCGATCAGGCTGCTTCCCTTTTTCTTTGAACTTATGTTACAATTGTTAACCTGTTTTTTGATACAGCAATATATGGAGGTTTTACAATGGAAAATTTCACTTATTATAACCCGACGAAACTGATCTTCGGAAAAGGTCAGCTTGAACAATTAAGAAAAGAATTAAAGCAATACGGTAAAAATGTTCTGCTTGTCTACGGAGGCGGAAGCATTAAACGTAATGGCCTTTATGACCAAGTAACAGACATATTAAAAGAAGAAGGCGCGGCTGTCCATGAACTGTCAGGGGTCGAGCCGAACCCGCGTCTTGCGACTGTGGAAAAAGGCATTGACCTATGCAGACAGCATGATATTAATTTTCTGCTTGCTGTGGGTGGCGGAAGTGTCATTGACTGCACAAAAGCGATTGCTGCGGGAGTGAAATACGACGGAGACGCTTGGGACATTTTCAGCAAGAAAGTAACAGCCGAGGATGCACTGCCGTTTGGTACAGTTCTAACCCTTGCTGCCACAGGTTCTGAAATGAACCCTGACTCTGTGATTACAAACTGGGAAACAAATGAGAAGTTTGTATGGGGAAGCAATGTAACTCATCCGCGGTTCTCGATTTTAGACCCTGAAAATACGTTCACAGTGCCTGAAAATCAAACGGTTTACGGCATGGTTGACATGATGAGCCACGTGTTTGAACAATACTTCCATAATGTCGAAAACACACCGCTGCAAGACAGAATGTGCTTTGCCGTTCTGCAGACGGTGATCGAAACAGCTCCAAAACTATTAGAGGATCTTGAAAATTATAAACATCGTGAGACGATTCTATATGCAGGCACTATCGCTCTGAATGGCACGCTTCAAATGGGCTACTTCGGCGACTGGGCTTCTCACACCATGGAGCATGCCGTATCAGCTGTATATGATATTCCGCATGCCGGCGGACTTGCGATCCTGTTCCCGAACTGGATGAGATACACGCTTGATACGAATGTCGGCCGCTTTAAAAACCTCATGCTCAATATGTTTGACATTGATACAGAGGGCAAAACGGATAAAGAAATTGCGCTTGAAGGAATTGACAAGCTGTCTGCGTTCTGGACAAGTCTGGGTGCGCCTTCCCGTCTATCCGACTATGAGATCGGAGAAGAAAAATTGGAACTGATTGCTGATATCGCAGCCAAAGAAATGGAGTACGGCGGCTTCGGCAACTTCCAAAAACTGAACAAAGATGACGTGCTTGCCATCCTCCGCGCGTCACTCTAATGTCAAAGGACGGAATGCAGTCATTCCGTCCTTTCTTCTTGACTTGATTTCACAGATAAGTTCATATAAAGTGAAAGATGAAAACATTATACCGTTATGGAGGGACAAGCAATGACGCATGTACGCTTTGACTACTCAAAAGCGTTGACTTTCTTCAACGAACATGAACTTACATATTTGCGCGACTTTGTAAAAACAGCACACCATAATATTCATGAAAAAACAGGCGCGGGCAGCGATTTTCTAGGCTGGGTGGACCTCCCTGAACATTATGATAAAGAAGAATTTGCGCGCATTAAAAAAAGCGCGGAAAAAATCAAATCTGACTCTGATGTATTGCTTGTTGTCGGTATCGGCGGTTCTTACCTCGGCGCGCGGGCAGCAATTGAAGCGCTTAATCACGCGTTTTACAATACACTGCCAAAAGCAAAACGAGGCAATCCGCAAGTCATTTTCATCGGAAACAACATCAGTTCATCATATATGAGAGATGTCATGGATCTTCTCGAAGATGTTGACTTCTCCATTAACGTCATCTCTAAATCAGGTACAACAACTGAGCCTGCAATCGCTTTCCGTATTTTCCGCAAGCTTCTGGAAGAGAAATACGGCAAGGAAGAAGCGAAAGCGCGGATTTATGCGACAACTGATAAAGAGCGCGGCGCGTTAAAAACACTTTCTAACGAAGAAGGCTTCGAATCATTTGTCATTCCTGATGATGTCGGCGGACGATATTCTGTCTTAACAGCTGTTGGTCTCCTTCCGATTGCTGTCAGCGGCGTCAACATTGACGACATGATGAAAGGCGCATTTGATGCGAGCAAGGATTTTGCCACATCAGAATTGGAAGAAAACCCTGCATACCAGTATGCGGTCGTTCGCAATGTGCTTTACAATAAAGGCAAAACGATTGAAATGCTTATCAACTATGAGCCGGCGCTTCAATATTTTGCGGAGTGGTGGAAGCAGCTGTTCGGCGAAAGTGAAGGCAAAGACGAGAAGGGCATTTATCCTTCTTCTGCCAACTATTCAACAGACCTTCACTCATTAGGACAGTACGTACAGGAAGGCCGCAGAGACTTGTTCGAAACGGTGCTGAATGTCGAAAAACCTAAACACGAGCTGACAATCGAAGAAGCGGATAGCGATCTTGACGGCTTAAACTATTTAGCCGGAAAAACGGTAGACTTCGTTAACAAAAAAGCATTCCAAGGTACAATGCTGGCTCATACAGACGGAAACGTTCCAAACTTAATCGTCAACATTCCTGAGCTGAATGCATATACTTTTGGATATCTTGTTTATTTCTTCGAAAAAGCCTGTGCGATGAGCGGATATCTCCTCGGCGTCAATCCTTTTGACCAGCCTGGAGTAGAAGCATATAAAGTCAATATGTTTGCATTGCTTGGCAAACCTGGCTTTGAAGAGAAAAAAGCTGAGCTTGAAAAACGTCTCGAAGATTAATGTAAGAAAGCTGACTGGCATTAGCCGGTCGGCTTTTTATCAAATCAGAAAGGTGCTGATGTTCATGAAACAAATGGTCAAACATCTCATCATTGCGGGCTTATCGGCAGCAGTTTTCGTTATTCTCATATCCTTTGATGCCGTGAATACAGAGTTTTCTTCCCACCTTGGCGGCACACTCTCACACTTTTTTATCCACACCTTTCTTCTGATCGGGCTTCCGCTTGCCATTTTTACTGATGCAGTGCATCATATTTTGCAATTGAAGCAATCTCACACCCTTTTAACAAAGTTAGGACTCTATGCGGCTGTTGTATATGTTTCATGGGAATCTGCGGCGGGGATTGCTGCAGCGATAACTGTTTACTTCTTAATTGAATGCGCTTTCTTTTCGGTTGGCCGGGCAAAGGAAAAAACAATTTCCATGTAATCAGCCTCTGAATGAAGTCTTGTTCGGCAGGACAGGATAAATGAAAAAAGGGGCAGTTTGATGATTACAATACCTTCCGCGATAGATGGGCAGCCTTTTTTGCTTCAGGAGCTGGAACAAGTCATGAAGCCGCTCGGTTATGTGATAAACGGCGGCTGGGAGTACGACCACGGCTATTTTGATTATAAAATTGATGATAAAGACGGATATTTGTTTTTAAGAATTCCCGTCAATGCCATACAAGGCAGTCTCGATGAACGCGGGGCAGCTGTCCGTATCGGAACTCCGTTTATGCTGAGGCAGGTGTTCCAGACAGGCCTTGATGATCAAGCTGAAGGAGGGCCGTTTCAATCGCTGTTTAATCAATTTTCTGAACCCGAAAGACGGGACGCGGAGATTGATCCGGCGTATTTGGATATCGGCGCCTCCCTTGTCAAAGAGCTGGAGGATGTTCTGTTGGGTTAAAGCGCAAGGAACTGATCTGTTTCAAGCACTTTATATGAAAGAGGAGGGGTAATCATAGGCCCTTCCTCTTTTTGTATGCCGATAATGGTGGTGTTGTGATCTAGAAAATAGAGGACGCATGTTTTATAAGCGGCGCCCTGCAGCTCAGAAGGAACCGAAATCAGCCGCACTTTTTTATCGAGTGTCAGCTCAATTAAGCTTTGCGGTTTAGACAGCTGCAATTTGACTCGGTAATGTTCCAGCATCACGCGGCTTAAGAGCTGAGATGTCCCGATAATTTTATTAGCGCCTGCCCGTTCTGCATTGGTGACAAAGCGGTCAGTCAGAATTTCGACAATACAGTAAGCCAGCGGATTCAATCCTTTGACTGATAAAAGAATCAGCACCGACAGCATGTCCGCCTCCGCTTCACTTTTATATTGGTCGGCGGTGACCATAACTGTGTCCGCCTCAGTAATATTGGCTCGTTTCAGCGTTTCATCATCTGCGGCGTGTCCGCGTATGAAATGGACATTTTCAATGAGCGGCCCTTCTTTTAACGTTTCATCAATCAGAACGACTGTCTTGGAGGGCGCCGCCAGCTGAAGCTCTCTCAAAAGGCGATTTGATTTTTCATTCCAGCCGATAATAATGACATGGCCCCGTCCTTTGTAAGCGACCTTACCCTCTATGTAGCGGTGCTGTTTACTGAAAGCGGCAGCGGATAAGGTGGCAAAGTAAGCAGTGACAAAGCTTGCACCGATTAATATCAGCAGCATTCCGGCTAGTTGACCAAGCGGCGTGTGCGGCACATAATCCCCGTAGCCTACTGTTGAGACGGTAACCACGGCCCACCAAATACCTTCGAAGACAGAAGTAAACTGCTTGGGCTCAAGTAAATAAATGATTTGCCCGAACAAAAGAACTAGAAAAAGAATGATCAGCCCGATTCGGATAAATAACGGCCACCTCAGCCATGAGATAAAGATCCGATTTGACTTCATTCTTTTTCTCCTTCTTCAGATAATGAAATAGATAAAATCTGTTTGATAATTGTGTTCAGCTTCTCATTTAGCTTTTCCTGGCCGTACAGGTCGCGGGCCTGCTTCATGAGATCAGCTGTATCGTCTTCCAGCTGAATAAGGGGTTCATCGATTTCAGATTCATTATAAAACTGGATAAATACGTCCAGTCCTTCATTCATTCGGTCAATCGCTGTACTCAGCTGTTCCTTTTCCTCACTCGTCACTTTCATGTTCATCACACCCGTGCTCTTTTTATAACAGTATGTCCTACTTCCGGCGTTGTTTTTCAAAAAATGAACTAAAACATATAAAACCGGTTTTCTCCATAAACTAAAACAAATCAGCGAAAAAAGGTGGAACAGATGACGATCATTCAGAGAACTGTTGTGGTTTTGATCGGTACGCAGCTTGCGGCATCCGCAGTGATTTTGTTTATTTTCGACTTGAATTCGTATAATCACTTCTCCGATAGCTTCTCATGGCATCATTTTTTGAATAAGCTGATTGGAGGCTTTTCTTTTTATTTGTTTTCGGCCGGCTTGTTCCTTTTGCTTATCGGAATGTGTGCACCGAGACGGAAGAAAAAGCGCATTTCTGTACACGAGAAAGAAAACTCATTAAAATAATCGTAATAAAGAAACATACGATCTTTAAAAAAGGATGATGAAACATGCTGTTTATATTTTTAACAATAGCCGCATTGGGATTGTCGTTTTGGGCACAATTTAAAGTAAAGAGCAACTTTGAAAAATATTCAAAAGTGGAAGCCTCAAGCGGTCGAACAGGGGCAGAAACCGCAAGACGGATTTTAGATATAAACGGTCTTTACGACGTGCCGGTTGAACCGGTAAGAGGCGCTTTAACAGACCATTACGACCCGACAAGACGGGTGGTGCGTTTATCTGAGCCGGTTTATTACGGCCGCTCAATTTCCGCCATATCCGTTGCTTCCCATGAAGTCGGACATGCCTTGCAGCATCAGGAATCATATGGTGCGCTTGTGCTGAGACATAAAATGTTCCCCGTTGTGAATTTTGCATCCGGAGTGGCTCCTTTACTTTTTTTAGGGGGCATGCTTCTTGGCAGTCTGAACCTCATCGGGCTCGGCATCATTCTGTTTTCAGCCGCTGTCTTTTTCCAGCTGATCACACTGCCTGTTGAATTCAATGCAAGTTCACGCGCGAAGCAAATTATTGTGTCTGAAGGATTCATTCGAAACAACGAAGAACACGGTGTAAATAAAGTGCTGAGTGCCGCTGCATTGACGTATGTGGCCGCCGCGCTGGTTTCCCTGTTTGAACTTCTTCGGTTTGTGATGATCTTCTTAAACGGTCGTAATGAGAATTAACGTTAAGGAGGTGGCCCCTTACCATTTACGGTAAGGGCTTTTTTTGCTTATTCTACAATTGGTAGCCATTTTTGTTTTGATTGGCATTACGGCTGTTTTTGTTGCAGCGGAATTTGCGATTGTTAAGATTCGGGGTTCGAAAATCAATCAGCTCATGGAAAGCGGTGACAGCCGTGCGCTTGCCGTACACAAAATCATTTCTAATCTAGACGAGTATTTATCAGCCTGCCAGCTCGGGATTACGATCACGGCGCTGGGCCTCGGGTGGCTCGGTGAACCAACATTGGAGCACATCCTTCATCCCTTATTTACAATGACGGGTATGCCGGAACCTATCAATCACATCGTCACCTTTATTGTTGCATTTATCATCGTCACTTTTTTGCATGTGGTGATGGGAGAGCTTGCGCCGAAGACGGTTTCGATTCAAAAGGCGGAGGCCGTCAGTTTATGGATCGCTAAGCCGCTGATCTGGTTTTATAAAATCATGTATCCGTTTATCAAAGCCTTGAACGGCTCTGCGAGTTTTCTTGTGAAGCTGTTTGGGTTTCATTCAGTAAAGGAGCATGAGGTTGTCATCAGTGAGGAAGAACTGAGGCTGATCCTGTCAGAAAGCTATGAAAAAGGGGAAATCAACCAGTCCGAATTTCGCTATGTGAATAAGATTTTTGAATTCGACAACCGCGTGGCGAGAGAAATTATGATTCCGCGAACAGAAATCGCTGTCATTTCTCTGGAGCAGTCGCTTGAAGAGGCGATTCATCTCATCATTAACGAACGGTATACACGGTATCCTGTCATTAAAGAAGATAAGGATCATATTTTAGGGATTATCAACAGCAAAGATATGTTTAAAGCGTATTTTCTAGGCCAGCCGATTAAACTGAAGCAAATTATGAGACCTGTCATCAGGGTCATTGAAAGCATTCCTGTTCAGGAGCTTTTAATCCGCATGCAGAAGGAACGGATTCATATGGCCATTCTCGTAGATGAATACGGGGGTACGGCGGGGCTTGTCACTGTCGAGGATATTATCGAAGAAATCGTCGGGGAAATCCGTGATGAATATGACCAGGATGAAACGCCGCATATTTTGAAAAAAGGCGAGCACCATTATGTGATGGATGGAAAAGCGCTAATAGATGAAGTGAATGACCTGCTCGACATTGCCATTGAGAATGAAGAAATTGATACGATTGCAGGCTGGCTTCTGACGCAAAAAATGGAGCTGAAAGCAGGAGATGTGATACAGGCGGAGGGCTGCGAGTTTAAAATTCTCGATGCTGAAGACCATCATATTCGATTTGTCGAAATCAAAAAAACAGAGTTTTAATCAAAAACAGCCGGCTAAACGCGGCTGTTTTTTTGAGCATTCAAAGAAAGACCGGACCAAAGGCTTCTGAAACATTGATCAGTCTTTTGTCATCGGCAAGAGGTTTTTTTCTGAAAAAATGAATGCTTCAATGGCCTTTTTCTACATAAGATATAAAACACACAGGAAGGAGTGGCTGTATGAAAAAGGCTTGGTGGAAGGAAGCGGTGGTCTACCAAATTTATCCCCGAAGCTTCAAAGATTCAAACAGCGATGGAATCGGGGATATTCAAGGAATCAGGTCCAAGCTTCCGTACATAAAAGAACTAGGTGCCAATGTGATTTGGATTTGCCCCTTGTACGACTCACCCAATGCGGATAACGGCTATGATATTAAAGATTACAAAAACATATTGAGCGATTTCGGCACAATGGCAGATTTTGATCAGCTGCTTCATGATACTCATGAGCTTGGCATGAAGCTTATTATGGATCTTGTCGTGAATCATACAAGTGATGAACATCCATGGTTTATTGAATCACGTGCATCTTTACAATCCCAAAAACGTGACTGGTATATTTGGAAGGACGGGAAAGACGGAAAAGAGCCGAACAATTGGGAAAGCATTTTCGGCGGATCGGCTTGGGAGTATGATCAACAGACAAGCCAGTACTATCTCCATCTTTTTGATAAAAAGCAGCCTGATCTGAACTGGGAAAATGTAGAGGTAAGAAACACCGTTTATGACATGGTCAATTGGTGGCTTGATAAAGGCATAGACGGATTTCGGGTGGATGCCATTTCTCATATTAAGAAAAAAGAAGGGCTGCCTGATCTGCCGAATCCGAAAGGGCTGTCCTATGTTCCATCCTTTCCTTATCATATGAATGCTGAGGGTATTTTAGATTTTTTAACAGAGCTGAAGGAAAACACATTTTCCCGCTATCCGATCATGACGGTCGGAGAGGCAAACGGTGTCGCGGCAAAGGAGGCGGCTGAATGGGTGGGAGAGGAATCCGGGATTTTCAGCATGATTTTTCAATTTGAACATCTCGGTCTGTGGGATATAGAGATAAATGAAACCATCGATATCGTTGCTTTCAAACGAATTTTAACAGAGTGGCAGAACAGTTTGGAGGGAATTGCGTGGAACGCTTTGTTCATGGAAAACCATGATCAGCCCCGTTCTGTTTCTGTATGGGGAGACGACGGGAATTCCTTAAAGGAAAGTGCAAAAGCGCTCGCCGCTGTTTATTTTCTGATGAAAGGCACGCCGTTTATTTATCAGGGACAGGAAATCGGCATGACCAATGTGGCGTTTCCTTCCATTGAGGATTATGATGATGTCGCGATGAAGCGGCTGTATGACATTGAGACTGCAAAAGGCGCTTCTCATGAGGAAGTAATGAAGATTGTCTGGAAAAAGGGAAGAGACAATTCACGAACCCCCATGCAATGGAATGCTTCTCCTCACGCTGGGTTTTCTCATGCCAAGCCATGGCTTGGGGTAAATGACAATTACACATGGCTGAACGCCGAGGCGCAACTAAACGATAACACATCTGTCTATCACTTTTACAAAAGCTTGATCAAACTCCGCCAAACATATGATGTATTTATTTATGGCCAATACGAGCTGATCCTGCCGGAAGATCAGCAAATCTTTGCATACCTTCGCAAAAACGAGAGCCAAACGGCACTGATTGCGGCAAATCTGACGGGGTCGCCGGCGTTCTGCAGATATCCCGCATTGCCGTTATCCACTGACAAACTCCTCCTGTCAAATATGGAAACAGAACCGCACAAGCATACGACATCACTGCTGTTAAAACCTTATGAAGCCAGAGTATACCTATGGCAATAAAACTCCGGCAAAAAGCTGGAGTTTTTGTTTTCTTCAGGTTTATGAGCCTGATGTAACAGGAAAAAAAGAACACAGAACGAATATGCAAAGAGAAGGGGAATTGAAAGGAGAAACGATATGCTGAAAACACTGCAAATCAAAACAAACAAAAGAGATGAAATGATTGAAATCACTCACGAGGTGGAAGCGTTTCTCCAAGAAACAGGGGTGGCAAACGGGGCAGCGCTGATTTACTGTCCGCATACGACGGCAGGCATTACAATTAATGAAAATGCCGATCCCGATGTGAAAAGAGATATGCTCCGAAGATTTGATGAGATTTATCCATGGGACCATGAGCTGGACCGCCATATAGAAGGCAATACAGCTGCACATATGAAGTCCAGTACGGTAGGCGCTTCACAGCATGTCATAATTGAAAATGGGCGTCTCATTCTCGGGACGTGGCAAGGTATTTATTTCTGCGAATTTGACGGCCCGCGTCACCGAACATGCCATATCAAAATTATGGATTAACAGGAGGTGCTTCTATGACTCAATGGATGAAAGCATTATCATTATCAAAGCCTGTCATTCAGGCGCCGATGGCAGGCGGCCTGGTCACACCCCGGCTGGCAGCCGCTGTGTCGAATGAAGGCGCACTCGGAAGTCTCGCTTCCGGATATCTCAGTCCGGGTACGCTTGAAAAACAAATCATCGAGATGCAGGAATTGACCAGCAGCGCTTTTCAGGTAAATGTGTTCGTGCCGGAAAAAAGGAAGGCACCGGACGATAAAACGGTTCACACATGGAAAAAGAACATTCCGTTTGCCGAACAGGCGGCTGCTTTTCCTTCAGAAGAGGAAGAGTGGGAGGATTTTCATCAAAAAATAAATCTGATTCTTACATACAATGTAAGAGCCTGTTCATTTACGTTCGGCATCCCGCCTGATGAAAGCATTCATGTATTAAAGGAAAATGGGTGCTGTCTTATCGGAACGGCTACTTCGCCGCAAGAAGCCGTCCTGCTGGAAGAGCGCGGAATGGATATCATCGTGCTGCAAGGCAGTGAAGCAGGCGGCCACCGCGGTTCTTTTCTGCCGGTCAGCGGAGAGTCTTCTATTGGCTTAATGTCATTGGTTCCCCAAGCTGCAGACGCTGTTTCAGTACCCGTGATTGCGGCAGGCGGAATTGCAGACCGCCGCGGCGTCCAAGCAGCTCACTGTCTCGGAGCTCAAGGTGTACAGGTCGGGACTCCATTTCTTATGTGTGAGGAAAGCGAAGCCTCTGAAACGTACAGACAGGAATTAAAAGAAGCACATGGAACAGACACACGCCTTACCGCATTGTTTTCGGGAAAGCCTGCAAGGGGTATAGTCAACCAATGGATGAAAGAGCAACAAGCTGAAGAGGCAAATACACTTCCTTATCCATTGCAAAACACGTTAACAAAACCAATGAGAAAACATGCCGCCGCAGCCAAAGATTCCGGTCACATGTCTCTGTGGGCGGGGCAATCAGTCGGAATGCTCAATAGATCCGCTGACGTGAGAACGCTGATAGCTGAGCTTTGCCAATCGTAACGTAACCAACAGAGGTGACAGACGATGAACATTCTTCAATATTCTTATAAAAAGAAAGGGAAAATTGAGTTTGTATTTGAAGACTGGCCTCATTCAAAAGTTACAATGGCTCCCATCCAAGGGTATTATTTTGTCCGATGTATCAAGTGGAGCAGCCAAGATCCCATCGTGACGAGAACTGACCTTGAAAAAATGGAATGGGCTGCGAACCAGTATGTCGGCACAGCCCCTTTCTATCGAAAACGAAAAGCATTTGAAACCCCATCGTCCCCAAAATAGACGGTGGGGTTTTTAGCGGGTGATGGGATAGAGAGACGGAATATCAAGCCTGGTCGCTTGTGAAAGGAGATAAGCGGACTGTACGGCTCCTTTTCTTCTGAAGGAATTCAGCTTATCAATAATTTGCTGAGCGTTTAAAATTCCCAAGCCGTGAGCGAAATATTTGTTCTTTTCTAATAAAATCACATTTTCGCCTCTCCACTGCGCTTTCTGCGGATCAAATTCAGGATTTTTAAAATACAAACAGTCTCCAAGAAAAAAGTGATGTCCCGTTTCTGTATATATCGGCAATTTCTCATAATGCCAGTCATACAAAATAATTCTGTCAAAGGCTGCGTCGAATTTTTCTTCTCCGATGGTTTTAAGCAAAGCCAAGTAATAAATCACAACAATTGCCGTCGCGCATTCAAACGCGTAAAACGGGCCGTTTTCTACAATATTCCGAATCGCCTTTGAAGGCGGCATTTTATACTTAAGCTCCAGAGCCCCTTCCGGTGAAACCCGCCAATACGCTGTATTCCCGTATGTTTTTACAAAGGTGGCGAACTTCGCTCCGCTTTTATGCAGCGCTTTTGCCGATTCAACGATATTCATGCGCAAATGAAGCTCAAACATCAGTTCAGCGATCGAATGATAATCAAACTGAACGGGTGTTTCAATCAATTCTTTTAGCAGCGGGTTCAGGTTCTTGTCAATTTGCCAGTTTTCAATGTCTTGGGGACGGAGCCATTGTCCGGATATAATAATCATCTGAAGCCCCCCTTGTTTTTTATAAACTATGCACAAGGCTCGGGCAATGAAAGTTAAAAAACAGAGAAAAAGTCGGAAAGGAAATTTCTTGCGTCTGATTTTAAAAACTTTTTAAAGCAGCCGATATATAGTGTATCAAACCTGAAGGAGAAACTGGATATGAAGACTTTTATCAATTGGCTGACAAAACCGTCAATTTCTAGAAAGCTAATGATTTCATTTGTTGTGATTTTAATTATTCCGATTCTTATATTGGAATTCAGTTCTTACCGCTCAGCAAGCGGAAAACTGGATCAGGAAATCATGGGAAATGCGAAAAATAGTGTCGATTCATTTAATACAACAGTTACAAATGATTTAGGAGCAAAAGCGAAAGGCATCAGCTTTTTCAGTGAATCACTGAAAAGCTCTGCGTTTAAAGGAAAATCCAAACAGGAAGAGCTTAAAGCCAAGTTTTCGCAATATGTTTCTATTAACCAAGACGTAGCCAGAATCTACGCTGGGGCAGAAAACGGCACATATGTACAGGCACCGAAAGAAAAATTGCCGGATGGCTACGATCCGAGAAAACGAGCTTGGTACCAGGATGCTATGAAAGCCGGCGGTGACATCATAGTGACCGATCCTTATGTGGCAGCCAATGACGGAAGCATGGTCATAACGATTGCTCAGGAATTGAAGGATGGTTCAGGTGTCGTTGCCATGGATATCACAATTGATAAGCTGTTGGAACAGATGAAACAGATTAAAGTCGGAAAAGAGGGCTATGTTTTCATCGCCACGAAAAACAAAACATATGTCGCCCATCAAAACCATAAGGCTGGTGAAAAGCTGTCAGGCGACTGGGTTGCCAAAATGTATGACAAGGACAGCGGCGAGCTGCAGTATACCCTGAATCATGAAGATAAAAAGATGACATATACGACAAATCAGCTGACTGGCTGGAAAATTGCCGGCACCATGTATATGAGTGAAATCAAAGATGCCTCAAAATCTGTTCTCACAACAGGCATGATTGTGCTGATTGCTTCAATACTTATAGGCGGAATTTTAATCCTGTTTATCGTTGGTTCGATCACAAAACCGTTAAAACGTCTGGTTCAATCATCAAAAATGATCAGCAGCGGGGATCTGACAGAAACCATCGAAATCCGGTCGAAAGATGAACTGGGAGAGCTTGGCGAAAGCTTCAACGAAATGGGACAATCCTTGCGTTCGCTTATCAGCGCCATTCAAGACTCGGTTAATAATGTTGCCGCATCATCCGAACAGTTGACTGCATCCGCCGGACAAACGAGCAAGGCGACGGAGCATATCACAATGGCAATTGAGCAGTTCTCAAACGGAAACGAAGAGCAAAGCGAAAAAGTGGAATCCAGCTCTCATCAGCTGAACATGATGAATGAAGGGCTCCAGCAAGTCTCACAAACATCATCAGACATTACGAAGGCGTCTATTCAATCAACGGAAATCGCGGGTACAGGCGAGAAGTTTGTCCAGCAGACAGTCGGGCAGATGAATTCAATTAATGAGTCTGTTCAGCAGGCTGAAGCAGTGGTGAAAGGCTTAGAAGGAAAATCAAAAGATATCACGAGTATTTTACGAGTCATCAACGGGATTGCTGACCAAACAAACCTGCTGGCATTAAATGCAGCCATTGAAGCGGCGCGGGCCGGGGAATCAGGGAGAGGCTTCTCTGTTGTAGCGGAGGAAGTGCGTAAACTGGCCGTTCAATCTGCAGACTCATCTAAAGAAATCGAGAAACTAATCCAGGAGATCGTAGCAGAAATCGAAACTTCTCTTCACATGTTTAAAGCCGTTAATCAAGAAGTGCAATCGGGACTGGTTGTCACAGACAATACAAAGGAAAGCTTCCAAAGTATTTTCACCATGACAAATGAGATTGCAGACAAATTGCAGACGATGAATACAACCGTAGAACAGCTGTCAGGCCGATCAGAGCAAGTATCGGCAGCGGTGAGCGGAATTGCCGATGTTTCAAGAGAAAGCTCGGCAAGCATTCAAGACATTGCCGCATCGGCCGAGGAGCAGCTTGCTTCTATGGAAGAAATCAGTTCGTCAGCCACGACCCTGGCGCAGATGGCAGAAGAGCTTCGTGATCTGACGAAAAAATTTAAAATTGAATAAGAGCAAAAAACAGCGCGTATGAAGCGCTGTTTTTTTGTATAAGAAATAATAAAAAAGACCTGTCTAAAACGGTGAGTTTAGAACTATTTTTCATTTTTTCCTTCATTTTCAATGTAAGATAAAGGAATATCAGCCGATATAATTTGTAAATTATTGAAAGAAGGTTCAAGAGGAATGAAAAAAACACTCACCACCATTCGCAGATCATCAATTGCCAGGAGACTCATTATTTCTTTCCTGCTGATCTTAATTGTCCCAATTGCGGCACTATCGGTAAGCGCTTATCAATCAGCCGTTGCATCTCTTGACATACAGATGGCGCAAAGCGCAAAGGAAAACGTTCAAATATTAGATAACATTATTGACGGTAAGATCAAAACGACTGAAAAAAGCCTCGCGTTTTTCAGCGACTGGGCGACAGCAGACAAGTTGAAAGACAAGAAAAAAACGGAACTCAAACAAGAATTTAAACAATTTATTCAAATGAATGACAATGTCGCTGCGGTGTTTTCAAGCAGTAAAGACGGGACATTCACACGCTATCCGCACGCAGACATGCCGAGCGACTTTAATGCTTTAGAACGTGACTGGTACACAGAAGCCATGGCTAATAAAGGAAAGACAATTGTGACCGAACCTTACGAATCCATTTCATCAGGAAAAATGGTTGTCACCATTGCACGCCAGACAAAGGACGGATCAGGCGTTGTCGCCATGGATATGAAAATCGATGACCTTGTGGAAACCGCAAAAGAAATCAGTATTGGCAAAGAAGGCTATGCCTTTATCCTCAGCCAAAATAAAGAAGTCATCGCCTACTCCGGTGAAAAAGCGGGAACGCAGTTAGAAGGGGAGTGGATAGACAAACTTTACAAAGACAAAAGCGGTGACTTTGAATATACGCACAAAGGAAAGAAGAAGAAAATGGCGTTCGCCACAAGCGAAACAACAGGCTGGAAAATCAGCGGCACGATGTATGCTGACGAGATCCATGATGCCGCAAGCAAGGTTCTTGTTATGGCATCAGTTGTTCTGGCCATTGCCATTGCAGCCGGAATCACGGCGACCTATTTTGTCATTCGGTCGATTACAAGGCCTTTGAAACGCATCGTTGCGTCAGCTGAAAAAATCAGTAAAGGCGATTTAACAGAAACGATAGAAATCACATCAAAAGACGAACTCGGGGTTCTGAGCCAAAGCTTCAACAATATGGCGCACTCTCTCCGTTCACTGATCCACGGCATCAAAGATTCTGTAGAACATGTCGCCTCATCGTCAGAAGAGCTGACAGCTTCCGCAGATCAGACAAGCAAGGCCACTGAACACATTACAAAGGCAATCGAACAATTTTCAAACGGAAGCGAAAACCAGAGCGACAGAATCGAGACAACAACAGAACAAATTAACGAAATGAACGACGGACTGGCAGAGCTGGCTCGGGCGGCGGCAGTCATTACAGAAACCTCTGCAGATTCCACCGAAGTGTCAAGCGCAGGGGAAACACTCGTTCAGAGAACAGCCGGCCAAATGAATACGATTGATCATTCTGTGAAAGAAGCGGAGCAAGTGGTCAAAGGCCTGGAAATTAAATCAAAGGATATCACAAATATTTTACGTGTTATCAACGGCATCGCAGATCAAACCAATCTTTTAGCATTAAATGCCGCCATTGAAGCGGCAAGAGCAGGCGAGTACGGACGAGGCTTTTCTGTGGTCGCTGAAGAAGTGAGAAAACTTGCGGTACAGTCGGCAGATTCAGCTAAGGAAATTGAATCGCTGATCAGCGAAATCGTAAAAGAGATCCATACATCATTAAACGTGCTTCAATCTGTGAATAAAGAAGTGGAAACAGGCCTGGTCATGACAGACGAAACAAAACAAAGCTTTAACCATATATCAAAAATGACGAATCAAATTGCCGCAGAACTGCAAAACATGAATGCGACGGTTGAACAGCTGTCGGCGGGTTCTCAGGAAATATCCGCTGCTTCTATAGATATCGCCGCTATCTCTAAAGCAAGTTCGGACGGCATTCAAGATATCGCCGCTTCAGCCGAGGAGCAGCTTGCCTCCATGGAAGAAATCAGCTCATCGGCACAGACGCTTGAAAAAATGTCTGAAGAGCTGCGAGATTTGACAAAACGATTTAAATTGGATGATTAATAGGTCTAAATTACTATTTTTTAATAGGGATTTAGTTAGTTTTCTTGAATTTCTCCTTTTTTAATGTATATATTTACCCATTTTCAGCCGATATGAAGGGTAGCATAAAAAAGGAGAAATGAACTGATGAAAAAAATACTCCAACTTATCAAACAGAGATCTATTACACGGAAGCTTCTTGTTTCCTTTCTATCGATTCTCATCATACCGGTTGCCATATTAGCGGCGATTGCTTATGGATCTGCCAGCAGCTCGCTCGACAGACAGATGATGGGAAGCGCATTAGAAAATGTACAGCAACTAAACGAAATCATTAACACCAGCATCGGAGAAAAAGAAAACAGCGCCGAATACTTCAGCGAATGGCTGACACAAAAGAAATATAAAGCAAAGAGCAATGCCAGCATTGAAGAGAAATTCTCACAATATATTAAAATTAATAAAGACGTAGAATCTATTTATACAAGTGACAAAGACGGGCGCTTTACCCGTTACCCAGATCTGCCGATGCCAAGCGATTATAATCCCGTTGAACGGGACTGGTACAAAAAAGCGGTTGCCAATAATGGCAAAGTCGTCATAACAGATCCATACAAAACAGCATCTACGAACACAATGGTTGTGACAATTGCCCAGCAGACAAAAGACGGATCAGGCGTTATCGCAATCAACATGACGATTGATAACCTGCTGAAAACGACGAAACAAGTGAACATCGGCAAAGAAGGCTATGCTTTTATTATGACGAAAGACAAAAAGGTCGTTGCGCATCCTAATGAGACTTCAGGAACCGAATTGAAAGGCGACTGGCTTGAACAGATGCTGTCTGCCGATAAAGGCGATTTTCAATACAGCATGAACGGCGATAAGAAAAAAATGGCCTTTGATACGAACAAGCTAACGGGATGGAAGATAGGCGGAACGATGTATCTGGACGAGATTCATGATGCGGCTAAGCCTGTACTTCACCTCGCAACAATTGTCCTGATTGCAGCCATTCTCGTCGGTATCATCGTAATGACATTAGTTATTCGATCGATCACGACGCCGCTGAAACAGCTTGTTGGATCTTCAAAACGGATCAGTGAAGGAGATTTAACAGAAACGATTGATATCCGTTCAAAAGATGAACTGGGCGAACTGGGCAAAAGCTTTAACAATATGGCGTCTTCACTTCGCTCTCTCATACACGCCATTCAGGATTCGGTAGACAATGTTGCCGCTTCCTCTGAGGAATTGACCGCATCTGCCGCGCAAACAAGCAAGGCGACCGAGCATATCACATTGGCGATTGAACAATTTTCAAATGGCAATGAAAAACAAAATGAAAACATCGAAACAGCGGCAGAGCATATTTATCAGATGAATGACGGATTGACGAATATGGCCCAAGCCTCTGAAGTCATTACAGATTCATCTGTTCAATCGACAGAAATCGCGAGTGCGGGCGGACAGCTTGTTCATCAGACTGTCGGCCAAATGAACGTGATAGACAAGTCCGTGAAAGAGGCGGAACAAGTTGTTCGCGGATTGGAAACCAAATCAAAAGACATCACAAACATTCTGCGCGTGATTAACGGTATTGCTGACCAGACGAACCTGCTTGCATTAAACGCTGCCATTGAAGCGGCGCGCGCAGGCGAATACGGGCGCGGCTTCTCCGTCGTAGCGGAAGAAGTCAGAAAACTGGCTGTACAGTCCGCTGATTCAGCTAAAGAAATTGAAGCACTCATCATTGAAATTGTGAAAGAAATCAACACATCTCTCGGCATGTTCCAGTCTGTGAACCAAGAGGTGCAAACAGGCCTTGACATCACAGATCAAACAGAGACAAGCTTTAAACGAATCTCTGAAATGACAAACCAGATAGCCGGAGAACTGCAAAACATGAGTGCCACGGTGCAGCAGCTTTCTGCCAGCTCTGAAGAGGTATCGGGAGCGTCTGAGCATATTGCATCGATTTCAAAAGAGAGCTCAGCCCACATTCAAGATATCGCGGCATCAGCCGAAGAGCAGCTTGCTTCTATGGAAGAAATCAGCTCATCAGCAGAAACACTTTCAAGCATGGCTGAAGAGCTTCGCGATATGACAAAACGATTCAAAATCGAATAATTAGTCGAAACACCCAGGGTTCTGCACCTGGGTGTTTTTTTTAGTTTTTTTATTAAAGCTTTTGTCCTAGCTTGACGATATTATTTTTAGCTTAAAGGAGGAATTATCGAGAATGGGAAAATTCATACATTGGATCAAACAGCCATCAATCAGCAAACCGCTTATCGCTGCGTTTCTGACAGTGCTTATTTTGCCGATTGGGGTATTAGCATATTTCAGTTATCAATCAGCTTGGAACGCGCTGGACAGGGAACTTACGAATAGTGCAATAGGAAACGTTGAAGAACTCAACAGCACACTTGAAAACAAATTGAATCATAAAGTAAAAGCAATTGATTATTACAGTGAGACGATTGATAAAGACATACTGCAAGGGAAAAACAAAACCTTACTGAATGAAAAATTTAAGCAGTACACAATACTAAATGCCGATGTAGGAGCAATCTATGCGGCTTCAGAAAATAAAAAGCTTTACAAATATCCGGAAAGCGGTGTTCCTAAAGGTTTCGATCCGACAGAACGTGACTGGTACAAACAAGCCGTTGCGAAAAAAGGACAGGCTGTTTTTTCAGACCCGTATACTGACGAAGCGACAGGAGATATCGTGGTTACGATTTCCAAACAATTAAAAGATGGCTCAGGGGTCATAGCGCTTGATTTAAATCTGGATGAAGTGCTGGCAGCTTCACAGAGAATAAAAATCGGTACAAACGGCTTTGCATTTATTACATCAGGCGATAAAAAATATATCGCCCATCCGACGATTAAGCCTGGAACAACTGGATCCGGCGACTGGACAAAAGAGGTATATTCCAAAGCAGACGGCTCATTTGAATATACCTTCGAAGGCAAAGAAAAGAAAATGGCATTTACGACAAATAAACTGACGGGATGGAAAATTGCGGGTACGTACTTTGTCAGTGAATTGCAAGATGCTTCAAGTCCGGTACTGAACACTGCCGTTATCATTCTATGTGTGTCAATTGTTATCGGCGGCATACTCATTCTCTTTATTATACGCGCCATCACCAAACCGTTAAGAAAACTGGTTTCAACCTCTGCGAAAATCAGCAGCGGAGATTTAACGGAAGTGATTGATATTCAGTCGAAAAATGAGTTTGGCCAGCTAGGAGAAAGTTTTAACGAAATGTCTGAATCATTGCGTTCTGTCATCGGTGTTATTCAAACGTCTGTAGAAAATGTGGCATCATCTTCCGAAGAACTGACGGCAAGTGCAGCCCAAACGAGTAAGGCGACTGAACACATTACGCTGGCAATCGAACAGTTTTCAAATGGCAACGAGGCGCAAAGTGAGAAATTGGAAACAAGCTCAGATCATCTTTCTCAAATGAACCATGGCATATCAAAAGTGGCTCAGGCTTCATCAACCATTACGAAGTCTTCGATCCAGTCCTCTGAGGCAGCAGGAAGCGGAGAAAAACTGGTAGAGCACACAGTCGGCCAAATGAAGACAATCGATGAATCCGTACAAAAAGCGGAAGCGGTTGTCAAAGGGCTTGAAACAAAATCTCAGGACATTACCAGCATCTTAAATGTAATTAACGGCATTGCAGATCAAACGAACTTGTTGGCTCTAAATGCAGCAATTGAGGCAGCCAGAGCCGGAGAATACGGCAGAGGCTTCTCTGTTGTAGCAGAAGAGGTCAGAAAACTTGCTGTGCAATCAGCACATTCTGCGAAGGAAATTGAAGGATTAATTCAAGAGATTGTCAGAGAAATCAGCACATCACTCTCTATGTTCCAATCCGTGAATCATGAAGTTAAAGAAGGCTTGCAAATTACAGACCAAACAGCTGAAAGCTTTAAGCAAATCTACGAGATGACATCGCAAATATCCGGTGAATTGCAAAATCTGAATGCAACGGTTGAACAGCTGTCAGTCGGATCACAGGAAGTATCAAGTGCGGTTGAGGAAATTTCCGAAGTAGCGAAAGAAAGCTCAGCGGGTATTCAAGATATCGCGGCTTCGGCGGAAGAACAGCTTGCGTCTATGGAAGAAATTAGCTCTTCAGCTGAAACATTGGCGAACATGGCGGAAGAACTTCAAGACATTACGAAAAAATTTAAAATTGAATCTTAATAGAAAAAGAAAGCGGCATATCTTTGCTGCTTTCTTTTTTGTTTCTTAATAAAACAAAAATAAACAAAAGGTATTCAAAAACAAACAAACATGATATATAATGAAAGCGGATACAAGTAAAAGGGACGGAGGAAGATGAAAATGGTGAAACATGTATGGGATTCAGAACATGCCGCCCAGCTATCAAAGGGTGTTGAAGAATTGGTGTATCGGTCCAATTTAATCGGAGCAGACCGCACTGTATGCAACTGGGGCGGCGGCAATACGTCGATGAAAACAACGGAGAAGGATTTCAGAGGCCGCGAAACAGAAGTGATGTGGGTAAAAGGAAGCGGCTCAGACTTGGCAACAATGAAAGCGCATAACTTTACCGGTCTGAGATTAGATGACATCCGTCCCCTGATCGAAAGAGATCAGATGTCTGATGAAGAAATGGTAGATTACTTGTCTCATTGTATGATAGACAGCAAACATCCCCGCCCTTCCATTGAAACACTCTTACACGCATTTTTGCCATACAATCATGTTGACCATACCCATCCGGATGCGATTATCAGCATTTGCTGCGCTGATAATGGAAAACAAATTGCCGAAGATATTTACGGCAGCCGGTTTGTGTGGGTGCCATACGTTCGCCCGGGATTTACTCTGTCTAAAATGATCGCAGACGGCGTGGCAAACAATCCAAATGCCGAGCTTGTCTTAATGGAAAAACACGGCTTAGTCACTTGGGGAGATACGTCAGAGAAGTGTTATGAGAAAACGATCTCCATTATTCAAGAAGCCGAGCAGTACATTCATGAACGCATCAACCAAAAACAGCGATTCGGCGGAAGGCGATACGAGTCACTGCCAGAAGATAAGCGGAAACAAATTCTGGCGGGTGTCATGCCAGTTATCCGAGGAGCTGTAAGCGATGAAAAGCAAATGATCCTCTCCTATGACGATCATGAAGAGGTATTAGAATTTGTAAACAGCGTGCAAGCGCCGGAGCTTTCTCAAATCGGCGCTGCGTGTCCGGATCACCTCGTTCATACAAAGCGTTTCCCGCTGTACATTGAATGGAATCCGGAAACGCAAGATGCACAGGAGCTGGAGGATCTGCTGAAGTCAGGGATCGAGCGCTTCAAAGCAGAGTATCAAGCTTACTTTGCACGCAATCAGCAGGAAGGCGATCAAATCTTTGAATCAGCGCCGCGTGTCATCTTGATTCCTGGCATTGGAATGGTCAATACGGGAAAAAGCCTTGCCATGTCAAAAGTAAGCGGTGCTTTATATCAGAGAGCTATTGCTGTAATGAAAGGCTCTACCTCACTCGGACAATTTGTTTCACTAAACGAAAATGAATCCTATCATGTTGAATACTGGCCGCTGGAATTATATAAACTCACGCTGGCCCCGCCGGAAGCAGAATTTTCTCGAAAAGTAGCATTGGTAACAGGTGGAGCCGGCGGAATCGGAAGTGCAGCCTGCCGACGCTTTGCGGCTGAAGGCGGACACGTAATTGCGGCTGACTTGAATATAGAAGGCGCACAAAAAATTGCCGAGGAAATAAACGAAACGTACGGAGAAGGACGCGCAATGGCTGTCAAAATGGATGTGACAAACGAAGAAGAGGTACAGTCTGCCTTTGAACAAGCAGCGCTTACCTACGGCGGAATTGACATTGTCGTTAATAATGCCGGGCTGGCAACATCAAGCCCTTTTGACGAAACTAGTCTAAAAGAATGGAATCTCAACATCAATGTATTGGGAACCGGCTATTTCCTCGTGGCCCGCGAAGCGTTTAAGCAAATGAAACAGCAAAACATAGGCGGAAGCATGGTGTTTGTAGGATCAAAAAACGCTGTCTATGCGGGAAAAAACGCTTCAGCCTACAGTTCGGTAAAAGCGCTTGAAACCCATCTGGCACGATGTATTGCGGCAGAAGGAGGAGAATACGGCATTCGAGTAAACTCAGTTTTGCCTGACGCGGTTCTCCAAGGCTCAGCCATTTGGGGATCAAGCTGGCGGGAGGAACGGGCTGCGGCATATGGAATAGAGCAGGATCAGCTAGAGGAACATTATCGGAAACGCACGACGCTTTTGGTTAATATTTACCCGCAGGATATTGCTGAATCAATCGCGTTCCTTGCTTCTTCTAAAGCCGAAAAGACGACAGGATGTATGGTTACAGTAGACGGCGGCGTCCCGGCAGCTTTTACGCGTTAGAAGTATGCTATGATATGGGAACCACAAGACGGATATTATTGAGGAAGGACGTTACCGATGTTAGTAGCAGAACGGCAGAAAAAAATAGTTGAACTAGTGAATAAGCGTTTAAGCATCCGCGTATCCGAACTGAGTGACATATTTTCTGTCACAGAAGAAACGATTCGGCGTGATCTTGAGAAGCTTGAGAAAGAGCATAAGCTGAGCCGCAGCCACGGAGGTGCGGTCAGCATTCAGCAGCAGGAGTCAGAAATTCATTTTTCTGAACGTGAAATTACAAATGTAATAGAGAAAAAAGCCATTGCTCATGAAGCGGCCAGATATGTAAAAAGCGGTGACCGAATCATTCTCGATGCAAGCACCACTGCGTGGTACATGGCGAAAATACTCCCTGATATTGAGCTCACCGTCATTACAAACTCAATGAAGGCAGCCATTGAACTGAGCAAAAAACAAAAGATATCCGTTATTTCAACCGGCGGTATCTTGCTGACAAAATCATTATCATTTGCGGGACCGTTAGCTGAGCGTTCACTTGAAACCTATCATGTAAATAAAACCTTTCTGTCCTGCCAAGGGGTTGATATGGAACATGGAATGAGCGACTCAAATGAGTGGCAGGCACTGCTCAAAATACGGATGATTGAAAGGTCTGACCAGACCATTCTGATGGCCGATTCAAGCAAATGGGGGAACCGCGAGTTTTCACATATCGCCTCTTTGCAAGATGTCAGCTGCATCATTACTGATTCTGGACTTGATCCGGTATCAGTAAAAGCACTTGAAGAAAAGAATGCGACAGTGACAGCCGTCCCCCTTCCTAAAGAAAGGGTGAAAGAATGATATATGCTGCTGTTGATATAGGGGCATCAAGCGGGAGAGTCATCATAGGCGAACTCCAGGAAGGAAAGCTTGCGGTACAAGAGATTCACCGATTCGCAAACGGCTTCATGCAAAGAGAAGGACATTGCTATTGGGATATTGATCACTTGTTAGAGCAAATCCTGCAAGGGCTGCAAAAGGTGAAAGCCCTTGGCTATGACTGCTGCACCGTCGGCATTGATACATGGGCCGTTGATTACGTCTTGCTGGATGAGAAAGGCAGCCGCTTACGAGAAGTCATATCATACCGGGATAAAAGAACAGAGAACACAATGGAAAAGCTTACGCAAACGGTATCAAAAGAAACAATCTATCAAAAAACAGGCATTCAATTTCTGCCTTTTAACACGATCTATCAATTATATGAAGAAGACCAAGAGCTGCTGAGAAAAACAGCGCAGATTTTAATGGTGCCGGATTATTTAGGCTATTGCTTAACCGGCAAAGCAGCAGCAGAAATCACAAATGTGTCCACGACACAGCTCTTAAACCCCTCAACAGGAAAGTTTGATCCCGAATTGCTCAAAGCCGTGTCTGTTAAGGCACAGCAATTTCCGCCGCTGACTGAACCGGGACAGGAGCTCGGCATGCTAAGAAATGAATGGTTTCCAGCCTATGATCTGCCGGCTTGCAGGGTGATTACCGTCGCAACGCATGATACTGCTTCAGCTGTCCTCGCCGCACCAGGTATAAACAATGATTGGGCGTATATCAGCAGCGGAACATGGTCGCTAATCGGAATGGAGAACGAAACACCGATTATTAATGAACTCGCATTGAAAAACAATTATACAAATGAACGCGGCGCAAACAACACCATTCGTTTCTTGAAAAACATCATTGGCATGTGGGTGATACAAGAAGTCCGAAGACAATTACGAGAAGATTACAATTTTCAGCAACTGGCAGAAGAAGCCGGAAAAACAAAACCGTTTCAGCAGTTTATCAACTTAAATGATGATCGTTTTTTGAATCCGGATGACATGATAAAGGAAATACAAAATTATTGCAGAGAAACCTTCCAACAGATTCCTCACACAGCAGGCGAACTTGCCTGCTGTATCTACAGCAATTTAGCCATCATCTATGCGACAGCCATCTCAGAACTAGAAACCATTACAGGGAAAAACATTCAACAGCTTCATATTATCGGAGGAGGCGCCCAAAACGACTTCTTAAATCAATTAACCGCTGATATGAGCGGAAAAACGGTATACGCCGGACCTGCTGAGGCGACAGCCATCGGAAATCTGCTGATGCAAATGATTGCCGCCAAAGAAATAAAGGATGTAAACCAGGCCCGCAAGATCGTCAGGAACTCCTTTCCACTTAAAGTGTTTATGTCTAAAGATGCTGACAGAAGCGCCATCATTCAGTCCTATCATCAAACTGTTTTGAAAGCGTTATCTAAATAAAAAGAGGTGATCTGCTTGAAAAGAAAAGCGAGTATCATGTTCGTCCATAAAGATAAATTCAAGGAATACAAACAGCGGCATGATGACATTTGGCCAGAAATGGCAGACGCGCTTAAAGCCCATGGAGCGCATTACTATTCTATTTTTTTAGACGAAGAGACAGGTCGGTTATTTGCTTATTTAGAGATAGAGGATGAGGAAAGGTGGAGGAAGATGGCGGACACAGAGGTGTGCCGCAGATGGTGGAAGGCAATGGCGCCATTAATGAAAACAAACGCCGATGACAGTCCCGTTTCAATCGATCTGAAGGAAGTCTTTTATTTCGAATAAAAGGGAGAGAGCCGTATGACGATAAAAGCGAATTATGACAGCGCAAAACTAGAATATGAAAAATGGGGAATTGATGTTGAAGCTGTGTTCCGGCAATTACAGCAAGTTCCGATCTCAATCCACTGCTGGCAGGGTGACGACATTGAAGGCTTTGAAGTAAATAAGGGTGAGCTTTCCGGCGGAATTGACGTGACAGGCAATTATCCCGGAAAAGCGCAAAACCCGGAAGAACTAAGAAGAGACCTGGAGAAAGCTCTATCTCTCATTCCGGGAAATCATCGGGTCAATCTGCACGCAATATACGCAGAAACAAACGGAGAAGTTGTAGAACGTGATCAGCTGAAGCCGCATCACTTTGAAAATTGGGTGAAGTGGGCGAAGGAGCTCGGTCTCGGATTAGATTTCAACCCGACACTGTTTTCACATGAGAAAGCTGATGACGGGCTTACACTCGCACATCCTGATCCTTCCATCCGGGAGTTTTGGATTCATCACTGCATCGCGTGCCGCCGCATCGGAGCGTATTTCGGCAAAGAATTAGGCACGCCTTGCTTGACGAATATTTGGATTCCGGACGGCTATAAGGATATTCCGAGTGACAGGCTGACGCCGCGCAAAAGATTAAAGGAATCATTGGATCGGATATTCCAAGAGGAAATCAGTGAAGACTACAATGTCGATTCGGTCGAGAGCAAGCTGTTCGGACTTGGATCAGAGTCATATGTCGTCGGGTCTCATGAGTTTTATTTGGCCTATGCTTTAACGAACCATAAGTTATGCTTGCTCGATACAGGACATTTCCACCCGACAGAAACGGTATCAAACAAGATCTCGGCGATGCTGCTTTACACAGACAAACTCGCCTTGCACGTATCCCGCCCCGTTCGCTGGGACAGTGACCATGTCGTGATGTTAGACGATGAATTGAGAGAAATCGCCCTTGAGATCGTCCGTAATCAGGCATTAGAGAAAGTCGCCATCGGTCTGGACTTTTTCGATGCCAGCATTAACCGTGTCGCCGCCTGGACTATTGGAACGAGAAATATGATGAAAGCTTTAATGTACGCTTTGCTTCTCCCGAATGACCATTTAAAACAATTGCAAGAAGAGGGGCGCTTTACAGAAAGGCTGGCGCTGATGGAGGAATTTAAAACCTATCCTTTCGGTGCCATCTGGGATTATTACTGTGAGCAAATGGGAGTGCCGGTAAAAGAGGCTTGGCTCAATGATATCAAAGAATATGAACAAAACGTGCTTTTCAAAAGGCAGGCATCCTCACCGATTATTTAAAAAAACCGCCCGCGTGCAACATGCCGCGGGCGGTTTTTTTTAGGCTTGATCAGCAGGGTAGACAATCCCCATTTGTTTTCTCGCTTCTTCCATGATTTTCGCAGTGATCAAGGAGCGTTCATATGTATTTTCTTCAGATTCCTGCTTCTTCTCTTTCACGAGTGAAACAAATTCAGCCGCTTCGTAAAACATTGCCGGTTTAGGATCAGAGAGCGAAATGTTTTCCAGACGGCCGTCGCGATAGCGAATTTCCACTCGTTCAGGACGATGGATCGTATCCAACACAATTGTCCCGTCCTCTCCTTGGATTTCAGCAGGCGCGTAGGAAGTTGAGATTTTAGAATGCATCAGTACGGCCTCAAACCCGTCATATGAGAGAATGACGGTGCCTTCTCCATCAACACCGGAAGATAAAGTGTAGCCGTTCGCTTTCACGGCTTTCGGCTCTCCAAACAGCACAACGGCAGGGTAAATACAATAGATGCCGATATCCATCAATGAGCCGTTAGACAGCTCAGGCTGAAACGCGTTCAAAACAGTTCCGTTTCTATACGCATCATATCTTGAAGAGTACTGACAGTAGCTTGCGGTAAATCTGCGGATTGAGCCGATTTTATGGAAGTGTTTTTTCAGCTCTTTAAAATTAGGCAGGAATGTGGTCTTCATTGCTTCCATGAGGACAACTCCATTCGCTTTAGCGGCTGAAATCATCTCTTCTGTTTCTCTGGCATTTGAAGCAAGCGGTTTCTCGCATAGCACATGTTTGCCATGATTCATAAAGAGGATCGCCTGCTCCTTGTGAAGAGCATTCGGGCTGGCGAGATATACAGCATCAAAGTCATCGCTTGCCGCCATTTTCTGAAGATTTGAGAAGGTATGTGCAGCCCCATGCCGAGCAGCAAACTCAGCAGCGCGCTCAGGCGTTCTTGAATAAACGGCTGTAAGATGAAAATCTTCAATTTCTGAAGCTGCTTCTAGAAAGCGGTCTGTAATCCAGTTGGTTCCTACTATTGCAAATCGTATCACGCATATCGCTCCTTTTGTATGATATAGCTAAATTATAGCTTAAAAAGGAGTAACCCACATGATAGATTACATCATATTTTTTTAGATAAGGAAGTTTTTCCAGCAATTAGCGGTTTTTATTTTTCATTATAGGTACGATAGTGTACAATTTACTTAAACTATGTATGACGGAGGAACGATAGTGGAGACGTTGCAAACATGGAGCGGCAGATTCAAGCGTTTTTTCTTGGACAACAAGTTTGTTCTATTTCTGCTTGTGCTGCTGCTGATTGGTTTAAATATTCTCGTATTTACAAAAACATCATTTATTTTCACCCCGATCATTGTTCTGCTCAAAACGATATCGCTTCCGATTATTTTAACAGGCATTGTTTTCTATCTGTTAAACCCTGTCGTTGATTTCCTTGAGAGAAGAAGAATCAGAAGAGTCTATTCCATTGTGCTGTTATATCTGTTGATTATCGGGCTGATCACGATTACGATTGTATCCATCATCCCCTTTTTAAAAGAACAAATTATGAGCTTGATTGACAACATCCCGAGATATGTGGATGTTGTTGAGAATCAGACAAAAGAGCTGATCGGAAGTAACTTTGTGAATCAGGCGCAGCAAACGATGAACATTAATATATCTGATCTCGCGACAAAGGTGTCAGATCAGGCAGCGACGATTGTAAACAGCACCTTTACCGGCGTTGGGAATTTTATCGGCGCCCTAACTGAGATTATCATTTCGATCGTGACAGTTCCATTTATTCTTTTCTATCTGTTAAAGGACGGAAAGAAATTGCCGATCTACATACTGAAGTTTGTACCGACACAATTAAAAGAACAAACATACACGGTATTAAGCGAAATGAATCATCGGCTGAGTTCTTATATCAGAGGACAGGTCATTGTCAGCTTCTGCATTGGATTTTTGCTGTTTATCGGCTATTTGATCATCGGACTGGATTACGCTTCATTACTTGCCGTTATTGCGGCTTGTACAAGCATCGTGCCGTATTTAGGGCCGACAATCGCCATTACGCCTGCGATTATTATCGCTATTGTGACATCGCCTCTGATGCTGCTCAAGCTCGTGATCGTTTGGACGATTGTTCAGCTTATTGAAGGGAAACTGATCTCTCCGCAAATTATGGGGAAAAACCTTCATATCCACCCAATCACCATTATTTTTCTGCTGTTAACTGCAGGCAAGCTGTTTGGTGTTATCGGAATTATTCTTGCCATTCCGGGTTATGCGGTTACCAAAGTCATTACGACACATTTATTTGACTGGTTTAAAATGCAGTCGCATCTATACGATGAAGAAAAAAATGAAAATGCAAAGAGTCATAAAGCATAAATTTCATTTATAGTTATATAAGACGGGCTTTCCATTTATGGAAGGCTCCCGTTATGTAAAAAATAAATGTCTAATGGGGAGAATTAAAATCATGACTCTATGGGAATTGTTTGTAGCTGCTATTTTAGGAATCGTAGAAGGGTTAACAGAGTACGCGCCGGTTTCTTCGACAGGACATATGATTATAGTGGACGATATCTGGCTTAAATCAGGCAGTCTCATGTCTGAGGAAGCTGCCAACTCATTTAAAGTTGTCATTCAGCTTGGCTCTATTTTAGCGGTTGCTATCGTGTTTAAAGACAGGATTTTAAATTTGCTTGGCTTGAAAAAAAATATCACGAGTGACCAAGAGCATGGTCACAAATTAAGCATTGCCCAAATCGCAGTAGGGCTTGTGCCGGCCGCGGTTCTCGGCTTTTTGTTTGAGGATTATATTGATGAATATTTATTTTCAGTCCGCACCGTGGCCATCGGCCTCATTGCCGGGGCAGTTTTAATGCTTGCAGCCGATTGGATTAATAAACGGAAAGAAACGACAGACACCCTAGACCGTATTTCATATAAGCAGGCAATCGGTGTCGGTTTATTCCAATGTCTTGCCCTTTGGCCGGGTTTCTCACGCTCCGGCTCAACCATTTCCGGCGGCGTTATTCTCGGATTGAATCACCGTGCGGCAGCCGATTTCACATTTATTATGGCAATGCCGATTATGATGGGAGCCAGCACCTTAAGCCTAGTGAAGCATTGGGACAGCTTAAGCTCAGATTTGATGCCATTTTTTATCGTCGGCTTTATCTGTGCCTTTGTTGTCGCGCTGTTTGTGGTCCGTTTCTTCCTAAGACTGATTAACAAAATCAAACTTGTTCCGTTTGCAATCTACCGAATCATTCTCGGCGTCATTTTGCTTTTGTTTATGATGTGAATCGAAAAATAAGGCTCTGGAAAGGGCCTTATTTTTTTCTGTTAATTAGAAAGGAACAGCTTGTTTTTCAAAAAAAAATCATCTATAATAAACATGACGTTACATACGGGGCCATAGCTCAGCTGGGAGAGCGCTACGCTGGCAGCGTAGAGGTCAGGGGTTCGAGCCCCCTTGGCTCCATACCTGTAAACCCTTATTCTATAAGGGTTTTTTTGTTTTTAATGGAAAGGTTTCATTCTGAACTCTTCTGTGATCCAAATTCAAATATCCCCAGAAGCATTTCATTTTTAGTATATAAGGGGCGTATACATCTCTAACGATAAAGTCAGGTATTTCCTTCGTTAGGCTCCTGGGTTTGTTTTGAAAAATGACTGATAACAACTAATCAAGTAAAGCAGTTCACCTGTAAATCATGAATTTTCCAATACACCACTTTGTTCTTTAAAGACCGTCATGTCTTCCAAAGGGGGTGAGTACACATGAAGAGACACCATCCGTTCGGAAGTAGGATTGGACATTTTGTGAATTAACCCTTTCGTTGAAATAAGACATTCTCCTTTGTGGACAAAATATGAATTGGAGAGTTCGGCATGATCGCCGGTTGAGCGATAAATAGAATTGAGAAGTTTTCCCTCTAACACCATTGCACAACCAATGGATTGGCCATGATCGTGGACTGCTGTCTCCTTGTTTGGGGGAATGTGAATCAAGATCATTTCCAATTCATTGTTTCTATAAATGGCATTTCGGCCGTAAGCGTACTGGTCTGGCTCCTTTATATATCGTTGACTTAATTCTGCCGCGTTTGGAATTTGTTTTAAAGAAGCTGCCAAATCTTTAACCGACGGATTTTTCAAGCCGCTAAACATTTCTTCGATACACTCATACAGTTCCATTCGTTTTACCTCCCGGATCATTTAGAATTGACTAGCATTGGCATTCCGCAGATTAGTTCATGGTATTTACCCATATGCAATTTAGAGGCGGCAAACGCCTAGTGAACAAAGAAAATTGTGCGGTCCATCTTATTCGAGTTTATTAGTTGGAATTTTGATAAAAACAGTGAATTGAAAGGTGCCGACATGACCTAAGACGAAGACTGGAAGGATTTTCTGGTGAACTTTTAAAACGGCCTACTTTGAATCGCTTGAGGGAGCAAGCAGGGACTCATAAGTCACGATACCGTGCAAAAGGTGTTCAGGCTTTTGTTTTGTGCTTGAAATATGCGCCATTGACAAAACACAATCGATTTGGAATAATGTTTGAGTATATGCTCATTTTTTCACATATTATCATAAAATCATATCATTTCCCGTGATGGGGAGAGAACCAGAATAAAAGCTAATGGCATTCCAAAATCTATTAGCTTCTTTTGTATTCAAAAAAAGAAGTGTTCTTATGTATTCATACAGGAAGGAATGACAACATGAAGACAAAACACTATTGGGTGATTTCTTTGCTCGCTGTTTTAGCGGTCGGGCCGGGATTGATGTCTAACACGGCATTGTCGTCAGTTCAAGGCCTTGTTCAGAAGACGGTTGGAACAAGTGACTTCACATCAGTAAATCCAATATTGATCGGCAATATGGCCTTCGCTTTATTAGTTCCGGCAGGGCCGCTGCTAAGGAAAAAATTCGGCGCCCGTCCGATCTATCTGGCTTCATTACCCGTTTTTATACTTGGCTCTCTGCTCTTCGCATTTTCAAGCGATATTGCATGGATGGCGGCAGGACGCTTTTTACAGGGAGCGGCTACAGGTGTCATGCTGATGATTATGATTCCGATGCTTGTTCTGTCATTTCCGATTGAACGCCGGAATTACGCATTACTGGTGCTTATCGGCGGGTTCTATGGCTCTGTTATTATCGGTTCGATTCTAGGAACGATCGCGTTGAGCTACGGCCACTGGAGATGGCTGTTTTTTACCTTTGGCACACTGTCTTTGATCGGCATCGCAGTGAGTTATTTCTTTCTCTATGATGAGCATCATGGGGGATCAGAAAAGGAGCAGTCATCACTCGACAGAGCAGGAATCATTTTATCTGTATGTGTGGCCGCAGCCTCAGCGTTTACATTTATTATTCTGCAAAAATGGGGCTTTTCATCAGGTTATGTACGGGCTGGTTTTGGGGTTGCTTTATGTTTGCTCATCATTCTGTTCATTGTAGAATATAAGGTGAAAAACCCTTTCATCTCTATTAAACAGATGCTGCTGCCTAAACCTGTGCTCGGTTTATTTATCATAGCGGCAGGAACGATTACGGTAGCTGTCAGCCTGGCAGCTTTTCAAGGCTTGCTTCGTCAAATGTATGATATTTCCCGAGATCATCTCATTCTTTTAAACATGACTCTATTGATCGGAGTGGCCATCGCGGCTATTGCGAGTGCTCTGTTATATGATAAAGTCGGACCAGGGATACTGGGGATTATAGGTTCTCTCATTCTCGTTTTTGTGAATGTTCAATGGCTTCATATGCAGTATCAATCATCTCTCTATGTGTTTGCGGCGCTGTTCATTATGCTGGCAGCAGGAACCGGTCTGACGGTCGCAGCAGGACTAATGGGAGCCGCTATGGGCGGCCCGCTTCCTAATTTGGTCAAAAGAATGACAGCTGTTCAGTTTTTAAGATTGTTTATCTATATGGGTGTGCCTATCCTGATTGGCTATTTCACGAAAAAGGATGCGGCCAGACAAAATGGATCAATGCAGGATGCGATGATGACTGCCTATCATGATCTCTTTTTGATTTCTTTTATCCTGAGCGTGCTGCTCGTTTGTTTATCGTTTTGTATGAACGCCACAGGGATGGGACACAAGCTGGCTCATAAGCCTCATGATAAAGGAAAACCAGCTCCGGAGAAACCGGCTGTTTCCGCACATGGATTGACAAAGGCTGCGGTAAAATCTCCTAAAGTCATACATGATCAAGAATATCGTGATGCGCTCAGACATTTTAAACAGCACGGTCTTACAAAAATAGATACTTGATCACTGCCTTTCCTTTGATGGGGAAGGCTTTTTGTGTATTCTCTCTCAAACTTTATCCCTAAAGAATTGAAAAATATTAGAAGTACAAGTAAAATTCTTAAAGGTAGATACTTTACACTCGTAATCTTTTAAATCGAAGGAAGGTTTTCATGGCCCGTAAAAAACTGAAAAAACGTAGACTCTTGATCTCTCTATTTTTCGTTGTATCGATTCCGCTAGCCTTGTTTGTTTTAGTGACAACTCTCTCAAAGCCAATTGAAACAGCCAAAGAACCGGAAGAAATTGATGAACAGCAAGTATTTATTGACAGCCTTTCCGGACATGCTCAAATTTTATATAAAAAATATCATGTTCTTCCCAGCATAACGATTGCTCAGGCCATACTCGAATCTGACTGGGGAAACAGCGAGCTTGCCTCTAAAGCCAACAACCTGTTTGGTGTAAAAGGAAATTATAAAGGACATCACGTCACCATGGAAACAGATGAATTTGAAAAAGGGGAAAGAAAAACGATCCGCGCGAAATTCCGCAAATACAGCACGTTTTTTGAATCAATGGATGATCACGCCAAATTATTTGTCCAAGGCACATCGTGGAATAAAAAGAAGTATAAGCCGGTGCTTGAAGCTGAGGATTATAAAGAAGCGGCAGGCGCTCTTCAAACATCAGGTTATGCCACAGACCCGGACTATGCTGGCAAAATCAGTGCTATTGTGGAAAAGTATGATTTAGATAAATACGATGAGGTGAATCCATCTCTGAAAGCTGTGGATTTAAAAGGGGCCATCAAAGACAGCGCCGTTCAAGATGTATGGTCTAAGCCTTCTACTGATGAACAATCCATTAAGCTGACCTCTGCGCAATCTTACGTTGGTAAAGATATAAAGGTTGTATCTAAAAAAGAGAAAGGCCAGTCCGTATGGTACCAATTCCAAGTCAATAATAAACTGGTCGGCTGGATTGATGACTCAGCTGTTGAAATAAAGGAAGCAACCTGAGCCGTTTTTCCTGGTATTTTTATTTTTTTGTTCCATTCAGGGGAATTTGAGGTATAATATTCCACGGAAGTTATCACTTAATAACTATGCTTCAGGAGGGAACAAAGGTGCAGAAATATAGACGGAGAAACACGGTTGCCTTTACTGTATTAGCTTATTTCACTTTTTTTGCGGGAGTATTTTTGTTTTGTATCGGACTCTATAACGCTGATAATCTCGAACTCAATGAAAAAGGCTACTACATTGCAGTGATGATCCTTGTTGCGGTCGGCGCGATCCTTACGCAAAAAGTGACGCGTGATAACGCGGAAGATAATGATATCATCGCGGAGCAGGAAAAAAGACAAAATCAATCTCATATTGAATCATAAAAAATCCGGCATGTAATATGCCGGATTTTTTAAACATCACCCAGTAAACACCTCGCCGTCAGGGTAACGAATATTTGATTTTTCTGTTTTCGCAAATGAAAAAACAAACGTCAACGGACCGATTCTTCCGATGAACATAATCGCAATAATGATGCATTTTCCCGCTGTTGTCAGTTCGGGAGTCAGCCCCATTGTCAGTCCGACCGTTCCGAATGCGGAAAAGGTTTCAAAAACAATCTGGATAAACGGCGCTTGTTCTGTAATGGTCAGGACAAAAATGCCTATAAAGACGATGAACAAGCTGATAACACTGACTGCTAAGGCCTTAATGATGATCGGATATTTTATGGTCCGGCGGAAAATAACAGTTTCTTTCTGCCCTCTTAAATAAGCGATGACAGACATTAAAATCACAATGAAAGTAGTCAGCTTAATACCGCTCGCCGTTGAGGCGCTTCCTGCTCCAATAAACATCAACAACAGGACAAATACAATGGTGCCTTCTCTCATGCTGCCAAAGTCCACAGAGTTGAAGCCCGCGGTTCTCGGCGTCACTGCCTGAAAATACGAAGCCCACAGTTTATCTGGTAAATGCAAGGAACCAAGCGTGCCGGGGTTGCTGTACTCTAAAATAAAGATGATCAGCGTGGCAGCAATATTTAAAATGAACGTTCCCGCAAGCATCAGTTTCGTATGTAATGAAAAGGCTTTGAAACGCCGATTTTTCAGGATGTCAAAAAGCACCGTAAACCCGATTCCCCCTGTGATAAATAAGAAAGTAATGACAAGGTTGACCGTAGGATCACCAACGTAGCTCATTAAATTATCCGGCCACAAAGAAAAACCGGCATTGTTAAAAGCGGATATCGCGTGAAACAGACTGGCAAACAATCCCGACGCCCAGCCATACTGGGGCACAAGCCGGATGGATAAGATCAGTGCGGCGATCAATTCGATACTGATTGAAAACAGAAACAGGACTTTGACAAGGCCTATCACGCCGCCGATTGTCGGCTGGTTTAAGGCCTCCCGGACCAGCATTCGTTCTTTCAATCCGATTTTTTTTCCTAAAATCATGACGATCAGAACAGCAAATGTCATAAAGCCAAGCCCGCCGACTTGAATCAGACCCATGATGACAGTTTGCCCGAACACCGTAAATTCTGTCCCAGTGTCAACAACTGCAAGCCCGGTAACAGTAGTGGCAGAAGCCGCTGTAAAAAGAGCATCTATCCATGACAACGGCTTCGCAGTAGAAATCGGGAGCTTTAACAAAAGAGAGCCGATAATAATAGTAAGAAAAAAACCAATCGCAAGCACTTGCGGGGGAGAAAAACGAACCCACTTGATTACAGTTTCCTTATGAAGTCTCACCTTTGTCTACATCCCTTCGTTTTCGAAGCGTTTAATATCCTTTTTATGACCCATCATCACCAGGCAGTCTTGTTCGTAAATCATCTCTTCCGGTGCAGGAGAAAGGCGAACATCTCCATTATGTTTAATTGCCAGGATGGTACATCCGTATTTCGCTCTAACATTCAGATCATGAATGGATTTGGAATTCAGTTTTCGTGTTGCCAGCAGCTCAACAATACTGTAATCATCGGATAAGTCGATATAATTCAAGACATTTTCATCAGAGAGACTTTGTGCGATTTTAACGCCCATATCCTTTTCCGGATGAATAATGCGGTCGGCGCCGATTTTTTCCAGCACCTTATGGTGATAATAATTTTGAGCCTTCACCCAAATATTTGGAATGTGAAGCTCTTTCAATAGCAAAGTGGTCAGTGTGCTCGCTTGAATATTCGCCCCAATAGCAACAACGACATATTCGAAATTACGAATTCCCAGTGAAAGCAATTCGTTTTCTTCAGTGGCATTGGCAATGACCGCATGGGTTGCGTAGGAAGCGAAGGCATTGACCTTTTCTTCATTAATATCAATGGCAAGGACCTCATGGCCCATTCTGTGAAGCTCTTTGCAAATGCTTCCCCCGAACCGTCCAAGCCCGATTACGGCAAATTGCTTGTTTTTTATTCTTCCCAATGTTCAAGACTCCCTTAATAAAATTAGCGTTTTGAAGTAAAAAAGACCATTACAAAGAATGGTCACAATAGACCTCCTCTCTGTATACGCCTACGAGGTTAGCTGTCGGATTAGGGATTCAGAGTACCCCTTCTTACTAAGTAAGATTCACCCCAAGGCCGTTTTGTGAAACAGCCAATCATTGGTTTCCCCGTTCGTTTTTGATTAAGCGGTAAAAGAGACTTTATGAAATTGAACACTCAAGAATTTACTCCTGTTTCTAGTGTTTGTCAATTTAAATTTAAAACAAGTGAAAAGATAGCTGGAAATAGAGGAAAAAGCGGGAGAAAGAAGTCAATAAACGTAAAAAAGACCGGCATAAAGCCGGCCCTCTGGGATTACTTACAGCCGCATGGCTGAGTCGGAGGTGTGCTGCGCTTAGCCACATCGATGCTGGCTTCCGCGTAAAATTTATTTCCGATGCTCAGTGATTTGTTTTCTGCACGGAAAGTATATGTACCAGCGGCAGGAAGTGTTTTGTTATTCAGTTTTAACTTAAATTCACCAGCGCCTAATAAATCAAGAGCCAGAGGTACTCTTACTGTTTTACCGTTATTGAGGATTTGTGTTTCGCGCAATGCATTTCCGTTCATCGTATCTTTTGTATTTGCTGTAAATCCGCTTGGCAATGTAAATTCCATTACGCCAAGGCTGAGAAGCGTGTTTGGACGGTATGTCAATTCAATATCAGAGAAAGACCATTCTGTTTTGCTCGTTCCTGTAATTGTTGCAAACAATGAAGCTGATGATTGAGTTCTCATCGTAGACTCAGTATGAGCAGAAGATGACTTAGATTCAGCTGCAAATGAAGCTGAAGGTGCAGAAACGAGTAAACCGAGACTTAATACACTGATAGCTAAAGAAGATAATAACTTGCGTTTCATAACAAAAATTCCCCCTAATAAGTGATAAAGATTAAAGGCCTGCCTCTGCTTTTCCACCTCCTCTTAAAAGGCCAAATACAAATTTTACCTACATAAAATTACCATCAAATAAAATGGAAGTAAATGGGGTGTTTTTCCCGTATTTTTAAAATTTGTAGTAATTAAAGTGAAAAAACAAAAAAACGTCCGGTTTTCCAGACGTTTCTTAATTATTTTGTTTCAATTGGTATAAATTTAAAAATCTCTCCGCTCTGCACTGATTCAGCAAGACGTTTCAGCCAATCGTAGTAGGCTTTAGAACTTTCCAGCTGCTCGTATAAACGCTGCGCTTCGTTCTTCATTTCCTCACTGAGCGTTTCCTTTTGCAATACCTCTTGTAAATCAGCCTGAGCTTCTTCAATTGCTGATACATTCACCTGAACTTCCCGTTCCCATTTTGGCGGAAAGAAATTTGTGAAAAATTTAAAGAAATCTTTTTCGGCTACAAATGTGTGCTTGCGGATGCCTCGGTGAAATGTCTTTTTCACGACATTTAAATCCTGCAGCTTTTTGACACCTGTACTCATGCTGGGCTTGCTCATTTGCAGCTCCTCCCGCATTTCGTCAAGCGTCATTTCGTCCCGCATGTACATCGTTCCATATAATATCCCGACACTTCGGGTAATTCCGTAAAGATCCATTGTTTCAGCAATGGAGTCAATAACGAGATCCCGTGCCTGTTCTATAGCTGCAAATTCTGGATTTTCATCCATACTGACCCTCTTTTCCTTTAGAAAATTAAATTCGTTAAGTCATTTCTTTATGTTCTTTATCTTATCGAAACCTAGAGAAAAGTCAAAACGAAAAATCACAATTAGGGCTTTGACAGTTTAAAAACCATATGTTAGATTAAGGTTGTTAAAAACATTAAATTTTTATTTAACAAACTTTATTTTCGTCAAGGAGGACTTAGATGAGTCAAACATTATACATTGACGGTGAATGGATCAGTGCCGAAAAAGGGCAGGTCCGCAGTATTATTAATCCATTTAATCAAGAAGAAATTGCAACAGTTAGCGAGGGCGGACGTGAGGATGCCGTTAAAGCAATTGCTGCCGCACGAAAAGCTTTTGACACAGGAGAATGGCCTTCTCTTTCAGGGCTTGAACGCGGAAAAATAGTTCTGAAAATTGCGGAATTAATCAGGCGCGATTTAGACGAGCTGGCCGAGCTCGAATCCCTTGATACAGGGAAAACTCTTGAAGAAAGCAAAGCCGATATGGACGATATCGCCAATGTTTTTCAGTATTATGCTGGTCTGGCAGATAAAGATGGAGGAGAGATCATCTCATCTCCAATCCGTGATTCAGAGAGCAAAATCATCAGGGAGCCAATTGGCGTATGCGGACAAATCACGCCGTGGAATTATCCGCTTCTGCAAGCAAGCTGGAAAATCGCCCCGGCTTTAGCGGCAGGCAATACAATTGTCATGAAGCCGAGTGAGATCACACCGCTGACGACAATGAAAGTCTTTAAGCTGATGGAGGAAGCCGGAGTTCCGAAAGGTGTCGCAAACCTTGTGTTGGGACCAGGCGCCACAGTGGGTGATGAGCTTGCTGTAAACAAAGACGTTGACTTAATTTCGTTTACAGGCGGAATTGAAACAGGCAAAAAAATCATGCGGGCGGCAAGCGGCAACGTCAAAAAAATCGCGCTTGAGCTTGGAGGGAAAAATCCAAATATCGTTTTCAAAGACGCAGACCTGGAAGTCGCGGTTGATCAGGCGCTAAACGCTGTATTTTTCCACGCCGGCCAAGTATGCTCCGCCGGGTCCCGATTGCTTGTAGAAGAAGATATTCATGATCAATTTTTAGCAGAGCTTGTCAAACGGGCGAAACGCATTAAACTCGGAAACGGTTTTCACGGAGAGACAGAGAGCGGTCCGCTCATTTCCGCGGAGCACAGAGCAAAGGTTGAAAAATATGTAGAGATCGGACTGCAAGAAGGTGCAAAACTGGAGACTGGCGGCAAACGTCCGGAAGATCCTGCACTTCAAAATGGTTTTTTCTATGAACCTACCATTTTCTCAAACTGTACATCTGACATGAGAATTGTTCAGGAAGAAGTATTCGGGCCAGTATTAACAGTCGAGACATTCAGTTCTGAAGAAGAAGTAATCTCACTGGCGAATGATACGATTTACGGATTGGCTGGAGCTGTATGGTCGAAAGATATTGAAAAGTGCGAACGTGTAGCAGCCCGTTTAAGAATGGGGACGGTTTGGATTAATGATTTCCATCCGTACTTTGCACAGGCGCCATGGGGCGGCTATAAGCAATCCGGATTCGGACGGGAACTTGGAAAAATAGGGCTTGAAGAGTATACAGAAGTCAAACATGTATATCGCAACACAAAACCGGCAGCGGTTAATTGGTTCAATTCATAAGAGGGGGAGATTGATTATGACATTAAATATGAAAGTAGAAAGCATGCATAAATTTCACACATTTGAAATTCCGACTGTGATTAAGCACGGAATTGGCGCCATCAATCACGCAGGAAAAGAAGTAGCTGGACTGGGGGTTTCAAAAGCATTGCTTGTTACAGACCCGGGAATTTATAAAGCGGGCGTTGTAGATCCTGTGATCGAGTCATTAAAAGAGGCAGGCATTGAAGTGGTGCTCTTTAATAAAGTTGAGCCAAACCCTCCTGTACGGCTTGTAAATGAAGGTTCCGAGCTTTACAAAAAAGAGAACTGCAACGGCTTGGTGGCAGTCGGAGGCGGGAGCTCCATGGACACAGCGAAGGCCATTGGAGTAGAAGCGACTCACGAGGGAAGCGTACTTGATTATGAAGCAGCTGAAGGAAAGAAACCGCTGGAAAACCGCATTCCTCCGCTAACGACAATTCCGACAACCGCTGGAACAGGCTCAGAGGTAACGCAATGGGCGGTTATTACAGATGAAGAAAGAGAATTCAAATTTAACACAGGCGGTCCGCTGATTGCCGCGCATTTGACTGTGATTGATCCAGAGCTTCACGTCTCAATGCCGCCGCACGTAACAGCGATGACGGGGATTGATGCTCTCGCTCACGCCATTGAGTGCTACACAATGAAATTTGCGCAGCCGATTACAGACGCAGTGGCTTTGATGGCGATTGAATATGCCGCTCACTACATTAAGAGAGCATTTGCTGACGGAGAAGATCTCGAAGCTAGATACGGAATGGCGCAGGCTGCTATGCTTGCCGGTCTTTCTTACGGCAGTGAATCAGCGGGTGCTGCTCACGCCATGAGCCAAACACTCGGCGGTATTATCCCGGTCGCTCACGGCCAATGTGTGGCGGCAATGATGGGCCCTGTTATGGAATACAACTGGAAGGGCTATCCAGAGAAGTTTGCCCGCATCGCAAAAGCGTTCGGTATTGATACAAGCCAGATGACAACAGAAGAAGCTGCAAAAGCATCTGTCAACTGGATGTACGATCTTGTGAAAGAGTTAGAAGTACCGACTTTAGAAGAACAAGGGGTATCACCTGACATGATCGAGCGCTTGTCAAAAGAAGCAATGAAAGATCCGCAAACCTTCGGAAATCCTAGAGATTTAAATGAGAAAGCATATAACTGGATCTACAAACGCTGCTTTAATCTTACGCCAAAAACTGTATAATGCGATAATCCCGCTCCTTTACAGAGCGGGATTTTTTTGGATAATTGAACATAAGTGACAATCCTAAAGACAAAGGACGGTGCAAGCTTATGTGGAAACGCATGACTGCAAAAACGGAAGGCTTATATGTTGCAGATACAGAAAGCTTTGTAACAAAACAAATGGACAAGCTCGATTTTGATTATGGCGGCATTCCCGGCGACTTGCATTTCGGCCTGACAAAAAAAGCTGGGGCCCGAGAGCCGATGTTTTCAAGAGGAACAGAGATTTTTAATCGCAGGCAAATCTCAATTGTTTCAACAGAAGAATGTGACGAAATTGCTTTGAAAATGGGTGTCCCGAGTATTTTTCCAGAATGGCTCGGTGCAAATGTTGCAATCAGCGGTATACCTGATTTCACAACATTAAAAGAAGGAAGCCGGCTTATATTTCCGAGCGGCGCCGCTTTACTGTGTGAGGGAGAAAATGATCCGTGTATCCAGCCGGGTGAAGTCATCCAGTCTTATTATCCGGACAAGCCAAAGCTTGCACCGGCTTTTGTCCGCCATGCGTTGGGGATAAGAGGTATTGTATGTATTGTCGAGAGACCCGGTGCCGTGTATGCAGGTGACGAAATAATCGTTCATTCCTATCAGCGGAACATTAAACAAAAAGCAGAAAGAGTCTGATTAAATCAGACTCTTTCTATTTTCTCTTTAATTTCTTTGATCTGGCTAAGGTGGCGTTTTTCATGATGGCCGATAAAATCGATCCATTGTCTGACGGTCACCTCTTGAAACAAGGGATGCGGCAATACTCTTTCGAAATCTTCTTCTTTAAGAGATGCAATAACAGCTGTTAACTGCTCCCTTACAACATCAAGCTCCCGTTTCATTTGGCTGCCTGAAATAAAATCATGATCTGGTTCAAGATGGGCGGGCGCTTTCCGTTTATTGCTTCTATCCTGTGCAGCCGTAAGCGGTTTTTCCCCAATTTCCTTAATAGGCGCTTCCTTTACTCGTTCTTTCAGCATGTTTTGGGCGGTCATATCAATTTTCTTCAAATGATCAAGAACTTCCCGTATACTCCATTCATCAGAAGAAGGCTTTTGATTCAGCTTTTCATCGGAAAGTCCTTTGACTTCATTCCATGTTTCTAATCTGGCTTCATTAAAGATACTCATCATATCTCCTCCTGAAAAAACATTACCATATATAAGGGCATTTATCATGTATAAAGCACTGTGTCGGGAGCATTTATCGAAACATTTTGAAACCTTTCCTTGTGTGTCTCGTATAAAAGGTAACGACGGCCGTCGGTTAAAGTAGCAGCTTAGAAAGGATGAGAAAATTGGAGTTATACGGTGTTCCTGTCCAAACGATTTACCTTTACACCCTTATCATAGCCGGAAGCCTTACGCTGCTATTTTTATTTTTCGGAGATGTGTTTGAAGGGCTGTTAGAAGGTATTCCATTTTTAAACCCGATATTGGTGCTCTCATTTTTCACATTTTTCTCCGCATCTGGATATATAGGCGAAACAGTTATCCCCCTCTCCAGTATGATTATTGCTCTATTATCCTGTCTTCTTTCAGTGTTGCTGGTGATAATGCTCCATTTATTTGTGCTTGTCCCTTTATCATCGGCAGAAGAATCATTGACTTATCGGGAAGATGATCTTAGAGGAAGACTCGGAAAAGTCATAACCGCTGTACCGGTTGATGGATTTGGAGAAGTGCTGATTGAAGGGATAGGCGGTACGATCTCAAAATCGGCGATCAGCTTTGAAAATGAACAGATCAGTTACGGAACAGTCGTCTTAGTTGTGGATGTCAAAAACGGAGTTCTTTCAGTCACTCCGCATGAACCTTTATAAAACAAGGAGGAATGTCATATGACAATGCCGATTATCATCGTCATCGGAGTTGTATTCTTTTTACTCATTGCACTTATAGCGGTATTTATTACAAAATATCGTACGGCAGGGCCTGATGAAGCGTTAATTGTTACAGGAAGCTATCTTGGAAATAAAAATGTTCATGTTGATGAGGGAGGCAACCGCCTGAAGATTGTTCGCGGAGGAGGAACCTTTGTTCTTCCGGTTTTTCAGCAGGCTGAACCGTTAAGTCTGTTATCAAGCAAACTCGATGTATCGACTCCTGAAGTTTATACAGAGCAAGGTGTGCCTGTAATGGCGGACGGAACTGCAATTATTAAAATCGGCGGATCGATCGGAGAAATCGCCACAGCAGCCGAACAATTTTTAGGAAAGTCAAAAGAAGACCGAGAGCAGGAGGCGCGTGAAGTACTGGAGGGCCACCTTCGCTCCATTCTCGGGTCTATGACAGTAGAAGAAATTTATAAAAACCGCGAAAAATTCTCCCAAGAAGTGCAACGTGTCGCTTCACAGGATCTCGCTAAGATGGGTCTTGTGATTGTCTCCTTTACCATTAAAGATGTCCGTGATAAAAACGGCTATCTTGAATCACTAGGTAAACCTAGAATTGCGCAGGTAAAACGTGATGCTGACATTGCAACCGCAGAGGCTGATAAAGAAACAAGAATTAAGCGGGCGGAAGCCGATAAAGAAGCCAAAAAATCAGAGCTTGAACGAGCGACGGAAATTGCGGAAGCTGAAAAAATCAATCAGCTTAAAATGGCTGAATACCGGCGAGATCAAGATACAGCAAAAGCCAACGCTGACCAGGCATACGATTTGGAAACAGCTAAAGCACGCCAGCAGGTCACAGAGCAGGAAATGCAGGTCAAGATTATAGAACGGCAAAAACAAATTGAATTAGAAGAAAAAGAAATACTTCGCCGTGAACGCCAGTATGATTCTGAAGTGAAGAAAAAAGCCGATGCAGACCGCTATTCAGTTGAGCAATCAGCCGCTGCTGAAAAAGCCAAACAGCTCGCCCAAGCCGATGCCAAGAAATACAGCATAGAAGCGATGGCGAAGGCTGAAGCTGAAAGGGTCAGAATTGACGGTCTTGCAAAAGCAGAAGCGGAAAAAGCAAAAGGTGAGACAGAGGCCGAGGTTATTCGCTTAAAAGGTCTTGCTGAAGCGGAAGCGAAAGAAAAAATTGCTGCTGCCTTTGAGCAGTACGGTCAGGCTGCAATTTTCGATATGATTGTCAAAATGCTTCCGGAATACGCGAAACAGGTATCAGCACCGCTTTCAAATATTGATAAGATTACCGTCGTTGATACAGGAGGCAGCGGTGATTCAAGCGGCGCCAACAAAGTCACAAGCTATGCGACAAACTTAATGTCCAGCTTACAAGAAAGCTTAAAAGCGTCTTCGGGAATCGACGTAAAGGAAATGATTGAGAACTTTTCAGGAAAAGGCAACATCAAACAGAGCATCAACGAACTGACAAATGAATTAAAAGAAACAAAACCTGTTCAAAAATCTGAATAACCATTGCGGAAAGGAATAGAGAATGAATGGTGACTATAAGAGAAGCACGAATAGATGATATAAAGGCCATCGCAAAAGTGCACGTTGACAGCTGGGTGACAACATACAGCGGCATTGTCTCGGCTGAATATTTAAATGGTTTAAACTACAAGGATTTTGAAGCCAAATGGAAAACCCGTTCCTTAAAGGGGGTTTTTGTGGCAGAAGATGATAAAGGTTCAGTATTCGGCTTTGCATCTTTTGGTCCTATTCGTACAGAGCAGAAAGGCTATGACGGTGAGTTATATGCCATTTACCTTTTAGAAGAAAAACAGCGGCAAGGTGCAGGCAGAGCACTTTTGACAAAGGGAGCAGATTTTTTGCTTGATCATGGCTTTACGAGCATGTTTGTTTGGGTCGTAGAAGAGAATCCTTCGATTACATTTTATCAGTCGTTTTCACCTGAAAGAGCAGCCGAGGATAGTTTTGAAATCGCAGGAGAAAGTTTGAAAGAAATAGGATTCGGATGGCCAGATCTTGCTTCATTAAAAAATCAGCTTAACAGGATATAGAAAACAACCCCCAGCGGAACGGCCGCTGGGGGTTGTTAGATTAAGCTTTTTCAGTTTTCAGCAAGCGCGGAGCTGTCATGAACAATAAACAAAGGACAATCGCACAGATGATGAATGATGGAATCATATAAGTAGCGTTATAAGTTAATGAGTAAATCCATACCGGCGTTCCTTTTGGTGCAAAGCTGCCGAAAAATACCGCCCCTGAAATCACATGTGCAGCATAACGCAGAAAACTGCCGATAAAAACTGCGCAAATCACTGATACAATCAATTTTCCTTTTGCTTTTGATAAAGCTGATTTGCGGACAGCGGAAGCGAAAAAGCCGCTTATTCCAACAGCGGCGAACGCTGCAATGTAATCAAGCAATAGCTGAACAGGGTGCTGAAGAAATAGATTTCCAATCGCAATTTGAACAAGACCTGTCAATAGACCGGTGGTAAGACCTGCTTTAACTCCCCAGCGAAATGAAATCAAAAAAATCGGAATCATCATGATGGATACCGATCCTCCTTGAGGCATACGGAGGAACATTCCGGAAACGATGTCTAAAATGACAGCGGCAGCAGTCATGATTGCAATTTCAATAAGACGGACCAGTCTTGGTTGAGCCATAAAAATCCCCTTCCATTGATAGACAATCCAAAAGGACAACAAAAAAGCAGCACGCGGAAGGATAGGAAAGTTCCACGCACTGCTTTACAATCTGCAATTCATTTGACTTTGCCACATCCCTACGCCAGCGTTAACTAACAGGTTCAAAGGGTCAGAACGGAACCGCTCACTCTCAGCTTTTATGCTCCCCTTGTGGTTATCGGATATTTAGTTCGTTTCTACTATACAAGAAAAAGGTTAAAACAACAAGATGATATTGCCTGTGGTAAATGTTCATTAATAGATATATGTTTTAAAAAGCATTACAAGTTAGATAGAATTAAAAAAGATTACAGTTTTATTGTTTTATAGATTTTTTTAAAAAAACTATTGCAATAAATAATTATAGGTGTTATATTATTAAACGTCGCTGATGAACAGCAGACAAAACAAGAAGCCTCAAAACACTTTGAAAAAAAGTTGTTGACAATCAGAGACCTGAATGTTATATTAGTAAAGCTGCTTCATCGAGAAGTGCTGATGATCTTTGAAAACTAAACAAGACAAAACGTACCTGTTAATTCAAGTTTTAAATAAATCGCACAGCGATGTGCGTAGTCAGTCAAACTACTTTATCGGAGAGTTTGATCCTGGCTCAGGACGAACGCTGGCGGCGTGCCTAATACATGCAAGTCGAGCGGACAGATGGGAGCTTGCTCCCTGATGTTAGCGGCGGACGGGTGAGTAACACGTGGG
>NZ_JAJFDG010000004.1:0-334033 GCF_020708615.1 Bacillus sp. LBG-1-113 | reverse complement strand
TCAGACTTAAGGAACCGCCTGCGAGCCCTTTACGCCCAATAATTCCGGACAACGCTTGCCACCTACGTATTACCGCGGCTGCTGGCACGTAGTTAGCCGTGGCTTTCTGGTTAGGTACCGTCAAGGTACCGCCCTATTCGAACGGTACTTGTTCTTCCCTAACAACAGAGCTTTACGATCCGAAAACCTTCATCACTCACGCGGCGTTGCTCCGTCAGACTTTCGTCCATTGCGGAAGATTCCCTACTGCTGCCTCCCGTAGGAGTCTGGGCCGTGTCTCAGTCCCAGTGTGGCCGATCACCCTCTCAGGTCGGCTACGCATCGTTGCCTTGGTGAGCCGTTACCTCACCAACTAGCTAATGCGCCGCGGGTCCATCTGTAAGTGGTAGCCGAAGCCACCTTTTATGTTTGAACCATGCGGTTCAAACAAGCATCCGGTATTAGCCCCGGTTTCCCGGAGTTATCCCAGTCTTACAGGCAGGTTACCCACGTGTTACTCACCCGTCCGCCGCTAACATCAGGGAGCAAGCTCCCATCTGTCCGCTCGACTTGCATGTATTAGGCACGCCGCCAGCGTTCGTCCTGAGCCAGGATCAAACTCTCCGATAAAGTAGTTTGACTGACTACGCACATCGCTGTGCGATTTATTTAAAACTTGAATTAACAGGTACGTTTTGTCTTGTTTAGTTTTCAAAGATCATCAGCACTTCTTGAAGAAGCGACTTTATTAGTATAACATTTCTACTTTGTTCTGTCAAATGTTTTTTATTTTATTTCTCCGCCGCTGTGAGCTTGTTTTTTCAGAAGCGCATCAGCGACGTTTAATAATATACCATGCTCAAGAATCAGAGTCAACATCTTTTTTAAAAGAATATCCTCGATGAAAGACAGCCTGTCCTTTGGTTTCCATTCGGCACACGCTGATAAGACCTTTTTCCGTCAGGTAATCAAGCATGACGCCAAGGTCTTGAGTGAAATGGATTAAGTCAGGATGCTGAAGAAGCTCGCTAAATTGCCATATGTCCTTTTCTTTCATGACTTCGAAAAGATGTGCTGAACCAATCTCAGCTTTAGAATGAATCAGAAAATCATTTGCTAAGAATAACAATTCAAGCCTTTTTTCCAAGCTTTCGTGACTTTCAATCAGCTCGGAATATAATTTGTACACTTGAGGCTCGATTTGACGCACTTGACTCCACACAGTGGTTTCAGGGTGGAATCCTCTGTCGATTACTTCAATACGTGCGAGATGATGCAGGGCATGAACTACCGCATTGTAGGCATCTAAAAATTGATTGGCTTCAAAGAAAGCTTTTCCTTCAACGTATCTTCTAATTAACTTGCCGTATTCAAGGCCGATCTTCAGTTTGCGTTCTGCAAACGGAAAAGTATTAAGCCTGTCGATAAGCTCAGCAATATACTCATTGCGGTCAAACATGACTCTTCCGTTTACAATCCAATCTATTATTCTTCTATTTGTGCCGAGCAAAATCCATTCTTGAACCTGAGCATCAGTTATCACATGTAAAGAGGCTGTTTTGTGATCAAATTCATAATGCTTTATAAAAACAGGTTTATCAGACTGCTTTACAATGACAAGCAAAGCGGCATCAAAGTTATCAGTCAGGGAAGATGTTTTGTTTCTTCTCTCAATCATAATAACAGCCAATGTATTAGGATGGCTTGCTCTTTCTTGATAAATTGGACGGAGAAGATTTTCCATCACTATTCCTCCAATGCAATTGTTCAATTTTTTCATTCTCTATTTGATTCAATTCTATGGTTAAATCGAAATTCCTTTTTTCTAAACACATTGAACTATTATAAACAATTTCAAAGCAAGTCTCCATATTTAAATTCCATTTCAAACGAAAACATGAAGAAAATCCCATCGGGTTTGTGCTATATTTAATTCAGAGGGGGATGGACATGGCGAAATACTCCAGCAAAATTAATAAGATCAGAACGTTTGCGTTAAGTTTGGTTTTCGTTGGGTTTATCATTATGTACATCGGGATTTTTTTTAAGGAGTCCGTTTTGCTTTCGAGTTTGTTTATGATACTTGGGCTTTTATCCATCGGACTCAGCACGGTTGTTTATTTTTGGATCGGCATGCTCTCGACCAAAGCGGTTCGGGTCATTTGCCCTGGCTGTGAAAAAGAGACCAAGGTTTTAGGCAGAGTAGATATGTGTATGCATTGCAGAGAGCCGCTGACGTTAGATCAAAGCTTAGAAGGAAAAGAATTTGATGAGTCTTATAATAAGAAGAAAATGTTCAAATAAATAAGCTGACCGTTTTGCGGTCAGCTTATTTTAATGGTTTTCTTTTTTTGAACACTCTTGGCAGACGCCGTAAATTTCTAAACGGTGGTGGCTTACTTTAAAGCCGGTCACATGTGCAGCGAGCTGCTCCACTTCGTCAAGGCCGGGATAGTGGAAGTCCACAATTTTACCGCAGCTTTCACAAATGGCGTGATAGTGATCGGATGTAACAAAATCAAATCTGCTAGAAGCATCGCCATATGTGAGCTCTTTTACCAGGCCGGATTCCCGGAACACACGCAAGTTGTTATATACCGTCGCTACGCTCATGTTAGGAAATTTCCCTTCCAGAGCTTTATATATATCGTCCGCTGTTGGATGAGCCATAGAGTTAACGAGATATTCCAGAATCGCATGACGTTGAGGAGTAATGCGAACTCCGGTTTCCTTCAACGTTTCTAAGGCTTCTTTTAGTTCATGTGCAGCCATCCGTCATGCACCTCTCTTCTAAAAAAGATTCTTACATTATAATGTTTATAATTAGTGTACCTCTTTTTACGATAATTTGTCAATTGATATTAGGGTAAAAGTTGCAGCATCTATTATAAAGCTGACTGACAATTTTACTTTTCCGACATATCTTTCAGCGTCTGGAGCGCTTCGGCTACATGGTCTTTCACTTTTACCTTTCTCCATTCTTTAACGAGCCGGCCATCTTTGTCAATTAAAAAAGTGGAGCGTTCAATTCCCATATATTCTTTTCCGAAGTTTTTCTTCAGTTTCCACACATCAAATGCCTCCGCCAGCTTGTGTTCGTCATCGACAAGCAGCAAAAACGGCAGATTGTGCTTCTCTTTAAATTTTCCGTGTTTTTCCTCGCTGTCCGGGCTAACGCCGATAATCACAGCATCCAGCTCAGCGAAGTTTTCATGGCTGTCACGAAAATCGCAGGCTTCAGTTGTGCATCCCGGTGTCATGTCTTTTGGATAAAAGTAAAGGACGATATACTGCCCTTCATAATCCGATAATTTTACTATCTCCCCATGATCACCTTTCAACTCAATATCAGGCGCTTTTTGTCCGATTTCAATAGTCATTTCATTACCTCCGGATGTTTTTGTATTAAGCGTATCCAATTCTTGTCCAGATTACAACCATGGGCCTTGAACTTGAGCCTGAATCCGTTGTTCTTGTCTCGAAGCATGCTACAATAGAGGGGACGCATGGAGATATAGGAGGTTATTATTTTTGTATACAAAATCAGTTGAACTTCACCGTGAAGCATTAGAGCATATTGTCGGCGGTGTAAACAGCCCTTCAAGATCATATAAAGCAGTTGGCGGGGGTTCTCCTGTTGCAATGGAGAAAGCAGACGGCGCTTATTTTTGGGACGTCGACGGAAACAAATACATTGATTATTTGGCGGCTTACGGCCCGATCATCACCGGACATGCCCACCCGCATATTACAGAGGCGATTAAAAAAGCGGCAGAAAACGGTGTATTATATGGAACACCGACAAAACATGAGGTTACTTTTGCAAAGATGCTGAAGGAAGCCCTTCCCGCTATGGATAAAGTAAGATTCGTCAATTCAGGGACAGAAGCTGTGATGACGACCATCCGAGTGGCTCGCGCTTACACAGGCCGCACCAAAATCATTAAATTTGCAGGCTGTTATCACGGCCATTCAGATCTTGTGCTCGTAGCCGCCGGCTCCGGTCCGTCTACTCTGGGCACACCTGACTCAGCCGGTGTACCGAAAAGCATTGCAAACGAGGTCATTACAGTTCCATTTAATGATATTGACAGCTACAAAGCGGCCTTAGATAAATGGGGCAGTGAAATCGCAGCGGTTCTGGTTGAACCGATTGTCGGCAACTTCGGTATCGTTGAGCCAAAAGAAGGTTTCTTAGAACAAGTAAACGAACTGACTCACAATGCGGGCGCCCTCGTTATTTATGATGAAGTCATTACTGCTTTCCGCTTTATGTATGGCGGTGCTCAGGATCTTTTACAGGTTAAACCGGATTTAACTGCACTCGGAAAAATTATTGGCGGCGGACTTCCAATTGGAGCCTATGGCGGGAAACAAGAAATTATGGAGCAAGTCGCACCGCTCGGCCCTGCATATCAGGCAGGAACAATGGCCGGAAACCCCGCTTCTATTTTATCTGGCATTGCTTGCCTGGAAGTGCTGAAAGAAGAAGGCGTGTATGAAAAGCTTGACCGTCTTGGCGCTATGCTTGAGGAAGGCATTTTGGCACACGCAGAAACCCATGGCATCACAATAACAGTCAATCGCTTAAAGGGTGCACTGACGGTTTACTTCTCTGATGAGAAAGTAGAAAATTACGATCAGGCAGAACGCAGTGACGGTGAAACATTCGCTACGTTTTTCAAGCTGATGCTGGAGCGCGGCATTAATCTCGCACCTTCTAAATATGAAGCGTGGTTTATTACAACAGCACATACAGAGCAGGACATTAAAGATACGCTTGCTGCTGTTGAGGATGCTTTTAAACATCTTAAAAAGTAATATTGCACATCAGGCGGACAGGAGCTTAAAGCTCCTGTTTTTGTGTACTTTTAAAAAGCGTGTAAGATTTTGGTCTTTTTCTTGAGAAATAGCTTGAATAATTGTATTGATCCCTGTATATTACTTAATTGTTTAGCAAATAAACTCACAGGGAATTTTAATGATTAGCCATTTGCTAGGTCAAACAATTTATTATAGAAAGGAATGCACGCACAAACCAATGAAACTTGGTGCCCGCATTTTCAAAACAGGGATCGCGATTACGCTGGCTCTTTATTTAGCTTCGTGGATCGGACTTCCCGCACCGATTTTTGCTGGGATTGCAGCGATATTTGCGATCCAGCCATCAATTTACCGCTCTTTTCTTATTATTATTGATCAGGTTCAGGCAAATATTATCGGAGCTGTTATTGCCACAGTATTCGGTCTTATTTTCGGACCCAGTCCGATTATGATCGGATTGACAGCAGTGATTGTTATTACCATAATGCTGAAGCTTAAAATTGAACATACGATTTCCATTGCTCTTGTTACAGTTATTGCGATTTTAGAATCTGCCGGTGACGACTTTTTAATGTTTGCGTTGATCAGAACAAGCACAGTCATTTTAGGGGTGCTTTCTTCCTTTATCGTCAACCTGGTGTTCCTGCCGCCTAAGTACGAGACAAAGCTGATTCATAACACAGTCGAAAACACTGAAGAAATCATGAAATGGATCAGGCTGATTATGCGCCAGTCAACAGAGCATTCAATTTTGAAAGAGGATATTGAAAAATTGAAAGAAAAAATGCTCAAGCTAGATCAGACATATCTTCTATATAAAGAAGAAAGAAGCTACTTTAAGAAAACGACTTACGTGAAATCAAGAAAACTTGTCCTGTTCAGACAGGCGATAATAACCGCAAACCGGGCGCTCGACACGCTGAAGAAGCTGCATCGCCTGGAAAACGAGATTTATCATATGCCTCAAGAGTTTCAGGAAACACTGACTGAAGAACTTGATTACCTGCTTTATTGGCACGAGCGGATTTTGATGAGGTTTGTCGGCAAAATTAAACCGCATGATGATACAGATGAAGAAGGCATCCAATACAAACAGCTGCTGACAAAGTCATTTCTTAAAAACCAGCGCAACTCAGATGATGAGCTTCTTGATTATAATATGCTTAATATTATGGCAAGCGCTGTAGAATACCGCGAGCAGCTTGAACATTTAGAAACACTTATTACAAGCTTTCAAACGTACCATCCGAAAGACTGCGAAATGGAAATAGAAGAGTAGCCCGGTTCATATGCCGGGTTTTTTTATACAAAAAAATCTTATATCCTTGATAAAAGGATATAAGATCGAAGTTTACTTCAAGTTTTGGATTGTGAATAAGTGCTTGTATTGACTGTCATAATCCATCAGTTCATCATGAGTTCCGGTTTCAATGATTGTTCCGTTTTCCATGACGACAATTTTATCCGCATGCGTAATCGTTGATAAGCGGTGAGCCACGACAAAAGTTGTTCTGTCCTTCGCCAGTTTATCCATCGCTTCTTGAATGTAGTGTTCACTTTCAAGATCCAAAGCTGAAGTGGCTTCATCCAAGATCAGCAGCGGCGGATTTTTCAGAAATACACGCGCAATGGAAATCCGCTGTTTTTGTCCCCCGGAGAGCTTAACGCCTCTTTCTCCTACACGGGTCTCATACCCTTCCGGAAAACTCATAATAAAATCATGTGCATTAGCTGCTTTTGCGGCTTCCATAATGTCTTCAAGCGTGGCGTTAGGTTTTCCGATCGCGATATTTTCTCTAATCGTTTCACTGAATAAAAAGGTATCCTGAAGCACCATGCCAACCTGATTGCGCAGACTTCTTGCTTCATAATCCCGAATATCTGTCCCGTCAATCAATAGACTGCCGCTTGATACATCATAAAACCTTGGAATCAGGCTGACGAGCGTGGATTTCCCTCCGCCGCTCATTCCAACGAGAGCTACAGTTTCTCCTCTGATTACTTTTAATGACACGTCATGAAGGATGTTTTCTTTTTCCTTTTCATATTGAAACGATACATTTTGAAATTCGACTTCTCCGCGGATATGGTCAGCTTTGATGGCATTTGGTTTGTCAGTCAGCTCATACGGCTCGTCAATAAATTCAAACACCCTGTCCATTGAAGCGATTGACTGCGTCAAGGTTGTAGATGAATTAATCAGCCTTCTGACAGGGTTATACATTCTGTCGATATATCCGACAAATGCAACCATCGTTCCGACAGTCAGCGGTCCGTTGATGACAAAATAGCCGGCAAATGCAATCACGATGAGCGGTGCCAGATCTGTAATGGTGTTGACAACTGCAAAGGTCTTGGCATTCCAATTCGTATGACTGATTGCTTTATCTAAGAAATGGCTGTTTTTTTCGTTAAAGTTGGCCTGCTCATGGTCTTCTATCGCAAAGCTTCTGATCACCGGCATGCCTTGAATCCGTTCATGCAAATGCCCCTGCACCTGAGCAAGCGCCTGTGACCGTTCTCTTGTCAGCTTTCTTAAACGGCCGTAAAAATACTTCACTGATATTCCGTATAATGGAAATAAAACCACGGAAATAAGTGTTAATTTCACGTCCAGTGTCAGCATGATAGAGATCACGATCAAAATCGTCAGCATATCGAGCCATATATTCATCAGACCTGTGATCACAAAGTCCTTTGTCTGTTCCACATCGTTGATCACTCGGGAAATGACTTCCCCCGTTCTAGTATTCGCATAAAAACGAAGACTCAGCTTCTGTATATGATCAAACAGCTTGGCTCTTATATCATAGAGTACCTTACTGGCTGTCCACTGGGCAAAATATTGGCGATAATATTCAACTGGCGGGCGCAAAATTAAAAATAAGGCGAACATGATCGCCATAATGGTGAACAATGACGTTGTTTTGTCACTGGCCGTGCCGCCTCCTTGAATAATATCGTCAACTACGTACTTCAAAAGCAATGGGAGAGCAAGCGGAATGGAGAATTTTACGATCCCGATTAATACTGTAATGAAAATTTGCTTTTTATAAGGTTTGACGAATTGCATATAGCGTTTCATAACCCCCACGTTGATTCCCCCTCTCTTTATCATGATGTGTGTGAGCCCATGTGAAAAACCTGTTGTACCCCGCAACAGGTTTTTACGTAACCATTATTTTGTATAGCGCAAATACCGTTCATACCACATATCGACAAACTCGGGCGCAAACGGTCCCTGCCGCTGATGAATCCAGTGAAGCAGCGTATTTAAGTAGTCTCTTAAAATACTGTCAATTTCTTTTGGATAATTCATGGCTTTCCGATGATCATCATACTCATCTTCGTCGAGAATATTATAGGTCATGTCAGGAAATACCTTGACATCCAAGTCGTAATCAATATATTTAATTGCTTCGCCATCATAGGCAAACGGAGAACTGATGTTGCAGTAATAGTGAACCCCGTCTTCCCTCAGCATCCCGATGACATTAAACCATTGTCTTGCGTGAAAATAACAGATTGCGGGCTCTCTGGTTATCCATGTCCGGCCGTCTGATTCGGTTACCATCGTCCGGTCATTGGCTCCGATGACACACATTTCTGTACTTTTTAAGATTGTCGTTTCATTCCAAATTCTGTGGATCAGCCCGTTATGCTTATAGCTGTGAATTTGAATGGTTTCTCCTTCCTTGGGATAACCCATATTTCTCCCCTACTTTCTATAAAGCCCTACAGTTAGTATGTCCAAACTTGCTTACCGACAACGTCTTTTACCTATTATAACGTTACAAATTGAAAAATGAAAATAAAAGAGCCATTCCGGCTTGGGAATGGCACATTCCTGCTCTACACAAAGGAAGACGGCTTTTCTGAGCTGCGATATGAACGAATCACCTGCTCTGTCTGCTTTTGAAACATATCCTGTATATCAGCGAGATGTTTTCGTTTTACCGCAATTTCATCCTGAATACCGCGCAGCCTTGCATCCCTTTCCAAGTGCCGGAGTTCTGCTTCGATTTGTTTGCAGCGGTCGAGCTCTGATTGGAGATCGAGAAGCTTGTCCATCGTTTTCATCTGTTCTATTACCAGCTTTTCAAATTCCGTCATCGGTTCCTCCTTCAGCCCTGGTCAAAGTCTAAACGTTTCCACCATTAATCATTTCGATCCTGATCCGGCAAACCCTTTGACTCATTCTGTTGAGCTTTCACAAGTTTTGTCGTTTTTCAAACAGAAAAAAGCACTTCCACCCGAAGATGAAGTGCTTTTTTCTGTTTCAGTGATTAGCTGTTTTGTTGTTTGTTTTGTTCAGCAGATTGGTTTTGCTGTCTTACCTGCTGTGTGTTAGTTTCGCTTGCGAATTCAGTGCCGAATTGACCTTGTTGGCCAGCAGCTGATTGTTGGTTTTGTTTTCTGACTTGCTGAACGTTTGTTTCGCTAGCAAATTCAGTACCGAATTGACCTTGACCAGCAGCTGATTGTTGGTTTTGTTTTCTAACTTGTTGAGCGTTAGTTTTGCTGAAATTATTTGAGTTAGCCATTGTTATCACCTCCACGGTCATTAGAATGTGCAGGTAATCGATTGGCTATTCCTTTTTTCAAAAAAATTTTTTAAACGAGCAGTGAGCGCCCGCCGTCAACGATAATGGTCTGTCCGCGGATCATATCAGCTTTTGAAGACACTAAAAATTCAACCGTATCGACCATGTCTTTAATCTCTACCATACGTCCCGCCGGGGTATTTTGACGCGCATCCTCCAAAAGATCTTCTCTGTTCGGGAAGTGTTTAAGCGCATCTGTGTCAATCGCTCCGCCTGATACTGCATTTACGATAATCTGTTTTGGTGAAAGCTCTACTGCGAGATAACGGGTTAAAGCCTCTAATGCAGCTTTTGACACACCGACTGTCGTATAGTTTTCAAGGTATCGGATTGAACCTAATGAGCTGATGCTGACAATATGACCGCCGCCGTTCTTCTCCATCAGCTTTGCCGCTTCCTGAGCGCAGAAAAGCAAGGCTTTTGCATTGATGTTCATCGTCCAGTCCCAATGTGTCTCCTCTAATTCCATAACTGGTCTCAATACACCTGAGGCAGCGTTATTAACAAAGACATCCAGCCTTCCAAAGGTTTCATCAATCTGCTGAAACATCTCTTTAATTTTTGCGGGCTGTCCCACGTTTGCTTTTACAATAAGCACTTTAACTCCAAGTTTTTCGATTTCTTCCGCTGTTTCCAGAGCGGCTTTTTTGCTGCGTGCATAGTTAATGACAATATTATAGCCATTTTCCGCAAGTCTGATCGCCGCTGCTTTTCCGACGCCGCGGCTGCTTCCTGTTACGAGTGCGCATTTATTTTGTTCCATTTTTTCCTCAGCTCCTTGTAGCGTATAGTTCTCTTCATTCCACAAACAATAATGGCAAGAACTTTAAAGGGGGTCTTCCGTTATGTATGTCGGACGAGATATGAGCGAATTGACCATGATTTCCAAAAAGGACTGGAAAAACAGTGAACTCGCCTATTTTCATCATGCCTTTCAGCAAATTATGCCTTATTTGAACGAAGAAGGCCAATCAAAATACCGGGAATTAACGCAAGAGATTGAAGCGCGCGGCGGAATGAAGCGCAATGAAGCAGACTACACCCACGGCACGCGCGTCAGTTATGATTAAGGACTCTTACCGAGCAGCCGAATTATATACTCCGGCTGCTTCCACTGCCATCTTCCAAATTTTTTGATGTGACACTGGAAACGCGAATTCTTCGAGCTCTTCCTTCGTTACTTTTTTCAGTTCTGCAGCATCCGACACTTGTTTTACTTTACCGAAAAACACAGAAATATTCCATACCAGGTGGGTGAAAACATGCTCCACAACACCTTGGAGGTCACTGATTTCAGCTTGTATGCCAAAATCACTTTCTAAAAATGCAGTGAGCTGCTCGCGCTCTGTTTTCATTCCTTTTTGTGTTTCAAAATTCGGGAATTCCCACAGATTGGCTAGCAGTCCCTTTGACGGGCGTTTATGAATATAAACTTGTCCGTCATCATCTGTCAGTACAATTGCAGCCATTGTTTTGATCCCGGGTTTTTTCTTTTTGCTTTTCACCGGGAGTTCCCGTTCAGTCCCTTCTGCAAACGCTGAGCAATGCCGCTGGACAGGACAGAGCAGGCAAGAAGGTGATTTCGGCGTGCAGATGATGGCTCCCAGCTCCATTAAACCTTGATTGAATTCCGAGGGTTTTTCTTTTGAAATAAACACACGGACCGCTTCTTCAAAAATGGTTCTTGTTTTTGGCTTAGCAATATCATCCCAGATGGACAGAATTCTCGACATAACACGCATCACATTTCCGTCAACCGCGGGAATCGGTTTATTGTAGGCAATGCTTAGCACTGCTCCTTTTGTGTAAGGGCCTACGCCTTTTAAGCCGCCAAATTCTTTTTCTTCTGATGGAACAACTCCTCCGTACTGCTGCTTCACTTCTTTTACAGCGCTTTGCAGGTTTCTGACCCGCGAGTAATAACCGAGACCTTCCCATGCTTTGAGCACTTTTTCTTCATCGGCATCAGCGAGTGCTTCTACTGTCGGGAATTGCTTCACAAACCTTAAAAAGTAAGGAATGACCGTCTCTACTCTCGTTTGCTGGAGCATCACTTCAGACACCCACACTTTATATGGATCTTGGTCCTCTCTCCACGGCAGAATGCGCTGTTCTCTTTCGAACCATGTAATTAAATCATTTTGAAATTGCTGTATATCTTTTTGTCTTACCTTATCTTCAAGTACATTCATATGTGTTTCTCCCCAGTCTCTCGCGCCCCGCTTTTCTTTAGACTGTTTTTTGTTGTACACTAAGGGCACAGTACGATAATATGTTACATTAAATAGAAGTAAAGAAAAAGCGGAAACATATGAGAACGATTGAACAGGTTAAAAGATTGGGTATATAAAATTAGGGAATGTCTTACAAAGTGAATGTGCAGGATAAACCTGCAAGGAGGTCACCTATGGATACGGGCACACATGTTGTCATGGGCATCGCACTCGGCGGAATTGCGACACTGGATCCGGTTGTCGGAACAGATCCGGCAATGGCTCACGCAGTCATGATCGCTACGCTTGCGGGCTCACAGGCTCCTGATATCGATACTGTGTTAAAACTTAAAAATAATGCTGTTTATATAAGAAATCACAGAGGTTTTACCCATTCTATTCCCGCCGTTTTGTTTTGGTCTGTCATCATTCCGGCGATTTTGCATTTATTTTATCCCCAGGCTGATTTTCTGCATCTGTGGCTGTGGACATTGTTGGCAGTCGTTCTGCATGTATTTGTGGACATTTTCAATGCGTACGGAACACAAGCCATCCGGCCGTTTTCGAAAAAATGGGTGGCACTCGGGCTGATTAACACATTTGATCCGTTTATTTTCATCAGCCATCTGGCTGCCATCGCGGTTTGGTATGTCGGCGGCAGCCCCGGTATCACATTTCTCACCTTATACGTCATACTGGCAGGCTATTATATCTTGCGCCTGATGATGCAGCTGCGAATCAAACGGCAGCTCCGTGAGCTAATTGAGGAAGAGATCGAAAACATTATCATTTCACCGACGATGAAATTTCGGCAATGGCGAATTGCTGTTACGACCGCGCATGCCTTTTATGTAGGAAGGAGCATGGACGGGCATGTGGTGATACTTGATACGTTTAATCGGGTGCCGGTTCCTGAAACCGATGTTATGCAAGCTGCGAAGCAGGATGACAACATTGCGGCGTTTCTTTCATTCTCTCCGGTTTACAGGTGGGAAGTGGATACGTATAAAGACCATTATGAGGTCCGGTTTATTGACCTGCGTTATCGGAGTAAAGGGCACTATCCGTTTGTGGCAATCGTTCATATCAGCCATGATCTTGAAATACGCTCATCTTATACTGGCTGGATATTCAGCGAAGAAAAGCTTCAGAAAAAATTAAAGCTCGGCTCTATTTAGAGCCGGGCTTTTTTGCGTCTTGTATAAAAAACAGCTAGGAGCAGACTGATGAAAGAAATCACAGCCGATATCTTAAAATATGGCGGATAGTAGGTCAGTTCAATTTGATTGTCTCCCTTTTGCGCCTTAAAACCAATAAAAGTGTAATCGGCTTTTTCAATTTGCTGCTGCTTTCCGTTAATTTTCAGCTCCCAGCCTTTCTCATACGGAATCGGGAGCATGATGTACTGAGGTTTGGAATTGTGATATGTGAATGTCAGCTTGTTTTTATTCCATTCCAGGCTGTCTGTTTTCTCCGTTTTGTTTTGCGACGCAGCGTTTTTTAATGTTTGATAATTTTCTTCAAAAAGCGCGATATCTGAAAGCTCGTACGTTCCTTTCGGAAGCCTGATTGAGATATGATCTGCTTTAGGCACTCTGATGGTCAAATCGTTTACTCCCGTTTTATAGATCGATTGATTTGATTTTCTTGTTGTGACATAATCATTTACCTTTAGCGTAAATCCTTTGTCTCTTGCTTTGCTTTTCAAATAAAAACTGACATAGTAATCGCCCGGACCGACTGATGGCTTTTTCGGGGTGATGATCAATTCTCCTCCGTTTTCTCCAGTTACAGTCAGGAGTCCGTTTTGATATTGAGCCTGTTTTGCAGTGATGTCCGATTTGGAAATCAGATTCGTCAGATTAGGGGGCTGCTCTGTTTTTTCAGTTGGATCTGCTAATACAATTCCTTTGAGCATCGCTTGCTCTTTTGCAAGTGCCGGCAACTTTTTCAGGTCACTTTCTGCGTAAACCCTTTCGGCTGATTTGACGAAAGGAAGCATATATTGATTTTCATAAACGGTGTAGTGCTCTGAATCCATATGTTTTGTGAAGCCGTATGGAACATTCGCTTCGTTTATTTTTTCCGTCATATAGTATCTGCCGTAAAGCAGGCTGTACAAATTCGCTCTGTCCCCCAATGAAGCGTAGCGGCTGACGCTTTCTCTTCCCATATCGATGCGAAGATCATTCCAATAAAAGGAGAGCAGATGGCTGTTTAAAATGCTCGAGTAGGCGCTGAATCCATTAAACCCGTAAATAATCGGAGTGTTATTGCGCACGCCATTCATCCAGTCGATTCTCACGAGCGGGTCATTGTCTTCCTTTTGCACACGTCTGATGAGCTTAGATTGTTCGTCTCCTTTGTATTCCTCGCTTGTAATATAGGATTTTGAAACACTGTCCAGCCCGCCTCCTTCTGAGAGCGCATATTTCTGATAGGTGTTAGCGACAAGCAGCGAAGACAAAATCACCACACCGTATACAGCAAGCTTTGCCCGTTTTTTCACAAAAACTGCGGCAAACAAAGCAGCAATTGTCAGGAACAAAAGCAGTAAGATGCTTTCATTCGCTGGCTTCCATATATCAAGCTCATATCTTTGGACATGATACCAGTAAAGAAGCAGAACAACCGCTGCTGCTGGAAGCAATTCTTTCCGCCTCAGCTCCTGCAGCTGTGATAAACCTGCGGCTGCCGCCCCGGCGATTGTAAAGGCCAAAATATATTCAAACCGGTTTTGCGGTGCGGAAAAGCCGTTAAAGGCGCTTGCCGCATAAGGACTGAAATGAAAGAGAATAAACAGAAGGCTCATTCCGGCAAAAAGGCGAAACACGCGGTGTTTATAAAAAGAAATGACAAACAAAAACAGTAAAAAGATGGCTGGCACCACGATAATCCTGCTCGAAAATAAAATATTATCATCGAAATTCAGCCACTCTATTTTTTCATTATACGGTGGGCGCAGGTTATTTAAATATCCGTAAACCACCGGCACAAATACCGCCGCACTGATACCAAAAGAAATGAGTCCCGAGACGATAAACATTCTGCATTGAACCCATTTTTTCACTTCGTGTTCTTCCAGCTTGATAAACCATCTGAACAAGATATAAATTCCAATGAAAATCAGATTTATGTATGCAAAGTAAAAATTGTTGATTAAGCTCAAGGAGCAAGCAATGATAAACCATGCCGGACGCCGCTCTCGGATGATTTTTTCTGCTCCGAGCACGAGAAGCGGGAGCCAAATCATTGTATCGGTGAAAAATTCCCAATACGCTTCGTGGCGAAAGTAAATAATCGATACTCCGTATAGGACAGCACCCGTAAATGCCGCTGCTCTGCGTTTGAGCAAATAGCTGAAAACAGAAGCTGATGTAAAAATAATCAGACTCAGCTTAATAATGCTGATAAAAACGGCTGACTGCGCCCAAAAAAGCGTATCCGCCTCACCGATGAGATGAACGGATTGCAGCAGCCATACTGCGGCGGAAGTCGCAAGAAAAAGAAAAGAAGCAGAAAAATAATAGCCAAGCTGACTGAATGTGCCTCCGCCGAGTCCGAATGAATAATGATAGAAAAAGTTTCCTTGCGTGTATTGTTCATATAATAATTTCTTAAATACGATCATTTGCGCCAGTCCGTCACCGGGACCGGTCATATATCTGCCATCCGCCCATTCTTTCACAAAAAAAGCGTGTGCTAGAACCGCTATGAACAGACTGGCCGCATAAATGAAGACATGTTTTCTTTTTTTCATAAGGATTCTCCAGTCTTGCCGTTAACTTGTAAGCATGCAAAAAAGCACTGCCAATGGCAATTCATTCATTTCAGTGCAGTTTAGTCAGGCGCCGCATGTTTTTCAATTCGTTCGTTTCAGGCAGATCTTTGCTTGGGATATTTGCTTCTTTGATCAAATAATGCGGCCGTTTTTTTGTTTCGTAATAGATTCTGCCGATGTATTCTCCTATGATGCCAAGGCTTAACAGCTGAACCCCGCCAAGAAATAAGACCGCAGATATAATTGTGAAATATCCGGGTACAGAAATACCGTTTGTAAGAATTTTGACGAACGTGGCGATGATATAAATAAGAGAGAGCAGCAATACAAAAATGCCGGTGTAAAAGCATATTCTCAGCGGTTTATGGTTAAAGGAGACAACGCCGTCCATTCCGTAATTAAAAAGGCTGCTGAATGACCATTTGGATGTGCCGTTTTTTCTTTCGACATTTTCGTAAAAAACAATTTTCTGTTCGAAACCTATCCAGCAAAACAGGCCTTTTGAAAAGCGGTTGCCTTCGCTCAATTTCAAAAGTGCATCCACAGCTTGGCGGCTTAACAGCCGAAAGTCTCCGACACCGTCACGCAAATCAACTTCCACCGCTTTATTAATGAACTTGTAGTAAAGGGACGAAAGAAGCGAACGCACGGGGTTATCCCCTTTCCTGTTCCTCTGGGCAATGACTTGATCATAGCCTTCCTCGTAGCCTTTGATAAAGTCCTTCAGCAAATAGGTCGGATGCTGCAAATCGGCGTCCATCACGACAACTGCCTCGCCTTGAACATGTTCAAATCCGGCCAAGATCGCGGCTTCTTTTCCAAAGTTTCGCGAAAATGATATGTATTTCACTCGGCTGCATTTGGATGCCAGGTCTTTGATCTGCTGAAGCGTGTCATCAATACTTCCGTCGTTAATGAAGAATATTTCATAATCATAATGAATGTTTTTGAATTCCTTTTTTAAAGATTCATGAATGAGTTTGACATTATAACCTTCATTGTAAGACGGGATAATAATCGAGATTAATCCTTGCTTCATTAAGGCACCTTCTTTTTATTATTCTTTTTAAGTATTGCCTTAGGGGAATTTGTACACAAATCTTCAGTAAGGCTATTCCTTTTTTTAAAGTCGTTTAAACCTGTTTTTTGTTACATTTTTGGTATGACATTTGAGTATATGTAATGTTATTTTGTCAGGTTTAAAATAGAGTATGAAAAAAAAGCATAGAAAAAGTCTGCCATTTCGACAGACGTGCAAAGAAAATCTGACTTATTGTTTTTCAAGATATTCTAAAATAAGCTGATTCACGATGGCCGGCTTTTCGTGGCTGATCCAATGGGACGCTTCATCCACAAATATTAAATGCCCGTTTGGACAGCGGCTTGCTGTTTCTTTTGCAAGCTTTCTGCTTAAAAAGCGGTCTTCCATTCCCCAGATCATCCGGTAAGGGGCTGTATGGTATTCGCGGGGGTTTTCCGCAAGGCTGCCTTTTCTGAGGGCCCTGTACCAGTTCAGCATTGACGTCAGGGCGCCAGGCTGCTTCCACGCTTCTTTGTACTTTTTGATATCCTCAGAAGAAAAAAGCTCCGGCCGATCAGATAGCCCGATGGCTTTATCTAATTTCTCATAATTATTTTCTTTTAACGCGGCCTCCGGTTTGTCCGGCAGCTGGAAGAAGGCAATGTACGAGCTTTTCAGCCATTGCGGCGGGTAGACTGGCGTTACGGTTTTCATGATGTGCGGATGCGGTATGTTAATGGCGATCAGCTTTTCAACATATTCCGGACGTGTTGATGCCAAATGCCAGGCTACTGCTCCTCCCCAGTCATGCCCGATCACGATTGCTTTTTGATCAGTGAATTGCGAAATAAGCCCAATGATATCATCTCTTAATGTATCAATTCGATAAGCCTCAATTCCTTCGGGTTTATCACTGAGGTTGTAACCGCGCTGATCGGGAGCAATCACCCGATACCCCGCATCGGCAAGCGGTTTGATTTGATTTTTCCAGCCATACCAAAATTCAGGGAACCCATGGAGCAGGACAATAAGCGGGCCGTCCTCCGGCCCTGCGGAAGCAACGTGGAGCGTGATCCCATTTGTTTTGATAAACTGACTGTTAACTCCTTCCACTCAACTCTCCTCCTTGACTTTTCGTCATATGTTTCAGCCTTTTCTCCGTCAGCATAAAAGTGATGATACAAGCAGCAATAAGCATGATCAGCTGAAGAATGATAAAGCTTGATCTCAGCAGCACCCCGGCCCCCAAGACAATCAAACCTGACAGGATCATGAGCGCCGCACTGTAACGGTTGGCTTCATTCCATAATCTTTGATCTGACATTGAGCGTCTCGTTCTGAATCCATATACACTGTTAATGGATTTTGGAGGGAACAATTTGATGAAAAGACCTGCAATGATCATGAGCCCTCCGCCGACTAAACAAGCCATATGATCATCTCCTTTCTCATTGTTACGTTCAGAAAGAAGAAATGTTTCAATATCAAGGCAAAAAGACAAGCAAGAGCCTGTCTATTTAGCGTACTTGTAAATCCTTTGTCTGAATATAGCCTTTTACCCCGCCATAATCAACGAATGCCCAGCTGAAATCAAATCCTCCGTTTTCACTGAATCCCCAGCCGAGCAAAGTGACTTCTGTCTCGGAGGAAAGCTGTTTGGCTTTTCCATTTTCCGGTGTTGGTGAATAGAAGGCAGTCTGTTTTGCTGTTTTTGCTTGACTTGCGGTTTTCATTAAGAAGTGTGTTGAAATATATGCTTTTTTCCCTTTGAATTCAATTTGAGCCCAATTAGCATTTGCAAATCCCTTTACAGTGACTTTCTGTTCAGATGATACCGTGCCGAGGATCGCGCTTTTTTGATTTGGTTCAGTTCGCACATTCAGTTTTCCTGCTTTAATAACATAAGAATCTGATGATGGCATGGTGACATTCATGGTCTGAGGGGTTGCGGCTTTTGCTGCGGGAGCGGTGCTACATGCTGTGAAACTCAGTCCTGCGGCGGCTGTTAAAGCGAGCAATACTTGTTTCTTTTTCATTTATAGCTCCTCCTCGTATGTTGACAAGATATAAGAGGTATTCCCTTATTGCCCGGTGAATGAAACACTATTTGTTTATTTTTTCTAACAATTAAGGAAATGTTAAGGTTTGTAAGGTGTACATTACATACTAATACTTGTATGATACATTATGTAAGGTATACGTTACATAAAGAGAGGATCAAATTAGATGAAGCACGGGGTTCGTAATTGTGTAAAAGAATACAGAAAAGATAAAGGATGGACACAGGATCAGCTGGCAGAAAACATTCAAGTGACAAGACAGACAGTCATTGCAATTGAAAAACAAAGATATGAACCCTCGATAGGCACTGCAATTAAATTATCATTAGTATTAGAGTGCTCATTAGATCAATTATTCTGGATAGAAAGAGATAAATAAGATGAACATGACGTATTATACCGGATTATTATTGCAAACTTTACTTCCCGTTTTATTGTATATCCTTTATTGGCATTCACCTTCAACCTTAACACTTCTGTTAGCAGTCATCGGAACAGCACGAGTTCTTTATTCTGCCGCGCACATTCATAGAAATAAACTCTGGGGAAACGTACACTTTCAGAATGACCAACGCACCCGCTCAAATGCTCATTTCGCGGGCTATATATCACATTGGGTAATGATTGTTCTATTGCTAATAGGTGCTGTTCTTATTCATCAATCTATGCTTCCTTTATCCTATCTGCAGCTGATTGCATATACTGCTTTTCTTGGTTTTATGATTAGAATGGTGATGAGTGATGTACTCAATACAAATGTGTAAAAAACAGCCTGCCGTACTTTATGCCGGCAGGCTGTGTTAATGTAAAAGACCTCTGCTTTGGTTTAAGTAATCATTTACGTCTTCACGGCCGCTTTGGAAAAGGTGGAGCTGGCCGCCATAGTTCTCAATCCACTGTGTGACGATTTTTTCAGTCATTTTTTCGCCCTGGTAGGCGTGTCCGGCTTTTGCATAGGTTGCTTCAAAGTCGCTCCATAACAATTCCACCCATGTTTTCGCCTGAATGTAGCTGATCATATTGTTTTTTTCCAGAAGCAGATTTGTCAGTTTCTCAATATACGTATTCATTTGGTGGTCTCCTTTCCTTCAGGAAAAAAATTACGCTTTAAAACTTCATGTTCTCCATATACTAACCTTACGTCTTCATCCGGCAAGACGCAACTTTTTGATCTCGAACCTAGGGGGATATGACATGGTCCGCAATAAAGAAAAAGGATTTCCTTACGAAAACGAAAACAAGTTTCAAGGTGAACCGAGAGCGAAGGACGACTATGCTTCAAAGCGTCCTGACGGGTCAATCAATCAGCATCCTCAGGAGAAAATGAGAGCCTCCGGCAAACGATAAAAGAAGAACAGCTGCACATGTGCAGCTGTTTTTTTACCCTTTATTGACTTGATATTCATAGACGCTTTTCTTTTCAGACAGATGCGCAAAGGTTGACAGCACCAGTCCGCACGCGGTCATCAGCGCCCCTCCTGCAAACAGCCAGGAATAGGAGCCGGTCCCGCTTAAAATGATACCGCCGATCCACGCGCCGAGCGCATTGGCCAGGTTAAATGCAGACACGCTCACAGCTGCGGCGATCGTTGTGCCGTTCTCAGATGAAGAAAGAACCTTTGTTTGCAAAAGAGGCGGCGTGCCGAATGCGCAAGCGCCAAATAAGAAAGTCGCGACAATGGCTGCGGCCGGATAAACGGCGATGTACGGGAATACCGCAAGTACGCCGATCAAACCGATCATGACGCCAATCATGGTCCGGGTCAGCAGAGGAAGCGGCACTTTTCCCGCAAAGAAATTTCCCGCAACCCCTCCCAAACCATAGGCGAAGAGGGCGCCTGTAATGCCGACTGTGCTGAAACCCGCTGAATTTCTTAAAATCGGTTCGATAAACGTGTAAGCGATAAATACGCCTGAATAGCCTAAAATGGTAATCGCAAAGGAATACAGCACCTGTTTGTGTTTAAATACTCCCCACTCATTCATGAGCATCGGGATGACTTTTGGTTTTCTGTTCGGCACTGTAGCCATCAGGCCTAAAAATCCGATCACTCCAAGCACCGTAATGATGGAAAACACGACTCTCCAGTTTAGGACATCACCCAAGTAGGAACCGAATGGAACACCCAGCATTAAAGCCACTGTTAAACCACCGTTCATAGACGCAGCGGCTGCGGCGCGTTTTTCCGGCGGCACCATTTCACTAGCAAATACCATCGCAATTGCAAAGAATGCGCCGTGAATGGAAGCAGATAAAATTCTTGAGACGGCCAATACCGCAAAATTCGGTGCCAGCGCACTTAACAGGTTGGAAAGGATGAAAATCCCCATCAATCCAAGCAGCACCGGCTTTCTCGGGAGCTTGACAGAAACAATCGTGACAAGCGGGCCTGTCACACAGACGCTTGCCGCATAAGCAGTAACAAGGAGTCCCGCAGAGGAAACATGTATATGAAAGTCATTGGCAATCGACGTCAAAATACCCATCACCGCATATTCTGTGTATCCAATTGAAAACGTGCAGATCATAAGGACAAAAATAATGAACTTTACAGATGGATTTTTCATACTCAACGTCATCGCCTCCTTTAATTTTTAAAAAACAACGAGTTCCATCTTAAAAGAAATCCAGGATGAATTCAATCATTTTTTCTCTGAAAATCGCCTTGAATGTGCTCAAATAAAAAAGAGGCTGATATTCAGCCTCTCGTTCATCCCTGCTTCTTTTGCTGCAATACTGAGATTGGAAGCGCTTCTTCTTGATCGGGAGCCGATGCTCTGTATCCCCAAGCGAAAACGCCATTTAAATAGTTAATGTGAAACTCGTCCTCAGAGCCGTCCACAATATACGTTTCTCCCGGTGAGAAGTCCTCCGGGTTCAGCAAGTATGCTTTTGCCATTGCAATTTTCCGTTCGAGCACTGCCAGTTCATTTATGATTCCAAGCTGTTCCGCTTTTCTTGCTTTTTCAGAAAGTCCTGCGATTTCTGTATTGAGCTCGTGTGTTGTCATTTGACTGTATCGTTTCTCCATTTTTCAGCTACTCCTCTTCCCGCAGAAATTGCTCGATTAAATCGAGTGAGAATCCTTTTCTAAATAAAAATTGTTTGACCTTCATGGCACTTTCATAGGAGCCGTCATAACGGTATTTTCTAAACGCTTTTTCCGCATGAAGACGCAGCGCTTCTTTTTCAGTGTCTTCATCATTTTCGTATTCAATCTGCTCCAGCGCCGCAGAGATGACATCAAATGAAAAGCCTTTGCGCTGCAGCTGCATCTGGGCTCGCTGTTTGATCTCTTTTGAAGAGAGTTTCTTGTCTTTCTTCAGAAGCTTTTCGATATGCTTAACTGCTTTTTCCGTCTGTTCCTCAAACGAGAAAGAACCTAGCGTATCTTTAATCGTATCGTCATCGATTCCTTTCGCCTTCAGCTCTCTGAACAAAACGTCAGGCCCTTTTCCGTTTGTTTTTTTGTGAGTGCTTACATAGGCCGCCGCAAACTCTTGGTCATTTAAATAGCTGTAATCGTTCAGCCTATGAATCACTTCCGCAATGACGGGCGCCGAGGTTTCTTTTTTCTTTAAGTAGTCTTCTACCTCTTTTGTTGACCTCATTCGATAGGATAAAAACTCAATCGCACGGTTGAAGCCTTTTTTCACTTCATCGCCGTATTGAATATCAATGATCTCGAGGTCATCAAGCTCTTTTCCCTTTTTAAGCTCAAATTTCACGAGCACATCGGCGTCAACGCTGAAAGCATATTTTTCATCCAGAAAAATATTAAAACGTTCAGTATTCTTCTTTTGCGCTGATATCTTTGTAATAAATGGCATCTTAATCTCCCTTCTCCGGTCTCAAACGCGTTTTCTATGATCAAAATGAGGTAAAGTATAGTTATCAGAACGATGAGGAGAGATGTGTATGAATATTGCAATGACGGGCGGAACGGGTTTTCTCGGTACGCATCTGACTGGCGTCCTCACCCGCCAGGGACATCATGTTTATATCTTATCAAGAAACGCGGGGAAAACTGAACAAAAAAATATCACTTATGTCCAATGGCTGACTGAAGATGCTGCGCCTGAACAAGAACTTCCTCATATTGATGTCTGGGTAAACCTTGCGGGGAAATCGATTTTTGGCCGCTGGAATGAAAAAACGAAACAGCAAATTCTCTCCAGCCGTATCGATGCAACCCGGGAAGTACGGCGGCTTATTCATAAACAGGCGGAAAAACCGAAGGCGCTTATTCAAGCCAGTGCAGTGGGCATTTACGGCACTGACCTTGAAAAGACCTTTACAGAAGACTCTCCCACGTCAGACGAGGATTTTCTCAGCCATACTGCACATCTGTGGGAACGGGAAGGGCAAACTATTGAGGCGATGGGCATCCGAACGGTTTACGCGAGATTTGGCGTGATGCTTGGAGAAAAAGGCGCTCTTCCGCTAATGATCCTGCCATACAAACTGCTGGCCGGCGGAACGATCGGGACGGGCAATCAGTGGCTGTCCTGGATTCACGTGGAGGACGCCGCCCAGCTGATTCTATATGCAATTGAAAACGACAGTATCTCAGGTCCTGTTAATGTGACCTCCCCTAATCCGGTTGAAATGAAGCAGTTTGGAAAAACGATTGCACGGGTGGTACATCGTCCCCACTGGCTCCCCGTTCCAGCATTCTTTTTATCAAAAGCATTGGGTGAGATGAGCCTGCTTATTGTGAAAGGACAGCGCGCTCTGCCTAAAAAAGCAATTACGTCCGGATTCCGTTTTACATTTTCAGATCTGGAATTCGCCCTTTCGCAGCTGCTGACGGACCGAAAGGCTGTATAAAAACGGAAGGAAGCGTCAACCTTAAGAATAACATGGTTGAAGGAGGTCCTTTTATGGAAAAGAAAAGGGAGAAGCACCAGCAAGGAGCCAACCTGAAGAAAATGCAGGAAGTTCTTTATTCAAGTGAATTTAAAAAGGCGGAAAAAGCTGCTAAGCGGAAGTAGGGATACATAGCGCCGGAAAGCAGATACTATGTTTGTTTGATATCACTTTTTAGGGGGAATTTGATATGGGCAGAAATCATATCCACAAAAACCGTGATAAAAACAAACAAAAACTTCCTCAGGTTCCAGATGCGTTAAAACGAGAAACTGACGGCGTTTACGAGGAATATTCAAGCGAGCTCGCTGATGCGGATGACCGCGAAGCGCAGGAGCGCGCGAAAGCGGCCGATAAGAGAGCGAAAAGCAAGAAACGTTAATGAAAAACCCCTTGTCTCTGCTTGAGACAGGGGGTTTTTTACAGCTCGGTGAACCGTTCCTTTATCGGTGTGCGTTTTTTCACTTCCGGCATTTCATCAGGATAGCCTGTTTGTATGATCGCGGCGAAGCGCTCGTTATCCTGTAAACCAAAGGCTTGATGCACGTCTTTATCATAGAGGATCTTTCCGCTTTTCCAAACCATGCCGATTCCTTTTTCCCAGGCAAGAAGCTGGAGATTTTGAATCAATGAGCTGGTTGCCGCAAAATCATCATCTCTTGCTCTTTCGTTCTCATCTTCCTGAAATACAACAAGCAGAAATCCAGGCACACGGCTGAGTGTCTTTTTGAAATTTTGGAGTTTTTCTTCCGTCATGTCCGGCTTTGATTTTTTAGAAAATGAAGCAAAGGTTTTAATCAAGCTTGCTTTTCCTGTTTCACTGGAAACGTAAATAAATCTCCAAGGCTCCGTTACTCTGTGATTCGGCGCATATTTTGCCGTTTCTAGCATGTCAAGGATGACAGCCGGAGGGACGGGATCTTGTTTAAATTTACGGATTGATCTTCTGCTGCGTATGATATCCCGCAGTGCTGAATCTTGATTTATCTGTTCGGCTTGAGGCATCAGCTTCACCCTTCCTATCCAATTGAAAATGATTATCAATCATAATCATAACGGAAAGTGCGGCTTTTTGTAAACCTCCAGCCTTATTAGATTTCAAGAATCCGAGTTTCTGAGTAAACGGCAGTCCCTGTCATGTTCACTTTGATGTGATCGTTTTCTCCGTTTATTTCAATTTCCACTCTTCCGTCTTTCCCTATCTCCTGTCCTTGCTCAATGATAAATGTGCGCTGCCCGGACCTGACGTATTGCTGCATGTAAGCTCCCATCACGCCGGATGCTGTGCCAGTCACGGGATCCTCTATTGTTCCTGAATACGGCGACGAAAAGTGGCGTCCGTGCAGGTCGCTGTCAGAGTGAATCGTTTCAAAGGTAAACGGGTGCACTGAGGCTTTTGGCAGATCAACTAGAACTTCCGGAAATTGTTTGTTATTCGGCACCATTTTTTTAGAGGCTTCTAATGAGTTGAGCGGAACAATTGCAGTCCATATGCCTGTACTGCCAAAAACAATTGGAAGGTCATCATGAAAGTCCTCCGCCGTAATTCCTAATGCGTCCGCGAGCTTTCCCCGGTCGCCCGTAAATGGTCTGAATTTCGGAGCAGCCTGTTCAAGTGTGATATGAATGCGCCCCTCTTTTTCAGAAATATTTGCTGGCAGGATACCGGCTTTTGTCTGGATGGTGTACGTTTTACCGCTCTCCAGCCTTCTGTTTTCACATAACGCGTATAGGGAAGCGACCGTCGCATGTCCGCATAAATCCATTTCGTGTCCAGGAGTGAAGTAACGGAGTTCAAGATCAGCCGCTTCGCTGTTCCGAATAAAGGAGGTTTCTGAATATCCTGCGAGTTCAGCTATTCTCTGCATTTCTTCTTCTGTGTAAGCATCCCCGTGCAATACCACTCCCGCGGGGTTGCCTTTGCCGGGATTTTCCGTAAATGCTTCATATTTTAATACCTCTGCTTTCATTCGCCTGCCATCCTTTCTGCATCAATGTCTCTGTCAGTATAACAAAATATTAGTGGCAATTTTCAGTCATTATTAAAAAACCCATTTTCTTTCAGAGAAAATGGGTTTTACGATCAGGAATTTCTTGTTTTATAGAGCAAATAAATAAAATAGGGCGCGCCGATCGCCGCTGTAAAAACGCCTGCCGGAACTTCGACCGGGGCAAATAAGGTTCTGCCGATGATGTCTGCTCCTAATACGAGCAGAGCCCCGATCAGTGCAGATGCCGGGAGCAGCGCACCGTAAGACGAGCCGACGAGGCGCCTTGCGATGTGCGGCGCCATCAGACCGACAAAACCAATCGTTCCGGCAACCGAAACCGCACAGCCCGTAAGAGCCGTACTCAGCAGCAGCAGGAAGAACCGGTTTCTTTGCACGGAGCTTCCCGCACCTGCCGCAATATCTTCACCGAGCATCTGTATATTCATATTTTTTAGACAGATAAAACAAATGAATAAGAGAATGGCTGACAGCAACACGGCTATTTTTACATGCTGCCAGTTCGATCCGTAGACTGAACCTGTTATGTATACATTGGCTTGAGACGCCCTGTAGATCGGGCCTTTGATCATGAGCAATGTGGTCATCGCTTGTGCAGACATTGAAAATCCGATTCCGATCAGCACCAGCCGAAACGTGGAGGCGCCATTTTTGTATGCGAGTAAATAAACGATAAGTCCAACAACTGATGCCCCGATAAATGCGGCTGCCGGAAGCCATGACAGACTGATCGTCAGTGAATCGCTTCGGTCTGAGAAGAACATCATGACAAGCACCACAGCCACAGCCGCTCCGCCCGTGATTCCGATAATATCCGGGGATGCGAGAGGGTTTCTGACCAGCCCCTGCAAAATTGCGCCTGCCGCAGCCAAGCAAACGCCGGCGCATACAGCTGTCAAAATTCTTGGCATGCGGAACGACATCACCATCATTTCATCGAGCTTTGAACCTGCACCGAAAAATGTTTTGGCCACATCCCAAGGAGGAATGAACCGCTGCCCGAGCCCGGCGCTTATGATGAACACAGCCGCTGTTAAACCGAGTAAAACAAAAAAGACAATCCATGCTTTCTTTTCAGCCGCTGTAAAGCCAAAACGTAGTTTCATAGATTCGCCCCCCTTCTTGCGATGTAAACAAACACAGGCATGCCAATCATCGCCGTCATGACCCCGACCGGAACCTCCTGAGGCATAATGATATATCGTGCCCCGATGTCCGCGGCAACAAGTAAAATCGCACCTAAAACAGCGGAAAACGGCAGAACCCAGCGATAGTCATTGCCGATGATAAAGCGGGCAAAGTGCGGGATGATGATGCCGATAAAGGAAATCGGCCCGGCAATGGCGACAGCCGAACCGGCAAGCAGGACAATACATAGTGCCATAACGAATTTCAGCAGCCCCGTTTTTTGACCGAGTCCTTTGGCAACATCTTCTCCCATGACAAGAAGATTAATTTTTTGGCCGAGGAAACAGCTGATCATAAGCGCTGCCGCGGCATACGGAAGCATTGTCAGCAGCAAATCAAGACTCCTGCCCTGCACAGAGCCCGTCAGCCAAAATAACACCTGAGCCAGCTCGAGTTCATTGACGGAAAGCATGCCTTGTGTCAGCGAAGAAAACATTGCCGCCATGGCTGCTCCAGCCAGCGTCAATTTGATCGGCGTGAGCCCTTCTCTTCCAAGCGAACCTGCGGCATAGACAATCGCGGCGGTAAAGGAAGCACCGAGGAACGAGCTCCATACAAGCGCTTGGGGTGATTGAATATGCAGAAAAAATGATCCGGCAACAATAAAAAAGCCGGCCCCTGCGTTGATTCCGAAAATCCCTGGTGATGCTAGCGGGTTTTTTGTCAGCGCCTGCATCAGAGCGCCGGCAGCCGCAAGGGAAGCGCCGACAACTGTGGCAACCAGTGCTCGCGGGAGCCTGACGTCTTTAATGATGACTTGCTCATTTGATCCGTTAAAAGATGTAAATGCTTGATAGACCTGTCCCCATGACGTACCGGTATAGCCGTATATGACACTTGCGCAGACAGCCGCCAGCAAAACGAAAAGCAGACATAATAACAAAATCCATTTCGAATAAGCCTCTTTGAAGATCATCATCCAATTCTCCTAGTGATTTACTATGTACCATTCTTCACCATGACTGCAGTAAATTAATTGTTTTTGAGAATCATCCTCAATTAATGATTGACACTCTCACCACTGCTTATTATGATCTAAATGATAATGAATTTCAATATTGGGAGGAAAAAGATGAAAAAGCATATCAGCATGCTATTTGTATTCCTTATGGCCGTTATGGTGCTTTCTGCCTGTAATAGTTCAGAAAGTTCCGGTAACAGCCAGGGGGCAAACAGCAAAACAAGAACGGTTAAACATGCAATGGGGGCATCAGACAATATTCCAGCCAATCCAAAACGGATTGTCGTCTTAACAAATGAAGGGACAGAGGCGCTTTTAGCGCTTGGCATTAAACCAGTCGGGGCCGTGAAGTCTTGGAAGGGTGATCCGTGGTATGACTACCTGAAAGACGACATGAAAGGTGTGAAAAACGTCGGGCTCGAAACCGAACCGAATGTGGAAGCCATCGCGGAATTAAAGCCTGATTTGATTATTGGAAATAAAGTGCGCCAAGAAAAGATTTATGATCAGTTAAATGCGATTGCGCCGACGGTTTTTGCTGAATCTTTAGCCGGGAACTGGAAGGATAACCTGACTCTTTATGCCGACGCGGTGAATAAGGCCGACAAAGGCAAAGAAGTCATTGCAGATTTTGATAAGCGCGTTGCCGATATGAAAGATAAGCTTGGCGATCAGACAAACAAAACCGTGTCTGTTGTTCGCTTTCTGTCCGGCGAGTCGAGAATTTATTATAAAGATTCATTCTCCGGCATTATTTTAGACCAGCTTGGTTTTAAACGTCCTGAAAAGCAAGTGGAGCTATTCAAGAAACAAAAGGACCAGTTCACGTTCTCAACAGATAGCAAAGAATCCATTCCTGATATGGATGGCGATGTGCTTTTTTATTTCACTTATAAAGCCGATAATGCAAAAGATAATGAAAAATGGGCCAACCAGTGGACGAGCAGTTCACTATGGAAAAACCTTAAGGCTGTGAAGTCAGGGAACGCCCATGAGGTAGATGACGTCGTGTGGACAACCGCAGGCGGAATCAAAGCCGCAAACTATCTGCTTGACGATATTGAAACGTATTTCTTAACGTCTAAATAAAAAAACTCCGTCTGTTTAGACGGAGTTTTTTTTGCTTTTGCCGATCAGACGCGTGACGAGGAACATGGTGACAGAAAGAGATCTGTTTTTCCGATACGCCAAGTATTTTCCGCGCCATTCGGGTTTGTATTTTTCTTTAAATGCCCTGAGCCCGCTGAAGCTGTACATATACCGAACATTATTAAAAATGACAGCCGCGAAGCGTTCTGACCAGAAGGATGTAAAGGCTGTGCCGACATTGGCCAAAGGCGCCATACCCATGTTAAATGACGTGCATCCCTCCTCCTTCGCCCATAAAAACATGCGGATGAACAATGCATCCATAATACCGTTCGGGGCGTCGCTGCGATAGCGCATCAGATCGACCGAGATTTCGCCTTCCTGATACATCGGCATGATATTTGCGAAAGCCACAATGTCCCCTTCAGCATTTTTCATATAAGCGATCGGTGCTCTCTGTAAATACGACGGATCAAAGAACCCGAGTGAAAAGCCCTTCTCCTTTTTCGAGCCGAGCCATTCATCTGAGATTTGTTTGAGCTCTTCTAAAAAGGCTTCCGAAAATGGGGGATGGTCAACATGGAAGGTATATTCCTCCCGTTCAAACCGGTTATTGATCGCCCGCAAACCGGCTTTTTTCTTCCCTGATATGGTAAACGTGTTTAAGTCCACATAGGCTTCCTCGCCAAGTTTAAAAAAGTTATACCCAAAATCATGGTACAGCGCCATGTCCTCTCGTTCGATTTGATAGAACAGAACACTGAAGCCCTTTTGATGTGCTTCGTTCAGAAATTCTTCGAGCACAAGTGGGAACGATTCCTTTTGGCCGGACGGATCGCCAAGCACGACCAGCCGCCTTGCGATTTTTCCAAACAGAAGCAATGCATTGCCGTCGCTTGAGAAATAAAACCGCTTATCCCCCAGAAAGCCGAGATGGCTGAGCGCGTTGCCGCCTTTATCATTCAAAAACTCAGCAAGACGTTCTGGATCAGCTTTTTCCCCAATTGGTTTGGTTTTCTTATGATACACCACTGTAAAGATAAAGAAGAACAGCGGAACGGCGATGACTGCCATAATGGTCGCATGTGTAATATGAGAAGTGCTGTGGACGAAATATTCGTGGCGCAGCACCTTCTTCATCCGATCCCAGATGAAGCTTGCGATAAGGTTATAGTTAAACAGCGCCACAGTAAACAGAGCCGCAGCGAAAATCATTTGCCCGAGCGTATAGGAAGCCTGTTCTCTGACAAATTGTTTTTTCAACAGCACAAGCAAAACGATGATAATCGGCAATATGAATATAGCACTGATATTAAGCCCTTTTAAAAAGCTGAAAACAAACCCGCCGACAAGCGCTGTAATCGCCATTGTATAGGACCGTTTTGTCCGTTTATAAAGCTCGATCGGCAATATCAGCAAAATGAGCGCTGAGCTTAAGGACAGCCCATTGAACAGCAAAAGGACCGGATGCGGAATGTGCGGAATGACTGTCAGCCGATCAATCGGCAGTGACACCGACGCAAGGACAATGAGACCGCCTACGAACACAATGAGTGAAAGCGATCCCTGCAAAATCCTCACTAACATGGCCCGCTGTACGACAAGCAGAACGTTTGTCGTTTCAATTGCCGGTGCAATTCGCGGGTTCGTTTCAAGCCGTTTCATCGTGCTTTCGGTCAGGTCGCCGGCAGCAAAGAACAGCCCCAAAACGAACGGGATAAATGAATAGACGAGCCGGTACAGCACAATCGACGTCACAATGGCTTCCTGATGGTAGCCCAGCTGCTCCATTCCGAGCAAAAACAAAAGGTCAAACGAGCCGAAGCCGCCTGGAACAAGACTGATCATGCCTCCGATTGCCGCAATCACAAATACCCCGAACACATACCTGATATCAGCATGAATTCCCATGGCGAGCAGAGACAGATAGATTACGATTCCAGCCATAAGCCATTCTGCTACGGAAGCGCCCATATAAGCGAAAATCGGATTTTTCACTATGTCTCCGTCCTCTTCACCCTCTGCTTTGCGGCCTTTTCGTATAGCCGCCGCCAAAGAGATCGGCACAATCAGCGCGAAGCCGATAACAACCGCCCACAGCCATGGTTTTTCATTGATGACTTCATCCACGGGCAGCAATCTTGCGATAACGAAAATGCTGAAAACTGAAAGGCCGAGCAGCATCGAGGATGTAAGCCAGGCAATTCCTTTCACCAGCGCTTTATGGTCTTTTGTATGCTCCTTATAAAACATCATTCTTAACCCGACTCCGGCTAACCCTCCGAAGCCAAGGACATTATTAAATGAATTAGCAATCCAGGATACCCTGAACACCTTTCCGTTTGTGATCGAAAGGCGCAGCGAATATTTAAGAACGTAATCATAGAGTGACATGGCCGCAACAGCAAGCAGGCCGATGAGCACAAGAATGAATAAGTCGGTCCGCTCCAGCCCGTTGATCACCATAAGCGTTCGTTTGAATGACAGGTTTGTCAATTCTTTCTTCGACTGATAAAACACAAATAGTAAAACAGCAACAGGAAAAACGATTTTTAAAATTGATAAAGCATTCTTTTTAATCAGCAATGGTCTCTCCAATCATATACAGTTCGATATTTCTTTCCCCAATAATCTCCAACTCATTATACACTACCGCTATTTTTCGGACAAAGTCCCATCTGCGGTTTATGCTGACTTTCTTTCAGCAGTTAAAATCGAGTAATATGGTAAGAGGAGCGAATGATGAGGAAGTGATCAAATGGAATATAACTTACATGATACAACAGTATTAAACGAAAATATTCTTTCATCTGAGGAACGTGAAATTTGGGTGCTTTATATGAAAGTCTTAACATCTGCCGGGCTCGGTGATGTGTCTGAGTGGATGAAGCTGGATATGAGCATGCCGCAAATGAAAGTGCTGATGCTTTTAAACAATCACGGAACGCTGAAGGTCAGTGATATTGCAGAGAAAATGGGAGCTTCCCTGTCAAATACAACCGGGCTGCTAGACCGCCTTGAGAAATCCGGCTTTGTTAAACGATCGCATTCTGAAGAGGATCGCCGTTCAGTGGTTGTCCATTTAACGGAGGATGCGAAAAATATTTTTCGCGGGCTTTATCAAAAGGGCCATATGAAATTGAAGCGTTCCTTGGAAATGCTGTCTCCTGATGAAAAGCAAGCTGTTTCCAAAGGGCTTTCTATTCTTTCCAGAGCGCTGGAGCAGGCAAAAAAAGAATAATGTCAGGCGAAGTCTGTCCTCCCGCAACTGCGGAGGCAGACTTTTTTTATTTGACATTTAGTTCATTTTAAATGAATAATATATTTCAAGTGAAGTAAAAGGAGTTGATGAGTATGCCAAAGGCATTGGCAGATCAAAAAAGCCAAAAGTGGGCGATCAGCCTGTTTACCATCGGGGTATTTATGGCTGCGTTGGATAATGGGATCATCTCCGCTGCGCTGACCACGATAAACGAATCGTTTGCTGTTTCCCCGTCTTGGGGTTCGTGGGGCATTACGCTTTATACGCTCGGACTCAGCGTCAGTGTGCCGATCGTCGGAAAGCTTTCCGATCGCTACGGCAGAAAAAAGCTGTTTCTTATTGAAGTCGGCCTTTTCGGGCTCGGTTCTTTGCTTGTCGCCTTGAGCCAAAGCTTTCCGCTTTTTCTTATCTCACGGCTGATTCAGGCGCTTGGAGGCGGCGGGATTTTCATCATCGGAAGTTCTCACGTCCTTGCTACGCTTCCAAAGGAAAAGCAAGGGAAGGCCCTTGGCTTGCTAGGGGCGATGAACGGGATGGCTGCTGTGCTAGGACCCAATGTCGGAAGCTTTCTGCTTGATTGGACCGGATCGTGGCATTGGCTGTTTTTGATTAACCTGCCGATTGCGGTGCTGCTGGTTGTTCTCGGTGCATTTTTTATTGTGGAAACCAAAGCGCCGGAGGCCAAACGTCTCGACACGGCCGGAATTTTTCTTCTGTCCTTGTCAATTTTGGCTGTAATGTACGGCATGACAAACCTTGACGGAACAAATCTCTTAAAAAGCCTGGGAGATCCTGAGGTTTATGGATTTATTCTAATTGGTATTTTCTGTTTTGCGGCGCTCGTATGGTTTGAGAAGCGGATGGAAATGCGCGGGGGCGATCCCATTCTGGCGTATTCTTTACTTCGGAATCACCTGTTTCAGCGAACGCTTATCATCGGTTTATTATCCGGGAGCCTGTTGGCGGCGGTTATTTTTATTCCGTCCTATGTTGAGCAATATTTAGGCGTTCCTGCCGCAAAAGCCGGCTATTGGATGACACCTCTCGCCTTAGCTTCCGGAATCGGCGCTTGGCTTGGCGGAGCGCTCACCGACAAAAAAGGACCGGTGAAAACTGTTGTGCTTTCAGGAATCATTTCATGTGCGGGATTTGCTTTATTTCCGCTTTGGGTGACGGAGAAATGGGAGTTTGTGATCGCAAGTGTGGTAGCTGGGATTGGTTTTGGCTTTCTGTTAGGCGCGCCGCTGAACGTCCTTGTATCAGAGGCGGCGAAAACGAATAAGGGCACGGCGCTCGGCACGCTATCATTGGTAAGGCAAATTGGCCTGACATTGGCGCCTACTCTTTATGCAGGTTTTATCACAGCAGGATTTGACCAAATCGGTGATGAAATCAGCAGCCGCTTATCGGACAGCGGACAGTCAGGGAAGGATATGCAGATGATTCCCGAGATCGACAGTTCAGATGTTTCTTCTTTACAAGAACAGATCGAACGCATACCTGTGCCTGAAGTCAAAACTGCGATAAGCGATGCCATTCATGCTAGTGTTGCCAGCGGCTATGATCATTTATATGCGGCGGCGGCCGTGATTTCAGTGCTGGTGGTTGCAGCAATCAGTCTTCCGGCTTTCCGCCGGCAAAAGCGTTAAGACCACCCCATCCGTTTGGAAAGCTCCGTAATATGAGCGATATGGTGATGGGAGTGCCAGACATACAGCCCGAGCGCGTTCTCTAGGGTAATGACCTCTTTTGTATCGGGATGGTAAAATCCGCGCTGAAATTGCTGATCTGTCAGAGTGCGAAGAAGAGCTGTCCATCTTCCGTGAAGCTCCTGCAAAAGCGCGAGTGAACCGCTCGGCTCCGCTATTTTGGAGTCTTCAAGCTCCGACCATGCTTTTTCATCATACGGACGGATAGCCGGTGTCTCTTCTGTCAAGCTTAATTTAAAACGGATATAGCCATTCATATGACTGTCAGCCAGATGATGTACAACTTGCCGGACGGTCCATCCGCCTTCTCGGTACGGTGTATCAAGCTGGCTGGCTGTCATCCCCTCAACGGCTTGCTTCAGCTTAGCCGGCACTTCCTCCAGCACTTGAATCCATTCTTCTTTCTGCTCGTTTGATATGAATTTCCTAAGTTTGTACTCTCCTATAGGATAGCTTAGATTGGCTGTTGACATGCCCATTTCCCTCCTGAATGCTTTATTCAATCTTTATTATTTTACAAGAAAACCATTGTTTATTGTGTTATTTTCCCATACAATAAAAAACGACAATAGTGTCATTTTTATGAGCAGGAGGAGAAAACTATGGGTCAATCATTGTTTTGGAGAAATAAAGGGCTGATGACGCTGTTAGCCTCGCAAACGATTTCTTCCCTTGGCGACTGGCTGCACATTTTGGCCGTCTTAACATTAGCCGCCTTTCAGCTGGATGCTTCTTCACTGGATATGTCTTTTTTAATGATGTCATTTGCACTGCCTGTCATTGTTCTTGGCCCCGTATCGGGTGTGCTTGCAGATCGATTTGACAGAAAAATGATCATGTTTCTGTCTGAAATCGGCCGCACCCTCACCGTTATCAGCTGTGTTTATGTCAGTGAGCTTTGGCAGCTTTACGTATTGCTCAGCCTTCAGAGCTGTTTTTCTTCATTGTTTTCACCTTCTAAAAACGGCAAGCTTAAGGAATTGACATCAGAAGCTTTCATTCAGCAGGCTGTTTCTATCAGCAGCATCATCGATAACACCGCCAAAATTTTCGGTCCCGCGCTTGGCGGCATAATGGTCGCCGCAGTCTCCATTCATTCCGTTTTCTTCATCAACGCGGGCGCTTTTCTTCTGTCTGCTGTCATTTTGTTTTCGCTTCCGAGAGATGCGTTTCAGCAAACATCCAATACACCTCAAGACAAAACATCAGCACTTGCTTCTATAAAAGAAGGTTTTCAATTTATGAAACAGACACCTCTTCTATTGACGGGCTTGTTCACGGCTTGCTTGGTTCTCTTCATTTTGCAGATTGGTGATTCACAGGCTATTATTCTCATCCGCTCTTTTCCCGGTGCGCCGCCCGAGCTTGCAGGATGGTGCATGGCCGTAAGCGGGGCCGGTATGCTGCTGACGGCGGCCATTGTAGGAAAAAGGCGAATTTCCTCTTATCTGCTTTATTTCACACTAGGGGCATGTCTGCTTGGAATAGCAACTGGATGTGTGCCATTTCTGGGTGGCCTCGGAATTGTCGGCACAGCACTTTTTATTTTCGCTTTTTTCATTATGGGAGCGGCTTTCGGCCTCGTCCATGTCCCGTTTCAAATTCTTGTTCAGACGTCTGTACCTGTTGATTATAGCGGCAGAGTGTTTGGCGCTATTCAGAGCACGACGACTCTCGCCTCCATTCTCGGCATGGCGGGCGGGGGCGTGCTGGCCGAATTGATCGGCGTATCTTTTGCTTTTCTGATCTGCGGCTGCTTGCTGATTGCGGCCGGGTTGACTACACTTATAGGTAAGAAAATGTCAGAAAGCAGGCGATATCTTGTCACCGAAAGTAACAAAGGAGCACAAAGATAAACGGCAAGCGGAGATTTTAGAAGCTGCCAAAACCGTTTTTAAACGAAAAGGATTTGAATTAACGACAATGAAGGACGTTGTGGAGGAGTCGGGCTTCAGCAGGGGCGGCGTCTATCTTTATTTTTCCAGTACAGAAGAGATGTTTCGCCGCATCATTGAGGCAGGCCTCGATGAAGGACTTCGAAAGCTTGATAAATCAGCTGAAAACCGAAGTGTCTGGAAGACTATTACCAGCTACCTCGATGGACTGACTGAAGGTCTGCGTGAAGCAGAGGATACATTGGCTCCGGTGCAATTTGAATATTTGGTGACAGCTTGGCGCAATGAAGAACGGCGCGAGTATTTGGAGAAACGTTATGATCTTTTTGTGACAAGGTTTTCGAAGCTTTTGCAAAAAGGAATCGATCAGGGGGAATTTCAGCCGTTGCAGCCTCTGGCGACGATTACTAAGTTTTTTCTCAATGTGAATGATGGCATCATCCAAAACGCGCTTTATTTCGATGAGGACAAAGCTGATGTATCAGGAATGGTTGAAGCAGCTAAACTGTATTTAAAAACAGTATTGCAAGTGAATGAAGCATAAACATCGCGGCAGGAACGTTTCTCCTGCCACGATGTTTCAGCCTGCGTGGTCTCGCACTTCCATTTTTACTTTTCGCTTTTTCGGCTGATAGATTTTCCCTACAAACAAATATCCATATTTAAACTTGTTCAGTGCCCAGGATGTCAGGATCGGGCCCGCTGTGCAGACGGCAAACATCAAGAAAACGGCCGGCACAGCGGGAATGTCCGGCATATTCAACAGCAACACATAGCCAATGATCATAAAATAGGCGTGTAGCAGATAAATCGAAAAGGAGTAGTTACTGATAAACATAATGATTTTCGGCACGTGCTTTATGTTAGAAAACAGGTGAAAGCACAGGAAAATCATACTTGTTGAATAAAGCATGATGTCAGGCCGCTTTGAGCTGATCATGCCGACCTCTCCGAAATAAGAAACAGCCACAACCAACGCGGCGGATCCGATCGCAGCACCGTATATCACCCAGCGGTATTGATTCAGCAGCGATAAAAACTGCTTGTACTCTTTTCCGCAGTAATAAGCGAGACAAAAGTAGAAAAGCCAGCCTGCAAACGGAACCCAGAAAAACGGAAAGGAACCGCCTTGTTCAGAAGCGGGAGCCGGACTGACTGCTGAGAAATAGCCCAAATAAGCGGCTGTCACCACAAACGAGACAGACAGCACCCATTTTGGCGATGCTTTCTTCAAATACTCATGAAAGAGCATGTGCAGGATGTAAAATTGGAAGATGACAAGAATGAAATATCCGATAAAGTTTCCTAAAAATACGTTTTCCAGATATTTCTGCACAAACGCCAGAAATGTCAGCTTTCCCCCCATTGCACTGGTCATCAGCAAGGCATCTATGGCTGCGATAAACAAAAACGGAATAAAAATCACTTTTCCTCTCTTCTTCAAAAACCCCTCCGGCACCCCGTCAGGATAAGAACGCGCCAGCAAAAACTCAGAGATGAAAATGAAAGCAGGCGTGCTGAACATCAGGAGTGTGCGCAAAGAATCAACCGTGTGAGAAATATCGGCAAGTGCTTCCGCCTGAAGCATCAGAACCATTGAAATGATATGGAGCAGAACGACACTTAAGCACGAAATGCAGCGGATCACAAAAATTTCTTTTATTTGCATAACAGCGCTCCTTTATTTCAAATTTTTAGAAATCGATGGTTGTACCATAACACACCTGCTTCAATTGAAAAAAGTGCCTGATTTCTTATCTTTCAGTATGCATGAAAGACTAAGACCCATAAAAATCCATAACTTTTTGTATACCACCCTCAGCCATTTGTCCCGTACAGCCGGGCTGCTATGCTTGACGCGCTGGAACAGTGTCCTGTTCACCTTTTGATAATAATCCAATTCGATTTCAGCATTCCCGAGTGAAATCGCCAAAAAAGCTGGCGTTACGGAAGGGACAATTTGTCCTGAAGGCGGTGGGGCTCCCGCAATAGCGAAAAGCTTCAGTAAAGAAGTGGTTGAGCTGGAATATGGAAGCTGAATAACCGCTTACTCTAGGTTCTGAATTCCTCAATCTATCAGAAAACAAAAAACCTGCTGTCATGAACAGCAGGTTTAATCTAGCGCATACCCTGAAGCATCAGTTCGTATTTAGTCCCCCGCCATTTAATCCTTCTTTGATATAGGCGTTGACTTGGCTATTAGAAAGCAAGCCAATATGGCCGATGCCATAAAGCTGGATGTTTCTGGCTCCTTGTAATCGAGACAAGCTATTGATGACAATTTCATCATTTAGACTGTAGATTGATGTATAGAGAATCTTTTGATTAGGATCTGTACCAGGCAGCGCAACAGATGACACTAAACCATTAGCTCCTCCAAGCGTGACAACATTTTGAATCTTATTGCCCCCGCCTAAGTATTTTATATAGTATAGAGTATTGGCTCCTCCCATGCTATGAGCCACAATATCTACTTTTTTTGCTCCTGTTTCTTTTAAAACACGATCAATATATGCAGCAAGCTGCGGTCCGTTATTTAGGTTATTCCCTGTCTTATCATAAAAATCAATCGCATATAGTTTATTGCTTTGCCAGCCTTGAGAGATTAAGTAATTTTTAATAGCAAAAAAATTGTATGACGCGCCGCTAATCCCATGAACAAGAACAACAGGGTTATGTGCTGTTTCCGCCTTTGCACTTGAAGGCGGAGCGGCTAGAATAGACAAAATCAATGATAGACAAATAGATGATGCAATAAGTAATCTTTTCATTTTCCGTTTCTCCTTAATTATGTTTTTACCCAGAATGATTATACAATTAAATTTAAACTTGGTAAATATAAACTTATCAGAATCTTCAATTTCTCTATTATTTTGAAATAAGCATAAACCTGTCGATGGGCAGTTGTCTGCAGTACACTTGATCCATACACTCGAAAGAAACTTGAAAGGCGTAGGAGACATGCGGTTGTGTTCCCAGCCTCCCTTTCCTATAATATAGGGAACAGATGAAAGCTAGACATGAGATGGCAATGACTATTTGATATAGGACAAGTTTCAAGAAGGAATTCAATTTTGTTTTCCTGATATAAGAGAAAAGAATGATACGATTTGCGGCAGGGCATTTAGAAAACTTCTGGTTTGCAAAAACAGCCATAGACACGGAGGACAGCATGAGAGTATTAAAATACGCCATATTAGGGCTTTTACGAAAAGGCGAATTGAGCGGGTATGATATTACAAGTTATTTCAAAGCGGAGCTCGGCCAGTTTTGGAGCGCCAAGCACAGCCAGATTTATCCTGAGCTCAAAAAGCTGACAGATGAAGGCTTTATCACATTCCGGACAACGATTCAGGGCACAAAACTTGAGAAAAAAATGTATACCCTGACTGACAGCGGAAAACAGGAGCTGCACGCGTGGCTGACCCGCCACCATCCTATTCCGGAAACAGTGAAGGATGAATTTATGCTGAAGGCTTATTTCATTTCTTCTCTGTCACGCCAAGAGGCAGCCGACTTGTTTACAGACCAGCTGCTGAAGCGCAAGGAGAAGCTGTCAGATCTGCAGGGAAGCTATGAAAAGCTAATGGCATCAGCAGAGCCGATGTCGTTTTCTTCACCGGATTTTGGCCACTATCTGGTATTGACAAAAGCGCTGGAGCGGGAGAAAACCTACGTTTCTTGGCTGGAGCATATTTCAGCCATGATACAAGAGGATACCCAAGAGCGGCCTTAAATGATCGAAAGTGACTGGCCGTCCGTCAAACAACATCTGGAACAAAGACTGAACCTGACAGAAAACAAGATATAATGATAAAAAGCATCTGCCCGGAGGCGGATGCTTTTACGTTCGGAGCGCTTTCAGCCCCACTGTGAAGGTGACAGCTGCAAAAGCAAACAAGATGCCGCAAATGCCGAGTATATCCGTGATGTTTGCCCCGTTAGCGATGATTTCAGTCAGTCCGCTCATCGCCCACTTTTGCGGGAGAAAGTCAGCAATGGACTGCATCAGCTTCGGCTCAATTTCTATCGGCCAATACATTCCGCTTACCATACACGTCGCAATAACGAACAAGTTGCCGAAAGCAAGCTGCTGTTCTGGTGTTCTGACATGGGCAGCAATCATCAGCCCGATACCCACGACTGCAAACAGAAAAAAGGATACTAACACGATCAGCGCAGCCGGATTGCCCCAGCTGATTCCGAACAGCCAATGGGATGCGAGAAGCAGCATTCCAAATTGAATCCAGCCAATCACAAAGAACGACAGCACATACCCCGCTCCAATTTCCGTGCGGCTGACAGACGCGGTGAGCAGTCTCTGCCAGACACCGCGTTTTCGCGCTTCTAATATCGTGCCCGCTGCCCCCATCATTGTCAGCATCACAAACAGAATGGAAAAGCCTGCAGCTCGTGAAGCTGTGTCACTTACGCCCTTACCTTCTTTTTTATCACTGAGAGATTCTCGTTTTACAGCTGGAGCGCTATCTCCATGATCTTTGGCGATTACCGTTTTATAAGCCGACTTCCAGCTCTCCCCCGCCGCCTCGGCCGCCGTTTTTGCCGCGGTTACCTGAATGTTGAGCTTTGCCAGCTTGCTTTCGGCATACTGTTTAGCAACGGGCGCTCCTGTTAGTTCTGGACCGTGGCTGAAGACCAGCTCCGGCTTCTCGCTTTTTTCAAGCTTCTCTTGGAAAGTGCGGGAAAGGGTGATGACTCCGGCAATTTTCTTTTGTTTCAGTTTTTCTGAAGCTTTGCTTTTAGACATCGTTTGAAAGGTATACATATCATCAAGTTGCTTGAGTTCCCGGGTATAATGCTGTGAAAGAAGCGTATCATCCTGATCGACGATCGCAAGCCGCACCTTATCATCTTTTCCGCCGAGCAGACCGCCGAATACCAAGGTCAGCAGCAGCGGGGCAGCGAACATCATCAAATAGTTCTGCGGCTTCTTAAAAATGAGAGAAAGCTCAACGCCGCAAATGGCTATGATTTTTTTCACCTTGTTTTACCTCCTTATCTTGTGTGAAGCCTTCTGATACCAACAGCCAGTGAACAAAGGCCGATTGCCGCAAAAAGAAGGACCGGCGTTTGAAGTTCAGCCCAGCCTCCCCCCTCCATTAAGGAAAGAAAGCCTTCGAGCGCCCATCGATTTGGCACCGCCTTTGAAACAGACTGCAGGAAATCCGGAAATTGATAAAGCGGAAGCATAGAACCGCCGAGAACGGCAAGCACCTGAATCCCAAAACCGCCTAAAACATCCGCTGACTTCATATCGCTGAGGCATGAAGCAAGAAGCATTGAAATGCCGGATACAGCTGCTGCGTAAGACAGCCCCAGCACACTCACGAACAAGAGATTGTCTCCCCAGTCCACATCAAAAACATTGATGGTTACAATAAGAAAAATGAAAAATTGTATAATGGCAAACAAATAGGTTCCGAGCCACTTCCCGAAGAGAATGGCGTATTTTTGTGCAGGCGTCATCAGCAGTCTGGCAAGGGTTTCCGTATCCTTTTCCAGCAAAAATGATTTCGCGCCGACCGTCATATGAAACAGCATAAACATGCATAGCATTGCCGCCGAATAGTATTGAAAACTGGTAACTTCTTTTGTGCCGACTGATTTCTCTGTAACAGCAAGCCTGGCACCCGCTTCTTTTTCAAGCGTCTTTGCAAGGTTTTCTGCAATGAGGGAAGGATTGAGCTTTCCTTGTTTTGCGGCTTCCGTCTTGGTGACATATTCCATCGAGGCGGATGCCGCTTCTCGTACCGCCTTATATTGATCTATAAAAGACACTGCAGCCGTTTCTATGATAGAGCCTTTTAATTCCTGTTCAGTGCCAGCATAAACAGCGGCCGGTTTCTTGCCGGTTCCCCAATGTGCCGGGACGGCAATTCCGACATCAATTTTCTTTTCCGCCAGCAGCTTTTTCATTTCCTTTTTACTGCCGGCTTCTGTGACCTTAATCATCTTCATTTTTTCAAGTACATCTGTTTTAAACATCTTCGACGCGCCTGACTGATCAGACTGGACATAGCCGACTTTGATTTCATCAATCTCGCTGCCTCCAAGGATTGATCCAAGAGCGGCCCCTAATATGGCTGTTAAGATCAGCGGCATTAGGATAAGCATCATAAACCCTTTTTTGTCCGTGATTCTGATTTTGACATCTTTCCATGCGATCCATATTGCTTTTTTCATCGCCATCCCTCCTAATCCCGCAATGTGCGGCCGGTCAGATTCAGAAACAGGCGCTCCAAATTTGGCTCCTGAACCTGGAGAGACAGGAGATTCGTTTGATGGGCAGCGGCTTCCGTGAGCAGGCTGGTGACTACTTTCTCATGGTGCGCCGCAGCAACCTCAATTTTGAGCTCAGATTCACTCACTGTCACATCATTCACATGGGCAAGAGAGCGGACAGCAGAAAGGAACCCTTCATCTGTCCTGCTGACAGTCATTTGGATGATCGTGTCTCCTCCAAGGCGGCTGCACAAGTCGGTTTTTGTGCCGATCGCAATCATTTCTCCCTGATCAATAATGCCGATCCGGTCACATAAATACTCGACCTCTTCCATGTAATGACTCGTATAGATCACAGTCATGCCTGTTTCGTTGAGCTGTTTGACTGTTTCTAAAATATGATTTCTCGATTGGGGGTCGATGCCGACGGTCGGTTCATCCATGATTAGCAGCTCAGGCTTATGCATAAGGGCGGCGCCGATGTTGATTCTCCGTTTCATTCCGCCTGAGAATGTTTCGATTTTCTCTTTAGCACGCTCAGTCAGTCCGACATACTCAAGGACTTCTGCTGATCTTTTTTTGGCCTCTCCATGCGTGAGTCCATACATTTCCCCCCAGAATACGAGATTTTCTTGTGCCGTCAGTGTCGGGTACAGGGCGATTTCCTGTGGGACAATGCCGATTTTTTGTTTGGCTTTGTTCGTGTCTTTGCCGATAACATACCCGCCGACTGTAATCTCCCCTCCGTCAAGCGGCATAAGTCCGGAAATCATAGAAATGGTTGTGGACTTCCCCGCTCCGTTCGGTCCGAGCAGTCCGAACGACTCACCCTTTTTCAAGGAAAAAGAGATTCCTTTGACAATTGTTTTTTTTCCGTATGCCTTTTTGATATTTTCTGCTTGAAGCACGCCATTTCACTCCTTTTTTTATCCCATTGCCATTGTAGAAGAGATGAGAGTGTAAAACATGTGGCGCCGGATAGAACATCAGGCATAAAAAAAAGGCCTGCGGCAGGCCTTTTCAAGGTAACGCATATGCCAACCGTCATCTATCAAAAGACAGATACGCCATGTCTGACGGAATAAATGGCAGCTTGGGTTCTGTCTCTGACTGACAGTTTGCTGATAATGTTTGACACGTGATTTTTCACTGTGCCTTCTGTAATATACAGTTTTTCAGCAATTTCTTTATTGTTCAGCCCGTACCCGAGCTGAGCCAGCACTTCCATTTCGCGCTCGGTTAAGTCGTGCAGCTCCTTCGGTTTTTCTTTCTCTTCCGTTCCTTTCAGCTGTTTTTCACGTTTCCATTCATTCAGCATTTGGGCTGTGAGTTCCGGCGGGAGCACCATTCCGCCTGATTGAACAGTCATAACCGCTTTCACAATTGTATCGGCTGACATGTCCTTTAACAGGTACCCGCTTGCCCCTTCTTCAAGCGCTTCAGCAATCAGCTCTGAATCTTTAAAGGTTGTCAGCATCAGCACCTTTACGCCCGTTAGCAAGCTGGTGATTAATTTTGTTCCCTCCACCCCGTTGGAAACCGGCATGCGGATGTCCATTAATACGATATCCGGTTCCAGCTCTTTCGCCTTTTCAAAGGCTTCCTGTCCGTTTCGCGCTGTGGCGATGACATCGAGTTCTTCTCGAAGCTGAAGCAGGGATGCCAGCCCTTCCCTGACGATATCCTGATCGTCGGTAATGATGATCTTAATCATGATAAACTCTCCTTTTGCTGCGCGGGTCCAAAGCTCCATTTTTTATTGGCCAAAGAAAATTCGGCGATTACAGTAAATCCTTGATCCGTTTCACTTTCAAAGCGGATCGATCCGCCGTGCTCCGCTGCCCGCTTTTTCATATTCAAAAGGCCAAAGCCGAGTGCCGCCTCGGGATTTCCTTTTCCGTCATCCTTCATAACAAGGCTGATGCTGTCCGTTGTGCAGGCAAGCTGGATTGAACAGGCTGTGGCGCCGCCGTGCCGTTTAGCATTTGTCAGCGCCTCCTGCACTGTTCTGATCACAGTCGGGTGCAGAGACAGCGGGACCAGCGCAGGGTCGCCGCTGACCGTCAGTTCGGATGTGACGCCCGCATTTTTGTAAAAGTCTTCTGTCAGCTGTTTCAGCGATTCAATGAATGAGGGATCGCTCTCCGTTTGCAGGGTGCGTACTGATAAGCGGATATCATCAAGCGCTTCACGGGAAAGCGTTTCACATACCCCGACTGTTTCTTCCGCTTTTCGGCTGTCTCTTTTTTGCCATTCACGCAGAAGCTGCAGCTGGACAAGAAGCGCCGTCATTTTGTGCCCCACTGTATCATGGATGTCCCGTGCCATTCTGTTCCGTTCATGAATGGCGGTGAGTTCTTCGACCTGCTTCGCATATAAATGCAGCTCCTGGTGTGCAGCTGACAGCGCCAGATGCGAATCCGTCAGTTCCTGAAACTGCTGTTTTGCCGTTTCTTGTGCTTCAAGAAGTTTGCCGATTAATTTACCGACCACCCCGCAGAACACCACAAATGTCATGCTGGTGATATGGTCCATGACGTATTCATTGCCGACTAATAGATATGTACGAATGAGGACAATTGAAAACAAAATGGAGCAAAGACATAACACAGACCATGCCATTTTTCTATTGAACCCGCGCAGAAAAAATGCGACAGCTACCGGACATATCATAATAATGAACAAACCAGTGCCGGGAAACATGAATCCAAACGAAAAGCCGACCGTAATATCAATCAGACAAAACCAGACGTCATACTTCTCTATTTTCAGCAGAAAATGATTGGCTGCATACACGGCAGCTCCTAACGCTATAAATAGATATTCAAACCAATTATCATTCTTTACGAGGGGCAGATACATCGAACAGCTCACCATTAAGGTGAAAATTCTTGTAAATAAAAGAGCCTTCACGCTCATCACTCCTATAAGCAATTCCTTTCTTATCATACCTGCCTCTTGTTATTTTTTACAGGTGTTTCTGGAAGATAAATCCCGGAATTAAAAAACCGCATATGAACTCTATGTCAAATGCGGCGCTTTCACTTATTTATTCGAATTCATCGCTCCCGAATAATAAGTGTGTAATAAAGCATCATTTTGCTCTATTTAAAGCGATTGAGCCCGTTACAAGATGGTTCAGTTCCATGTCTAACGCCCCCTTACAGGTTGGTTCTCTTACCATAACAAGGCGGACAAAAATAAAAAATCCCCCTGCCGTTATTTACGGCAAAGGGATGACAGTCAAATCACAAATTTGATAAACGCTGCGGAGACAGGGTCTTTCACATGAAAATGATTTTCCGTTTCTTCAATCGAATATCCAGCGTTTTTGACTCGGTCCGCCACACGTTTGAGTTCCTCTTGATGAGGCAGGACAACAGTGTAATAGTCTAGTCCGCTGGCATTTGCCGGTTTAGGCGGCGCGTTTCTTCCCGCCCAAATGTTTAAACCGATATGGTGGTGGTAGCCACCGGCTGAAACGAAGAGGGCAGACATGCCCGCATAGTCACCGACAATGTCAAAGCCAAGCACATCTGTGTAAAACGCTTTTGCTTCTTTCAGATCGCTGACATGCAGATGAATGTGCCCGATGACCGTACCGTTTGGAAGTGTTGTTTTCCGCTCTTCTCCGGCCTCTTCCAAAAGGCTCTCGATGTCGACAGCGGTTGTCGTCATGACATAGTTTCCTTCACGATCCCGCTGCCAAGTGCTTCGGGGGCGGTCAGCGTACATTTCAATTCCATTTCCGTCAGGATCAGAGAGATAGAGCGCCTCGCTGACAGCGTGGTCTCCCTGTCCGAGGGCAATCCCGTTTTCAATCAAGCGGGCAAGTGCGATACCAAGTTCCTTTCTGTTGGGCAGCAGAATCGCAAAGTGATAGAGGCCCGTTACCGTGCGTTCAGGCAAGACGACAGCGCTTGGATTTTCTTCAAGAATAAGGAGGGTGCGTATTCCGTCAGCCGTTAATTCAGCTCGGCGGTCCGTCTTTTTCAAGACTTGAAAGCCGATCACATTGCAATAGAACTGAAGGGAACGCTCCAGACTGCGGATTGTGAGTTTGACATAGCCAATGGTTGTACCCTCATGAATGCTGGTCATGCTGTATGCCTCTTTTCTTATGCTGATACATTTTCGTTCTTTTTTGCTTTAAACACAAATGAGTCCAGCGCCAAGAAACGGCTTCCAGAAAGCGCCAGGTGAATGGATGTCAGAAGCAGAAGGTAATCAAATTCTGAGTTCCCCATGAATGGCGCTTTCAGCTTCACTGTAATAATGGCTCCGATCAATGTGAGAGCAAACAGAACACCTACAATACGTGTAGCCAATCCGAAGAAGACGAGCACTCCGCCAACGAGTTCAATCGCTGCGATGACATACGCCATAAAGCTTGGAAGCCCTATGCTGCCGAAAAATTGGATCGTGCCCTCCATTGCCTGAAACTTTGATAAACCATGAACAAAAAAGATAATACCTGTGATGACTCTTAAAAGTAATGTGCCAATTTCAAATGATTTATTCATTTTTATCCTCCTTGATAAATATTATCACTTACTTAATGTAAGCTAGTATATATACATAACTTGTTTACGTCAAGTAATTTTGTTACATTTTACGAAATTGAAATGAAAGTACTATAAATCTGTAACAAAAAAGACCTTTGTGCAGGACAAAGGTCTTTTTCATTATTGCTTAAATTGGCTTTCGTATAAGTCACTGTAAAATCCTTTTTGGCGTATCAGCTCATCATGGCTGCCTTTTTCAATCATTTCGCCGTCTTTTAACACAACAATCTGATCCGCTCGTTGAATGGTATTCAGCCTGTGGGCAATGATGACGCTCGTTCTCCCCTCCATTAAGCGGGCAAGCGCTTCTTGGATTTTCACTTCTGTTACGGTATCAATGTTGCTTGTCGCTTCATCCAAAATGAGCAGAACCGGATCGGCCAGCACGGCTCTTGCTATGGAGATCAATTGCTTCTGCCCTTGACTGATGCCCGAGCCGTTTTGTGTCAGCACTGTATCATATCCTTTTGGCATCCGCGTAATAAAGCTGTGCGCATTCGCTGTTTTTGCTGCGGCCTCGACTTCCTGATCGGAGGCATCAAGCCTGCCGTAGCGGATATTTTCTCTGATCGTGCCTTGGAACAAGAACGAATCCTGAAGCACAAACCCCATGTTTTTTCTCAGGCTGGCTCTTGTCAGCTTTTTAATATCAATCCCGTCGATTAAAATGCTCCCCTCATTGGGCTCGTAAAAACGGGCAAGGAGATTGGTTATAGTGGTTTTCCCCGCTCCCGTCGGGCCGACAAAGGCGATTGACTGCCCGGCCGGCACTGTAAATTGAAGGTGTTTCAGCGTCTGAGTGTTTTCCTCGTAGCCGAAGGAAACATTTCGGAATTCAATGCTGCCTGTTTGTATCGGCTGATGCAGAGCATTCTTTTCATCCTCCCGCTCCTCTTTTTCATCCAGCACGTCAAACACCCGTTCAGCGCCGGCAATAGCGGACAGCATCGTATTAAACTGATTGGCCAGATCATTTAAAGGGCGTGTGAACTGTCTTGAGTACTCGGCAAAGACAACGATGGTGCCGATGGATATCCAGCCTTTCAGCGCAAACAGTCCGCCGATTGCGGCAATGATTGTAAAGCTTAAATTGTTTAAAGAGTTCATCACTTTCGGGATAAAGCCGGAAATCGTCTGTGCCCAGAAGCCTGAAGTCTTGAGTGCGGCGTTTTTTTCCAGAAATTCAGCTGTGATCTGGTCTTCCCGTGAATACGCTTTGATGACCTTTGCGCCTGAAATGCTTTCTTCAATATATCCGTTCAGCTCGCCAAGGTTTTTTTGCTGTTCTTTAAAGAGTTTCCCCGTACGGTTAGTGATCCATTTCAAACTTACCGCCATTACTGGAATGATCGTCAGCGTAATCACCGTCAGCAGCGGACTCATATACAGCATGACGGCAATCGTTCCGACGAAGGTAATGACGCTCGACAGAATTTGAATCACTGACGTATTTAAAGTGGAGCTGACATTTTCGATGTCATTGGTCACCCGGCTCATCAGCTCTCCATGCCGCTGTTTATCAAAAAACGGGATCGGCAGCTCATGCAGATGGGTGAACAGCTCGCTTCGCATTCTAAAGACTGTGCCTTGCGAAATCGTGATCATCCAATAGTTTTGAAACCAGAGTGACAAAGATTGAATGAGATATATGCCAAGCAGAATGAGCAGAACGGGAATAAGCCCGCTGACCGTCTGGCCGACGATGAAATGATCGATGGCCTTTCCGATCACAAAGGGGCCGAGGAGGCCGAATATCGCGCTGATTACGACCATCAGCATAACGAGTATGAGCAGCCCTTTTCGTTCTGCCAGGTACAACCAGATTCGTCTCAGGGTGCCTTTTGTATCCTTTGCTTTCGCTCTTTTTTTGGCGCGTTCCTTTTTATCGATTGGGATTTTGGGATATTGGAAAGGCTTGCGGATGTCTTTCAGCATGACTCGCTCCCCTCCCTTCCGAATTGCGACTCGTAAATGCGCTTGTATAAATGTGATTCAGAAAGCAGCTCGCTGTGTGTGCCTTTTTCTATCAGCTCGCCATCCTCCAGCAGCAAGATTTCATCAGCTTTCATGGCCGTTGTTATTTTTTGTGTAATGATTAAGGTTGTGCACTCATATGTGCTGATGGCCTCAAGCAGATTCGCTTCCGTTTGCAGGTCAAGCGCGCTTGTGCTGTCATCCAAAAGAAGGATGGATGGTTTTCTGATGAGCGCCCGTGCAATAGAAATCCGCTGCTTTTGGCCGCCGGACAAATTGACGCCTCTTTGTCCCAGAACGGTATCATATCCCTTTGGAAGCTTCATGATCGTTTCATGGATTTGCGCATGTTTTGCCGCTTCCATTATTTCATCAAGTGAAGCATGTTCTTTGCCCCAAGCAATATTTTCTTTGATTGTGCCTGAAAACAAGAGCACTTCCTGGGGCACAAATCCGATTTGCTTGCGAAGACCCTCGGCCGGAAAGTCATCAATTGGCTTTTCATCTATGTAAATGCTGCCCGAATCCGGCTGATAAAGCCGCGGGATGAGCTGAAAAAGCGTTGATTTTCCTGATCCTGTCGCCCCGAGAATCGCGATCGTTTCTTTCGGCTTTGCGGAAAATGTGACATGCCGCAGCGCTTCTCTGTCCATATCCGGATATCGGAAGGACACATCCTGAAAGTCAATTCGGCCTGACAAGCGATCTGAGAGTAATCCTCCCTCCTGCTCGTCACCTTCTGTTTCAAGCACTTCGCCGATTCTGTCGCCTGAGGCTTTTGCCCGGGTGAAAATCATAATCAAAAATGGGAACATAGAAAGCGCACCCGTAATTCGTGTCGCATAGTTAATAACCGCGACGACATCGCCGACCTGAGTGCCTCCGCTTGTAATGCTGTGAGCTCCCGCCCATAAAATAAACAGAATGCAGAGGTTCATCAGCAGCATCAGCACAGGCATCGTAAATTCTACAAGCTGAAATGCCGAGACCGTTTTTTGCATCAGCATCGTGTTTGCTTTGATAAATCTCTTGACCTCATGGCTTCCGCGCAGCAGCGCTTTAATCAGCTTGATCGCAGTTAAATTTTCCTGCATGATCGTATTCACTTGATCCAGCCGTTTCTGCACAGACCTAAACAGCGCTCCGCCTTTTTTCAGTACCCAAAGCAAAAACAAAATCAGGATCGGAATCGTCACAAGAAGAAAAAAGCCGAGCTTCACGTTAACAGCGAGTGACAGCACAATGCCGCCCACAATCATTAACGGCGCACGCAGCATAAACCTCAGGCTCATAAAAATCAGGTTTTGCACCTGTGTTACATCGTTTGTGAGCCTTGTCATATAGGATGAGGACGAAAACTGTCCAAATGTTGAATAAGAGAAGGACTGGATTTTTTGAAAAAGCCCTTTTCTCGTATCATAGGAAAAGCTTTGGCTGACATGGGCAGCGTAAAAGGAATTCAGCATACCCGCCGCAAATGATAAAATGGTCAGTCCGATCATGACCGCACCCCATACCCAAACGTGCCGCATGTCTTGCTTCAAAATCCCATCGTCGATGATTTTTGCAATCAATAGAGGCTGTACCAGTTCAACCGCGAGTTCCGTCAGCATGAGAATTAGCGCAATTCCCACCAGAAGTGAGTATGGTTTTAAATATGATAAAGCCTTTGACATGTAAAAGCCTCCAAATCCCTTTAGCAATATGTACTTTTTATTTTAATTGTTTGCGGAGCTTGATGAAAGAATTTTACTTTTAGGATGTGTTATGAAAGTAAAGAAAAAACTCTGAATCTAATATCGATTTAGAGACTGTGTTTTAAAAGGAGTTCGTCTGAAAAGACAATGCAGCAAATAAGTTGAAAGTGAATTGAAAGGAAAACCCTTATTGTGGCTTAAGTACGAATGTTTTTAAGAGCAGAGCACTCGGGCTTTATACGCTCCGAAAAGAGGCTTCTCAGTGCCCATCGAGCCGAATGCAATAAAACCGATTGATGACAATACTCACCTTACCTTTCATTTAAGAGCATTCCCTGGCTGAACTGCATTCATTAAAAGTATCATTAATTTTACTCTACAGAAGTTAAGATGCGGGATTGACTAAGGTCAATGAAAAGACACTATAAAGATAAATTGAACTAAAGGAAAAATAAAAATAGAAATGTTAAAACGAAGACCTTTTTTGCGAGGAATGCTTCTCTGATAAAAAATGAGGTGATACATTTCTAAAATCTTATGTAAAACCCTAAATAGAGCGCAAAGCACCTCTATTTAGGATCTGCACATTTTATATTACCTAATAAAAACTAAAGCCACTCCATATTCCTTGCTCTTGTCGAACTCTTTTATTACTCTCATGACCTGCCAGTTTTGTTTAGGAGATTCAGTTTTTGTTGCAATTCCGTTATGTGCTTGAATAAAGTCTCCAGCTTTTACTGTGCTGTCACATCTTACATAAACCTGCCCTACAAGCCCCACAACATTCCATTCATCCCTGTCTTCCCTAGAAGCATAGTTCTTATTCGGCTTATAATCGGGATTTTCCCTAGGTGCCATGACGAGCTGGCCATTAGCACCTTTCTGTTTCTCATAAATATATCCGCCAAAATCATTCTTCAAGTATCTTCCGGACCAATGAAAGCTTGACTCACCAAGAATCACACCTGCTGTTTCAGAAATAACTCCAAGCATAATGTCACCTTTATTCGCAGGTCTAATCTTATCTCCTTCCAGAGTAACCAAGGTTCCTGTCGGAATTTTGTCACCGCTTAAACTCTCAAAATACTCTGCGTAATCGGTGAACGTTTGGGAACTTTTTATGCTTCCTGAAGCCTTAATCGTTCCATCTTTTGCATGAAGTTCAATCTTTCTGTTTGCTGAGGATGGTGTGCTCCCGCTTGCCCATCCCAGAGCAACTGAGTCTGAATTCGGATTGATCGTATTATATGAGGCAATCACTGAAGATTGGGCAGCGCCAGTTGCTCTTCCCCGAACTGATCCGGCTACAAAATTATTATTTCCAGTAGCATGAGATTCACGAGAACCAATAACTCCGCTTCCTTTATGTTTAAACAAAAAGTACGGCGTCACGACTCCGCCAATTTTAAAGTCGGTTTCGTAGCCTGAAAAATCACAATTAGAAACATTGAGATCCGGATCAGTAGAATAAATACCAACAGTACCACTGTTATTTTTAGGCGATCTTTGCCCCCATACATTACTAACGACAGACTCGTACATACCGCTCCCGAAAACAACACCCTTTTCGGCTGAATCAATCAAAGTCACACCATCAATCATTACTTTGCCGACAGAATTGTCGCCACCTACAATATAAATATCATTATCAGCAGTCTTAAATCCTCGAATCGTTATATTCTTCAAATTGATTAGGCGCCCTTTATAATACACACTTACAACTGAATTTCCCTTATAGTTAATTGATGAATCATCGCATATAGCATGAAAATTCACCACGTTGACACCATCGTAGCCTGAAATTTGCAGAGCATTTGGTCCTGCCCCTTTATAAAGATCATTTGGCTTAGGGTTATATGCGATACAGTTAGCCAGCTGAACATCATGAGCTGATGCTGATTGAGGATCACTTGCTGTGTGGTGTCCTATATGCCGAATGCAAAAACTAATCGCATTCTCATAGGCACGGCAGTTCACGAGCTGAACTCTTTTCGCAGCCGGAGCATAGTCATGTGCTTTAATTTCAAATCCTCGAACTCCTCCAATTGCGATGCAGCTATCAACCATTACATCCTGTGAGCCATCATCAATTTCAAAACAGTTTGTATTTGAAGATCCATCATTTAACCCCATTGGATGATAGGATAGACAATGACTGAAAGTCGTATGCTTTCCAAAGTGGCATGTGAAATTGTCATCACCCGAGCCTGTTGCTTCACAATATGAAAAGGTTACAAAGTTGCAGCCACCAAGCTGATAAAAGGCAGGATCATCATTTTCTCCATGTCTGTTATAATTTGGGCTTGTAGCATCGAATCCGTGAAGGCCGGCATTTTTTGCAAAAACATGCTCCACAAATGAGTAATCCACATTTGCAAAAAGCAAGCAGCTTGAAGTGGGGCCTTTAGGGATCTTCCACCCAGCAGGGCGCGTATCTTTATTCCAGTCCAGTGTTACATGTCCAATATAGATATTTTCATTACCATTTGTATGATCACTATTGGTAAGTACAGAGTGACCCACTGGTGTGTCGTCTAATAACTTGATGATGGTTCTTTTCTTACCTGCTCCAATCAGCATTGTATTCGAAGGAACAAGCAATCCAGATACCCTAAATACGCCTGCAGGAACTTTTATCAGATAACCGCCCTCGGCCATCGCATCCTGAAATGCTTGCGTATCATCCGTAACTCCGTCTCCTTTGGCTCCATAATCCATTACGTTTCGTTCTTCATGATACTCAAATCTGTTTTCATACATTTTGAGTCGTTCATTTAAGTTTTCAAATGTTGTTGTTCCATCATAGAGTGCAGTCCCAATTTTACGATCGATTGTTTCAAAATTCTCAGCAAGCTTTGAATCAATTTCAACACTTTCAGTTTTTTCAGGTTTGTAAAGACCTAAAAATGTTGTATAGTTCTCCATTTTTCTACCCCCTAATTTTTGATAAACATCCCTTACACTTATAGATGGCAAACGTATGACAAACAAAAATGCGCTGTCTTAAAACAGCGCACTGATAAACCTTGACTATTCAACTTAGTAATTTTTCCACACGCTCCCGCATTTGCGGCACACTCAATCCAATAATCACCTGAAACGCTTTCCCGTTTCTGACGACGCCGTGTGCGCCAAGCGCGCGGAAGACGCTGTCGGGTTCGACCTTTTTTTCATCCTTGACGCTGACTCTGAGGCGGGTGGCGCAGTTTGTGACCTCGGTGATGTTGTCTTTTCCGCCTAACGCTTCGATGTACAATGCAGCGGTTTCATCTGCCGTTTCCGCAGCGGAGGCTGTTTCGTCCTTTTTGTTTTTTCTTTCTCTGTATTCCTGTTTTGAATACAGCTTTGTTTCCTGCTGATCGTCAATTTCACGTCCCGGTGTGGCAATATTGAATTTAAGGATCAGAAATCGGAAGACGAAAAAATAAATAGCAGTAAATGAGAGTCCAATCAGAACTTGATACACATACGTCATACCGTGGCTGCCAAAGAGCGGAATCCAGTTCAGGGTAACCGCCTCGATTAACCCGCCCCCCATGTTTCCGACAACACCGGCCATATACATGACCGTCGACATTGTCGCGGCGAGTACGGCGTGAACCGCAAATAGGAAAGGAGAGATGAATAAGAAAGTAAACTCAATCGGCTCTGTAATGCCGGCGACGATCGCCGTAAGTGTGACAGGAATCAGCAGGCCGGCGACGAGTTTTTTCTTTTCCTTTTTGGCTGTGACATAAAACGCGAGCGCAATCCCCGGAATGCCGAAGATTTTCGAATTGCCGTGAAGCGCGAATCCGCCTTGCGGGAACAGCTCCTTCAGCGGTTTGGCGCTTTGTGAATATTCACCGAGGTGCTGCGCCCAATACGTGACGATACCGCCTTCCGCCACAGCCGGGCCGTAGATGAACGGCGTGTAAATAAAATGATGAAGACCGGTCGGGATCAAAATCCGTTCCAGGAACGTGTAAACCCATACACCTGCTGCCCCCGAGGCAACAAGGAAGCTTTGAAGCGAGCCGATTCCCGTTTGGACCATCGGCCAGATAAAAGAAACGGCCAGAGCGACCGGAATCATAATGAAGAAGGAAATCATGACGATATACGTGGAGCCTTGAAAGATGCCGAGAAAATCAGGCAGTTTTTTATCAAAATAGCGGTTATGCAAAAATACAACAATGGAAGAAATAAAGATTGCCCCAATAATGTTGGTATCAAGCGTTTTAATGCCGGCAATCATCGTTAGTCCGCTCGTTCCGCCGACCTCTTGGTTCATGTCGACGCCGAATGCTCCTCCCCATACCGTCAGGATCGAGCTGACAAAGTAGTTGAACGTCAAGTAAACCGTAAGCGCTTCCAAACAAGCACGCGCCTGAGCTTTTTTCGCCAAAGCGACTGGGATGCCGATGGCAAATAAGAGCGGCATTTGATTAAATACGGTCCAGCCGCCCTGCTCAATGATATACCAGCACTGGTACCAAAACCCGTCAGGATCGGCGAGCGGGCCCATCAGGGTTTCGTTTTTGAAAAGTGTGCTGACACCGACAATAATGCCGGCGAACGCGAATAATAGAACAGGCACAAACATCGCGCTTCCAAAGCGCTGGACTTTTTGCATCATATCAAAACCCCCTGCTACTCAATGTCATTTTTTTCAGCTTCTTTGTAATCAACATATGCGCGGAATAATGCTTCGCCAACGAGAAAAAACGGCGCAAAAGCGACAATTTCTTTTTTATCGCTCAATGTCACGGCCTTGCTTGTCGCATAAAGATTATGCGGTGTCAGTTGGGCGAGGACATTGTTTTTCAGATTCGTGATGGAAATAAAGGGAACACCCTTTGCGGAAAGCATTCTTGCCTGCGGGATCAGCTCAGGCGTTTCTCCGGACAGCGAAATGATGATAAACAGGTCATTCACCTTAAAATCATCCTGCATCTGGTCAAATTCATTTCTGCCCTCAATTAAAATCAGATACTTATTGAGAGGGATAAACATTCTTTGCAAATCATGGGCGCATATCTTTTGCGCCGTTCCGGACCCGTACACGAACATGCGGTCCGCTTCATCAATCAGCTGGCACATGTCCGTCATGTCCTTTGTCCTTAAAAATTTCAGGTTTGCTTCAATGTCATCCAGCAGCTTTTGAAAACTCATACTCTCGCCTTCTTCCGACTGATCTTCCCACTTCAAAAAAACGCGAAATTCACTGTAGCCGCTGAAACCAAGCTTTTGGGCAAGACGCAAAATCGAGGAACGCGATACACTGCACGCTTTCGCAAGGGCATCGATTCCAAGACGATAGCACGTGTTCTTGTGATTCAATATATATTTCAGAATATGAAAATCATTGTCATTTAATTTACTGTAATGCTGATTAATCAGTTCTTCGAGCTGCATATCAGATCCCCCCATTTTCTTTCTATTATATACAATATAGATTTCGAAAATGGGGGATTTTTCAGTTAGGAGATGCGGCTAGGGCTTTGATCAAGCTCAGGCCAGAAATCTTTATTGGCTTCCATTAAATCTTCGAGAATGAGCCTTGCCACACGGGCGTTCGGCACTGTTTTTGAGAGAATGAGCGCCTGCCATAGTTTTTGGAAGGATTTTTCCGTCCACGCCTCAACTGTCAATTTCTCAACTGATACCTGCTGCTCCATCAGTCCTTTTTGGAACTGCGGAATGTTTCCGACTGTGATCGGTTCAGGCCCGTTTGAGCCGACGATACACGGCACCTCTACCATCGCTGTCGGGTCAAAGTTTGCGATTGCGCCGTTATTTTCAACGATTAAAAGCATTCTTTCACCTGTATTGTAGGCAATGGCACGAGCCAGATCGACGATATATGACGCGTGATCGTCTATTTTGATGTCGCTGTTTTTAGAGGACTGCTCGCGTGCAATCATATCGCATTGGCTGAAAATAAAGGCTTCGCGTCCTTCCATGACTTCGTTTGCCCGCGTATGGTTCGGATTTGATTTTTTCACCATGTCATCCGGGAACAGATAATATTGTAAATACGTATTCGGCAATGTGTCTGGATCGGCGGCCTGCACGTCACGCGCTTTTGCGAACGTGTCATTCCAGCTCGCCTCCACCGCTTCGGACTCTGCGTTCGGAATATACCCGTACTGAGACACATGTTCCTTCAGCTTCGGCATTAAATCATTGCCCTCTTGATCCTGAATGGATGTCCACCAGCCGAAATGATTTAACCCGTAATACCGGACCTTCATTTCTTTTCTTGAGGACAGGCCGAGAATTTGCGCCATACGGTCTTCGATACCAACCGGCATATCACAGATGTTGAGGATTTTTGAGTTCGGTCTGAGGCGTCTCGTTGCTTCCGCCACAATCGCCGCCGGGTTGGAGTAATTCAGCATCCACGCATCTGGCGAGTATGTTTCCATGTAATCTAATATTTCAAGCACGCCGCCAATTGAACGCATACCGTATGCGATACCGCCCGGCCCGCACGTCTCCTGGCCCACAACTCCGTACTTCAGCGGAATTTGCTCATCAAGCGCGCGCATCGCGTATTTCCCTACCCTGATGTGTGCCATGACAAAATCAACGTCTGTAAAAGCTTCTTCCGGATCAGTCGTCGCTGTAAATTCAATTTCAGGTGCTTTTTCTCTGATAAAAACGTCACAGGCTCCCGCAATCCGCTCCTGTCTTTCCTTATCATTGTCATACAGCTTCAGCTTTCTGATCGGAAACTCCTCCAAATGGTCCAAGAGCATCAGAACAATCCCGGGAGTAAATGTGCTCCCTCCGCCCGCTATTACGATTGAGAATGATTTTTTCTTCATATGACGACCTCCTTGATAACGTTTACATTTTATTTATATCATGTGACAGCTTGTCTCGTAATGCTTTTGGCGCACTTAGGTCATTTGATCAGTTTTAGTTTTTTTTCCCATAGAGCGGGAAATTTCTCAATTGCTATCATGTAAGAAATTTGATTTTTTTACCTTTTTTGCACTCTCAAAGTCTCATCATCTGTGAAATTTGAGTGAATATACGCCCTTCCAGTTCTTATGAAAAGGTTCTTTTGTACGATTCGGATACATGCCGAATTATTTATAATCATTTATATAAAACATCCATTTGTGCGTTAATTTAGGAAAGGCAGGGGGACAAAAGTTGGACTCATATAAAGTCATCGAGCTTGCAAATCAGTACAGTGCAGCCGCAGAAGAGGTCAGAAGCTCAAAAATGCTCCTTGACTCCCGGTTATCTGCATTGGGCGATGCGTGGCAGGGAAAAGCAAGAGACACATTTGACCAGGATTTTGAGGAAACAAGAGCTGCCTACGACCAGTTCGAACAGGAGCTGCTTGAAACAAGCCAGGAACTTAAGGCAGCTGCCGTAAAAATAGAAGAACGAAAAGCTGAGATTGCCAGAATGGAAGAATTAGAAAGAAAAGCAAGAGAGGAAAGACATAAACTCGAGAGGTGAATAGCGTGTCAGGAAACATTGCAGTTGATCCGGATAAGCTTGAACAGCTGGCAAATGATGTGGTCACAGAATTAACTGATATGGAAAACAAATATAAGGATTTGCATGGGGAGCTGGGACAGCTGATTTTACAATGCGATCCCCGCTACAGCAGCTGTTTTTCGGGGGTCGGGGATGCTTGGAGCTCAGGAAAAGCGCTCGTCAGCAAGCTGAGTGACAATGAGATATTCATCAGAAAAACGAGCGACAAATTTGTTGAGCAAGACAATATTTTACGAAAGCTTTATAACGCTTATGACAAATATGGAACGATGACAAGCTTAACCGCCCTTATGCTGACCCAGGGAAAATACTACGGATTAGGGCTTACAAAGTTTGTGAAACAGCCAAGCGGCTTACATACTGCACGCCATTCAAACATTCTATTAGACATTTCAAGAGCAGTAGACAGCTCCCGTTATCAAAAAGCAGCCAGAGTGCTTTTGAACCCAAAATATCTGTTTAAAAAGACAAACCGACCATTTTCTGATCTGGTACATAAAAAGTTTACAAAGTACTTTCCGCAGGACACAGTGAATTTTTCAAACAGCGTAAGGAGCTATACAAGAGGATTTGTTAATGAAGCCGGCGTACGCTCAACGCTGAAGGATGTCGGAAAAACAGGCTTGAAATTCGCAAAAGGAAATGCCATTACAGCGACACTGATAACCGGAGCGACAGAAACGTTTGGAGCAGGCTTAAAGATCGCAGAAAACTACTCGAAATACGAAGACAAACCCGAAGTGCTCAAAAGGGAAAATGCAAAAGCTGTTGGCAATGCAGTGAATAACACGATTTTTATCGCTGGCGGGGCAACGGCAGGCGCAGTCGTCGGCGGTGCCGTCGGAAGTGTGTTAGGCCCTGTTGGCACAGTCATCGGCGGTACGATTGGTTCCGCTGTAGGCGGTTTTGTTGGGGAGAAAATTGCCAAATTCACATCAGGTTTCGCTGAAAAAGCAGCCATAAAGCTAAAAGAACCGATTCATGCTGTCGTTGATACAGCCAAGCAAGGCTTGGAAGCTGCCGGCAAGGTCGTAGAATCAGTGAATGACGGCATAGATGCGGCCAATAAAACAATTCATAAAGGAATGGCCAAAGCAAAGAAAACGGCGGACTCGCTTATACACGGCGCAACCCATTTCCTTAAAGGCAAACTTTCATTCGGATAGGAGAATAAATTATGAATCAGTTTACGATCAGCTTAGAAGAGCTCATATTTTGTTTTTACAGCGAAGGCTTTTTTGAACAGGGCATGTCACTGAAGCAAGCCTATTTCCCTGAAATTGAAGATGAGCAGCTCGGTTTCTTATTTGAAGCAGCCTGCCGTTCGCTTTTGGCGAAGGATGCTGTTGAATACCGGAATCATCAATACAGGTTAAAAGATGAGTACTGCCCGTTTATCCACGTATTAAATGATGCGGACTATACAGTAAAGCTTTCCAAGTTTGACGAACAAGGCAGCGAACGGAATGTTTCCTGCCACGTTTCTAAATTTGGCACCTACTCCCATGAGCTTCTTTTTGATGAGCAAGTACATAGCATAAAAAAAATGGAATCAAGTGACGGATTGCTTACAAAAGCAGCTGAGTTTTTAAATATAATAGATACCGAGGATAAAAGCGAATCTATCCTGGCTTTGACATCAAATGAATTTGAATTACTTCTGGAAGGTGCTTCCGAGACTCCCTCCTATCTGAAGGAATTCCTTGGAAAGCACGACTATCAGGAGGACATTACCCGGTTTATAAATGATTTGGCATTGCGTAAAGGAAAGCTGGATACACTGATGCGCCTGTCTTACGATAAAGATAACGCGCCGGAAGTGGATGACATGGCTTTTATCCTGCCCGGTACCCGCCATACTTGGCTTGTCACGGGTATCACGCAAAATGAATTTTCTGTCATAACAGCAAGTGTAGATATAATAAAAGATATGCTTTTTGTTAAAGAGCGATAAAGGAGAAAAACAATTGAAGAACAATGAAGTCATTAAAGTGAAAAGCAAAATGTTTTTCAGAATCTGGCTGTTTCTCGCAACTGGAGGCGCCGTGATTGCAGGTGTGTGGCTGGTGTCAGAAGCCATTACGTTCGAATCCAAATACGCTCTGCTTTATTTAGGTGGCGGATTGATGGCAATTGTCTATGGCTTGATCACATTTTCTATGGTTTTACCAGCGTTCACAAGCCGAGGAAATGTTATTTTTCGTATCAAACAAGGACCTGATGGGAAGATTTTCACAAAAAAACGCAGCGTGCCATTTGCTGAAATCAAGCGCATTTATATGGGGCGCCATCAATACAGTTTGAAAGGGATTTTCTTTGAGGATATTATCATTGAGAAGACTGACGGCAAGATCGTTCGCATTCCGACTTGGAACATCATAGCTAATCCATTATTTTTCGAAGCGGTTGAACGCTATATGCTGCCCCATATGACGGAAGAGGCGAAAAACAATTGGGTCAGCCAATTTACGGAGATTCAGCGCAGTGTGTATTTGAAGGAATTTGAAGAGAATCCGAAGCTTTAACGCGTCTCGCTCCTTTATAATGAAATACAACTGCAGTTTGAAGGGTGTGCGTGATGCTGATGACCATTCTTTTATTTCTAGCGGCGGGACTTGCTGAAATTGGCGGGGGCTATTTGATTTGGCTGTGGCTGAGAGAAGCGAAGCCCGTCGGGTACGGGGTAGCCGGGGCGCTGATCTTGATTGTGTACGGCATTCTCCCGACGTTTCAATCCTTCCCTTCCTTCGGCCGTGTATACGCCGCTTATGGAGGGGTGTTCATCGTACTAGCTGTCTTTTGGGGGTGGCTTGTCGATCGGAAAACTCCAGATCTGTATGACTGGATCGGCGCACTGATTTGTCTGATTGGCGTTTGTGTGATTCTATTTGCGCCGCGAGCATAACAAAATGGCCTGCTTATGAAAAGCGGGCCATTTTTGTTTAATCCTCTTTTAAGTTGTTCAAAAGCACTTCATGCTCCTGCTGCGGTTCATCCAGCGGATAAATTCTTGCTGTTCCGGTTTCTTCATTCACATGCTGAATGTAAATCGGCACTCCGTTGTATGTTACTTTTTTCATATCCGGTGATTCCACGATTTCTTTTGCTCTCTGTATATTCATCTCAACACCCTCCTTCACACATAACGTTTCCACTTCTTGAAAGAAGTATGCTTTATGATCCAGCGGTCATATTAAATTTTTTCAATCGTTTGTAGAAGGTGCTGCGCGGAATGCCGCTGATTTTTGCTGCTTTGGAGACGTTTCCTTTTGCTGTTTCAAGCGCATTGATGAGGATATCTTTTTGAATTTGCTCTCGGAGATTCAGCGCCTTTGTTTCAGCCCGCTTTTCTTTTACGGGGCCGATCGGCAAGCCTGACGCTTCGAGCAATAAGGAAAGCGGCTCGTCACTCAGCCTTCCGTCCGGAAATCTGATGGAAAGGCGTTCAAAAACATTAAACAGCTCGCGGATATTCCCCGGCCACTTCCATTGCTTCAGCACGTCCAAAAAGCCTGGCGGAAGCTCTCCCGGCCATCCATTTTTCTGTGTGTAGTACGCAAAGAGATCCTCAATATCTTCAAGACGGTTCCGCAGAGGAGGAAGCTGAATCGGGTAGACATGAAGGCGGTAAAACAGGTCCTCTCTGATTTTTCCGCTTTCTGCGAGTTCACGCAAATCACAATGTGTGGCAGCAATCACTCTGATATCAACTGGAATTTCCTTTGTCCCGCCAATCGGCGTAATCTTGCGTTCCTGAAGCACCCGTAAAAGCGCTACCTGCATCGAGTGGGAAATTTCTCCGATTTCATCTAGAAATAAGGTGCCATGATTCGCTTTTTGGAAGGCGCCTTTGTAGCCATTTCGTTTCGCTCCCGTAAAAGCGCCTTCTGTATAGCCGAACAGCTCGCTTTCGATTAAATCCGACGGGATCGCTCCGCAATTCACGGCTACAAACGGCCCGTGCTTACGGTCGCTGTTTTCATGTAGCGCGCGGGCCGCGACTTCCTTCCCCGTGCCGGTTTCGCCCGACAGACAAACTGTCGCATCTGCCGCGGCCGCTCGTTCGAGGCTTATGAGCATGGCTTGCGATTGCCTGCTTTGTCCGAGGACTCCATTAAATCGAAAGGCCGTTTTTTTCTTTTGTTCCGATAAATAAAAACAATTGCCGCTGTCCCCCATGGTGACCGCTTTTTCGATCGTAAAACCCCTTTCCTTCAACTCATAAAGATGCCGGCCTTGCCAATCCGGTATTGACGTTTGTATCGGTAGGCTTGCGCCGATGATGTGCTGTTTGGCATTGCAAAGCACGATCGGCACACGGGACGATGCCCTATCGGCAAAGCGGCTGAGCAGTTCAAGCTCTTTCTCCCTGCTTTTGGCTGCCAATTCTCGTTCCGCGGCATAGGCAATCGCCGTGGCAATGCCTAGCATATTTAGGGGTGTGTGCGCTGCGGGGCAAGAGATATCAATCACCCCCGCAAGACTGCCGTCCTCATAATGAATCGGTGCTGCTGAGCAATTCCAGTGATGGGAGGCGACAGAATAATGCTCTGAACCTTCAATGACAACCGGCTCGCTAATGTGAAGCGCCGTTCCGATTGCATTTGTGCCAACCGCCGTTTCCGTCCAGCACGCGCCTTCGATAAAGTTAATGCGTTTGGCTTCATGGAGCGCGCGGCGATGCCCGTCAAGCGCCAGCACCACGCCGTCCGCATCAATTAATAGCGCCATCATTTCCATTTCTTTTATTGCAGGCAGCAATTTTTCCAGGTAAGGCATTGCGGTCGACAGAAAGAATGAATGTTTGTTTGACTGCTGATCCAGCTCCGTTTGCTGCAAAACCTTCGGGCCTTTTTCCAAATAGGGGTTAACCTCAGCCTTTCTGCAGCGATGCCAGGACTCGGCTATCCTTTTTCTTATTCGGGCTTCGTCCAGCACGCCGTCCTTCACAAAACGTTTCCAGGTTTGCAAATCGTTCGGGATCGAATTCATTCCTTGATCGTTCCTCCCTTACACGCCGTTTTCATCTATTGTAGGGGAAAAGTAAAGCGCTTTCAACAATAAAAAAGCTGGCGCATTCGCCAGCTTTTCTTGTTATGCATGCACCGCAAGCCCAATTGTGCTTAACAATGCTTCGTGCAGCGTTTCCGAGAGTGTCGGATGAGCCGCGATAAAATGCTCTGCCATATCCGCCGTCATTTCACCGTTCATGATGGCAGCCGCCTGGCCGATGAGCTCGGTCACATCTGGTCCGATCATTGATACTCCGACAATTTCATTGAACTCCGGCTCAACCACGATTTTGACCTTTCCTTCTGCTTGGTGTTTGATGAGCGCCTTCCCGTTTGCGGAAAAAGGAAATTCACCAATCTGTACATCTCCGTAAACGTGTCTCGCCTGTTTTTCTGTCAATCCGATACAAGCAATTTCCGGGGATGTATAAATACATCGGGGCACATTTTTTTCGTTCATTTTGACGTTCCGTCCTGAAGCGTGTGAAGCTGCGATGATCCCTTCATGGAAAGCGGCATGAGCCAGCTGAATGCCACCGATCGCGTCCCCGCATGCGTAGATATGAGGCACATTGGTCTGCATCTGCTCATTTACGGGAATACCTTTATGGGAAAAATCAATTCCCGCCTGCTCAAGCTGTAATCCATCCAGACGAGGTTTTCTTCCAATCGCCACCAGCACATAATCGGCCTTCGTCTTAAACTCACGCTGTCCGCTTTTCCATATCGCCGTTTTGGCTGCTGGATCAACACGCTCTAACCGGGAGGAGGTATGAACTTCAACTCCGTCTTCCTCAAGCTTTTCCTGAAAGTGACGGGCGATATCCTCATCCTCTGCCGGAATCAGCTGGCCGGCTGTTTCAATGATCGTCACCTTCGTTCCAAGTCTGGCGAACAATCCGGCATACTCGCAGCCGATCACACCGCCGCCGACAATCACAAGCGAAGCGGGAATGTCTGAAAGGGCGAGTGCGTCTTTGCTATCAATCACCCATTCGCCGTCAAACGGGGCAAAGGGCAGCTCGATCGGCTCTGATCCGGTTGCGATCAATATTTGTTCCGCCTCTCTGATTTCTTTTCCGTTCTCCCCTTTGATCAAGAGCTTCTTGTCAGAAAGAAAGGAAGCCTCTCCCTTTACGACCTGTATTTGATTTTTCTTCATTAAGTACTGTACGCCTTGGACAAGCTGGCTGACAACCTGCTGTTTCCTGCTCTGCATCTTGTTCCAATCAACCGAGATTGCACCAGGCGGAAGTTCAATTCCGAAGCGCCCGGCATGTTTGATTTTATCAAGTACGTTTGCGCTTTCTAACAAAGACTTCGTCGGAATGCAGCCTTCATTCAGACAGGTTCCTCCAAGCGAGCCTTTGTCAATGAGCAGCACGTTTCTGCCCTGCTGTGCCGCTGAGACTGCAGCGGCATAGCCTGCCGGTCCCCCTCCGATAATGGCTAGTGTCATGTCGTTTTCACCTGCTTTTCCTATAAAATTAATGCTGCCGGTTCTTCCAAATATGTTTTAATCGCCTTCAGAAAGGCAGCAGCCGGAGCGCCGTCACAGACTCTGTGATCAAATGTCAGGCTGAGCGGCAGGACCGTGCTTCTGACAATTTCCTCCCCTAGATACACCGGCGTGTCATAGCTTGCTCCGATGCCGAGTATGCCTGTTTCCGGCGGATTTAATATCGGCGTGAAATGCTCCACTCCAAAAGCGCCAAGGTTTGTAATAGAGAAGGTTGAGCCTTGCAGTTCTTCGCTTCCCGCCCGTCCCTCGCGTGCTTTTTTGGCATTTTCCGAGATGGATTGAGCCAGTTCAATCAGCGATTTCTTTTCAGCATGGCGGATCACAGGCACAACCAACCCTTTTTCAAGAGCAACAGCCATTCCAAGATGAACATGAGGATGTGTGATAATGCGCTCATTTTTGTAGAAGCTGTTCAGCATAGGATGTGATTGGAGAGCGAGCACCGCAGCTCTTGAGACAAAATGAGTCATCGTTAATTTCGTGCCGTGCCGTTCCTCTGCTGTCGGTGCAAGCTGTTTTTGAAGCGCTGCCAGCTTAGTGATATCAGCCTTCATTGTAATCGTCAGCTGGGCGCTGTTTGCCAAGCTTTCCTGCATTCTGGACGCGATCACTTTTCTCATGCCTGTAACCGGCGTTTCCTGCGCCTTTTGGTCGGATACTGGCTCAGCCTGTTCTCTTTTTTGTTCAGAAAGCGCCTTTGTGACATCATCCTTCACGATTCGTCCGCCCGGTCCCGTGCCCTTCAGATTTTTCAGGTCTAACCCTGCTTTTTCCGCTATTTTTCTGGCGACTGGAGAGATTTTCAGTCTATCTTTTTTAGTGTTTGCGGGTTTGTTTTCATGTTTAGGAGGCTGGGGAACTGCTTGCCTGCTTGCTTCAGCGGCTGGCTCTTCCGTTTCTTCCTGCACCGATTCATCGGCATCCCCGATGTAGCAGATGGCCGTACCGGGCGGAACCTCTTCCCCTTCTTTCACCTTGATATCAATGAGCGTGCCCTTTTCTGGCGCCTCAATTTCCATTTCAATTTTTTCCGACTGAATGCTGGCGATGCTTTCTCCTTTTTCAACCGGATCTCCCACTTTTTTGTTCCAAATCGATACTTCTCCTTGTTTCATGGCCATTCCCAACTTTGGCATCACTACTTTGACCGCCATATGTGTCCCCCCTTTAATTCACTGCCGGCTCGCCAAGCAATTCAAGCGTGACGCTGACGATTTTATCTGGTGTCGGCAAATATTGATCTTCAAGCACTGGCGAAAACGGCACAGGTGTGTGCGGCGCTGTAATCCGCTTAATCGGCGCATCGAGCAGATCAAAGCCTTTGTCGGCCACAATCGCGGCAATATCTGTCGCTATGCTGCATCGCGGGTTGGCTTCGTCCACGATGATCAGCCGGTTTGTTTTTTCTAATGATGTGAAAATCGCGTCCTCATCCAGAGGAGACAGACTGCGGGGATCGAGTACCTCGGCTTCGATGCCTTTTTCTGATAATTGTGCTGCCGCTTCGAGTGCGGTATTGACCTGCTTGCCGATCGCAAACAGCGTGATGTCGCTGCCCTCGCGTTTGATGTCCGCTTTTCCAAGCGGGATTGTATAATACTCTTCCGGCACTTCGCCTTTCATGTTGTAGGACGTTTTGTCTTCAAAAAAGAACACCGGATCGTTGTCTTCGATTGCCGCAAGCAGCAGGCCTTTGGCGTCATACGGATTCGATGGAACAACCGTCTTCAGCCCCGGAATGCTTGTGAAAAGGCCGTACAGCGCCTGGGAGTGCTGTGCCGCAGCCCGGAAACCCGCTCCGTATGTGGTGCGGACGGTAATTGGCACTTGCGCTTTTCCGCCGAACATATAGCGGAATTTTGCCCCTTGGTTGATGACCTGGTCAAAGCACGTACCGATGAAGTCGTTAAACATCAGCTCCGCAATCGGTCTCAGCCCTGTGGATGCCGCAGCCATAGCGGCGCCCATATAGCCCGCTTCAGAAATAGGCGTATCCAGCACCCTGCTCCGTCCAAATTCCTGAACGAGCCCTTTGGTGACGCCTAATACGCCGCCCCATGCTTCATCGTCCTGCAAATGATCGACTGCCGCTCCTCCGGCTACATCCTCACCGATCAACAGCACATTTTCGTCCCTTCTCATCGCAAGTTTCATCGCCTCATTGATCGCGTCTGACATGCTTATGACTCTTGCCATCTTACATTCCTCCTTTTTCATATGAGACATATACATCTGTCAGCAGCTCTGATTCTTTCGGATATGGGCTGTCTTGGCTGAAGGAGACTGCTTTTTCAATCGATTCATTCACGCTTTGTTCAATGTCTGCCAGTTTTTTTTCATCCGTCTCTTTTAACAGATAGTTTTTAAAGCCTTGAATGGCGTCCTTTTCTTCAAGGTGCTCAGCTCTTTCATCCTTTGTTTTATAGGTTTGGGCATCTCCTTCGAAATGGCCGTAGTTTCGGTAGGTCATGCATTCAATCAAAGACGGGCCTCCGCCATTTCTTGCTCGTTCAATTGCTTCCTCCGCTGCCTGGTAAACTGCTAAAATATCTTTTCCGTCCACGGTTACTCCCGGCATGTTATAGGCAGCTGCCCGATCAGCGATTGAATCACAGGCTGACGCGTACTCAAATGGCGTGGCTTCGCCGTAGCCATTGTTTTCAGCAATAAACACAACTGGAAGGTTCCATACAGCCGCTAAGTTGAGGCCTTCATGAAAGGTTCCTTGGTTATTTGCTCCGTCTCCGAAAAAGCAAACGCTTACATTTTTAGTCTGTTTATATTTAGCCGTGAGCGCTGACCCGCATGCGAGCGTAAACCCGCCCCCGACGATTCCATTTGCCCCCAACATGCCTTTATCGAGATCAGCAATGTGCATCGATCCGCCTTTGCCTTTACAAAGCCCGGTCGCTTTCCCGAAAATTTCAGCCATCATGCCGTTCAGATCACAGCCCTTGGCGATACAATGGCCATGCCCTCTGTGTGTGCTTGTAATGCTGTCGCCATCATCTAAGTGAGCGCACACGCCTACAGCTACCGCTTCTTCACCAGCATACAAATGGACGAATCCGGGAAGCACTCCCTCTGCGAACAGTTCATGCACTTTGTCCTCAAAGCCCCTGATTTCCAGCATCTTTTGGTACATCCACAGCGCTTTTTCCTCAGTTAATGACAAGCCTTCTCGTTTTAACAGTTCCATTGTGTGTGCCTCCTTCTATTTAGGGTTCACGATAATAAATGCAAGAAGTGTGCCAATCTTTGGAGCCCGTAAAATCAGTCTTCTCGTCTTCACATCGGAGACAGTTTGAGACGGGTGTCTCGTTTTGTCTCATACTGATTCATTTGTATCAATTTACAGATGCAAAAAAGACCGGATATCACCCGGCCTTTGACAATGTTCGACGTATTCATTTCCTTGGAAATTTTTTAACTTCCCAGTTCCTCTGCATCGTTTGACTGAATCACTGCTTTTGAAAGAAAATCAATTGAATATTGCGGAACCGCTTTTTTCAGATCTGCTTCGATTGCCTTCGATGCTACTTCATTTACATGCTTTGCTACTGATTCGGTATACGCTTCTTCAATCCCATCGCACGTTACTTTAGGATGGAGAAATCCCTTCGTACACATTGGGTAGCGATGAGATTGGGCGTTTGCTTGGAATACATATTCAGAGGTTTTAGCGTTATATACCCCATTCGTGATCTTCATTTCTTTTTAGGATAGGTTTGTTTCACATAAGAGACAAGCTTCTGCTCTGCGGCATTTTTCGTAAATGGATCACCGAACCATACATGGTAGATGTATAGTCCGCTTCCGAATACCGCAATGGCAAGCAAGCCAAACACAAGTTTTTTTATGTTCACACTCTTTTCTTGATATGTACGTGCTACAGTTCATGCTTGTCTTCAACCGCCCGGTTCAGTGCTTGAAGCATGTAGCCAATGCCTTTGTACGATGACAGTGGCCAGCTGATATGCTGGTGCTCGCCGATGACGGCGTTTAGGACGCTTCGATATTTTTTCCCGCCAAGCATGACTAGCTCTTCGATATCAGAAAAGCCCTTTTCGCAAAATTGGCGGCGCAGCTCCTCCGCTGTCATGATTTTCGGATGACCGGTGCCAAAAGTCACATCGTAATTTCCTGATACGATATCATTAGGGCGAAGAAAGCCGTGCTTCGCCGACAAAATCACCCACTCATCGAAAAATGCTTTCGCATACCGCTCGCACGCCTGATGAAACGGGCTGAGATAAGCGTCCTCTGCTCTTACCGGCCCGGCATCAGGCTGGACATCCCAGATTTTTTTCTTGCCGCAGGGGATGATGCATAGTCGTTTCATTTTTCTCTCCCCCTTTATAAGATATCTCCACTAAATATACCATTATTTTCTTACAATAAATTAGAGAAAAGACAGGTGAGTAAAAGCTGCGTACAAAAAAACCCGGAAATCGGAATTGTTTATTTTACCGAGATCCAGGATTAGAATTGGATTAAATTTTCAAGCACTGCTGTTACTCTGTCCCTGAAAGATACTTTCTCTCAAAGTCATCGAGCAATGCCCGCACTTCATCCGTTGACTTTGTGTTCATGCATTGATTTCTTAATTCACTCGCCCCTCGGAATCCGCGGAGATAAATCTTGAAAAAGCGAGGAAGAGGCTTGTACGGACGCGCTTCTAATGCTGAATATTTATCATGAAGATCCAGGTGCAGCCTTAAGAGATCAAGCAATTCCTTGCTGCTATGCTCTTTCGGCTCCTTTTCAAAGGCAAATGGATTTGTAAAAATACCACGCCCAATCATAATTCCATCGACACCGTATTCTTGAGCGAGTTTCAAGCCAGTTTGACGGTCAGGGATATCCCCATTGATCGTCAATAGCGTATCTGGCGCCACCTCGTCACGAAGTTTCTTAATCTCCGGGATGAGTTCCCAATGCGCATCCACTTTACTCATTTCCGCTCTTGTACGAAGATGAATAGAGAGATTAGCAATGTCCTGCTTCAATACGTGTGTCAGCCAATCGCGCCATTCATCCACATTCGTGTAACCAAGCCTTGTCTTCACACTTACAGGCAATCCCCCTGCTTTTGCAGCTTGTATTAATTCTGCCGCAACTTCAGGACGGCAAATAAGGCCGCTTCCCTTCCCATTGCCTGCCACATTAGGCACAGGACAGCCCATATTGATATCTAGACCCTTAAATCCTAGCTCCGCCATACCAATACTCATTTGGCGAAAATTCTCAGGCTTGTCTCCCCATATATGAGCCACCATTGGCTGTTCATCCTCCGTGAAGGTCAAACGGCCGCGGACACTATCCTTCCCATCCGGGTGACAATAGCTCTCCGAGTTTGTAAACTCTGTAAAAAATACATCCGGCCTGCCTGCTTCACTTACTACATGACGGAAAACAACATCCGTCACATCTTCCATTGGGGCCAGTACAAAAAAAGGCCGTGGTAATTCACGCCAGAAATTATCTATCGTCATTCCATTCAAATCCTTTCATTATGGGATACCAACGCAAACCTTTATCCCAAAATTAAAAAGCTGACCATACTTCTTTTACACTTATAGCATGCATAAGCACTTCTTATCAAACGAAAGTAAATTTTGAACATTTAAATCTTTACTAATAACATATAACAAGCGACAAAACAAACCGACTAGAAAAGCAGTTTGAGTCATAGGGTCAGGTACATAATCCAAGTTTCAGTGTATGTTCCTGCAAATTTTCTTTCAATAGCTTGGACTGCGCATGAAAAAGACCCGGAAATCGGAATTGTTTATTTTACCGAAATCCAGATCTGATTAGAAATTGTTTATTTTAGTTAGATGATTTTAATACAAGCTTCGCCACCGCTTCCACATGAGCCGTCTGCGGAAACATATCGACAGGCTGAATATATTCCACGCGATAGTCCTTCGACAGCGCCTGCAAATCCTTCGCAAGCGTGGATGGATTGCAGGAAACGTAGACAAAGCGTTTCGGTTTGACTTTTTTGATCGTGTCCAGGAACGTAGTGTCACAGCCGGTTCTTGGCGGGTCCACGATGACGACGTCCGGGCGGAAGCCTTCTTTCGTCCATTTCGGGAGCCAGTGCTCGGCTGTTCCTGTTACGTACGTGGCGTTTGTCATACCGTGTTTTTTGGCATTTTTCTTGGCATCGTCAATCGATTCTTTGATGACGTCCATGCCGCGGACTTCCTTCGCTCCGTCCGCCACCCACATGCCGATGGTGCCGACGCCGCAATACGCGTCAACGACTTTTTCTTTCCCGGTCAGCTGCGCCGCTTTTTTCACTTCATCATACAGCTTGACGGTTTGCTCTGGATTGAGCTGGAAGAAGGCGCGGGCGCTCAATTCAAAAGATACGTCGCCGAGCACTTCTTGAATTACGGTATGTCCGGCGAGGGGTTTTGATTTTTCACCGAAAATAACAGAGGTTTTCGCTCCGTTTACATTTTGAATAATGGATTTCACCTCAGGCAGGCGCTTTTGGATCGCTTTGACGATTTCTTCCTTGTGCGGAAGCGTATCTTTTGCTGTGACAAGCACGACCTGCACTTCGCCTGTTTCAAAGCCGACTCTCGTCACTATCGTGCGGACGTCGCCTTTTCGTTTTCTTTCATTATAAACAGACACATTGAAGTCCTCTAAAATGCGGCGGACGATGCCTGTTGTTTTGTTGGTTGCCGGATGCTGGACGATGCAGTCTTTGATTGGCACGATATCATGAGAATCAAGGCCGTATAAGCCGGCAATGATGCTGCCGCTTTGTGAGCGTCCGATCTGGAATTGGCTTTTGTTACGGTAGTTCCATGGGTTGTCCATGCCGACCGTTTCTCTAATATCCATGTTTTCGACTTTGAACTTCGTATGGCGCTCCAGAGACTGGATGACGATGTCGCGCTTTTCCCGAAGCTGCTGGCTGTATGCAAGATGCTGAAGCTGGCAGCCGCCGCACTGCTCGTAGACAGGGCAAGGCGGTGCTACCCGATGCTCCGAAGCCTTGCGAATCTTCTTGATCCGTCCCTCCGAAAACTTCGGCTGCACTTTCGTCGCTTGGACGACAACCTCTTCACCTGGAAGCGCGCCGGGCACGAATACGACTTTTTTCTTGAAATAGCCGACGCCTTCCCCGTTAATCCCGAGACGTTTAATCGTCAGCGGAAAGGTCTGTCCGACTTTCAGTTCGACGGGCGCCTTTTTGTTTTGTTGGTTCACGTTGTTCTCTCCGTTTCTATATGAAGCTTTCTGCGGATGGCAGAAAGTGAAATGGTTTTTTCACATCTTTCTAGTATAACACGTTTACACGATTTCCTTCATTGTCAGACGAATTATTCTATACTCCTCCACAAATACAAAGACGCATAGCTCAAATAAGGCTCCCACTCCCTGCTCATCGCGAGCATAACATCCTTTGCCGGTTTGTCGTCCAAATTAAAGTGGCGTTTGATCGCGTTTTGCAGTCCGATATCAGCAAGCGGGAATAAATTGGGCCGTCCGAGCCCAAACATCAGCACGTTTTGTACCGTCCACGGGCCGATGCCTCTAATTTTGATCAGTTTCTTCATGATGTCTTCATCTGTCATTTGGGGCAGCTCTGACAAGTCGAGCGTGCCTTCGGCGATCATTCGCGACGTATCAATAGCGTATTCCGCTTTTCGCATGCTGAATTGCAAATCGCGCAGATCTTGATAATCCAGCGCCGCAATCGTTTCCGGCTTCGGATAGCACCACACGCCGTCCTTCTGCTCGCCGAACGTATGGACAAACCGTTCTGTCAAGGTGTACGCAAAAGATAAATTCAGCTGCTGGTGCACAATGCATTTCATGATACAGTTGTACACGCTGTAGTCCAATACAAGCGGCGTGCCTGCATGCTCTTCAAATATCGCGGAAAGATTCGTTTTAGAGAAATGCTCAAGGACATGCCGCAAATTATGTTCCCATTGAAAAATCCGTTTGATTTCCTTCATCATGTCTTCCTGCTCTGTTTCCCCGCTGACGAGAAACTCGGGCTCGTCCGCATCGCCTAAGGCCTGCACCTTCACAATACATACGTCACCGGTCTTATTTCTGATCGGCACTCTTATGTCCCGCGCTTTCAGATCAACTGCATTCAAAGGGTCTAACGCCAGCCTGTCGAGCACACGGTCAAAATGGTACGGCGGTGTGACCGATACTTTTTCTTCCCACATAGGATCAGCCCTTTTTCCGTTTTTGTTCAGTATACCACGCCGCTGGAAACCGGCAGAAAACACTGTATACTTTTCTGAAAAAGGCCGCATGATATAATGGCAGGTGGAGGGTTGTTTATGATCAACATTACCGCTATCACAACACAGCATCAGCTTTTAAAAAATATACCGATTGAACGGGTTGAACAGCCGGATATTGCGTGGTACTGGGTTGATTTTTACGGCCCGGAGGAAACAGAAACCGCGTTATTGAGAGATTTTTTTCATTTTCATCCGCTTGCGATTGAAGATTGTTTTCAGCATATGCAGCGCCCGAAGCTTGACCATTACGACGGCTATCGCTTTTACGTGCTTCATGCGCTGAATCAGGAAACGCTTGAGACCGAAGAAGTCGATATCTTTCAGGGCGAAAAATTTGTCGTCACCTTTCATTTACACGAAACACCCGGTATCGCCAAAGTCCGGGAGCGTTTATATGCTTCACCGGATCTGTTTAGAAAAGGGCCGGGACATATTGCTTATATGATCATGGATCAGCTTGTTGATGAATATTTTCCTCTGGTGTACAAAATAGAAGACCGGCTGAATGAGATTGAAGACAGCCGCAGCCACAAAACATACGGGACGCTGATGAGCGAGGTGTTTGAGCTCAGAACAGACCTATTGCATCTCAGGCGGACCATTATTCCGATGCGTGATTTGCTGTATCGGATTTTAAGTCTTGACCATCTCAAAGACCAGCGTGAAACAAAGGCATACTTCAGCGATATTTACGATCATTTATTAAAGCTTTCAGAAATTGTGGAATCTAACCGTGACATGACGTCCGATTTGCGTGACAGCTACGTGACACTGAATTCCAACCGGATGAATGCGATTATGATGACATTGACCATCGTGTCTACGATATTTATCCCGCTCACGTTTATCGCCGGTGTTTACGGCATGAACTTCGACAACATGCCGGAGCTTCACTGGGAATACGGATATTACGCCGTGCTTGGCCTGATGGCCGCCCTTGTGATCGGCATGCTGATATGGTTTGTACATAAAGGATGGTTCAACATCTTTAAATGAGGACAGCGTGAAGCTGTTCTTTTTATTTTGGCAAGCCGATTTCCAGCATATCCTGTTCGTTTTGTATATAATGAAAAAAATGTTCAGGGAGTGATCAGATTGAAAATCGCTGTGATCGGACTTGGCAATATGGGACAGCCCATTGCCCAAAACGTGCTACAAGCAGGCTATCGTTTGACAGTATATAATCGGACGAAAGAAAAGACGGAGGAATTTGGATCCCAAGGCGCCCAAGTGGCAGAAACGCCTCGCCAGGCGGCTGAGACCGCTGATATCGTCGTGACAATGCTTTCTGATGACAATTCTGTCAGCGCTGTGACATTCGGCAAAGATGGATTGATTGAAGGATTATCAGAGAATGGGATTCACATTTCGATGAGCACGATTAGTGTTGAGTTCTCAGAAAAGCTCGCGGCCGCCCATGCGGAAAAAGGACAATCCTTCCTCGCCGCTCCTGTGCTGGGAAGACCAGATGCCGCAGCAAACGCCGCGCTTCGGATAATTGCGGCAGGACCCGCGGAAGCAAAAAAAACAGCAAAACCTCTGCTCGAAAGCTTGAGTCAGCAAGTGTTTGACGTCGGCGAAGAAAGCAAAACAGCAAACGCAGCGAAAATTAGCATCAATTTCCTGCTCGTATCCATGCTGGAGGCGTTATCTGAATCATTCCTGATGATGGAGAAATACGGTTTAGAGCAAAAGCAATTTTTAGCCATCGCCAACGCGCTTTTCAGCTCCCCTGTATATCAAAATTACGGAACGATCATGGCCGAGCAAACATTTGAGCCGGCGGGCTTTAAAATGTCATTAGGGTTGAAGGACACCAATCTGGCGCTCGCCGCCGCGGAGCAGGTCTCCGCCAAGCTCCCTCTTGCCGAGCTGGCGAAAAGCCATTTTGAAAATGGTATTGAAAAAGGGCTTGGAGACCTAGATTGGGCCGCTTTAATAACATGCATAGAAAAATAGAAAGAAGCCTCTCCATTGCGGAGAGGCTTTCTTGTTTACAAAGACGGCAGCTTCATTTCTTTCTCAAACATCAAGTCATCAATGCTTTTAAAGGTATAGCCTTGTTTTTTCAGATCGGTAATCGCATCGTCCAGCGCCTCGGCATTGTCCTTGGAGACAGTGTGAAGCAGGTAAATCGCTCCCGGATGCGCCTGTTTGATCATGTGATCGTAAGCGTATTTTTTCCCTTTTTGATGATTGATTTTCCAGTCGACAAAAGCGACGGACCAGAAAACGGTTTGATAGCCCATGCGTTTCGTTTCTTTCAGCACGTATTCACTGAACACGCCGCGCGGCGGCCGTAAGTACAGATTGTCCTGCTCTCCCGTGATCTTATAAACCTCTTCGTTGACTGAATCGAGCTCGTCCTGAATTTGGTCAGCGGTTTTTGTCGTCAGATCTGGATGGTGAAAGGAGTGGTTGCCGATGATATGCCCTTCATCCGACATCCGTTTGATCAGCTCGGGCTGATCTTTCACGAAATGCCCGGTGACAAAAAACGTTCCTGTCACGTGATGTTTTTTTAAGACATCAAGCACCTTTGGCGTATATCCATTTTCATAGCCGTTATCAAAAGTTAAATAAATTGTTTTTTCTTTAGTATTGCCTAAATAAAACGCGTCGTATTTTTTGATCAGGCTGTTCAGCTGTTTTCCCGCATCAGGCGGCTGATGGTTAACGCTTCGCTTAAAGCCCCAATTAATCGGCTCATTCGGTACCGCATCTGCCTGTTTTGCTCCTGCCGCAAGCAGGACGGCGGCGCAGCATATTGCACACATCCACTTCATGGCCAGCGCTCCTTCTGCATTTTTTCTTATTTTACAGAAAGGCGCTCCATTTTATACTGACGCTTTATGCCAATATAAAAAACCGCGGCAAGCGCGGTTTTATTCCCAGTCTTTTTTAAATCGTTCATATTTGGCTTCCAGGTCATCCAGCATGCCGATGAGCCTGTCTATATCTTCTACGTCTGTTGCTTCAGGGTCTAATGAATCAATGACGTTCATAAACATGTCTAGTCTGTTCTTTAAATAATCAAGCTGCTGATCTTTATTGTTTACTGCGTTCCCCATTCTGCGCCTCCATTCATTTTTTATCATGGTAGCTCATTTTTTGCCGTTTTTCAATCGCCCCGCTACTTGCGATCTTGGCAAATCAGGTCTAAAATTAACTGTTGGCAGCGTTAGTATGCCTCATTTATAAAGGAGTTAGATAGTCATGACACAAAACACGAAGCTGCGTCCGATTACACCTGAGTTCGACCCTTGGGAAGCCTATATGGATGTCGACCAGTATGGAGATATGCAGCTGACGAACGTTGAATTCACAACGACGACACTGTGCAATATGAGATGCGAGCATTGCGCTGTCGGCTATACATTGCAGCCCAAAGACCCGAATGCTCTCCCAATAGATCTTCTGTTAAAACGGCTGGAGGAAATTCCCCTCCTTAGATCCATCAGTATTACAGGCGGAGAGCCGATGCTTTCATTAAAATCCGTAAAGGAATATGTCGTGCCGTTATTGAAATACGCCCACGAACGCGGGGTGCGGACCCAAATCAATTCAAACCTGACTCTCGATATCGAGCGATACGAATGGATTATTCCGTATCTTGATGTGTTACATATTTCTCATAACTGGGGAACGGTTGAAGAGTTTGCGGAAATCGGTTTCGCTATGATGGACAGAAAACCGACCTTCGAGCAGCGCGCGCGCTATTTTGATAAAATGATTGAAAACAGCCGCAAGCTAGTGGATGCCGGAGTGATGGTATCAGCGGAAACGATGCTGAACAAACGCACACTTCCGCATATTGAGCATATTCACCGCCAAATCACAGAAGATATGAAATGTCAGCGCCATGAAGTCCATCCGATGTATCCGAGTGATTTTGCGAGCGCCCTTGAATCTCTCAGCCTGAAGGACATGAGACAGGCCATTCACCGCTTGCTGGATATTCGTGATGAAAATACATGGATGCTGTTCGGAACACTGCCGTTTTACGCATGCAGTCCCAATGAAGAGGATCAAGAGCTGCTGCGCCGGCTTCGCACGGCGAAAAACGTGACAGTGAGAAATGACCCTGACGGCCGGTCGCGCCTGAATGTCAATATTTTTGACGGGAATATTATCGTGACAGACTTCGGGGATACACCGCCGCTCGGCAATATACAAACGGACAGCCTGCCTTCCGCCTACCAAAAGTGGAGAGAAACAAAGCTGGCCAAAGAGCTGAACTGCCACTGCCCGAATGTCCGGTGCCTCGGACCAAACGTACTCGTCAAAAACAGCTACTACCAGGATACAGATTTTTCAAAACGTCAAGCCAGGAGTTAGATGCGGATGGAAGAAACACTTACGGAGATTTTTCAGAATAAAATCGTTGATATTCTCCTCGTCGCCGTTATTTTGTGGATCGGTGTTTTTATCATTAACCGATTGGTGCAGTTATTTTTCAAACGGACGGACTTTATTGAAGAAAGAAAAGAGAAGACCATCGAAAGCCTTGTCCGTTCTATCACCCAATATACGGCGACAATTGGTTTTATCTTTTATGTTATTTCTTTATTTGTGCATGATTTCGGCAAAATTTTAGCCGGGGCGGGTGTAGCCGGTATCGTCATCGGTTTTGGCGCCCAATCGCTGATTAAGGATGTGCTGGCGGGTGTGTTTTTAATTTATGAACGCCAGCTGCACAAAGGCGATTATGTGACGGTAAACAATTTATTTAACGGCACCGTCGAAGAAATTGGCCTGCGCTCGCTGCAAATCCGCGAGTGGAGCGGAAAATTGCTCACCATCAGCAATGGTGAAGTCAGACAGATAGAAAATTATAATATCGATTTTATGCGGATTACCGAATCCTTTCTCATCAGCTTTAAAGAAGATCCAGACCGTGTATACAGTGTGCTGGAGGAAGCTTGCGACATGCTGAATGAAGAGCTTCGCGATTCACTGAAGCGGGATGAATTCGGAAACCCGACAGAGCCTTTTCAAATACACGGCATTACCGCTTTGAATAAAATTAACCGCGGGGTTGAATTTACCGTGAAGGGTATGGTGCGGGATGAAGATTATTTTAGCGCCAGCCTTGCCGCCAGACGGGTTCTCGTTCGCCAGCTGTACCAAAACAATGTTCAAATGCTTGAGGAAGCGGTAAGAATCGAAAGAACCCAATAAAAAAACTGATTCCATAATGGAATCAGTTTTTTATTTATCTTGGCTGTGAGGAAAGCTGGAAGCTAAACGTGACATGGTCTTGAACCGGAATCCACGCGCCGATTCCCTGTGACGTGACATTTTTCACAACAAGTTTTCGTTTATTGCCTTTGAGCACTAAATAGACTTCTCCGTAAGTCACTTTCCCTTTTTCATTCACAGCCGGAGCATATGCGTTTAAATAACCAAGCTTTTTCGGAGCGACTTTATAAATTTGATCTCGTTTTGTTCCCGCTCCGATGACCGTTTCAAATGCAAGCGGAAGATTTGTTTTTTCCATCGCCTTCAGCATCATCATGCTTTTGACATCTTCCGAGTTTGGAACTTTTGCTGTCAGGCCGCCCGTTACTTTATATTGCTGCTCTTGAGCGTAATGCATTTCAGCCGTTTGTTTTCCGCCGCGGTTATCCGAACGGTTTGTATTGATTTTTTTATATTCCCAGTTGGCGACCGTTTCATTCGATTCATATCCGAGCGCCCATTTCCCGAGAAATATTGTGGCCCGGTAGCCGACCGCAAGCGGTGTGCCAGAGACCGTAGACTCGTTCAGCATTTTGATGAGGTGCGGATTTTGGATCTGTACCTCTGATGAATTCAGCAGTTCCTTAGCCAGCTTACTCGGCTGAAGCATCGGCTGATCCTGTGAAGCATTCGGATATGTGTTTTCCTTCGAGATGCTTGCTACAGAATTAGGCACCTTAAACTGCTTTTTCGCGTGGATGGGCTGAACGCCGAAAAAACTAAAGAATAATAACACAATAAGTGTGGAATGAAATAGCTTTTTCATCATATCACTCTTTCTATGGCATTTTCCCTTAGTCTTTTCTTCCCGCTTTGTTGTTATCCATCATTTTTTCAGGTTAAAGAAGGAAAAAGCCGATCGCCATAATGACATAAGCCGCTAGCAGCGTAGCACCTTCAAACCAGTTGGAATCACCATCATTCGAAATGGCAATCATCAAGAGAACGGAAGATACCATCGCGACAAGCTCCGGCAGTGTAAAGACAAGCGGCATGCTTACCGGGAAAAAGATGGAACAGATCACGAGCACTGGCGCGACAAACATGGCAATCTGCAAAGTGGAGCCGACAGCAATCTCCACCGCAATGTCCATTTTGTTTTTATAAGCCATGATAATCGCTGAAGCGTGTTCCGCCGCATTACCGACAATCGCAACGATGATGACCCCGATAAACAGCTCACTCCAGCCAAACTGTTCAGCAACCGAGTGGAATGTGTGCACCAGGTTTTCGGATATGTACGCCACGACAATTGTTGCCGCAAACAAGACGAGCGTGGCAACCTTCCCTGACCATTCCGGCTGCTCCTCTTCCTCTGGATTGACAGCATTTTTTGGCTGATATACACCGCGGTGCGTAACAAGTTTAAAGTACAGAGCCGCCACATATAACAGAATCAAAATGATGCTGATGCCGATACTCAAATTAAGCTTGCTTGTATCCCCCATACCAACCGAAAACACCTCGGGAATTACGAAAGCCACAATAATGGCGAAAATCAAAAGCCCGGAATTATGGCGCGCATCATGGATATTAAACTCCTGCCGCTTGTATTTTAAACCGCCGACAAAAAACGATAAACCCGCAACCAGCAGGAGATTTCCTAGCACTGAACCGGTTAAAGAAGCAAGCACGATTCCGGTGAGGCCTTCCTTTAATGCAAATAGCGAGATAATCAGCTCAACCGCATTCCCGAAGGTGGCGTTCAACAGACCGCCGATCCGCGGCCCTGCAATAATGGACAGCGATTCTGTCGCTCTTCCCATATAGCTTGCCAAAGCAATAATCGTTACACAATAGACTGCAAAGAGAACGGCAGAAGGCCAATGCATCAAACTGCCGATAACAGACAGCGGGACACCCGCCGCCACTAATATAAAAAAGATACGATTCATAGTGAATTGACTCCTTTTGTATGACTTGTTTTATTTTTATTCTTCACAAAAATCATCATGATTACACGAGGTCAAATGTTTACGGGCGATTTAGGCTTTTTTCAGGTTGCCGGCTTTTGGAAATCGGTGTACGATCAACATAGATCTCACAAAGGAGAACAGACACGATGTCACGAAAGCATTTTTTTATTCTGGTTTTGCTTGTTTCCATATCCGGTTTTTCACAAGGCATGCTGCTGCCCGTCATCTCGATTATTTTTGAAACAAATGGTGAATCAGCGGCGATTAACGGCCTGCATGCGACCGGACTGTACATCGGGGTGCTATTGGCTTCTCCGTTTATGGAGGCCCCGCTCAGAAAATTGGGCTTCAAACCGCTGATTGTCATGGGCGGAAGCATCGTCATTTTAAGCTTGTTCGGGTTCATTTGGCTTCAGTCGGTTTGGGTGTGGTTTCTGCTTCGTCTTTTCATCGGGATCGGCGACCATATGCTTCATTTTTCTACGCAAACGTGGGTGACCTCCATGTCGTCAAAGCAAAATCGCGGGAGAAATCTTTCCATTTACGGACTCTCCTTTGGCCTTGGTTTTGCTGCGGGTCCGTTTATGGTTCCGCTTGTAAAGCTGAGTCCGGCACTGCCTTTTATCGTGTCAGGCTGCATCAGTTTGCTTGCGTGGCTGTTTGTTTTCTTGCTACAAAATGCATACCCGGAAACCAGCCCTCACGAAACCCAATCAGACAATAGTTTCAGACGCTTTTACCAGGCTATGCTGTTTGCATGGGTTGCGTTTATGCCTACGTTCGGGTACGGATTTCTGGAGACAGCATTAAACGGCAGCTTTCCTGTATATGCGCTGCGTCTGGGTTTATCTGTGGACGCCGTCGCTTTGATTCTTCCTGCATTTGCGATCGGGAGCATTATTTTTCAATTCCCGCTCGGCATTCTCAGCGATAAATACGGAAGGCGGAATGTGCTGCTTGTGATTTTGCTGACGGGGGCCTTTTGCTTTCTCATCGCAGGCGTGTTCCCGTTTCCTTATGTGATCGGCTGCTGCTTCTTTATTGCGGGGATGGCAGTCGGGTCAACCTTTACACTCGGCATCAGCTTTATGACAGACCTTCTTCCGTCCCACCTGCTGCCGGCGGGGAATTTGCTTTGCGGCATTTCATTCAGTCTCGGCAGCATTTTCGGGCCGATTGCGGGCGGCTGGTATATGCAAACCTTCGATAGCGCTAACTTGTTTTATTTGATTACCCTCATTCTGGCCGCTGTCTGGCTCGCTATTGCTTTAGGCAAACCGAAAAGCTGGCCCGCGGCTGAGACCTATTCTTCCTCTTCATAAGAAAAAGCCTCCTGACATGATGTCAGGAGGCTTTTGTTCTAATGATAGCCGTTTTGTCCGTTGGCACTTCCGCTGGTTTTTTGACTCGATTTGCTCTTTGAGTTCTGTTTGTTATGGCTTCCGCCTTTTTTCGTATGCTTTGTCATCACGTATAGCCCCCCGGATCATTTTTGAACTGAAGTTCCTTTATAGGGTGCGCTAATTGTAGGGATTTTCATCAGGAAGCTTTTTACGTTTATGTAAAAGCGCATTGATTTCTCCTCCTAAAATGATTAAAATCCCGCTTAAGTAAAACCAGATCATCAGGACGATGATCCCCCCAATGCTTCCATATGTGGCACTATAGTTCGCAAATGTACTGACATAAAACGAAAACAAGGTGCTGACGACAATCCAGCCGATGGCCGCAAACAGTGCACCCGGCATCACAAAGCGAAGCGACAGCTTTTTGTTAGGGGCGATGATGTACAAAGCAGAAAAAACAATCAGCAGCACAAGCGGGCTGACTCCCCAGCGAATCGCAGTCCAGATGGATAAAAACAGGTCCGACGCGCCGACAAAATCCGCAGCAAGCAGTCCGATCTGCCGGCCGAATACCGGCAGAAGGAGGGCAACTAAAATGGTAAACACCATGGCAATCGTCAGAAAAATTGAGGTCAGACGAACAATGATAAAAGAGCGGTTTTCCTCCACTTCATACGCGTGGTTTAACGATCTGACGATGGAATTCATTCCATTAGACGCAGACCATAACGCCGCGATGATCCCGAATGACAGCAATCCGCCGTTTCGGTCATTTAATGTTTGGTGGGTAATGGATTCAATGAGGGACATCGCACTCCCGGGAGCGTATTGTTTTACAACCCCCAGAACGTCATCTGTAGAAATCGGAAGATACGCGGTGAGCGTCAGCATAAAAATCAAAAACGGAAACAGCGATAATAGAAAAAAATACGCCAGCTCCGCAGATTTGCTTTGCCCCTCATGAAGGGTGTATCTGCCGAACAGCTCTTTCAGAAAGTTCATGTCGTCTCACCTCGAATGTTTGATCATTTATCTTTTGAAAAGTGGTCCTTCGTTTCCTGTACCAGCTCCATCACTTTCGGCGTTGTTTTTTTCAGCTCTTTGACTTGCTGATTAACGAAGCCGACTTCATCTGACAGCGTCTGGGCCAGCTGTTTTGCTTGATCAATTTTTGTAATGACATTGTTTTTCAATAGTTCAGGATTGTTTTTGTACAGAGACATTTTATGCTTGCACGTCATCCATCTCATGCCGCAGGCCTGTCTCGTCGGCTTATGGAATAAGGATAGCGCAGCGCCTGCCGCGGCTCCGAGAATGACCCCTTTCAGCAACCAGCGTTCATTGTTCATGATGAACTCTCCTTTCCCTTACAATAGTTTTTCTTCTTGAATGGATGCAAGCAGATGCTCACAGCCTGATCTGATCAATTGATAGACCTCGTCAAAGTTCCCAGTGTAGTAAGGGTCGGGAACGTCCGCAAGATCTGAATCATCAACGTAGTCAAGCAGCCTCTTGATCTGTGCGGCTTTTTTAAACCCCGCCATGCTTCTTAGGCTTCCGATATTTTCTGCATCCATCGCAATGATGTAATCAAAATCGGTTAAATCCTGTTCGCGCACCTGGCGCGCCAGCATGCCTTCAAAGCTGATTCCTTCTCTGCGCAATATCTCCTGCGTTCCTTCATGCGGAGGATTGCCGATGTGCCAGCCGCCGATGCCGGCTGAGTCTGTTCTGATTTTCCCCTCTAATCCTTTTGTTGCTGCCAAGTCCCGAAATATCGCTTCCGCCATTGGAGACCGGCAAATGTTTCCCAAGCAAACAAATAATACGCTGATCATGTTGTGCAACCTCCCTATTCTTTGCCCATATTTCTCTAAAAAGAAACCTTTACCGCTATCTTAGTAGGATGTTCAATCACATTTCAACTGATGTCACCACTTTTTTGAAATAAATGGACGAAATGAGAATAGGGTTTTTTTCTGATGGAATTCTGTTAGAATAAAACATACCAAATGACGCGAAAGAAAGGATGTAATCATTTGTCCAGCCAAAATACTGAAACATTAACTCAAATGATTGAAGAGATTTCACAAAAACTGAACATGCTGAATGTCGGGGTTATCAAAGCGGAAGACTTCAGCGACGAAAAAATAGAGGATCTCACCTACCTTCATAAAATGGTGATGAAAAAAGAAGCATTCAGCCCGAGCGAAATGCAGGCGATCGCTCAAGAACTTGCATCACTTCGAAAATAATGGGGCTTGCCGGCATTCGGCAAGTCTTTTTTTATTATGGATGAAGATGATTCTTTTTGCTTTCGTTCGTTGGGAGCCGGAAAGACGCGGCAGCAGGCATGCCCGCAAACATCTACCCGATGACATCAGCATGATGACAGCAAGCTGAAGAAGCATGCTGCCGGACGATTGACAGACTCGTCATCATGCTGCAGCAAGGGGCCCCGGTCTTGGCGAACACAGCAAATGGTCGAATAAGATTTTGAAGGAGTACTAGAATGAAAACGAAATACGTCAAAACAGCAACCGGAATGTACATAAACTACTTCTTGCTCGGAATGGTCAATATTATTCTCGCATCCAACATGTCCTCCTTAACAAAGCAGTGGAATACCGACCCGACAGGCATCAGTTATGTGATTGCGGCTATCGGATTCGGCAAGCTGCTGACATACGGAATATCTGGCGTTTTATCAGATAAAGTAGGCAGAAAACCGCTCATTGTGGCTTCCGCCGGAATGATGGCTGTCTTTTTAGTCGGTATTCCCTTATCACCGAGTTATGAACTTGCGTTTGTGTTTGCTTTATTAGCCGGAGTCGCAAATTCAGCCATGGACGCAGGAACATATCCGGCTTTAACGGAGCTCTTTCCAACTGCCCCCAGCTCGGCGAATGTCTTGGTAAAAGCTTTTATGTCTCTCGGGGCCGCTCTTTTGCCGCTCCTGATTACAGTTTTGGCAGACCATAGCCTATTCTACGGATTTGCGTTTTATTTGCCGGCAGCCGTCTATGCGCTGAACATCCTCTATTTATCAGCAGTTTCGCTGCCAAAAAAACAGAAACAACCAATCAGCTCGGTACAACAGGGATCTCCAGCTTTCTTATCAGAACCCGACATGAAGAAAGAAGGCGCCGCCCTGATTATTATTGGCTTTACTTCAACAGCTTTATTTACAGTCTCTCAAATTTGGCTCCCAAGCTATGCCCAAAAGGCTGCAGGGTTAGCTGAATCAGCATCCGTACAATTGCTGAGCTACTATAGTATAGGATCTTTGATATCGGTTTTATTATTAGCTCTTTTGCTGAACAGATGGGTAAAACCGGTGATGGTTACGCTGCTGTACCCCGTTATTACATTATGTACGCTTGCGGTTATGCTGACAGTTCACGAACCAGTGGTGCTGGACATCACGGCCTTTTTCTTAGGATTTTCAACCGCTGGTGTGTTTCAAATTACCGTTACATTAATGACAGAGCTTTTCTGGAAACGCAAAGGCACCGTCACCGGAATTGTTGCGACAGCTTCAAGTCTTGCGTCGATTCTGCTGCCGATTGCTACAGGACTCATTGCAAAAGCGGGGGGCATAGCCCATATCTTTATGTTCGACTTCGGCATTGCTGTCATCGGGACAGCCTCCGCTGCCTTTTTGTATTACAGATACAATAAACTAACCGCAGGCTCCAAGCGATCATGAAAAAACGGACGTCCCCGCAGGGCGTCCGTTTTTGTTATTTTTCAAGCAGTGCCAAAGACTCGCGGTTAAATGCAGGAATGTCATCCGGCGTTCGGCTGGTGACCAATTGATCTTGGCAAACCACTACCTCCTGGTCAACGACATTAGCCCCCGCGTATTCCATATCTACACGAATAGACGTATAGCCTGTCGCTTTTCTGCCTTCCAGCGCTTTAGCAGTAATCAGCAGCTGCGGGCCGTGGCAGATCGCAAATACCGGCTTTTTGTCCGTCATAAACGCTTTTGTAAACTGGACGAACCGTTCATCGGCACGAAGCTGGTCGGGTGAAAAACCTCCCGGAATTAACAGCGCGTCAAAGTCGGAAGGGTTTACGTCATCAATGGACGCATCAATTGTGACTTGCGCATTCCCCTGCTTGCCTTTTACGGTTTTCCCTTTTTCATTTTCGATAACGGTCAGCTCATGCCCCGCTTCTTTAAATGCTTTGGCTGGTTCAGTATACTCGCTGTCTTCGAAATAATCTGTCAGCACAACGGCGATTTTTTTACCCATGATTGATAACCTCCCCCTTAATATGTCTACATAAAACACTCTACCCCAGCCACAATATAATAAACATTTTTCAGATCTGACACACGATAAGCACAATGACCCAATTCACATCACCCAAAGATGATACATAATACTTATTTTTCCCCCTTTTACAATAATCATAAAGAAACATCTACAAATGCTTACAAAATATTCTTACAATAGAACCAGTAACACAAATTTCGTTGAAAGGTGGAGAACTGGTGAGAATACAGAAAAGACGAAAAGACGTCAGTAACATTCTCCGTATTCTGCTGCCCCTCATTATGATACTTAGCCTAATCCTCCCAACACCGCCCGTTTACGCAGAAGAAAACACGGCTCCTCAAGTGAATCTCAGTATTTTGGCTACAACTGATATTCATGCCAACATGATGGATTACGATTACTACAGCGACAAAGAAACGACAGAATTCGGGCTTGCCAGAACGGCTCAGCTGATCCAAAAGCACCGTGAGCAAAACCCAAACACCCTGCTCGTCGATAACGGCGACTTGATTCAAGGGAATCCGCTGGGCGAATACGCGGTGAAATATGAAAAAGAAGACATTATCTCCGGCGCGAAAACCCACCCGATCATCAGCGTCATGAATGCGCTGAAATACGACGCCGGCACATTGGGGAATCATGAATTTAATTACGGGCTCGACTTTCTCGACGGCACGATCAAAGGAGCCGATTTCCCGATTGTAAATGCCAATGTCAAAACAACTGGCGGCGAACACCGTTATACGCCGTATGTTATTAACGAAAAAACAGTCACAGATGAAAACGGAAACGAACAGAAGATCAAAATAGGCTACATAGGCTTTGTCCCGCCGCAGATCATGACCTGGGACAAAAAGAACCTCGAAGGACAGGTTCAGGTGCAGGATATCGTCGAATCTGCCAATGAAACGATTCCGAAAATGAAGGCAGAAGGCGCGGATGTCATTATTGCCCTTGCCCATACCGGTATTGAAAAGCAGGCGCAATCGTCAGGTGCAGAAAACGTTGTTTTTGACCTGGCCACGAAAACAAAGGGCATTGATGCAATTGTCTCGGGCCATCAGCACGGACTCTTCCCTTCCACAGAATATGCGGGTGCCGCTCAGTTCGATGTTGAAAAAGGAACCATTAACGGCATTCCGGTCGTCATGCCAAGCAGCTGGGGCAAATATTTAGGCGTTATTGACCTCAAGCTTGAAAAAACAGACGGCTCGTGGAAGGTCGCAGATTCCAAGGGCAGCATCGAATCAATTGCCGGCAGTGTCGCTTCCAGAAACGGAGCCGTCACAAACACCATTCAGCAAACACATCAAAACACGCTGGAATATGTCAGAAAGCCTGTCGGCAAAACAGAAGCTGACATTAACAGCTTCTTTGCACAGGTCAAGGACGACCCTTCTATTCAAATTGTGACAGATGCGCAAAAATGGTACGCGGAAAACGAAATGAAGGATACCGAGTATAAGGATCTCCCGATTTTGTCAGCCGGCGCGCCGTTTAAAGCCGGCGGCAGAAACGGAGCCAATTACTATACCAACATTCCGGCCGGGGATCTTGCGATTAAAAACGTCGGTGACTTGTATCTGTACGATAATACCCTCCAAATCGTGAAACTGACCGGCAGCGAAGTGAAGGACTGGCTCGACATGTCAGCGGGACAATTTAATCAAATCGATCCGTCAAAAGGCGGCGATCAAGCCTTACTGAATGAGAATTTCCGCTCCTACAACTTTGACGTGATTGACGGCGTCACCTATCAGGTCGATGTCACAAAACCGGCCAAATACAACGAAAACGGAAAAGTGATCAACGGAAATTCAAGCCGGATCATCAATCTTTCCTATGAAGGCAAACCGATCAGCCCGAGCCAGGAATTTCTCGTAGTGACAAATAATTACCGCGCATCCGGCGGAGGCGGTTTCCCTCATCTGACCAGTGATAAGATTGTCCACGGCTCCGCAGTTGAAAACAGACAGGTGCTGATGGATTACATTATTGAACAGGAAACATTAAATCCAAAAGCCGATAACAACTGGTCGATTGCACCGGTTTCCGGCACGAATTTGACGTTTGAATCTTCACTTTTAGCCAAGCCTTTTGCGGACAAAGCCGATGATGTCGCTTATGTAAAACATTCTTCAAATGAAGGCTATGGCATGTACAAGCTTCAATTTGACGACAATTCAGATACCGATCCTCCTGAAGGCGGATTATGGGATCTTACCGTCATGCATACGAATGATACGCACGCACACCTTGATGACGCAGCCAGACGAATGACGAAAATCAACGAAGTAAGAAACGAAACAGACCACAACATCCTGCTTGACGCGGGAGATGTGTTTTCCGGCGACCTGTATTTCACGAAATGGAACGGTTTAGCCGACCTGAAACTGATGAACATGATGGGTTATGACGCCATGACCTTCGGAAACCACGAATTTGATAAAGGTCCATCCGTGCTTTCTGATTTTCTCAGCGGGAACAGCACAACTGTCGATCCGGCAAATCGGTATCACTTTGAAGCGCCCGATTTTCCGATCGTCAGCGCGAACGTGGATGTATCAAATGAACCTAAGCTGAAATCATATGTCAAAAAGCCGCAGACCTTTACTGCGGGAGAAAAGAAAGAGCCGGGCATCCATCCGTACATTCTGTTAGACGTTGCCGGTGAAAAAGTCGCCGTTTTCGGACTGACAACAGAAGACACAGCCACAACATCAAGCCCGGGCAAAAGCATTGTATTTAACGACGCATTTCAAACTGCGCAGAACACCGTGAAAACGATTCAGGAAGATGAAAAAGTAAACAAAATTATCGCTCTCACCCACATTGGGCATAACCGCGATCTTGAGCTAGCCAAAAAAGTGAAAGGCATTGACTTGATCATCGGCGGGCACACCCACACCCTCGTGGACAAAATGGAAGTCGTGAAAAACGACGAACCGACAATCGTGGCGCAGGCAAAAGAATATGGCCAATTCTTAGGGCGTGTCGATGTCGTGTTTGATGAAAACGGCGTTGTACAAACAGACAAATCAAATCTGAGCGTGCTGCCAATTGATGAACATACAGAAGAAAACGCAGAAGCAAAAAAAGAGCTTGATCAGTTCAAAAATGAATTAGAGGACGTTAAAAATGAAGAAGTCGGCTACACGGATGTGGCGCTTGACGGCCAGCGTGAGCATGTGCGAACGAAGGAAACGAACCTCGGAAACTTCATCGCGGACGGCATGCTGGCAAAAGCGAAAGCATCAGCAGGAGCCGACATTGCGATTACAAATGGCGGCGGCATCAGAGCCGGCATTGACAAAGGCGATATCACTCTCGGCGAAGTACTGAACGTTATGCCGTTCGGCAACACACTTTACGTCGCTGATTTAACCGGAAAACAAATCAAAGAAGCTCTTGAACAAGGCTTAAGCAATGTGGAAAACGGAGGCGGCGCTTTCCCTCAGGTGGCTGGAATCGAATATACCTTTACATTAAACAACGAACCTGGACACCGTGTTGTAGACGTGAAATTCGAATCGCCTAACGGAGAAAAAGTTGATTTGAATTCAGATGATACCTACCGCGTCGCAACAAATCATTTTGTCGGCAGCGGTGGAGACGGATACTCTGTCTTTACGGAGGCATCCCATGGTGAAGACCTTGGTTACGTAGATTATGAGATTTTCACCGAACAGCTGAAAAAACTCGGAAACAAGGTCTCTCCTAAAATCGAAGGACGCATTAAAGAAGTATTCCTGCCGACTAAACAGAAGGATGGCAGCTGGACACTCGATGAAGACAAATTTGCGATTTATGCTAAAAATGCCAACACGCCATTTGTCTATTATGAAATGTCTGAAGGATCTCAAGAGAAGCCTATCAATCTAAAAATGAAAAAAGATCAGGTCAAGCTATTGAAAGATAGAGATTTAGATGCTTCCCTGACGGTGTTCAACTATTGGTACAGCATGAAGTTTCCAATGGCGAACATCAAAACCGCGGATACTGAGATCGGAATCAAATCTAAAGGAGAATTAAACGTCTCCTTATCAAATGTATATGACTTTACAGTGAAGCAAAAAGGAAAAGAAGTGAAATCATTTAAAGAACCCGTTCAGCTTTCGCTTCGGATGTTTGATATTGAAGAGGCTCACAACCCTGCCATTTACCATGTCGACCGGAAAAAGAAAGCTTTCACAAAGACAGAAAACGGATCAGTTGACAATGATATGGTAACAGGATACACAAACCACTTCAGCGAATACACGATCTTAAATTCCGGTGAGAACAACAAACCGCCGGCATTCCCGTCCGATCAGCCGACAGGCGGTGATGACGGCAGCAATGGCGGAGGCTCCGATAAACCAGGCGGAAAACAGCCGACTGACGGGAACGGAGGAAATGATACACCTCCCGGCACTGAACCGACAAACGGCTCTGGTGGAAACGGTTCGGGCGGATCAGGAACAGACGGTCCGGCTGGCGGCTTGCTTCCTGACACAGCCACCTCCATGTATTCCATCCTGCTGGCCGGATTTCTGATCAGCGCACTCGGAACAGCATTATATTTGCATCAGCGAAGAAAACAGAACAGAGCGAATCAAGCATAAAAAAAGCTGCTCGTTATCGAGCAGCTTTCTTTTTTATACCCACTTCACAACATCTTCAACTGCAGATCTTGTTTTCGGACGAGGGTCTCGCACACGGTAGCCGAATGCCACCATAACAGAAATATCAAAGCTTCCGTTCTCCAGAAGGCCTTCTTCTTCAAGGATGCGATGAATTTCATCATATTGGAAGCCTTCCACAGGGCAGGAATCAACGCCGATTTGCGCAGCGGCTGTCATCATGTTGCCAAGTGCAATATAGGTTTGTTTGGATGCCCAGTCAAACAATGTTCTGTCACTTTCAAGCAAATGCAAATCGTGCTTCTGGAACTCCTCTGTTTTGCTGAGATAGCCTTCATACACGTCTTGCGGCATTTGTTTTACTTCTTTTAAATGACGTTTGATGTAGTCCGCATTATATTTGATATCCTTCGCTGTACGCGCCAGAATCAGGACGAAATGGCTTGCTGTCGGAAGCTGCTTTTGCGCTCCCCATGTATATTCGCGAAGCTTTTCGCGGAATTCGGGATTTTGGACAACAACGAATTTCCAAGGCTCAAGGCCGAGTGAACTTGGAGATAGTCTTCCTGTTTCTAAAATAAATTCAAAATCGCTGTCTGATACTTTTTTATTCGGGTCAAATTCCTTTGTCGCATGTCTGAAATTGTATGCGTCCAGAATTTGTTTCTTTACATCTGCCATGTTAAGCACCTCTCCTTTTGGTTACTCTCACTTCTATTGTAGCCATTCTCATAAAAAGTAAAAGTACGCACATTTTTGTATGATAGTATCAATTTTGATACCAAGAGAAAAAAGCGCTCTGCCGCAGGCAGGCGCTCTTTATTTTCCCCGTCGCGCAAAATCGACAAACCTGAATTTGTCCAGACGGTGTCTGCTTTCCGTATATTGAAAAAGACTTGTATCCTCTAAAAAGACATAGTTTCTCACAACCACCATATGGTCATAGCCTCGTAAATCAAGCAATTCCCTGTCCTCATCCGTACACGGCTCGGCCACAATTTCTTTCTGCGCGTAACTGATCGAAAGACCAAGCTCTCCTTCAATATATTCATAAATGGAGTTTTCGCAAATTTCTTTCGTCAGGTGAGGCACATGCTTTCTGAAAAAGTAGTCCTTGTCCAAAATGACATGCTCCCCGTCAATCTTTCTTGACCTGATCACTTCCCATATGTCATCATCCGGCTGTGCCCGAAGCTGTTTTTGGATCAGATCTGACGGGGGCACCAGCCCGAATTTGTGAACGGCTGTTTTCGTTTCTTTCCCTAAAGTTTGCGCCAGTTCCTTGAAGCTGACAAGCCCAGAGACCGGAAACTGCATTTTTTCACGGTTGAGAATCACGGAGCCTTTCCCCCTGATTTTCTGGATATATCCATTTTGAGCCAGCATGTGAAGCGCCTTTCGAACCGTTTCTCTTGATGTGCCGTACTGTGCGGTCAATTCATGTTCAGACGGAAGAATCTCCTCCGCCTTCCATCGGCCGTCTTCAATTTGCTGTGCGATGTCTTTATAGATTGTGATAAATTTATTCACCTTCATTTATGACCACCCAGCTTAGTTTAGCACGGTTTTGTTAAATGATAAACAATGGACTCATACGGTCGGAGCGTCATATTCTTCAGTTCTTCTCTCTCTTCATCGTTTGTCAGAAGCACCTCTGCCTTCCACTCGCCGGGCTTCAGCGTGTCCGGCAGTGTAAAGGCTGCCTCCGTACCGTAAAAATTATTGATGATGAGCAGCTTCTCATTTTCGCCATGTCTCATATACGCAAAAACGTTCGGATCATCCTTTGCGATCAATTCATACGTTCCCTCTGTGACAATGTCATAGGTTTTTCGGATCTGGATCAGCTTCTGGTAGTGATAAAAGACCGAGTGTTTGTCCTTCAGCGCCGCCTCGGCATTGATCTCCCGGTAATTGCCGGCGGCCGGTATCCATGGCGTGCCTGTTGTAAATCCGGCATTCGGCGTATCATCCCACTGGACGGGTGTTCTGGAATTGTCACGGGATTTTTCCTGTAAAATGGCTAAAATCTCTTTCTCCGCCATGCCTTTTTTCTTGAAGGCGTGATACATGTTCAGCGACTCGACATCCCGATAGGAGCTGATGCCGGTAAACTTCGGATTGGTCATGCCGAGCTCTTCCCCCTGATAAATATAAGGCGTGCCCTGCATCATATGAATGGCCGTCGCAAGCATTTTTGCTGATTTCACCCGATATGGACCGTCATTTCCATATCTCGATACAATGCGCGGCTGATCGTGATTGCACCAGAACAAAGCGTTCCAGCCCCCTCCCGCCTGCATCTCCGTCTGCCACACGGATAAGATCTCCTTCAGCTTCAGAAAATCGAACGGAGCCAAGGCCCATTTTTCTCCGTTTGGATAATCGACCTTGAGATGATGGAAGTTAAACGTCATATCAAGCTCTTCATTACCGGGATTTGTATAGCGGATGCAATGGTCAATCGATGTAGAAGACATCTCACCGACCGTCATGCTGTCATAATGTGAAAACACCTTTTCGTTCATTTCATGCAGAAATTCATGCACCCGCGGCCCGTCAGTGTAAAAGGTACGGCCATCATCGCCGTCTTCCGCATTCGGAAAGCGCTGGTCTTTTGAAATCAAATTAATGACATCAAGCCTGAAGCCATCAATTCCTTTTTCAAACCAAAAATGCATCATCTCATAGACATGCTTTCTGACCTCTTCATTTTCCCAATTCAAATCAGCCTGTGTGACATCAAACAAGTGCAGATAATATTGGCCTGAGGCTTCGTCAAGCTTCCATGCCGAGCCGCCGAATTTCGATTCCCAGTTTGTCGGGGCTGTGCCGTCTTCGTTCGGGTTTTTCCATATATAAAAATCACGGTATGGGCTGCCTTTTGAAGAAATCGCCTCTCTAAACCATTTATGCTCAGTTGACGTATGATTGACCACAAGATCCATGACGACTTTTAAGCCTCTTTTGTGCGCTTCAGCTAATAAGCGTTCAAAATCTTCCATTGTGCCATACTCTTGATAAATCGTGTAGTAATCCCGAATATCATACCCATTATCATGCTGCGGCGAGTCGTAAATCGGCGTTAGCCAAAGAACATCAACCTGAAGCGTTTTTAAGTAATCAAGCTTTTCAATAATTCCATTCAAATCGCCAATGCCGTTTCCCGTCGTATCTTTAAAGCTTTTCGGATAAATTTGATAAACCACGGCTTTTTTCCACCATGGTGTTTGTTCTGTTTTCATCTGTCTCCACCACCGTCTTTTTTAATGAAAATGGGAAAAAGGGACCGTCAAAAACACGTCCCGCTCCCCTTTGTTATTTACGTTTCAGTCGCGCATAAGCGTATGTTCCGGCAAACGGAACAATCAAGACAATCGCCATCCCGATTGCGAATGCGCCCCAGTACTGGCTCATAATCGAGAAAATGCCGGGCACGCCGCCAACACCGACGGAGCTAGCCAAAACGCCTTGAGATGAGATATACATCCCGGCCAGCCCTGAGCTGATCATCGCAATGATAAACGGAAATCTGTAGCGAAGGTTCACCCCGAATATGGCAGGCTCTGTAATGCCCAGATAAGCGGAAATGCCTGATGTTAAGGAAAGGCCTTTTTGTTTCTCATCCTTTACGATAAACATCATCGCCAGCGCCGCTGACCCTTGAGCGATATTTGACAGCGCCAGCATCGGCCATAAAAAAGTGCCTCCTAGCTTGGAACCGATCAGCTGCAGATCAACTGCCAAAAACGTATGATGCATTCCGGTAATCACCAGCGCTGAGTATAAGCCGCCGTACAGCAGCCCGCCCAGCACGGCAAATGAGCCGAACACCGAGATAAGCCCCGAAGTTAACACATTCCCGATCGCAAATGTGACCGGTCCGATAATGATAAAGGATGCAAAACCGGTCACGAGCAGCGTAATCGGCGCAACGACTAAAAGCTGTATCCCCTCGGGTGTCCGTTTCGTCAAAAACAATTCAATCTTGGCGAGCAAATATGAAGCGAGCAAAATCGGGAGCACCTGCCCCTGGTAGCCGACCTTCTGCACCTCAAGGCCGAAAAGATTCCATACAGGGATCTCTCCGCTTTGTTCCGCAGCGCCATACCCCCACGCATTCAGTAAATCAGGATGCACGAGCATAACGCCGAGCACAATGCCGAGGAGCGGATTGCCGCCAAACCGCTTCACCGCCGACCAGCCGATCAGCGCTGGCAGGAACGTAAAGGCCGTGCCTGCGATTAAATTGATCATATTGGCGAGATCCGCCCACTGCGGGTACACCTGCACAATCGATTTTGTACTGAAGAAAATCCCCTGCGCCGTTAAAATATTGTTGATCCCCATTAAGAGACCCGCCGTGACAATCGCCGGCAAAATCGGAATAAAAATATCTGCAAGCGTTTTCACAGCACGCTGCAAAGGATTCATATTTTTTTCTGAGGCCTTCTTCACATCATCCTTTGTTGACTCGCCAATCCCCGTTTCCTTGACCAGTTCCGCATATACTTTGTTGACTGTTCCCTGGCCGATCACAACCTGAAACTGCCCGTTTGTCGAAAACGATCCCTTTACAACATCGATTTGATCCAGCACCTCTTGGTCAACCTTGCTTTCATCTATTAACGCGAAGCGTAAACGTGTTACACAATGAGTTGCCGCTGCAATATTTTCAGCACCGCCGACTGCTTCAACAATTTGCCGTGCTGATCTGTTCAGTTCCCCCATGCCAACCCCTCCGTTTGATAACTTGTATATACAACTTATGTTTATATTGTAGTCCTGTATATACATGTAGTCAACAACTTTTTGTAGCGCTTTCATACTATTCGTAAAGTCATAGAATGGCTTAACAGAAAGGTTACTCTAAAAAGCTAGTAACTGTTTTGAAAGGTGAGCCCTATGAATAAACACGAGAATGCCCTGCAAGTTCCTCCGTGAGCTCGAGGCCAACAGGGAAGGGCCGATTTCTCCTATCTCAAGGAAAACACTATTAACAGAAGGCTGGGGTTTGACTTCCGAAATGGTCTGTGCGGATTTGTTGTATATATCGAAGGAATCGTAAATCTATTCAGGATCACGCCCTCCTTCCTTTTTGCGGCATCTGAAGGATGAAATAGAGAAAGACGAGGAATCTCTGCCAATACGTTGTCTATTTCCAGTGTATTGGCAGAGACGAGTTTGAAACTATTATTTTGTCGACGTCAAAATGCCTGATTGTAAAAATAAAAGGCGGCTAAAGGAGAAGCATTGAAACCGATCGCCGAGTCCCGCCATCAGAGGTTCAAGAGAGGCTTTACAGAAAGCCTCAGAGTCACTAACGCTCATTAATGGGGTGATGCGATTATGCTGCCTTTGTTCATCTATTTGATCCTCAAGAGTTAGACGATGTTGAATTCAAAAACACTACGAATTTTTAGCTTCTTTTGTTTGGTAAACAGGGCCCTGTTTCGTTTTTCTTCTATCTTTCAGGTAATACTGTTCAGATGTGAAAAATTCGGTATACAGCGCTTTTACCTTCTTGCTCAATAATAACAGCGCAATCACATTCGGAACGAGAATAAAAGCTAACGCTAAGTCCAGAAAGCCCCAGATGGCTTTTGCTCCGCCTGCGGCACCTATGATAATAGCCGCTAAATAGACGAATTTAATGACATGTCCCGACAGCCGTCCGAATAGAAATTCAGCTTGTTTTACGCCGTAAAATATGACAACCATAATGGTCGAGACAACAAAAAAGACGAGAGAAATCGAAACGAAGTACCCTCCGCCAGCTCCGAAATAATGCTGAAATGCAGCCGTAGTCAATGCTGCTGGGTCATTTGAGGCGTCCTTCCCTGTCCAGACACCGGATGCAAGGACGACAAATGCCGTGGTGGTGCAGATAATCAAGGTGTCAATGACAATTCCGATCACAGACCAGAAGCCTTGTCTTACGGGGTGGTCAGTCATTGCCGCCGCATGTGCAATCGGGGCTGTTCCCATCCCGGCTTCATTAGAATACAGGCCGCGGGCAAACCCCCAGCGGATGGTTTCAGCCAAGGCAGCGCCTGCGAATCCTCCTGCTGCCGAAGAAGAAGTAAACGCATTCGAAAAAATAAGAGAGAAAAACACCGGCACAGATGAAAGATTCATTAGAACAATCAGGAGACCGGCTCCCGCGTATGCCCCTGCCATGAGAGGCACGACAAACTCAGTTACTTTTCCGATCCGCTTCACCCCGCCAATTACAACTAAACCAATCAAAAACGCGATGCCGATTCCGGCGTATATTTTATTGAAAGAAAACGTTTCGGCAAGAGAGACTGAAACTGAATTCCCCTGAACCATTATGCTTGGAATCAGCTCTACGATCAGTGCAACAGAAAAAAACACGCCGAGCCATTTCATGCGCAGTCCTTTTGTTATGTAATACATCGGTCCCCCGACAAATTCACCCTGCTCATTTTTTTCCCTGTAATGAACAGCAAGCACACTTTCTGAAAACTTAATCGCCATAGCAAATAAGGCAACCAGCCACATCCAAAAAACAGCCCCGGGACCGCCAAACATGATAGCCGCAGGCACCCCGACAATGTTCGCCGCCCCAATCGTCGAACTGAGGGCTGACGTCAATGCCTGAAGCGGCGTAACTGTCCCTTCTCCCTTCGGCTTTTTTCCTACGCTGCCGATCGTCTGCTTCAAAATGTATAGAGGATAGCGAAATTGAAAAAACTTCAGCAAAATGGTGAAGTACAATCCCGTCCCCGTCAGTAAGATGATTAGCGGCGGTCCCCACAGCCAATCAGATATACGCTCTACCCATTCCAATAGTCGTTCCATCCCATCACCCTTTACCCGTTTACGGGTCATTTCCCCACAGATGGAAAAACATAAACCTTTTAGAACAGACAGAACTGAGTCAAATTGAGGAAGAAAGGAAGCTGGATGGCTAAAAAACAGCGGTCTGGCAAGGAAAATTAAGTGGAAGAAGGTCTGTTTCGCCCAAGGCGATCATATACTTGATTCTTATAAAACGATGACGCTGGTTTGGAAAACATGCCTTTTTTATCGGCAAGCTTATCGAGCATCAGCTGCTTCTCTGATTTTTTTCTTACTAATTGCTCACGTTCCTTTTCGTCATAGCACTTGGAGATTAAATGGTTGAGGGTCATAAGCTCTTTTTTAAGTGCACCCTCATCCTCAGCCATCCCTGCATTTTTTAACATACGATATCCCATCCGCAGAGATTCCGGCAAGTGGGCCGCATCATCCTTTGGCAGCGGTTTTCCCATTCCCGGCAGGTTGTCAAATTCTCCGTCTTTGATGGCGCGTTTAATCTTATCTTCAGACACAATATGAGAAAAATCCATCGTCCCACCTCTATTCATGTAATGAACATATTTTATCATACAGCTGTCACAAACCATATTATTCCTTCATTGACAGAAAGAGACCTGTTTTTACATCTGGCGATTTCCTAGGAAAACGTTGATTCGACGGCGTTTTTCGCCACATTTTTCATCGGACGATTTTCACTTTTCTAATCAGCTGATTCGTGTTATATTGGATACGTTCGTTTTTTCTATCGTTTCGCTCGAACTGTGATCGGAAAAAAGGAGTGTAACAATGAAAACATTTATAAAAGAAAGAGGACTGGCCTTCTTCTTAATTGCGGTCGTCCTGTTATGGGTAAAGACGTATGTCGGTTATGTCCTGAACTTTAACTTAGGAATAGACAACACGATCCAGAAAATATTGCTTTTTGTGAATCCGCTCAGCTCAAGCTTATTCTTTCTTGGATTTGGACTTTTGTTCAAGAAAAAATTACAGCAGACAGCCATCATAGTGATTCATTTTTTAATGTCTTTTTTACTGTACGCAAACATTGTGTATTATCGATTCTTCAATGATTTTATTACGATTCCGGTCATTATGCAGGCTAAAACAAACGGCGGCCAACTCGGTGACAGCGCATTTTCGCTGATGAGACCGACTGACGCCTTTTACTTTATTGATACGATCATTCTGATTATCTTAGCGATTAAAGTGAACAAGCCTGCCGAGACGTCGTCTAACAAAAAATCATTCCGAATCGTTCTTGCGTCTTCGATTCTCGTTTTCTTAATCAACCTGGCAGTTGCGGAATCAGACCGTCCTGAATTGCTGACTAGATCATTTGACCGAAACTACCTTGTCAAATATTTAGGAACATACAATTTCACGATTTATGATGCTGTGCAGAATGTCAAATCCAACAGCCAGCGCGCACTCGCCGATTCAAGCGACGTAACGGAAGTTGAGAACTACATGAAAGCCAATTACGATGTGCCGAACAATGTGTATTTCGGCAAAGCGGACGGAAAAAACGTCATTTACGTTTCACTTGAATCTTTGCAGTCCTTTATCATCGACTATAAGATTGACGGCAAAGAAGTTACACCGTTCTTAAATAAACTGGCACACGATAACGAAACGTTCTACTTTGATAACTTTTTCCACCAAACAGGACAAGGTAAAACATCGGATGCGGAATTTATGATGGAAAACTCTCTGTATCCGCTGGCTCAAGGTTCCGTTTTCGTTAACAAAGCGCAAAACACGCTTCAATCCGTTCCGGCGATTTTGAAGTCTAAAGATTACACATCTGCTACGTTCCACGGGAATACGCAGACGTTCTGGAACCGAAACGAAATGTACAAAGCGGAAGGCATCGATAAGTTCTTCGACTCTGCCTACTATGACATGAACGAAGAAAACACGAAAAACTACGGCATGAAAGACAAACCGTTCTTCAAAGAATCAATGCCGCTGTTAGAAAGCTTGCCGCAGCCGTTCTATACGAAGTTCATTACCCTGTCGAACCACTTCCCATTCGGAATGGATGAGGGGGATACGGACTTCCCGGCTGGAGACTTTGGTGACTCTGTCGTCAACAACTACTTCCAGTCAGCCCATTACCTTGATCAGTCCATTGAACAATTTTTCAATGACCTGAAAAAAGACGGGTTATATGATAAATCGGTTATCGTGATGTACGGAGACCACTACGGCATCTCTGAAAACCACAATAACGCGATGGCCAAAGTGCTTGGCAAAGACGAAATTACCGATTATGACAACGCCCAGCTTCAGCGGGTGCCGCTCTTTATCCACGCTGCCGGCGTGAAGGGCGAAAAAGTTCATAAATATGCCGGAGACGTCGATGTGGCTCCAACCCTTCTGCATTTGCTCGGAGTGGATACGAAAGACTACTTGATGTCCGGTTCTGATATTTTATCTAAAGAACACCGTGAAGTGATTCCGTTCCGTAACGGAGACTTTATATCACCGAAGTACACGAAAATATCCGGCAAGTACTATGACACAAAAACCGGTAAACAGCTTGATGAATCTGAGATCGACAAGTCAGAAGACTCACTCGTCAAGAAGGAACTCGAAATGTCCGATAAAATCATAAACGGAGACCTGCTGCGTTTCTACAACCCGAAAGGTTTTACAAAGGTGAACCCTTCCGATTATGATTACACAAAACACGGCGAAGATTCAGAGACGTCAACAGAAGACGAAGATAAATAAGAAAAAAGCAGAGAGGCCAGCCTCTCTGCTTTTTCTATTTCACCGCAGCACGTAATTCCTCTGCCGCAAACTCGACATTCGGGCCAATAATGACTTGTACTGATTGCCCGCCCGATTTGACGACTCCTTTTGCGCCTGCTTTCTTTAATAACGCTTCATCCACTAAAGAAGTATCTTTCACTGTCAGTCTCAGCCTTGTCGCACAGTGATCGATTGTCTGCAGGTTTTCTTTTCCGCCAAGCCCCTTCAGCATGATGTTTTCATTGACAGACTGTGCTGTGTTCTCATCCAGCACCTCATCCAAGTCATCATCTTCCCGTCCCGGCGTTTTCAAATTCAACGTCTTAATTAAGACGTAAAACACGACAAAGTATACAGCCGCATAGCATATACCTACCAGAAGCAGCAGCAGCGGCTTTTCTGCAATTCCGTAGCTCAAAAGATAATCGATCGCACCGGCTGAAAAAGAAAATCCAGAGCGTATGCCGAGCAAATTAACGATGAATAACGACAGTCCGGTTAAGACTGCATGCACAGCGTATAACAGCGGAGATAAAAACATAAATGCAAACTCAATTGGCTCCGTAATCCCTGTGATAAACGCAGTCAACGCAAACCCGATCATCATTCCGGCCGTTGCTTTTCGTTTTGACGGCTTGGCAGTCACAATCATTGCCAGACATGCGGCCGGAAGACCGAACATCATAATTGGGAAGAAGCCCGTCATGTATGTGCCCGCTGTCGGGTCTTTAGCGAAAAAGCGCGCCAAATCGCCTGTCACTCCGTTATATTCGCCGAATTGGAACCAGAAAATATTATTCAGCACGTGGTGAAGACCGAGCGGAATTAACAGCCTGTTGAATAAGCCGAATATGCCCGCGCCGATCCCGCCAAGCCCAAGCATCCACTCCCCAAACGCGTTAATTCCCGATTGAATTGGCGGCCATATCGCACCGAATATCCCTGCTAAAATGATTGTGAAAATAGCGGTGACAATCGGCACAAGCCGTCTGCCGCTGAAGAATCCGAGATATTCCGGCAGTTTTGTATCCTTGAAGCGGTTATAGGTGTAACCCGCTATTAAACCGGCAATAATTCCCCCAAATACCGCCATGTTGTTTGCTTCATTAATTGATTTTGTTGCCGCGTCGAGCATCAGATACGAAATTGCCCCTGATAAACCCGCGGCCCCATTGCTGTCCTTTGAAATGCCGATGGCAATCCCAATCGCAAAAATAAGCGGCAGGTGATCAAAAACAGCAGTTCCCGCTTGATAAACAAACGGGATATCGAATAAATCCTCCCTGCCAAGTGCAAGGATAATCCCGACTGCAGGCAAAACCGCAATCGGGAGCATAAATGACTTTCCAAGCTTTTGTAAAAATGAAAGCATACCCATCCCCCTCTTACCCTTTTTTAAAAATATACCATACAAGATATCTAGTGATCTATACCAATTTTCCCGGCCTATTTCTTTTTTCTCAGGTTCGCGTGTTTCCTATTCTAGAGCCAATTGTGGTAAGCTTAAACTAGATTATTTAAAAAAGAAAGCGGGAATGACAGATGATTGTAACAAACGATCAAGAATTAGAAGGCCTGAAAAAAATCGGCAGAATCGTAGCGCTGGCGCGTGAAGAAATGAAACGGAAAGCAGAGCCCGGCATGAGTACAAAAGACCTTGACCTTATCGGAAAAGCGGTGCTTGACGAGCATGGCGCTGTTTCGGCTCCGGAAAAAGAATACGACTTTCCCGGTGTTACATGCATCAGTGTAAATGATGAAGTGGCGCACGGTATTCCAAGCACATCCACTATTTTAAAAGCCGGAGATCTTGTGAACATTGATATCTCTGCTGAATTCGGCGGGTTCTACTCCGATACAGGCATCTCGTTTGTGCTCGGTGAAGGAGAAGAACGCCTTCATAAGCTATGCCAATGCGCGGAAGATGCTTTCCAAAAAGGCCTGCAGCAGGCAAAAGCCGGCAAGCGCCAAAATCAGATTGGGAGAGCCGTTTATCATGAAGCACGTTCTCAAGGATTTACCGTCATTAAAACCTTGACCGGCCACGGAATCGGCAGAAGCCTTCACGAAGCGCCGAACCACATCATGAACTATTATGATCCATTTGATAACGCACTCTTCAAAAACGGCACAGTGATTGCACTTGAACCATTCATTTCAACAAAAGCGGAAACCATCGTCGAAGCTGGAGACGGCTGGACCTTTAAGACGCCGGATAAAAGCATGGTCGCCCAAGTTGAGCACACCATCGTCATCACCAAAGACGAGCCGATAATCCTGACAAAGCTGTAAAAACACATTTCGTATGTTTAACCTCCTCCTTTTACAGGTAAATCATCACTATTCACAGGAGGAGGCACTGTAATGAACAGAGATCAAGAAAAAATTCAAATTGAAAACGAAATGAATGCAATGCACGGAACGATAAAAGAAGAAATTTTAAAAGACTTTGAAGAATTTAAAGACTACCTGAAAAAACAAGTTAACCGGGGCAAGAAATTAGGATTAGATGACGGCAAGCTTGTCAAAAGCGCTGCGATCCTGGGAGACTACCTCGCGAAACATGAAGAGCCGCAAAACGGCGAAGAAATGCTGCTTCAGGAACTTTGGAGCGTTGCGGATGATGATGAGAAAAATCATTTGGCACAGCTATTAGTCAAATTGGTTGAGAAACAATAAAACACCTAAGCCGGGCGTATGCCCGGCTTCTTTATATTGTCACAGCCCGGCCCATCCAGATATGCTACACTAGGATTAATGTCTGTGAAAGGAGCCTTTGTCCGCATGTGGTTTATTATTTTTGGAATCGTCTTTTTCATTGAAGGCATCATCATGACCGTTTTCGGCGTGAAGAAAAAAAACGGGATGCTTACATATATCGGTATTGTGTTCAGCATCATGACACTTGGCATTGTCGTGCTGAAACTCACCGGGCATTAAAATCATATTCAGCGTTTACTCCGCATATACATACAGGAAGAACGTTCGCATCACTAGTGCGAAAGACTCAGTTTCCCCCGCATCTCTTTTCAGCATCTTTTGATAGATGTTACAATGCCAATCGTTTGGTCAATCAGATAGGGAAAGGAGTTTTCTGACATGCATTACGGCAGTAAAGGCTGGTATGTAGCAGAATTAAAAAAGCAGGGCATCACGAAATATGAAGGAAGAAAGCTTCAAAGCTATAAAACCTATTTTCTTGCCAACCTGCTTGAAACAAAGAAAAAACAATCCTGACATGGTGAAGCCGCGCACGTTTAGATGCGCGGCTTTTTTATTGAATCGAAAGCAGCCTGTACCGTTTTTTGATAAAGGAAGATCTCCAGCTTTCAGACAATGCTTCTTCACTTAAAATCCGTTCAATGGCAGTGAGATTTTTTGTGTCATGGTATTTGATATGGTTTGCGAATTGGACGGATATGCCTTTTTCGCCTCTGGACAGCAGTTCGAGCTTTGCATCCGGAGCGACCCTGCCCTCTTCCAGCACGCGAAAATAAAATCCTGTATATCCGGTTTGCTGAACTTTCAGCACCATATCCTTCACACCAAACTTTTTGGCCAGTTTTATACACGGCTGACGCGGCTGGCTGACCTGAACAACGGCATCATCAAGCTGAAAGACATCCCCTACGCAAACGTCCTCCTCAGTCAGGCCTTGCACCGTGAGATTTTCACCAAACGCGGCGGCCGGGAGTGATCTTGAGAGAAACTCCGTCCAAAACGGATAGTGCTCCGCGGAATAGACACAGACAGCCTTATCAGGGCCGCCATGATTGACGAGGTCCGCCTGTCCGTCTCCATCAAAATTCTCCCGATACAGCATAACCGCGGAAGCAGCCGGCCGCTTCATGATGCCGGTCTCTATTTTCTTTCCATCGTATTCAAGCGTCTGCGGCTTTCCCAGGTTAAGAGAAAGAATGGAATAATGCGCTGATGTCATACGAACACATCCCCTTTACAGTATATAAAATGATTGATTATCATAAAAAGAAAAGGTGGTTTTTACATGCTTCAATATCGAATCGTTGCAGACGGCCGGGTTCAAGGAGTCGGTTTCCGCTACTTTGTTCAAGCGGAAGCCGATAAGCATAAACTCACCGGCTGGGTCAAAAACCGTGATGACGGGCGTGTCGAGATTTTGGCCGAAGGGCCGGAAAACGCCTTGCAATCATTTCTTGAGGCCGTGAAGAAAGGCAGCCCCTTTTCAAAAGTTACCGGCATCTCTGTCACTGAATCGAGCAGCCTTGAAGGCCATCATCGGTTTTCAATAGTCTATTCGTAAGGCTTATCCTGATAAAAGTAATTCGGCTTGACGGTTGAATTGTCATAGGACCTGTGAAAAATATGTGTGGAAGCTGGTGAAATCGGCGGAATCAGCCATGTCCAGTCACCCGTCAGCTTTCTGCCCGCTTCTTCCTCCTGCTCTTCAAACCGTTTAAACTGGCTTGCAGCCGTGTGATGATCAACGATGCTGACGCCGTGCGTTTTATATGAATGCAAAACAGCTTTATTCAATTCAACAAGCGCCTGATCCTTCCATAAATCCGCATTGTAATCAGTGGCAATACCGATAACGGATGCCACTTTTTTGAGCTTATCATACCGCTTTTCATCAGCCAGGTTTCTCGCACCGATCTCCGTTCCCATATACCAGCCGTTAAATGGTGCGGCATTATAATGAACGCCGCCGATCTCAAGCCTCATATCCGCAATAATCGGCACGCCGTACCATTGCAGCTTCAGGTCAGAAAACGCTTCGAATTCCGGGTGGGTCAGCGGAACTTCTATCACCAGTGACCGGGGCAGCTCATACCAGACCGGCTGTTGGTCACCCTTCATGCGGAAAATAAGCGGCAGCAAATCAAAATCAGTCCGCTCTCCGCTCCAGCCAAGCTGCTCACAGGCTGCGGTAAGAGAACGGGAAGCAGGATCGCCGATTCTTTCTCCGTCGGAATCGTATCCCGCGTACCGGATCAGCTGATGATTCCAGATCTCTACCTGCTTTTCGCCCTTCTCTTCTGGAGGGAAAATCGTAATCGTCGGCCTGATTTTCCCGTTATTTGTTGCGGTTTCAATGTGATGAAATAAAGCGTCCCGTACTTCTTCTTTTGTCCGGACGTCACGTCTGTCAATGACATTCAGCGAATTCCAGAATAGTCTCCCGATGCAGCGGTTGCTGTTTCTCCAAGCCATTTTCGCCCCGTGCGCCAGCTCTTCCTTTGTATGTACATAGCTTCCAGTTCGGTCAATCTCACTTTTAATGTCATCGAGACGGTCTTGCACTTCATCCTCCTTTCCGAGTTCCTGATAGCAATTGGCAATAAACGCTTTCGCTTCATTCCATAGTATTTCTTTATCTTCCAACAAACTCTCCTCCAAATCGCATTCATGCTTCTCATTGTATCGTTTTTGAGCGGGAAGACAAATGATTTTTCTGCATCTTCTTGGAAAAACAAATAAAAAAACACCCGCGTTTGCGAGTGTCAAAGGGATGATAAATGATTGGCCAATTCCATTAAATCACTGCGAAAGTTTCTGCCTGTCATTGGGATGCCGTGCCCGGTCAGCAGCGCTTCCGGTTCTAGTTCGGCAAGTCTTTGAATGGACTCGGCGGCCGTCTCGGTGTCAGGTGTGAAATAAGCCGGCGGGCCGTGAAGCTCCTGTTTTTGAATGAAGACGTCCGCCATTTTTTCCTGTTCAACTGTAATCACCGCATCACCTGCGACAAGCACATGGCCGTCCTCGCGGAATAGTGAAATATGGCCGGGTGTATGGCCAGGTGTGGCGATCCAGATCCACTCGTCCAGAAACGGAACAGTGCCGTCTTCAGGCAGTGCTTGAACATGAGCGGAAATATCGATTGAGTGGCGCGGAAACAGCGGCGACAGCTTGGCGACCAGCCCGCTTTTGCTGTCTGGCCGCGCCGGCGGATAATCCTCTTTTCCGGTTACAAAAGGCATCTCCCGCGAATGAATATAAACAGGAACATCCCAATGCTCAAGGATCTCTTCAATGGCCCCGATATGATCAAAGTGCCCGTGTGTCAGAATAATGGCTTTCAAGTGATAGTCATCGCCGAATCTCTGTTTTGCTTCGCGTAGAATCATGCCGGCTGATTGAGGCATGCCGGCATCTATTAAAATAAATGAATGAGGTTCAGAAGGATATTGAATAAAATAGACATTCGCAATTTGCACGGTCAGACCATGTACACCCTTTGCGGCTTCGAACCCAGTCCCGCTTCTGACTGAAGTCAGCGGCATATAAGGATCACTCATGTAGACACCTCCGGTACGTTGTATGCCGTTAGTGTATGTCATTCCGCCCGAATTATCATGCAGAAATCGAAATGGCACCGATCAATAAAGCGGTAACCGTCATGACAATCACGGCGAGAACCGCCCATTTCAAAGCGAATTTTTGATGATCGTCAATGGAGACTCCGACAAGCCCGACAAGCAAATGTGTTGATGGCACAAGCGGGCTCAGCATATGAATCGGCTGGCCGATAATCGAAGCCCTGGCAATTTCCACTTTATCCACGCCGTATGCGACAGCCGTTTCTGATAAAATCGGCAGCACTCCGTAAAAATACGCGTCATTTGGCATGAGATATGTGAAAATGCCGCTAGTTAAGGCTACAATCGCCGGGATAAACCCGCCCATTTGTTCGGGAATCATCGACACAAGCGAAATCGCCATTTCGTCAACCATTTTGGTGCCTGTTAAAATTCCCGTAAAAACGCCTGCTGCAAAGATCATGGAGCCAATGGCCAGCACGTTGCTTGAATGTGCTGAAATACGCTGTCTCTGATGATCGAGGTTCGGATAATTCACAATAAGTGCAATACAGAATGCGATGACAAACAGCACCGTTAAACTGACTTTGCCTGATACTAAAAACCCTATCAATGAAAGCGTTAACAACAAATTGAACCACCAAAGCTTCGGCCGCTTCCACTCATCTTCAACCGCAGCGGCTGGTTCGTTGACATCGGCCGGCTGTTTCAGCTCAATCACACCGAGCCGTTTGCGCTCCGCTTTACCCAGAACATACGAAACTGCGACCATACAAAGCATTCCGCTTGCGATCACAGGGATCATCGGCCCGGTCAGCTCAGCCGGATCAACCCCGAGCGCGCTCGCCGCCCGCGGCGTCGCGCCTCCCCATGGAATCGTATTCATAATCCCCATGCCGACTCCGGCGATTCCCGCCAATATAATTGGCCGGATGCCGAGCAGCAGATAGAGCGGGAGCATCGCGCTTGTTGTAATCATATAGGTTGTTGAACCGTCCCCATCCAAAGCAACGAGCATCGTAAGAACCGCTGTCCCGACAACAATTTTTAACGGATCGCCTTTGACCATATTTAATATTTTTGCAACCATCGGATCAAAAAGCCCAGTGTCAATCATAATTCCAAAATATAAAATCGCAAACATAATCATAACAGCCGTCGGCGCCACCTGCTGAATCCCCGAGATCATCATATCGCCAACTTCAGTGAACCCGAAACCGGCTATCAGCGCAAACACAATCGGCGTTAAAACCAATGCTGTCAGGACAGAAAGCCGTTTTGTCATGATCAGTACCATAAACACAAGCATCATAAAAAATCCTAAGATTGCTAACACATTCATTCCCCCTTTAAATGAATCCGCTTACATTTTATCCCCTATTCCCCTTTTGCCTTTTTGTCATCGTATGAGAAAAACGTTCTCAAGTAAATAATTTGGTTTTTATGTATTTTTAATTTTTTAAAACCGTTTTGTTCTTTTTGGTCATTTCTCCAACAAAAAAAGCATTCCTCCTACGGCAGAATGCTTTTTGCTTAATTGCCTGTCATGATGGTTTGATAAAACGCTGATTGTTCTTCAAGAAACCGTGTCGTTTCCTTGCTGTTTAAATAAAAGCTTTCCCAGTCCTGCTCATTTATTTTCTTTTTCCATTCGGGCGAGGATGTCACCTTTTTTAATGCTTGGTCCCAGTAAGAGATCTCTTCCTCAGACATGTTTTTCGGTCCCAGCACCCCTCTCCAGTGAGAGAAGACAAACGGAATGCCCTGTTCTTTCCACGTCAGCACTTTTGGAAAACCGGGCAGCCTTTTCTCTGACGTGACGGCGGCTAATGTAATCTCGCCGTTTCGCTCGTACGGCTTGGCTTCTGAAACGGTCATGGAAGCTGCTTCAATCTCATGCCTGATAAGCGCCTGAATCAATTCTTCACTGCTGTCAAACTGTAAAAACTCAATGTCAAAAGGATCAATCCCGTACATATCAGCGGCTCTGACGAATGAGAGCTGATCGTCATTGCCAAGGCCCGGAGAAAAACCGATTTTGACTTTGCCTGGATGCATCTTGATTTCCTTCAGCACATCCTTCCCGCTTTTCATAGACGATCCTTTCGGAAGAGCGACAGTCTGCCATTCCTTAGCGAGAATCGCCAGAGGCGTAAAATCATCTGTTTTTAAATTACTTTGTCCAAGCAGGTAATTGCTCAGGATTAAACTGGACATCATACTGATGGTCTGCTTACCGCTTTGGTTGACATATTTCCAGCCTTTGTCGCCTCCGCTCCCGGGCTTATACACAATATGAATACTGCCTTTCATCAGCTGTTTTTGCCTGAGCACGGATTGGATGGCCTGCGCCGTTACATCCCAGCCCCCGGAAGGCTCGGCAGGCACAACGATCTCAACTGGCCCGTCCGGCAGTCGGGGAGCGGCCGCCTGCCGGATATCACCTTGTGTGAAGACTAATAGACAAATGAATATGATCACAATTTTTCTCATGACTATTCAGCCGCCAAATAATATTTTCTCTCCGGTCTGCCGATAATCCCGTACTCCAGCTCGGCCCGCGCTTCTTCCTTAGACACAAGATACTCGGCATAACGGCGGGCTGTTGTTCGTGACGCGCCCATTGTTTCTCCGAGTTCTTCCGCTGTCATCCCTCCGGCCGCAGTACGCAGCGCCTCTTTGATTTTTTTCAGTGTGATCGGATTGATGCCTGTCGGCAAATTCTCCGCAGTGACAGCTTCCTTAGGGGCGCCCCCGAAAATATGGTCAATCATGGATTGGCTGACCTCCGGCTGAGACAGCAGCACCTGCCTTTTTTCTTTATACTGGAGCAGCACCTGCTTGAACTTATCAGCCGTTACGGGCTTTATCAAATAGTTTGCGATTCCCGCCCGCAGCGCTTCCTGTAAGTGGCGGGTTTCCGTTGCGGCTGTAATGATCATAATATCAACGTCCGGAAACCGTCTCCGTATCTCTGGAATCAATGCTGTTCCGAGCTCGTCCGGCATATAAATATCCAATAACAGCAAATCCGTTTTGTGTCTCTTTAAAAGCAACATTGTCTCTTTGGCATTGCCCGCTTTGCCGATAATGCTGAATCCATCTAGCTGCTGAATCAATCTCTCATGGATTTGCGCAACCCGAAAATCATCCTCCGCAATCACGATGTGAATCAAATGGATTCCCCCTTTGTCTGTTTCTCCTTCGGTATAAAAACAGTAAATACCGCTCCCCCGCTTTTTTGATTTGTCAGTTCGATCCAGCCTCCCAGCTCACGCACTGACTCTTTTACGTTGGCGAGCCCGTAGCCTCTCTTCATCCCCTTTGAAGAGTAGCCTCTTTCAAACACCGCTTCCATCTTATCGGGCGGCACTCCCGCCCCTGTATCAGATACTTCGATAACAACATCCCGTCCGATATCTGTAATAAAACATGAGACCTCCTGTACGCTTTGATCTGCTACAGCTTCGAAAGCGTTATCAATTAAGTTGCCTATAATCGTAATGAGATGAGACAAGCCGACATGAGGAGGAAGAGGTCCTAGTGTGCTGTTGTCATCGATCGACAGCTTCACCTTTTTTTCCGATGCTTTGCTCATCTTTCCTAACAAAATCGCCTGCACCTGCTGCGAATGAATGTTTTGGAATAAAATATCATGCTGTTCATTTTGGATGGCGTATTCCTCTTTAATCAGTTCAATCGCTTCCTCGTATTCGCCAAGCTCAAGCAGCCCTAAAATCGCGTAGAGCTTATTGGAAAATTCATGAGTCTGGGCGCGCAGGTCCTCTGAGTATTTCCGCACCTCTGTCAGCGTGTCAATCAGCTTTTTCAGTTCTGTTTTTTCTCTGAAGCTGATAACGATTCCGTACCTCTGTCCGCCTTGTATCATGACTTTTGTATTGATAATAAAGACTTGGTCGTTGACACATACCTCCTGATTCGATTGCATTTCTTCCTGCTCAAGCACAGACATCAGTTCTGCTCCCGGCATCACGTCATCAATAGGCACGTTCATCACAGGCTCGGAAAGCTTAAGCATCTCAGCCGCTGATACGTTCATCATCGTCACAATGCCTTCACGGTTGGTGGCGATGATCCCTTCCTTAATCGCCCGCAGCATCGCATTCCGCTCTCGATAAAGAGATGCAATTTCGTGGGGCTCAAGGCCAAGCGTATCCTTTCTGATGCTTTTGGCAAGCGCGGCGGCACCGGCAAATCCAAGCAGCAGCACGAGTACAGCCATGAAGCTTAAGTCTCGCAGATGTCTCTTAATGCCTTGCTCTGTCTTCGTTTGCAGAAAATCAACGGACACGCTGCCGATCACTTGGCTGCGCCCCTTTTGTTCCTCGATAATCGGTGCGCTGCCACGAATCACCCTTTGTCCATCCGCTTTTGTCTCTGAGACGTGAGAGCCTCCAAACAGGATTTCTCTGCTTCTCGTCAGATGCTTATTTTCGCTATTGTCCGAGGCGATTCGGACCATTCCTTTTTCATCAAGCACATAAATAGCATAAGCGCCGGTCTGTTCTTTCATTTGTTCAATGACCTCCTGCGCCTCGGCAGCTTGCCCGTCTTTCGTCACGATGAGTCCCTTTGCCGGCGGCATATAGGAAATCGTTCTTGCCGTCTGCACCGCCAGCTGCTCTGCCTGTTTTCGCCCTTCTTTTGTTTGCTGAACGGCAAACGTGACCGTCAGCACGCCAATCACAAAGATCAGCAGCGCCGCAATCAACCCCATTATTTTCGTTTGCAGAGAAAAATGGAAACGCTTTTTCACCACAGCACCAGCCGTCCTTTCTACCTAGATCATACCATTTTTCTCCCGCGAATTTTCTTATTTTTCAAAATCCATTTCATCGATGATCAGAGTTTATGATTCAGATCAAGATTTTTCCTCTCCAGATTTCCAGCAGCCTGTTTTGCTGAACACTCCTTTTTTCAGGAAGGAATCATTCCATCTGAACATTTCGATATATATATAGTATCTGATTGATTTGGTGAAGGGCGGTGGTTATGGTGAAAACGAGTATTATTGTGCTGACTTATAATCAATTGGCGCTGACAAAACAATGCTTGGAGAGCATATGGACGCATACCGATGATGACTGTATAGAAGTGATTGTTGTAGATAACGGCTCTCATGACGGGACACAGGACTACCTCAAACAGATTCCTGCAATCAAAACGATTTTTAATGAAACAAACAAGGGGTTCGCGAAAGCCTGCAATCAAGGCCTTGAGGCCGCTTCTGGAGACAATGTTCTTTTTTTAAACAATGATACTGTTGTGACGAATCATTGGCTGGAGCCGATGATCAAGCTGCTTTATCATAATGATAAAATCGGCATGGTCGGGCCTGTAAGCAATTATGTGAGCGGGCCTCAGCAAATTTCAGTTGATTACACCAGTTTAGAAGGAATTGAAGATTTTTCTCAGCGCCATTGCATGCGGCACCGGGGCAAATCAAGAAGCGTTTTAAGGCTGGTCGGATTTTGCCTTCTTGTCAAAAAAGAGGTGCTGGACAAAATCGGCGGCTTTGACGAGCGTTTTGGAGGCGGTTCATTTGAGGACGATGATTTGTGCCTTCGCGCTCTGCAGGCCGGTTATCAGCTGAAAATCGCCCTTGATTCGTTCGTGCATCATCACGGGCATGCCACGTTTTCCGGCAATCCGGATGTAAGTATCAGCCGACTATATCAGGTCAACCGCCAAGCCTTCGTAGATAAATGGAAGCAGGATGTGACGGCTTTTATTGATCCCCAGCCAGAGCTGACAGCCCTTGTGCCTTCAAAAGCCCGCTCCATCCTGCATGTCGGCTGCGGCGCAGGAGCTGCGGGTGCAGAGCTGTTGAACCGGCAAACCTGTACATTGCACGGCATTGAAGAAGATACATTGCTACGTACAATAGCAAGCGCCTATTATGAAAAAGTCACTTCTGCCGATACCGAAACATGCCGCCTTCCTTATCCTGAAGCTTTTTTCGATGCCATTTTGATAGGAGACCTTTTGAACTGCGCGATGTGTCCCCCGCGAACGATTGAGGCTCTTGCCCTTTATCTAAAGCCTTCAGGCTCATTGGTTTGCAGCATCCCGAATACAGCTTATGCAGACACGCTTTTCTCATTATTATGCGGAACACCGGCACACACACATTTCATCACGCCTCAAAACGTAAACACACTATTTCCCGAACACCTTTATGACATAAAATCAACCACCTCTCATTCAGCCGTTCCTGAATCGAACATACAGCTATTTATACAAGAAGCCGAATATCTTGCCGGGCAATTTGGTTTGTCTTTGGATCACTTGTCAGAACATGCTCAGATTGATTACATGTTTGTCCATGCAATGAAGAAAAAACAGCCTGAAGCGGAGGTGGCGATTTGATTTCTATCAGTCTATGTATGATCGTGAAAAATGAGGAAGCCGTCATCGGCCGCTGCTTAGATTCTGTGCAGGGGATTGCTGATGAAATGAACATCGTGGATACCGGCTCAGTTGATCAGACGAAAGACATCGCTGCCCGCTATACAGACCGCATCTTTGATTTTGAATGGATAGACGATTTTGCGGCCGCTCGAAATTTTTCGTTTCAGCAGGCAACAGCTGACTATATTTTATGGCTTGATGCCGATGATGTGTTTACCGAGAAGGATCAAGAACTGTTCTTGGATGTAAAAAGAACGCTTGATCCGCATATTGACGCGGTATCAATGAACTATCACCTGGCGTTTGATGAAGAAGGCAACGTCACATCCAGCTTACGAAGATACCGGCTCGTAAAACGGGAAAGGGGCTTTAAGTGGATCGGCGCGGTCCATGAATATTTAGAGGTGTACGGAAATCTCCAACACAGTGACGCAGCGGTTTCTCATGTGCCGCTTAGCCATGACGCTGACCGAAATCTGCGGATTTATGAAAACATGGCCTCGTCAGGGAAGGATTTTTCGCCAAGAGATTTATTTTACTATGCAAACGAGCTGTGTGATCACGGAAAAATAGAAAAAGCGATAGAATACTATTTGCGTTTTTTGAAAACCAAGCAGGGGTGGGTCGAGGATAATATCAGAGCATGCAATAAATTAGCAGATTGCTATCATTCATTGGGATTGAAGGAAAAAGAATTAAGCTGGGTGCTCCACACGCTCGTTTACGGGCCTCCCAGAGCGGAAACGTGCTGCAGATTGGGGTTCTCTTTTTTAGAAAAAAACGATGTCCAAAGCGCGGTCTATTGGTATGAAAAAGCAATTGAAAATAGAGGCTCAGAAAGCTTGGCTTTTCAAAACCGCGCCTGCGCCACCTGGCTGCCTCATTTACAATTAGCTGTCTGCTACGATAAGCTTGGCCAGCATCAGCTTGCCTATCAGCATAATGAATCGGCTTTACAATACCGTCCTCATGATTCAAGAATGCTTGCCAACAAAACATACATTGAAGAGGTCCTGCAGCAGCAGGCTGGCTCCGGAGGTGAACATCATGGAAATCAATAAAAGGTCACTTGCTGATTCTATGAAAGAATATGAGCGAAAAGATAAAGAATATTACAAAGGCATCAACCGGCAGCTGTTTGACCTGGTAGAACCCCATGCGAAAACCATTCTTGAAGTCGGTTGTGCTGAAGGCCTGTTTGGCGCAGCTGTTAAGAAAAAAACGAAATGCTCCTATTATGGGATTGAATCATATCCGCCCGCTGCCGAAAAAGCCGCTCATCACATTGACGAAGTGATAACAGGAGACATCGAAACACTTAAGCTGCCTTTTGAAAAAAACACATTTGATCACGTCATCTTCGGGGATGTATTGGAGCACTTAATAGACCCTTGGGCAGTGTTAGCTAACATGAAGCCTTACGTAAACGAAACAGGGAGCATTTTGGCAAGCATTCCGAATATCGGGCATATCTCAATTTTTGAAAGTCTGCTGTCCGGCAAATGGACGTATACACAGGCTGGGCTGCTCGATAAAACACACTTCCGTTTCTTCACCTTGCAGGAAATGAAGAAAATGTTTCATGAAACGGGTTACAAGGTCAGCCAAATTGAGCCTATTTCCTTTACGACTCACTATTATGAAAAAATGATCAGCGGACTGGGACATGTCAGAGCAAACATGGGGATTCACCATGCAAATTTTGAGGAGGAAGCTAGGGCCTATCAATATGTCATAAAGGCGCAAAAAAGATGAAACAGCATGTAAATGAAAATTCCATTTGCTTCATTACATGTGTCAATGATGACACCCTTTATGACCTCTGCCTGAGGCATATCCAGTCTCTTTCAGTGCCGCCTCATATGGAGGTTGAGTTAATCGATATCCGAAAGGCTGACAGTATGGCCTCCGGCTACCAGGCGGCAATGCATCAGTCAGACGCAAAATATAAAGTGTATGTACATCAGGATACATTTATCATCAATCGTTCATTTATTTACGATATCCTGCATGTCTTTCAGCAGAACGATGCGCTTGGCATGATAGGCGTCATAGGAGCTGAAGAAGTGCCGCAAAGCGGGATTTGGTGGGAGGCATCTAAAAAAGCGGGAAAAGTCATTGAATACCGCAGTACGTATAGCTATTTGTCGTTTGATGAGATAGACGGAACCGTGAAAACAGTTGAAGCATTAGACGGTTTATTGCTGGCCACCCAGTACGATCTCCCGTGGCGGAAAGAGATCTTTGACGGCTGGCATTTGTATGATACTTCGCAATGCTTTGAGTTCAGAAAAAAGGGGTATTTGGTCGGCATCCCCCATCAGAAAGAGCCATGGGTCATACATGCATGCGGCAATGAGTTTGATTCTGACCAGTATTCTGATTACCTTGAAAAATTTTTGAGGGAGTATTTTAAATCATGAGGAGGCTTTAATAGGCACATCCAATGCGCTGCTGGTCTCATTTAGCTTTTGCAATTGAAAAAGCCGAAGTTAGTGAAAAGTTTTTAAGTGGTTTTTTTTCGATTTCAAGCCCAAATAGGCTACTTAGGAAACCTTCAAAATGAAAAAAGATTGTAGAAAATAAGTGTTTTTTCTACAATCTTTGTGAGGCCTATTACCTTTTTGGGTTGCTAAATTTTTCTGCTAATAATATTAATAAAAATAAGTTCTATTGCGCCTTGGTGCATAGGAATTCTAACTTTTATCAGTGTAAATTGAAGCCATTATGTAATCAATTAAGGGTTTAGTTAATTGAGATAAGTAGATTTAAAAGAAGTTCCAACATGTTATCTCCTCCTTTCATGCATTAATGAAATCGTTTTAATGCAATTAACCAATTGAGATAGAGACAAACAAGTCTAAAAGAAGCTCCAACATGTTATCTCCTCCTTTCATGCATTAATGAAATCGTTTTAATGCAATTAACCAATTGAGATAGAGACAAACAAGTCTAAAAGAAGTTCCAACATGTTATCTCCTCCTTTCATGCATTAATGAAATCGTTTTAATGCAATTAACCAATTGAGATAGAGACAAACAAGTCTAAAAGAAGTTCCAACATGTTATCTCCTCCTTTCATGCATTAACAAATCATGTTTTAATGCCATTAACCAATTGAGATAGAGACAAACAAGTCCAAAAGAAATTCCAACATAAAATCACCTCCTTCAAATACACGGAATATTCAAATAAATATTATTAATTTTTTTCATTGTTTACTTAATTTGAAAAGCGATATTTCAAGATAATAACTCTACTAGAACCCTTCTATAAAATTACAACAAAGGTTTATGTGAACTAATTGAGTAAATAATATCATGAGTTGAAATCTGGGTAAATACTTTAAATTTCTCTTTTTTAATATTTTTGTAAATATTCTGTTATTTTTTGTTTCATAATAAAAAACTTGAAGAGAAACTATATTCTTCTCTTCAAGTTTAGACTTTACCATATTCCTAATAATTTCCACCATAACCCGCCGATCACAAGCCAGGTGACAATATGAACGATCGACAGGATAAATCCGATAGACCACCATTTGCCTTGCGAAATGTAGCCTGCTCCGAAGAAGACCGGAGCCGCTCCAGAACCATAGTGGGTTGTTGACCCGAACAGATTGCTGAAGAATGCGAGGCTCAGCGCTGCTAAAAGTGGCGGTGCGCCCGCTGCCACGACCACAGCCAAAAATGCTGAATACATCGCACTGATGTGAGCCGTCGCACTTGCAAAGAAGTAGTGAGAGTAATAATACACAACAATTAAAATTAAAAATGCCACAATCCAAGAGAATCCTGATACAGATGATTTCATGGCGTTGCTGAACCAAGAAACCATGCCTAATTCATTCAGGAAGTTGGCCAGCATAACGAGCGCCGCAAACCAAGTGAGCGTATCCCAAGCGCCCTGTTCTTTCTTGATATCATCCCAAGTCAGAACCTGTGATAATAAAAGAACTGACAACCCAATCAATGCGGTTGTAGTTGCGTCGATGTTGAAGCTGCCGCCAAAAATCCAAAGAACAAGCACTAAAAGAAACACAATAACCATGGAAAGCTCTGATTTTTTAAATGGTCCCATTTCTTTCAGTTTTTCGGTTGCGATTTTCGCTGCGTCCGGTGTTTCTTTAATTTCCGGCGGATACAGCTTGTAAATCACAAGCGGCGTGATGATTAAACTTACAAGTCCCGGAACAATCGCGGCAATTGCCCAGCTTGTCCATGTTAAGTCCACCCCTGCGACATCATGGGCCAGCTTGGCAATCAGCGGGTTTGCCGCCATCGCCGTCAGGAACATAGCAGATGTAATCAAGTTTCCCTGAAAACCGGTTTTTAATAAGAAAGCACCGATTTTTCTTTCTGTTCCATCTGCCGGGCTTGATCCGAATGTTTCGGATAATGATCTGATAATAGGAAATATAATGCCTCCTGCACGCGCCGTATTACTTGGAATAGCAGGTGATAATATTAAATCACTGAACAGCAGTGAATAAGAAAGTCCAAGGGTTTTCTTCCCGAATTTCTGAACGAATACATACGAAATTCTCGCACCTAGCCCGGTCTTGATAAATCCCCGGGAAATAAAGAATGCGATGACGATAAGCCAGATGGTCTTATTCCCGAATCCGCTTAATGTATCCTCAATTGATAATGTTCCAGTTAGTGCAGTAACCGCCAATGCAAAAATTGCAATTGCACCCATTGGCAAGGGCTTGGAGATAAAGCCGATAATTGTCGCGACGAAAATCGCAAACAAATGCCATGCTTTAGGTTCAAGTCCGGACGGAGCGGGAATAAACCAGATGATTAGTCCCACAGCGACAGTAATAAGCAATGGAACAAGCTTTACTGATGACTGTTTTCCTGCGTCTTTTTCTGAAGCCATAAATAGGTCTCCTCCTATATACTTGTTTTCCGATCCCCTTTCCCATTCTACTCCTTAACTAAGTTAATAAACATTTTAATTAATTAAAAAAAACACAAAGGTGAGCACCCTTTGTGTTTTTTTCTACTTAATTTAGTTTACCCGCGCCCGCTTGAGATGTAACATTCGATTTCACATTCGCGGAAGCATCAATTGTTCCGTGCAGAGATGGCGTCCATCCGACAGAGGAGCTCAGCCCGTTTGCAGCCGATGCGTTGATCTGCGTACCGTTCAGCAATGTGCCGGAATCATATAAGGCCGTTCCTCCGCTGAATACGCTGATCGTTTTAGCAGCGGTCAATCCCGGAACGTCAATGGCATTGTTTTGTGCGTAAATTTTAGATGATTTTCCAATTCCCCAGGCATAGCTGAAAGCATAACTGGAAGAGCTTGTACTGCCTTCATAATAGTTGTTGTAAACGTGTACCTGTCCAAAACGGACTCTCGGTGCGCGCTGAACGATATTTTTGTAGCGGTTGTGATGCAGTGTGATTTTTAATTTGCCGTCATCAGAAGTTTTGCTGTCGCTTGATCCAAAAATGGAGCTTTTATCATGATCATGATAGAAGTTATAAGACATTGTAATGTAGTTAGCGCCGTTAGAGGCATCAGTTTGGCCGTCATGGTGCTGATATTCTCTTCCAAAATATTTTGGAGAGGTGCTGTCTGGACGGGAACCGTCATTAAATGTACAGTGATCGACCCATACATGTGTACCGCCGTTTATTGTGATGTTGTCATATTGTGAGTTCCAGTTTCCTGAACTTCCGTCAGTCGGATCCCATTGCGGAAAATAGTCATATGCGTCTTGGAATTCGATATTGCGGATAATGACGTTATCGCTCTTGATCTGGAAGTTTCCGCCCAGAATTTTAGCATTTGACCCTGAACCGACGATCGTCGTATTTGCAGGGATATCCACCATCACGCGTGCTTTTTGGTTTTTCTGTGAGCGTGCTCTGGCCTCTTCCTGTGCTCCGGATGGTTCTTTTTTGCCCCATGTGCCTGGGTCATAAGCCTTCAAATATTTGTTCAGATCGTACTCTGGATCTTTATAATCATTCAGACCAAGCGGCTTCAAATTGTCATCAACATTCATGTCAATCGTTCCCTTGATATAAATGATTTTTCGCGTTGTGTTTGTGTCCTTGCCCAAAGCCGAAACGAGCTGATTCCTGTTGCTGACTGTATATACGTGGGATGACGAGGCTTTTGATCCGCCTGTTGTGCCGGTCGAGTAGGCTCCCCAGCCATCATTCGATCCTAACGTCTGATGGCCCAAATCCGCTGCGTTCGCCCCAACCGGAGTCAAGCCTAATAGCAAAGCCGTAGCTAACATCACTTTTTTCATTCAGTATGAACCCCCATTTTCTATTTTATGAGAATTTGTTCCATTTTCTCACAAAAATATAATAGCAAATTCATGGACATCCATAACCGAAAATGTACCGCCTATTATTGCGGTATCCTGCAAAAAAACACCGCAAAGACCGCAAAAATAAAAAACCCCAAAAGGACGATAATCGCCTTTTGGGGTTACAATCCTGCGTCACACCCAAGATTTTACTTTTTCGTTGTCTGTCACAAAGAGAAGGACTTTCCCTTCATCGAGCCGTTTTTCAAACTGAGCCGCTTCGTCTTCTGAAAAACCGATTTCATGAATTTTATTGCGAAGCTCGTCCCCTTTTTTGTTAAACATGTTCCCTACCGCGTGTTTGAAACCTGTTTCTTTGGCTCCGATCGTGTTGGCATTGGTGTTGTCTGCCAGTCGTTCCGTTCTGTCATCGTCGTGAGTTAAGACGTATACATCCTCTTTTGCGACACCCATTTGCTGTAGTTTTTCTACATCCTTCATGAGCTGTTCGTCGTTTGTATATTCTCTTACAACTGGTTTCATTTCTAATTCCTCCTTCATCATTTCTATGTTATGGTTATACCCGATCCTGTTTCTATGAAACAGCATCCAGAGCATTAGGCATAAAAACAGGAAGAATGGTAGTAGATATTTATTTTCTGATCATGGTAAAGTGATAGGAACATAGTATTTTCAGAATAGTCTTAAATCAAAACCGCTGCACGGAGTGTCCGATTTTGAATCGCCATCTTTATCCGTACAAGCAGGAGGTATGTCCAATGCAATACTTTTCACCAAAACAGCAATACAATGCGTGGGTTGTGAGTGATTTAGTAAAACAGGTCTTCCATCAGCGTGTCGGCTATTCAGCAGGCATTCATCAGCTTGCCATCTTCGCCGAGAAAACATTTCACATCGATATTGACTTTGTTTTCTCTATTGTTATGAATATCGGAGACATTGAATTTGCGATCTCTGAAGAAATAGAAAAAAAATTGTCCGGCTATCTCAGCGTTCTCCTTCCCCATGTCAGCAGAGATATGCTTGAAGCCTCTAAAGCCAACGCCAGTTCGTTTTTATCCCACAGACATGGCGATGCTGTGTACGATTTATTTGTGCCAGATGACGCTTACATCAAAAAAACATAAAACAGAGGGCTTCTGTTTCTTTATTTAAAAAATATTGACATAGAAAGCCATACTATTATAGTGTTTATTTGTGATAATGATTCTCATTATTAAATTCAGAAAAAAAGGAAGAAAACAAATGCGCACCTATCCTAATAAGTTTATTGCCATCATCAGTGTTTTATTAATCGCTTGTTTCCTTATATCCGGCTGTTCATCAAGTCAGGATAACAGCGGCAGCAAAGCCGGAAGCAAATCTAAGGATTCAAGAGTCATTCAGCACGAAGACGGGAAAACAACAGTGACCGGCACACCTAAAAGAGTCGTTGTGCTTGAGCTTTCATTCCTGGATGCTGTCTACAATCTCGGCATCACGCCGGTCGGCATCGCCGATGACAACAAAAAAGACATGATTCAAAAGCTGGTTGGCAGCTCGATTGATTATACATCAGTAGGCACGCGAAGCGAACCGAATCTTGAGGTCATCAGCTCCTTGAAGCCTGATTTAATCATCGCTGACGCTGAACGCCATAAAAACATTTACAAACAGCTGAAACAAATTGCGCCGACCGTTGAATTAAAAAGCCGGGAAGCGACTTATGATGAAACAATGGACAGCTTCAAAACCATTTCTAAAGCATTAAATAAAGAAAAAGAAGGAAAAGAAAAACTCGCCGATCATACAAAGGTCATTAACGGTCTGAAAGCGGAGCTTCCGAAAGATGAAGACCGCAGCATCGTTCTCGGAGTGGCAAGAGCCGATTCCTTCCAGCTTCATACGTCATCTTCTTATGACGGAGAAATCTTCAGCATGCTCGGCTTTACGCACGCCGTGAAGTCAGATAACGCGTATCAAGAGGTCAGCCTCGAGCAGTTAAGCAAAATCGATCCTGATATTTTGTTTATTTCAGCCAACGAGGGTAAAACAATCGTAGATGAGTGGAAAAAGAATCCGCTCTGGAAAAACCTAAAAGCGGTGAAAAACGGACAAATCTACGATGCAGACCGCGACATTTGGACAAGATTCAGAGGAATCAAATCCAGTGAAACAAGCGCCAAAGACGTGCTCAAAAAAGTGTATAATAAGTAGGACAAAAGAGAAGCGAGGAGAATCCTTGCTTCTTCGTTTTTGCAAACAGACGCAGTAAGGAAGTGAGACTGTTGTATTACTCAGCCAAACGGCGCTCATCATCAAGATTAATGGTTTTTATCATTGCACTGATCATCCTTATTTTCGGGCTTGGGCTGAATCTCTCAGTAGGCGCCTCAGACATCGGCATCATTGATGCTTTGACATATCTTTTTGTATGGGACGGATCAAAAGAACAGCTTATCATCTCTACTCTTCGCCTCCCCCGCACATTAATCGGTGTTTTCGTCGGCGCCAGCCTGGCTGTAGCTGGGGCGCTGATGCAGGCCATGACAAGAAACCCTCTGGCTTCACCTCAAATTTTCGGTGTGAATGCGGGTGCATCGCTGTTTGTCGTTGCTTCTCTCGTCATTCTGCCGGCGTCGTCCTACTCATCGGTTGTGTTTGCTTTTGCAGGTGCGGCGGCAGGCGGCGCAATTGTGTATATGATTGCCTCTTCCGGTGGAATGACACCTGTCAAACTGGCGTTGTCAGGAATGGCGGTGCATTTGTTCCTGTCCTCCATGACACAGGCGATTATTATTTTAAATGAGTCGGGAGAGGATGTGCTGTATTGGATGACGGGTGCGATTGACGGCAGCAACTGGCAGGACGTCATGACCATTGCCCCGTTATCTGTCATCGGCATCGGGCTTGCCCTTGTGTTTTCAGGTCCCGTTTCTGTTCTCGGACTCGGTGATGAAACGGCAAAAGGACTCGGGCAAAACATGAACGGCATGCGGATTCTGATCAGCTTTATCATTTTACTTCTTTCCGGCGCTTCTGTGGCGGTTGCCGGCCCAATCGGCTTTGTCGGGCTGCTCGTCCCGCATATCGTCCGCAAGCTGATCGGAGAAAATTACAAATATGTGCTGCCGTTTTCGGCGCTGTTCGGCGCCATCTTATTGGTGTACGCAGATGTCCTGGCCAGATGGATTGCATTCCCTTATGAATCCCCGGTCGGCATTGTCACCGCCATTATCGGCACACCATTTTTCTTATATTTAGCAAGGAAAGGGCGAAATCTGAAATGAAGAAATCAACCAGAAAACAAAAACGCCCCTTGCTGGCCATCCTCATATTGGCTGTCATCTTGCTAGTGCTGTCCGTGATCAGCATCGGCTTCGGGGCATTGTATATTTCACCTGATGCGGTGGTTACGAATCTGTTAGGGATGGATCATTCCTTCGAGTTTATTATTCAGCAGTACCGGCTCCCCCGCATTATACTGGCGATTTTGGCAGGCGCCGGACTGGCCGCTGCCGGAGCCATTTTGCAGGGTGTCATCCGAAATCCCCTTGCGTCTCCGGACGTTGTCGGAATTTCAAAAGGGTCCGGACTGGCTGCCATGGCCGTGATTCTCATTTTTCCTGAGTCTCCGGTCTACGTGCTGCCGTTCTCCGCATTTGCCGGAGCAGCCATTATTGCGGTAATATTATTAATGATAGCCCGCAAAAAAAGCATTCAGCCTTCTTCCTTGGCTTTATCAGGCATTGCCTTAGGCGCGGTCTGCCACGCCGGCATGCAATATATGATGGTCAAATTTCCGGGGGACGTCAATGCAGCGCTCATTTGGCTGACAGGCAGCCTCTGGGGGAGAAACTGGGAAGAAGTCAAGCTCCTTGCGCCATGGCTTCTTGTCCTTTTGCCGATTGTCTGCATCCTCATTCCGAAGCTGGATCTGATGTCACTCGGAGATGAGCTAGCGCAGGGTCTCGGCGAAAACGCAAACAGGCTGAGATTCATTCTGATTTTCACCGCAGTTGCGCTGGCTGGGAGCTGTGTAGCCGTCGTCGGATCAATCGGTTTTATCGGGCTGCTCGCTCCGCATATCGCCAGAAGGCTTGCCGGAGAAAAAGCTAAATATTTACTGCCTGCATCGGCATTAATCGGTGCTATTATATTACTAATCGCAGATACATTAGGACGCGGCATCATGCCTCCGGTTGAGATACCAGCCGGCATATTGACAGCTGTGATCGGCGCGCCTTATTTTTTATATTTATTGAAATTCGAAGCGAGGAAACAGTAGGGAGAGGATACCATGGGAAAACTGGCTGCAGACCAGCTCACTCTTTCATATGACAGCACAGTGATTATTGACGGAGTCGATTTAAAGATTGAAGAAGGAAAGATCACTGTGCTCATCGGCGCCAACGGCTGCGGAAAATCAACAATCCTCAAATCGCTTGCCAGGCTGATGGCTCCAAAAAGCGGCACGGTTCTATTAGAAGGAAAAGATATTCATCGCCAGCCGTCCAAAGAAGTGGCTAAAAAGCTGGCGATTCTTCCTCAGTCTCCTCAGGCGCCAGAAGGATTGACGGTACAGGAACTATGCTATTTCGGCAGACATCCTCATAAAAAACTGTTATCCAAGCATACGCAAGAGGATCACGATATGGTAGAGTGGGCGCTTGACGCAACCGGGATGAATGAACTGAAGGATCGGACACTTGATGCCCTTTCAGGTGGTCAAAGACAAAGAGCCTGGATTTCCATGGCGCTTGCACAAGGCACTGATTTGCTTTTGCTCGATGAACCGACCACTTACTTGGACATTTCTCACCAAATTGAAGTGCTGGAGCTGCTGAAAAAGCTGAACCGGGATCATGGACGAACAGTTGTCATGGTGCTTCACGACTTAAACCAAGCCGCTCAATATGCTGACTATCTGATCAGCGTACTGGACGGAAAAATCTACAATGCCGGAACACCGGAAGACGTCTTTACCCAGCCGTTTTTCCGGGAAGTCTTCGGCTTGGAATGCTGCATCATGAGAAGCCCGATCGACCAGAAGCCGATGTGCCTGCCGATGGGACTGTGCCCGAAACTACGGACGTGATGAAAAAGGAGAGGATACCCTAGGCTGTCGAGAAACTTGACAGCCTTCATTTTCCCTTATAATATTTCATTCTCACATTTAATTGATGTTTAACTAAAAAAACATGTTATTCTTCTCATGTTCCACACGAGAAACTCTTAATATAAAGTTAAATTTGTTCTTATTGACCAACTTGTTAAAGTTGTATATCTCTTCGATTCTCAACAAGACATAAACTTTATCTCATACATAGAAAAGACCGAAAGAATTATAGTAAGTCATCCCTCGAAATGTGTGGAAAGACCAAAAAAAGTGACAAAATTAGATTGTGTATCAGAAAAAGAAAGAATCAAAACAGTGGTAAGGGGCTTTGCTATTGCAGGTTCAATTAAAAATCGAAATGCAAATTGACAGAATAATATATATTTATCACAAAAATATATTGAAGATTTAAATATTCAACGGAGCTTGGGCTTAATGTCTCTTTTTCTGATTCTCAATCCTGATAATTATTAAAAACATTTAAAATAAAAGCTTGCAGAAAAAACATTGTTTTTTGTACAAGCCGAACATTATCACACAATGTTAGTATACTTTTATCAAGTCTCTAATCTAGAATGATTAATAAATTGCTTTATTAGTAATTGGCCCATTAATTGATTCTCTAATTTTATATACTGGAATATTCTTTACGCACCTAATTCCCATTTCATTGTGTCGACAGAAAGGAATATCTTTTGCTCTAAAGGAAGGGAACATTAAGCCTGGATGAGAGAAGAATGATCCTCCTTTAAGAACGGCAAATGAGTTAACACTATTAAATGGTACATTCTCAAAAATAGGGTGGAAAGCTCTCTTTGTTTTAAGCTCACTTCTAGTCCACTCCCATGTTCCGCCGATCATACCGCATACTCCATAGGGACTTTCACCATTTTGTTCAAAAATATCACTTGTTAAATGATTTAATTCTTTATCAGCATGAGCTTTTAATAAATTTTCTCTCCAGGACTTTAAAGAAGTAATGGGTTCATTATAAAGACTTCCAGCATATTGAACCTTTGCAGGATCAAATTTATCTCCCCAAGGCCAGATATTACCTTTTTCGCCTCGAGCAGCTTTTTCCCATTGAAACTCGGTTGGCAATTCTTTCCCCTTATATCTTGCGTAAGCAAATGCATCATAAAAATCTATACCTGTAACGGGATGATTATCTAAATACCTATCATCCCAATATGTATTTCTTCTATGTTGTTTATTCTGTGGTTCATTAGGATGACAGAATATATGCCCATTTTCCTCTGTGAACTCGGTAAAGATATCATAATCTTTATTTGTAACAGGATACTTATCAATAAAAAAGGGAGGTAACCATACTTTTTGTCTAGGAACAGCATCTTTCCAATTAAATGTTTTGTCAGGAATTTCATTTTCATTTAAACCGAATTCAAAAAAGCCACCCGGAATTAATATCATCCCATCTTCTTCTGTTTTTTCGAATTCCTCTATTAGACTTTGAGGAATTTTTTCTTCAAAGTCAAAGTTATTAGGAAGGATACCATTTTGATCAAAATAATTTTTTAGCATTACTAGCTCTTCATATTTTTCAACACCGAATATATCTAATAATGTAGATAATACTTTTTGGGCCCCTAGTCCCACAGGTTTTTTAGGGTAGCTTATACTCTCCCGGACATCATCAATGATTGAAGACAAATATGCTAACGATTCTTCAATTTTATGATTTGCACACACATCCATAGCTTTAAAAGAAACTAAATCATCCGGATCCTGGGTTAGATTGATTATAGTTTCTACAGCAGAGAAATAAGGTACCCATTTTTCAACGAAATCAATTAATCTATACCTTATGTAAGTATTCGGGTAAGCAATACACATACCAAACACATTTTCAGCTGCTACAGGGTGTTGAATTTTATTTAGTAGAGTCATAATTCTATTATCGATTAAACTCTTAAAATCATTTTTTTTATTTTCTGGAACAGAAGTAATAAGTTCTTCAACTTCAATTAATATTTCTATATCTTTATTGTAAATTGATTTATGATCTTGCATTAATAGTGTCAATTTACGATAACCTCCCGATTTGTTTGTTGAAATAAGGAATAGCATTTAAATGCTATTCCCTAAGTGTTTACCATTTTTCATTAGTATAAAGAACCGGGCTAACAATCGATTTTCTCCAGTTTTTTCTTAATTTTTTCATGGTATCCCCCCCTTTAATAAGATATGTGGTTCCCCACCCTATTGATAGAATAGTCAGAGAACTTAAATAAACAATAACAATAAATAGAATAAAAGTAAATAGTTTACAAGGAGATTTTTTCTTTACTTTTGTTGTTTTAAGGTGTTTAAATATGTTTAAGCTCTTTACCGAGAAAAGTTATTCCAAGGGAGGATACATATGAGTAAAGGTTATTATTCTATTTTATTTAGCCAGACCACTACAAATTTAGGTTTTTCTCTATATACTATGGTAGTGATTTCGTTTTTGTTTAAAATGACCAATTCGACAACCATCGCCTCTATGGTGACATTAATAAGTATTATTTTTCGTATTTTTGGAAGTGCTATATTACCGTTAATAACAATTCGATTAAAACTGCATCTTACAATAATTATTTCTCAATTGATACAAATGCTGTTGTTAATATGTTTGTTCTTTTCTTTATTAAGAACTTACTCTAATCAAACTCTCATTTTAGTCTTTATTATTATTAGCTGTATTTCCTTTTTTAATGGATGGTTCTCACCTTTAAAAAGTGCAATTATAGGGGAAATAATCTCTCCTGATAAAAGAGTAAAGGCAAATGGATTATTATCTACAGTGGACCAAACTTTTCAATTTGTAGGCTGGTCTTTAGGTGGTCTCATAATTGCATTTTTAGGTGAGGGATATACCATTATACTTACTACCTTTTTGTTGTTTACATCTCTTATTTCTCTTTTATTTTGTCTACCACACGGCCACGCTAATCCTGTCATACGCGAAAAAAATTCTCCCAATAAGAGTATAGTAAGTGATTGGCGGTATTTATTTAGCCAAAAGAAACTTAGAACAATTATTATTATGGATTTAATTGAGTCATGGGCAGGAATGATTTGGATAGGTTCTGTCTCTTTAGCTTTCGTTAACGAAGTCTTGCATAAAGGAGAATCATGGTGGGGATTTATTAATGGAGCATACTATTTAGGTTCGATGATAGGGGGATTTATAATATATAAGCTGTCGGAGAGATTTCAAAATAAGTTAATTAATTTTATGTTAATTGGTGCTGTCTCATATGGAAGTTTAACTTTAATATATGGATTTATAAGTAATTCGTACTTAGCTCTAATATTGGTTCTCTTTATGGGGCCGGCTTATATATTAAGAGATCTTACACAAGAAACATTTATTCAGAACATAACAACCGAGCAAACTCGAATTAATATAATGTCTGCAAGGTCTTCTTTAGTACAGTTCATTTTTATGTTTTCAATTCTGGCTATAGGGGCTATTTCAGATTTCCTTGGAGTTCGTTTAGTTTATGTTTCAGCAGGTATTCTTTTATTAGTGTCCGCAATATATGGATTTTCTCAATTGCAATTCAAGAAAAAGGTAAATAAACATATTAGCTTTTAATAAATATCTAAAATTTAATTATGTTTTCGTTTGCTTTTTCGCGGTTTTATTAAAAAGTAAACATTACTTAATTGCCCAAAAGAAAATGGTCGATTACAATCGATTGTCTGTTTCAGAAAAACTCAGCATAAAAGTGAAAAAATTGAGAAAAGCTTTGCAGAAGCAAAACAATTGCATAGACTTTGCTATGGCAGATTGATGGGAAAGCAAAATGTGAACGACTAAGCTCCCCCCTCGCAGATGCTTGCAAGAATATGAAGAAGAATCGACATACACACTAGCTAATCTTAGCTAGGTGTACACAAGCTCTTTTTCTGTTCTGTTTTCTAATAATGATAAATGACTAAAGACAACTTTTTAAAAACAAAAGAGCTTGTAGAAAGCATAAGTTCCTCTATAACCTTTTTTGTATGCCAGCATACCTTTTGTAATTCCTCTTCTGTCCATGTTACAGTGGTGTCAACCAAGTGATAGGAGGATGAAAATGAAAGCATCTCAGCAGCAAATTCAATTAGCAAGACGTCCGCAAGGTGTTCCCGTTCATGAAGACTTTCGCTTTGAAACCATTCCGGTTCCTGAACCGAAGCAAGGGGAAGTGCTTGTCAAAACGCTTTATGTATCGGTTGACCCTTATATGCGCGGCCGTATGCAGGATACGAAGTCATATGTTGAGCCGTTCGCCTTGAATGAAGCGCTTTCTGGCGGGGTCATCGCTGAAGTTATATCAGCCGGGAATCATCTGAAAAAAGGCGATATCGTCATCGGAAACCTCAGCTGGCAAGAATTTTCTGCGGTAAGCGAGTCTGCCTTACGAAAAATTGATACAAGCCTTGCTCCCGCTTCGGCCTATCTCGGCATTTTGGGAATGACCGGCTTGACGGCATACTTTGGATTGCTGGACATCGGCCGCCCGAAGGAAGGCGAAACCGTGGTTGTCTCCGGAGCTGCAGGGGCTGTCGGTTCCGCTGTCGGACAGATCGCCAAAATCAAAGGCGCACACGTCGTCGGTATCGCAGGCTCTGATGATAAAATTGACTACTTAAAGAATGAACTGCATTTTGACGAAGCGATTAATTACAAAACCGCAGATGATATTCAAAAAGCGCTCGCTGACGCTTGTCCTGACGGTGTCGATGTGTATTTTGACAATGTAGGCGGACCGATTTCAGACGCTGTCATGAACCTCCTTAATGAGTTTGCACGCATTCCGGTGTGCGGTGCCATTTCTTCCTACAACGCGGAAAACGAAGCGGATGACATGGGCCCTCGCGTCCAATCCAAGCTAATCAAAACGAAGGCGCTGATGCAAGGGTTTATCGTAAGCGACTACGCCGACCGTTTTCCTGAAGGCGCAAAACAGCTGGCGGAATGGCTGAGAGATGGAAAGCTACATTATGAGGAAACCATCACTGAAGGCTTCGAAAACATTCCTGACGCGTTTCTCGGCTTATTTAAGGGAGAAAATAAAGGAAAACAGCTGATCAAGGTCAGCGATCCGAGCTGAAGATGAAAATGGGAGGGCTTTTTGCCCTCCTTTTGGGTTTATATGAGGTCAGCTACGAAAAATTAGCGTAAGAAAACCATCTTCATCTGGTTCCGTATCCTCCAAAGTGAAACCTGCTGCTTGAAAGCAAGCTAAACTGATTTGATTGTCTTCTTCAATGCATGCCACCCATTCCCGCACGCTAGTAAAATCAGGTTCGGTCAGCAGTTTTTGCAATATCCGTTTTCCGTACCCTTGAAGCCGGTACATAGGATTAACGATCAATCCAATATACGTCCGCTCCTCCCCGAACTCAATAACGGCCATCCCTGCTGGCAGCTGTCCATCATATGCCATGATGACAGTATCCTGTTCATCTTTATTTACCCGTGCATACCACTCATCTAATGGCAGCATGCCATCCATTCTCCGCCTGGTATCTTCATGTTCAAACCAGTGTTCAAGGATTTTCAGCTCTGGCTCCTTCACTACTTGAAATCTGTCTATTGAAACCATCTTCCCACCCCCGCGCGAAACCTTTTCTATTATTTTACAACAAAAAAGAAGGGCTTTTGCCCTCCTTTTTATTTCGTCTTCAATTTTCCGCCGGCATACACAGCTTCACTCACCTCCACGCCAAGCTTCTTCGCCATTTTCTTCAGCTTTGATTCCTCCAGTTTTGTAACGAGACTCAGCACGTTGCCCTCTTTTCCGGCACGGCCTGTTCTCCCTGATCTGTGAACATAGCTGTCTTCATCAGGAATATCGGCGTGGATCACATACGGCAGGTTTTCAATATCCAAACCGCGCGCGGCAATGTCAGTTGCCAAAAGCAGCGGGAACTCGCCCTGCTCAAACGCTTTAATGATTTTCGCACGCTCCATTTTTTTCGCCTCACTGTGAAGGATGCCAAGGTCGACATGATGGTACGCCAGCTTTTCCGCGTACACACTCAGGTTGCCGATATCTCTCACAAACACAAGCGCCTGCATGCCTTGAAGCCTTGAAAGCTTTTGCAGCAGCTTCACTTTGTCGCGCTGGTCACAGATGATGTATTGATGCTTCACTTTTCCCGCTTCCGCCTTGCTGCGTTCTACCTTCAGAACCTCAGGCTCTTTCGTCATGTCGCGGAGCACATCTTCTGTTTCTTTCTTCAGTGTGGCAGAAAAACAAAGAAGCTGGCGGTCTCTTAATGTCGTTTTAATGATTTGCTTGATCGTTTCACGATGCTCCGGCAGAACAAGCTGATCGGTTTCATCAAGTACGATCGTTTTTACTTCATGCATCTTGAGCTTTTTCGCTTGAATCAGCTCAAACACCCTGCCCGGCGTCCCGACGATCAAATGCGGATGATTTTTCTTCAGCTTTTCGACCTGCTTCTTCACATTCGCCCCGCCGATTAAGGAAACTGCACGTAATTCTGATCCCATTTTCCAGTCCTGGATCACCTGAAAAATCTGCATCACCAGCTCACGTGAAGGTGCTAAAATCACAGCCTGCGGATGCTTCTGATCAGGTTTGATGCGCTCCAATACCGGCAGTGCGTAGGCAAGCGTCTTCCCCGTTCCTGTCGGCGATTCAGCGATGACATCCTTACCTTCCATGATGAGTTCGGCTGCCTGCTCCTGTACAGGAGTCGGCTCTTGGAAGCCTGAAGCGTTCCAATTTTCTTTGATAAATGATTGTGCATTATGTAAAAATGGCCAAGTTTGCGTCATTTTGTTCTCCTCGATTCTTAAAATCTATTCCATAGTATCTCAAAACAGCGCGCGGAACGCAATTTTTCTTTTTCTTTCCTATGCCTTTCAACAATCGCCTTCCTCCTTTATAATCAAAAGGGTGAATATTACACGCCGATTGTGCGTGTTTGATAACGATAGAGGTGTAAACATGAGTATTTTATCTGTAAAGGACTTAAGCCACGGCTTCGGTGACCGGGCCATTTTTAATAATGTATCTTTCCGTCTTTTAAAAGGCGAGCACGTCGGTCTGATCGGCGCAAACGGTGAAGGAAAATCGACCTTCATGAATATTATTACCGGAAAGCTTGAACCTGATGAAGGAAAAGTCGAATGGTCAAAAAATGTCCGTGTCGGCTATCTGGATCAGCATACCGTGCTGGAAAAAGGAAAATCCATCCGTGATGTGCTGAAAGACGCATTCCATTACTTATTTGCAATGGAAGAAGAAATGAATGAGATTTATAACAAAATGGGTGAAGCTGATCCTGACGAGCTTGAAAAGCTTCTTGAAGACGTCGGTGTGATTCAAGACGCGCTGACAAATAATGATTTTTATGTGATTGATTCCAAGGTAGAAGAAATCGCCCGCGGACTTGGCTTGAGTGATATTGGACTTGACCGTGACGTTACTGATCTGAGCGGGGGGCAGCGCACAAAAGTGCTTCTCGCCAAGCTGCTTCTGGAAAAACCGGAAATCCTGCTTCTCGATGAGCCGACCAACTACCTTGATGAGCAGCATATCGAATGGCTGAAACGCTACCTTCAGGAGTACGAGAATGCGTTCATCTTGATTTCCCATGACATTCCGTTCTTAAACAGTGTCATCAACCTGATTTATCATGTAGAAAATCAGGAGCTGACACGCTACGTTGGTGACTATCATCAGTTTATGGAAGTCTACGAGGTGAAGAAACAGCAGCTTGAAGCGGCCTACAAAAAGCAGCAGCAGGAAGTCGCAGAGCTGAAGGATTTTGTTGCCCGCAACAAAGCCCGCGTCAGCACGAGAAACATGGCGATGTCCCGCCAAAAGAAACTCGATAAGATGGATATGATCGAGCTTGCGGCAGAAAAGCCAAAACCGGAATTCCACTTCAAGCCGGCGAGAACGTCAGGCAAGCTGATTTTCGAAACGAAGGATCTCGTGATCGGTTACGATTCCCCGCTCTCCCGTCCGCTGAACCTCCGCATGGAGCGCGGCCAAAAAATTGCCCTCTACGGCGCAAACGGGATTGGGAAAACGACATTGCTGAAAAGCCTGCTTGGTGAGATTCAGCCGCTCGAAGGCTCTGTTGAGCGAGGCGAGCACCTCTTTACCGGCTATTTCGAGCAAGAGGTCAAGGAAACAAACAACAATACGTGTATTGAAGAAGTTTGGAGCGAATTCCCTTCGTATACCCAGTATGAAATCCGCGCCGCTTTGGCAAAATGCGGACTGACGACAAAGCATATCGAAAGCCGCGTCTCTGTCTTAAGCGGAGGCGAAAAAGCGAAGGTCAGACTGTGCAAGCTAATCAATTCGGAAACCAACCTGCTGGTGCTCGATGAGCCGACAAACCACTTGGATGTTGACGCCAAGGAAGAACTCAAGCGCGCCCTCAAAGAATACAAAGGCTCCATTCTTCTTATTTCTCACGAGTCTGATTTCTATATGGACATCGCGACAGAAACATGGAACTGCGAGTCTTGGACGACGAAAGTGCTTTAATGTTACGAAAAAACCCGCCCTTCACCAGGCGGGTTTTTAAATGTATTTAGATGTATTGTAATTCTGCCAATAGATCCAAGAAGTCACGAAAATCTTCTTTTTCAATCGATGCATCCTTCTTTTTGACACCTATTAAAACAGACAATTCCTTTTCTAACCTCTCGTACATTCCTTGAAATGTAATATTACTGATTTCTTTACCATTCTTACTCTCTAGTATAATATGAACTCTTTCTCCTTTTTGGATATCATCCCATAATAAAGCTGTTTGATATTCCTCTTCACTGTCATAAAGATTTCTTTCTACAGGGTCTTCTTCAAGAATCGGCAGCATTTCTTCTAATTCTATCTGTTCTTCTCTTGTTCTCAAATCTCTTAACACATTTAAGTCGGTTATCTCTAAGCACTTTGATATGCTTTTATAATGAACCATTGGATCATTTCTTAAATCAGATACCTTTACTTTATCAAATTCACAAGCATTATATTTTTGTTTTAAGACAGTACATATTTCTTCAAGTGTATGTGATAAGGGAAAGTTCCTCTTTATAAACCTTTTATGTAAACTTTCATACCTTTTTTTATCAAGTTCTTTCATACTTACACCTCAATTTAATAAAATGAGTGTCCGCCCTTTCTTTTATAGGCATGATAATGCCAATAATAATCTCCTTTTCTTTTCTTTCCCGTTTTTGGATTGATACGATGATTCTCCGGTCCTACCGGCTTTTTTCCATGTCCAGCTTTCTTAGCAACAGTGTAAGCCTTAGATTTTGAGAGTGAGTAAACATCACCTGATTTGAGTCTTTTTACTGCTTGAGTTTGTGAAAGTGCAGGACCTATATATAATTTACCATTCCCTTTATTTAATGTTGCGGCATAATGATAATACTTCTTTTGTTTTTTGATTTTTTTGGATACTTCAGAATAAACAGTATAAGTAACTCCTGCTATAACCATTGCCAGGGATGCTGCTACTAAATGCTCAACTAAAGCTCCGCCTACTACAACTGCAATAGGTGCTAAAAAAGCAAAAGATGCTTGTGCTTCTTTAGTATTTACATTATAAACCTGATCAGTATCAATATCTCTGAAAGTAGCCACAATATCGTTGCCGTTGGCCTCTTCGATATCCACTTCATATTTTTTTTCGATATCTTTGCCATTTTCATCTTTTTCTACAGAAGTTACAATAGCTGTAGCATCCTCTTTATCAACTTCTGCAGTTACTGTTTCAGAATAACTTTCTTCTAAATCTTCATCAGTTAATGATTCTGTATCACTTCCAACCATGTCTTCATCTATTTCAAATTCGTCTGATTGCACTTTGACTTCTGCTTTGATAGTATCCTTGTTATTTTCAACTATCTCAACTGAATCAGGATCAACAATATCTCCATCGTTTTCTAAAGCTTTTTGTAAGTCCTCATTAGTAACCTCAATTGCATTCTCATCATTCGCACTTGCAACATTCTTCTCTGGAATGATTGATATAATTATAGCAAAGACTAGTAAAACAGCTATTATTTTTAATGATTTTTTCATTATTTATCTCCTTCTTTAAAACTTATAACTCCATTTCCTAAGGATTTTATATCTGAATATTTAGAAAAATTATATGTTGAGTACTCTTTTAATTTATTATAAATCCTAGAATATCTACTTTTATTTTTGTTATATTTATCTGGCTCCTCCATTATTATGTTTGCAACAGTTCCACTAACAAATGGAGTTGCCATAGAAGTGCCACTAACATTAGTATATTTATTTTTAGGAGAAGTTGTATGTAAATCTTCACCTGGAGCAACAAAATCTATTTTTCCCCTTGCAGAGTATTTTGCTCTTTTCATTTTTTTATTTATAGCTCCAACTGAAATTACATTTTGATATCTTGCAGGATAATCAGCATTTAATCCATAATTATTTCCAGCAGCAGCTACTACAATAACTCCCTTTTCGTTAGCCTCATCTATAACTCTTTTTAAATTTTGATCACTTTTTTTCAATCCAACACTAATGTTAACAATATCTACATTATTATCTATTGACCATTCAATCCCTTTAACAATAGACTCAGCGCTACCTCGTCCTTTATCATCCAATACTTTGACCGAATAAATATCTGCATAGGGAGCTATTCCTAATGTACCAATCTTATTATCATTAGAAGCTATGATTCCAGCTACTGCAGTTCCGTGGCCAAACTTATCCTCGATAACACCTTCACTAGGTTCAAGAGCATTATATTCTTTCTTTACTACACCTTTTAAATCTTCATGATTTGAATCTATTCCACTATCAAGAATGGCTATAGATATGTTGGATTTTTTCTCTATTTTTTTATTCTTCCCAATTAGCCTTAATCCCCAAGACTCGACTTGGTGAGTCTTATATTCTTTTGATTCTTGCCCCTTTTTTCTTAGCTCTTTACTCCCTTGGGATTGATTTAAATCAACGAAAAAAAGTAATATTATAATGGATAATATGGAAATAAAAATCAAGATATATCTTTTCAGTTAATTACACCTCCTTTTTCCAATAGTATTCTACTACAAAATGTAATCTCCCTCAATATATATTTCCCATAAATATAAAAAAACAAAAGAAGAAAATAGTCAAATAGACTCATTAAACCAACAAAACGTTCTCTTGTTATAAAATTTAAAAAGAACCTCACGATCGATATAATTCTCTTCTTCAGATAGATTGATTTAAAAATCTTTTAATGTGTTTTTAATAAAAAGGATATAACCTTATGGTGAAAATCATCGTTTAAGAGAAAGATTAGCACAGAGATTTTGAATGAAGAGAAAGGTACAAACATCGTCGCAGGAATTCAATGCCTCCATGGGCTGTGTTAGGTAAAAGTTGCTTTAGAGGAAAGAAGAGGTAAGCCAAGGATCCCCTAAGGCAAGACCTGTAGGTAAATCCTGAAGTTCCATGGGAAAAGATCAAGCCTTAAAAAAGCTATTAAACAGTAAACGGGGGAATGGAGACGATACTGGAGGGTGTGAGATTTTAGCATTATACAAGAGATGGCCGCTGGGGAATATGCGAGGTCGAAAATCTCAAGAGGTGGCTTTTATAAGCGGCAGAAAGATTGGAATGCCTTTTCGGAGAAGACCAGGATTAAAAATATCCTGAACGATGCCCTCGGAAACTGAAAGGAAGCAATAGTTTCAGACGTGTAAAAGGTACTTTCGTTTCTATAATATCGTGATCCCAATAGAAATTAAATAACCTGAGCCCATGTACATATAGGACTCAGGTCGTTTAAAACCTTTTTATTCCTGTCTACTTGACAGGAATAACTATTCCTTTTTAATGCCCCGCCTTAATTCCAGCAAGATGTTTACGTCCCATGAGAAGGACAAGCATGCCGACAAAAACGACGATCCCGCCAACTGTATACGGCGTGCTTGCGGTGAAGTGTTCTGACAGCATTCCCGCAATCCATGGAGCGAGCGCGCCGCCGATGAAGCGGACTGAGCTGTAGGCTGAAGACGCGATTGATCGTTCAACAGGCGCAGCCCCCATCACAGCGGTTGTCATGATCGTGTTGACCATACCAAGGACAGCACCAGCGACAACGATACATGTAATAATCAAAGTCTGATGGTCTGTCCAGATCCCCATGATGATGAGAATGACCGCAAAGGCGATAAAGAGAACAACCAAGGAATGCACTGTGCCCAGCGCTTTGTGCACGAGCGGCGCGGTAAAGACTGATGTAATGGCCAGCAGAAGGCCCCAGCCGAAGAAGACATATCCAAGGCCGTGCTCATCTAAATCCAAAACGAACGGAGAATAAGCGAGCAAAATAAAAAATCCAAAGTTGTATAAGAAAGCCGATACCGCCATTGTCAGCAGGCCTTTATATTTGAGTGCCTTCATGGCGTCAAATACCCCAACGCGTTTCGCCGGTTTCGGCAATTTCGGCAGCATGAAAGAAATCGCGATTAACGCAATAAACATCAGGACCGATACCCCGAAGAACGGCGCGCGCCATGAGATGCTTCCAAGCTCTCCGCCTGCAAGCGGTCCGACTGAAATCCCGAGTCCGAGCGCTGCCTCATACAAAATAATTGCTTGAGCGCTGCCGCCGACAGAAACGCCGACAATGACCGCAAGCGCTGTTGAAATAAATAAAGCATTACCTAGTCCCCAGCCGCCGCGATAGCCAACAAGCTGAGCAATTGAGCTTGAACTTCCGCCAAGCGCTGCAAAGATAATAATAAAAATAAGTCCGAGAATTAACGTCCATTTTGCGCCGATCCTGCTGGAAATGGCTCCTGAGAAAAACATCATAAATCCGGTAACGAGCAAATAACTTGTAAATAAGAGTGATACTTCACTAGGTGAAGCATGTAATTGTGCGGCAATCGCCGGAAGAATAGGATCGACCAGCCCGATTCCCATAAAGGAAATCACACAGGCAAACGCGACAGCCCATACAGCTTTCGGCTGACTGAGCAAGCCCGTTTTCTGATTTACTTGTTTTGTCTTATCCATTTGACCTGACCTCCATCTTTATTCCATTAAAAGAAACGCTACAAAAATAGCGTTTGGCAAACTTTTCATTCGATTGATTGAATGGCACGCTCCGCTTTATCTTTCATGCCGTGCAGACGTTCCTTAAAGCTTTGGAATGTGCGGATTTTTTCATCAATCAAATTCAGCTGGTGATTCAGCGTTTCCTGAATTTCCTCCAGTTTCTCTTTCCGTTCCTTTGGATCCAGTGACAACAAATACCCCTCTTTGTTTAACTCTAGCTGGCGGCTGGTTTCCATGAAATGCTGAAGCTCCTGAAGGGAAAAGCCAAGCACTTCCTTTGTGCTGATCACTTTCTCAAGCTCCTCCATATCATCCTCTGAATAAAGTCTAACGCCGCCTTCCGTCCGTTTCGGCGCTGGAATTAAGCCGATTTCTTCATAAAACCGAATGGTCCGCTTTGTCAGCCCGCTTCTTTTGGCAACTTGATCAATCTTCATCCATTCCAAGGTAAATCCCCCTTCGCCGTTTCTGTAACCATTATACACCTTTTACACCTTAACGTAAACGTTAAGTTTTGAAATGCAATAAAAAAGACGAGTACGTAAAGCACCCGTCCTTCATTAGCCTATTTTAAGCTAAGCTCCCTGTCACTGACAAAGACTGCTTTTGCATGCTTTCAGAAAGCAGTCGATACGCGATAACCTTATTCTTGTACTGTTTCACGACATCGATGTGGTCATCGTAGCTGTACACAAACAGCTTTACATCTTTTTTGCCTTTTTTCGTATCTATCACGAGAGGTGTTCCGCCGTTTTCAGGGTATAAATAACGCTCTTCGTCGCCTGGATAAATATAATATTTTTCCAGGAAGACAGCTTCGTTAAATTGATCAATCATGTTCCTTTTTTCTTCACCCTCGAGACGTTTTCCATCTATAGAGAGAACAGCATCTTCGTCGTTCAGCTTGGCGTGAACTTCGAATTTGCTGAGCAGCCATTCTATGACGCCTGTTGGAAGGCAGGTTAATACGATTTTCACCAGACTCATGAGGATTAACATCACGATAGCCCATGTCATACTTCATCATCTCCATTAGTTTTCCATGTGCCGCTGACACACAATTCCATCCTATCATAAGCTGGCCGTTTCGTTTTTGTACATTATGTGAAAAAAAGTGCGGCCTGCAGCAGGCCGCACTTTTTTAGCTTTCCAGCTCTTCTATCATAAGGGACAATTCTGTCCAGCGATCCATCGCTGCCTCAAGCTCTTCCGCTGTTTTTGCCTGCTCGGCCATCAGCTCTTGAATTTTCTCGAAATCACTGCCCGCCGCGGCGATATCCGCTTCGAGCTGTTCATGCTTTTCTTCAAGCTCGGCAATTTTATCTTCAATGCCGTCCCACTCAAGCTGATCTTTGTAAGAAAGCTTTTTCCGTTTTTTCTTCGGTTCCGCTTCAGCTGTTTTGACTTCAGCTGCGGGTTTTTCAGCCATTTTTCTTGCTTTGGCCTGCTCCATATAGTCACTGTAGGAGCCTTGGAAGCGAGAAATCACACCATTCCCTTCAAATACAATCAAACGGTCTACGACGCGGTCAAGGAAGTAGCGGTCATGGGATACGGTGATGACAACGCCAGGGAACTGTTCAATATAATCCTCAAGCACGCTTAACGTTTCTGTATCCAAGTCGTTTGTCGGCTCATCGAGAAACAGCACATTCGGCTCCTGCATTAGAACCTGAAGCAAGTATAAGCGCCGCTTTTCTCCGCCGGACAGCTTGCGGATATAGGTTTGCTGCATGGAGCGCGGGAAGAGGAAGCGCTCAAGCATTTGTTCAGCGGTGACGATATCGCCGTCCTCTGTTTTCACGACTTCCGCTGTTTCTTTCATATATTCAATCACCTTCAGCTCACCGTTCATTTCACTGTGATCCTGGGTATAGTAGCCGATTCGTACTGTCTGGCCGATCGTAATATGGCCGCCGTCAGGAGTGATTCGTCCGGCAAGGCTGTTTAACAGCGTTGTTTTTCCGATGCCGTTCGGCCCGATGATCCCAATTCGTTCACCCGGTATGACCAGTTCATTGAATCGATCGACGAGTACGTTTCCTCCGTAAGCGATCATCACGTTCTCCGCTTCGATTACTTGCTTTCCAAGGCGGTGGGAGCCAATCGCAAAGTCGAGCGATCCGGCTGACTGAGGGCCTTTCTGCTCCTTAAGCGACTCTACCCTGCCGATTCTCGCCTTTTGTTTTGTGGAGCGTGCTTTCGCTCCGCGTCTGAGCCAGGCCAGTTCACGGCGCAGCAGATTTTGCCGCTTCGTTTCTTTTTGCTCAGCCTGCGCTTCCCGTTCCGCGCGCTTTTCCAAAAAGACTTCATAGTTGCCTTTGTAGGTATAAAGACTGCCCCGTTCAAGCTCATAAATGCGGTTTGTCACGCGGTTTAAGAAGTACCTGTCGTGCGTTACCAGCATGACGGCGCCTGGATATTGCGCCAAATACCCTTCAAGCCATTCAATCGTTTCATTATCCAAATGGTTCGTCGGCTCGTCTAAAATCAGAAGATCAGCGGGTTGAATTAAGTTTTTCGCAATCGCCACCCGTTTTTTCTGTCCGCCTGAGAGCTCGTTCACAGGCTTTGTCACGTCAGTTACTCCCAGCTTCGATAACACCGTTTTCGCCAAGGTATCGCATCCCACGCGTTGTTTGCATCCATTTTCGCCTGCGCCGCCAGCAGGTGTTTCTGGCGTTTTTCATCTTCCGGGTCTTCTCCCAGCTCATAGAGCGCCTTTTCGTATTCACGGAGCGTTCTCATGACAGCCGATTCGCCGGAATAAATATGCTCCAGAATAGTTTGTCCAGCAGGCAGCTGCGGGTCCTGATGAAGAAATTCAACATGCACGCTGCCGGATTTGGCGATGTCGCCTTCTTCAACAGATTCCAAGCCGGCAATCACTTTCAGCAGCGTTGATTTTCCGGTGCCGTTCGGCCCGATTAATCCGATTCTCTCATTCTCTTCAATATGAAAGGAGATATGGTCAAATAACGTCTTATCTCCGTATGTTTTGTAAAGGTTCTCCGCTTTTAATATGCTCATGGTTCCTATCAATCCTCACGTAAGTTCATGTGTACATTTTAAATCAGCCGTTGGAATAAAACTAGTAAAAGAGCAGACAAATTTCATGGAAATACCGGACAGAAAAAAAGACCGGGGACTCTGTCCCCAGTCTCTTACTCTTCTTCAAGCGCTTTTTCTGCCATTTTAGCGAGATGCTGCGCACTGCCTGAGATCTCCTGCATCGTGGCGGAAATCTGTTCAACAGCCGCAGCTTGTCCGTCAGTATGCTGATTAATCGATTCAATCGATTCTTCTAGCCCTTTTAACAGGCTGTGGATTTTTTTCGTGATCTGATCGATCTGGCCGACATTTTCTTTCGAATGCGTCGCAAGCTTTCTGATTTCATCTGCTACGACAGAAAAGCCTTTTCCGGACTCTCCCGCTCGTGCCGCTTCAATCGCAGCATTTAAACCGAGAAGATTGCTCTGATCAGAAATGCCTTTCACGGTTACTGAAATATCGGCGATTTCTCCCGCGCTTTCGCTTACCTTTTTCGCTTGTGAGGAAATGCCCGACATTTGCGATGAGAATCCGTTAATGGAGTCAGAAATATCGGAAATGGCCGCAGCCGTTTGTTCAACGACAGCCGATAAGCTTTCCGCTACATCATGAAGCTTAGAGGACTCCTCAAGGCTCGTGCCGAGGCCCACTCCTCCAATCACTCTTCCGTTCTGGTCATGAAGCGGGATGGCGCGTGCGATCAATGGGAAACCGAACAATTCCTTCGGCACCATGCTCGTTTTTTTCTGATTGCTGCGGATCGCGTCTGTGATGATATCTCCTTCTTGCAGCGGATCTCCGGCTTTTACGTTAAGGGAGAAGGTTTTTGCCGGAATATTGACCAGCAATTTCTCCGTATCATAAATGCCGATTGTAATATCATCCTGAACCAGGCTGTTTAAATAAGGGGCTACTTTTACAAATGCGTCTAGAAGATCTGCTGTTTCATTTTCCGTTCTTATGCTCAATTCCAATCACTCCTTTTATTAGTAAGGGAAGCTGCGTTTTTCGTGCTGAACTGAAATCCATTTCAGTGTCGTAAATTCTTCAAGACTCCATTCGCCATTTAATCGGCCGAGGCCAGATTGCTTTTCACCGCCGAATGCCACATTCGGTTCATCATTAATCGTCGTGTCATTCACGTGAATCATGCCTGTTTCAATGCGTTTCGCAAAAGCCACACCGCGTTCAAGGTTGGAGGTATGTACGGCTCCGCTTAAGCCAAACGGGGTATCGTTTGCAATATCCACCGCTTCGTCTTCTGAATCAAATGTCATGAAGGAGACGACTGGCCCGAACAGCTCTTCCTTGGCAATGCTCATAAACGGTTTCACGTCTTTTAAGATGGTCGGCTCCACGATCGTTCCGTTAAATCCGCCTAGCTTCACCGGAACAGCCCCTTCTTCAATCGCTTTCTCAACAGATTTCATTAAACCGTCAGTCTGCCTGCTGTTGATTAAAGGTCCGATAATCGTATCAGGGTCCATCGGATCGCCGACTTTCAGCGATTCCACTTTTGCCTGATACAGCTCAAGGAATTGATCATAAATTGATGAGTGAACCAGTACGCGATTGGCTGACATACAGATCTGTCCTTGATGGGTAAATCTGCTGAACACTGCCGCATTGACTGCATATTCGATATCCGCATCTTCAAGCACGATAAAGGCGCTGTTTCCGCCCAGCTCAAGAAGCGGCTTTTTAAAGTGCTTCATCGCAAGCTGGCCGATGTAGCTGCCCACTTTCGTAGAGCCTGTAAATGAGATGATCCGCGGCACCGGGTGTTCGACAAAGCTGTCACCGATTTCTGCGATGTCAGTGACAACAACATTCAGCAGTCCTTCCGGAACGCCCGCATTTTCAAAAATCTTCGCAATCAGCGTACCGCCGCAAATCGGTGTTTCTTCGTGCGGCTTCAAAACGACGCCATTGCCTGCTCCGAGTGCCGGGGCTACTGATTTCATAGATAAAAAGAATGGGAAGTTAAAAGGACTGATGACACCGACAACGCCTGCCGGCACGCGATATAATCTGTTTTCCTTGCCGTCTATTGTAGAAGGAAGGATTTTTCCTTCCATGCGGACAGGGAACGTCGCCGCTTCTTTGATGATGTTTTTCACGAGTCCGATTTCAAAAGCTGCTTTCAGCCTTGTTCCGCCCAGCTCTTCCATAATCAAATAAATGATGGCTTCTTCATTCTCTTCAATATACGTAACGGCTTTTTCTAAGATTGCTCTTTTCTCGAATGGGTTGACCGCATCCCATTTTTTCTTTGCCAAAGCCGCCGCCCGGTACGCTTCATCTACATCATCAGCAGTCGCTTTTTGAAAGGATGTGATTGTTTTTTGAGTATAAGGATTTTTGTTTTCCAATACATTTGGGCTGCTGCCCTCCTGCCATTTTCCGCCAATAAATTGTTTGTTTAATTCTTCATATTGAAACATGGTCAGCATCTCCTTTTTACCAGCAAATCAAAATATGGCCAATCTATCATTTCTATCGGTTCACCATCAGCAAAATTCAATATCTCTTTGTAAAAATTACTATATTATGATACGACAACGCTTTTTAGCTTCTATCGTTTAAAGCAGAAAAATATATGATTGACTGTGTCAAATTTCGACAATATAATACAACAAGAAATGTATATAATGATTAGAATATTTTGAAATCTTCAGGAGGAACTTTTCATGAGTTCATTATTTAGAAAAAAACCGCTTGAAACATTAAATGCGCAGAGCCAATCCAACAGCCTCGCTCGTACTTTAAGCGCATTTGATTTAACACTTCTCGGTATCGGGTGTGTCATCGGCACTGGGATCTTCGTTATTACAGGAACAGTGGCCGCGACCGGTGCCGGTCCCGCCCTGATCTTATCGTTTATTTTAGCGGGTCTTGCCTGTGCGCTTGCCGCCTTCTGTTATGCTGAGTTTTCGTCTTCGATACCAATCTCGGGAAGCGTGTACTCATACTCCTATATCACACTTGGAGAGCTGCTCGCCTTTTTGATCGGTTGGGATCTCATGCTTGAATATGTCATTGCGCTGTCGGCGGTTGCCACGGGCTGGTCGTCATACTTTCAATCGCTGCTCGCCGGCTTCAACTATGATATTCCGGCTGCGCTGGCAGGAGCTCCGGGAAGTACGCCGGGTGCCGTGTTTAACCTTCCGGCTGCGGTCATTATTCTCATCATCACTGCAATTGTCAGCAGAGGCGTCAAAGAAAGCACACGCTTCAACAACGTGATTGTGCTGATGAAAATTGGAATCATTTTATTGTTCATTATTGTCGGCTTCGGTTATGTCAAACCTGATAACTGGACGCCTTTTATGCCGTTTGGAATGAAAGGCGTCATTGTCAGCGCGGCAACGGTTTTCTTCGCGTATCTCGGTTTTGACGCGGTTTCCAACGCTTCAGAAGAAGTGAAGCATCCGCAAAAAAACATGCCGATCGGTATTATTTCAGCTCTGGCCGTCTGTACCATTTTGTACATCACAGTATCGCTTGTTTTGACAGGGATGATGCCTTATGCCAAATTAAATGTCGGTGATCCGGTTTCCTTTGCGCTTAAATTCGTCGGCCAGGATGCGGTTGCGGGAATTATTTCTGTCGGTGCCATCATCGGAATTACAACAGTGATGCTCGCATTGCTGTACGCCCAGGTCCGTTTAACCTTTGCCATGAGCAGAGACGGTCTATTGCCGGGTTTGTTCGCAAAAATTCATCCGTCATTCAAAACGCCGTTCCGAAACACATGGCTGACAGGAATCGTCGCGGCGGGAATTGCAGGGTTCATTAATCTCGGCACACTTGCGCACCTTGTAAACATGGGGACGCTTGCGGCATTTACAGTCATTTCGATCGCTGTTATTGTGTTAAGAAAGAAACATCCGGAAATCAAAGCCTCCTTCAGGGTGCCGTTCGTTCCGGTTGTGCCGATCATCAGTGCTGGAATATGCCTTTGGTTTATGTACAGCCTTCCAGGCATCACATGGCTTTCATTTGTTATCTGGATCGCCGTCGGAACGCTCGTTTATTTCCTTTATGCAAAAAAACACAGCTTATTAAACAAATAATTATAAGCCGTCGGTGCGGACATTTTAAACGTCCAATCCGCCGGCTTTTTTCGTTTTGGCGTGTGCTATACTTTGAGTACACATACAGAAAGGAAGACAAGCCTTGAAACCATACCGCACTTTATTATTTGATGTAGATAATACCATTTTGGATTTTACAGCAGCAGAAAAATCAGCGCTGCGCCTGCTGTTTGAAGATCAGAACATTCCTCTTACCGATGAAATGGAGTCCCGTTATCGAACAATTAATCAAGGCCTCTGGAGAGCCTTTGAAGGAGGAAACATGACTCGCGATGAAGTGATGACCACCCGCTTTTCCGCTTTGTTCAAGGAATATGGCTATGAAGCAGACGGAGTGCTGCTAGACCAGAAATATCGCAGCTTTCTTGAAGAAGGGCACCAGCTTATGGACGGGGCCTTTGATCTCATCGCAAAACTGGAACAGCATTTTGATTTGTATATCGTGACAAACGGCGTTTCCAGAACTCAATATAAGCGTCTCAGAGATTCAGGATTATTTCCGTTCTTCAAGGACATTTTCGTTTCTGAAGACACAGGTTTTCAAAAACCGATGAAAGAGTACTTCGACTATGTGTTCGAACGGATTCCCCATTTTTCAGCGGAGCACACCTTACTCATCGGCGATTCGCTGACAGCGGACATCAAAGGCGGACAGCTCGCCGGAATTGATACGTGCTGGCTTAACCCTGGCATGAATGTCAATGAAACAGAGGTTGTGCCGACGTATCACATCCGTAAGCTTGAAGAGCTATATCATATTCTAAAAATCGAAAACACAATCATCAACTGTTAAGCGGCAAGTGCTGCTTCCCTTCCAGAAGGAGTCTTTTTTCCTGTTGATAAATCCTTCACCTTATGAATAATATGGTGGTATGCACTGGTTATATATGTTAGGAGGAGAATCATTTGGCTATTGCCGCCCCGCTTAAAGAAAAACCTGTTCAAAAACCCGGCACCACCGTGTATCCGATCTTGATGATCATCGGAATCTGCCACATGCTCAACGATTCGCTGCAAGCTGTGATTCCGGCCATGTTTCCGATATTGGAACGCTCCATGAGCTTGACGTTCACACAGCTCGGCATCATCGCTTTCACGTTAAACATGGTGTCATCCGTCATGCAGCCTGTTGTCGGCTGGTATACGGATAAACGGCCGCGGCCGTACGCCCTGCCGATCGGCCTGACTGCCAGCATGCTCGGCATATTGGGCCTTGCATTTGCCCCGTCATTTGTGACGATCTTGTGCTGTGTGTTTTTCATCGGATTAGGCTCCGCTATTTTTCACCCGGAAGGCTCCCGTGTGGCTTATATGGCCGCCGGCACAAAACGCGGGCTTGCCCAGTCCATTTATCAGGTCGGAGGAAACTCAGGCCAAGCGATGGCGCCCCTGATTACCGCGCTGATCCTTGTTCCGCTCGGACAATTCGGTGCTGTCTGGTTTACACTTGTTGCCGCGCTCGCAGTTATGTTTCTGCTTTATATTGCAAAATGGTACGCCGCTCGGCTCGGCAGTCTTGCACAGAAGCAGGGCACCCAAAAGAGAGCCGCTGTACAAAACTCGTCTGTCACCAAGTCCGTTATATCTGCTCTTATTATTATTATCTTTTTGATTTTCGCGCGTTCTTGGTATACGAGTGCGATCGGCAACTTTTACACGTTTTATGCGATGAATACATATCACGTAAGCATTCAGCAGGCACAGAGCTATATTTTCGTCTTTTTGCTGTTTGGCGCTGTCGGAACCTTTCTCGGCGGCCCGCTCGCAGACCGTTTCGGAAAACGATTCGTCATTCTCTGCTCGCTGCTGTGCTCTGTGCCTCTGGCGATTCTGCTTCCATTTGCCGGCCCGGTTCTGGCCTATGGCGTTCTCGCTTTGATCGGCTTGGTTCTCATGTCGAGCTTTTCCGTAACGGTTGTGTATGCACAGGAACTTGTCCCCGGAAAAATCGGCACGATGTCCGGTTTAACCGTCGGCCTTGCCTTCGGTATGGGAGCAATCGGCGCTGTGGCGCTTGGTGCTCTAATTGACGCCGCGGGACTGACCCCGACCATGATTGCCATCGCGTTTCTCCCGATTCTTGGCATCCTCGCGTTTCTTTTGCCGAGTGACCAGAAACTGAGAGAATGGCATAGCTGAAAAAACCCCTGCCGGGCGGCAGGGGTTTTTTAATCAAGCTGTATAAAATGAGTGTCCGGCACCGCGTGTTTCGGGATAAAGCCGTCTGCAAAGTCCGGAAATGCCGTCTGTATTTCGTCAATCCACCTTTTCAGATTTAACACATACGGCATATAAATCATTTCAATGGCCGCTTCGTCTTCAATGCGGTAATACCAGCAAAGATTAAATTCGTTCTCCGTCACCAACGTAAACCCGGAGAAATGATAGAAAATCAGCGGCGTTTCATCTAGATAAACACTGCCGTTCTTTTGAGTCACCTTATAATTTTCTATATTCCAAAGCGCCGTATTGACTCCGGTTGATTTGACAACATGCACACCCTGATACTGCGCCGGCCACTTCTCCACATACCTTTGATCTCCGTACGTCTTTCTTTCCGTATTCATTTCCACCGTGCAATATTCAATGCATTCCTGTCTCCATTGCCATACCGCTTTATAAGCTTCTTCTGTATTCCGGGCGCCGACAAAGCCTGTGTTAAAACGTCCGGTCCGCTCATAATAAGACATGAACCGCGGCGAGTTGCGGTGATCGGTCAAATACAGAGCAGCCGCCGGGTTTTCGGCAAAAATACGCGCTGGATCAGAAAAGAAAAACAAATCGGTATCCATATGGGCATAATATTCGGCGTCATCCCACTGGCTCATGACATGGAACAAAAATGCGGGCTTCAGTGTCCAGCAATACTCATGGAACGTTCTGTTGCTTTTCGCTTCCAATAGCTCCGGATCTTCCATTTCATGAAGCTGCACAAAGGTGACATACTCCCATGGCACGTGCTGAAGCAATTCATATGCCTTCTGATCAACACATAGCACATATAAATGAAAATCATCACAATGCTCATGGAGGGAATGAATCATAGGCATCAGTTTAAAGATGTGCGTCCTTGACACTATTGTTGAAAAATGAAATTGACTCACCATACCACATCCATTTATCTAAGATCCACGTGCAGTAAATCATTGACAAGCGCATACAGTGCATTAGAAAAATCGTTCACGCCAAGCTTCTTCTTCGCTTTTGGCAGAAGCTTTTTAACGGCTTGCAAATCAAAGTTTTTCGCAGTCACCCTCGGTGTTTTTTTCTGCCAATCAGGGTCCAGATTGCGATCCTTCACGACATGGAGCAGCTCAAGAAACAGATGCAGCAGCATGTCGTATTTCTTCGAGTCCAGCAGCTTGTGTATATCAGACATGATCCTGTTGGTCATGTCTGGAGGGAATGGGCCGTTAAAGGCAAGATGAACATCTAATGACTGAATGTTGTTATATTTGTCGCACATATAGGCAATGTTTGTTCTGATATCGTCTACTGACTGACAATTGCTTGGGTGCTCCTGATGAACGCTGACAATATCGCGATGCAGTCTGAACGTCAGTCCGGCCTGATGGAGCCTGATCCCAAGATCATAATCCTCGAACCCGTACCGTACAATGCCTTCGTCAAACAAACCGAGATCAGCCACATGCTTTCGTTTTACTGATGAATTGTTTGTGATAAAAAAACGCCACGGCATATGGTAGCCCTTTAAGTCATCGCCGTATTCATCCAGTATCCGCTTCAGCACGTCAATAAAATCGGTATCAAGGTCAAAGCTTTGATTTAGGAAGCTTTCGTTTTTGATATCCGCCTCTGACAGAAGCTTTTGTTTGTCTTTTTTCGGCATTTCATCATATAACTTTGCGAGCTGCTTCTTATGTTCATCTTCAAAGCGCTCATAATAATAGCTGTAGATCCTTTTCCAAAACAAACCGCACACGACAAGATTCTCTTCGTTTTCATGGGCTTTGATATGCTTTGCCACAAGATCCTTGGCAGCAAGCATATCGCTGTCATGGAATATCAGAATATCTCCTCTGGCATTGCGGACTGCCTGATTTCTTCCGTAGGCAATGCCCCTGTTTTCTTTAATCCGTACAAAAATCAGCGGAAAGTCCGCTTGAAACGATTTGAGCATCGAGAGTGTCCCGTCCTCAGAGCCATTATCCGCTACGATGACCTCAAACTCTTCATCGCACTCCTGCTGGTTTAAGGACAGAAGACTGTTATAGAGGCGCTCCTTTGAATTATATGCAGGAATAATAACGCTTGCTTTCACTTCATTTTCACTTCCTGTATTTAATCATTTATTTGTTATCATCTTTTGAAGCAAAACCGTTAAATTCAGGGTCTAGCGCTTTGATATGCTGAATGATATGCGGCAGGGTCTGCTGGTACAGCTCATGCACAAACGGCAGGTCTGTGCGTGTTGTTTCGTGAATCTGTTTGATTTCATTGATGCTGACGATTCGATATCCGCTGAAATGATAGAAGATCAGCGGGTTTCCATCTTCCAATACAATCCGGCCATCCTTCCAGGAAAAGGTGTGCTGTCCGTAATTCCAATGGCCGATGTTCACACCTGGTGTCGTAATGTCACACACATTCTTCGGAAACAGCTCAGACATATAATCCAAATAGCCCTGATCCCCGAATTTCCCTTCACCCGGCGCATTTTTACATTCCTCAAGACAGCGCTCCTTCCACCACTCCAAACAATCCGTCCCTGCTTTATCATGTTTAAAGCTGATAAAGCCCGAGTTATATCTGCCTAACAGACGCTGCAGCATATCAATTTGCTCTCTTTCAAACGAAGGGATAATGATATCGCCCCGGGAAAGCAGCACCGAGCAGTCCGGCTGATTCGTAAATATCGGTGACGGATCGGTGTAGAAAAATAAATCTCCGTCAATATACGTCACCCGTTCCAGCTCGGGATTGCTGTTCAGCACAGCTTGCAAGAAGATCGGCTTCATCGTCCAGCAGTACTCGCTTTGATCCCGTGTATCCTTCAGCTTCAGGAGCGTTTCATTTTCAAGCGCTGCCACCGGCACAAGAGTCAGCTGCTTCATATTCAATTTCTGCAATACGCGGTGCGTGTCATCATCCATACAAAGCGTAAAAATGGGGCTGTCTTGATCGACTTGCGCTAAAGACTTAAATAAGGCGACTGCCTGATATAATCTTCCTTTTGATAAAACGGTGCAATAGGCGCTCGTCATGGTATGTTCACCTCATTTCGCGTTACTTTTTGAAGAATTCTGTATACCACCCAATGGTTTTTTCAAGTCCTTCATCAATGGTGTAAGCAGGTGTCCAATTCAGCAGCTTTCTCGCTTTTTCCGCGGATAAATATTGGTGTTTGATTTCATTGCTTCCCTGGTTCAGCACCTTTGGCTTCAGATTGCTGTTCATTTTCTTTAATATTTTTTCGACTAATTCAAGCACAGTCAGCTGAATCTCATTGCTGAAGTTAAAGGCTTCCCCGGCGAGATTGAGTTCCTCCATTTTCTCCGCCAGAAGCAGGTAAGCCTGAACGGCATCTTCAATATAGAAATAGTCGCGGACAAAGGTGCCGTCGCTGCGGATTTCGGGAGCTTCCCCGTTCAGCACAAGCTGAATCGTCTGCGGAATGATGCGGTTGAAGTTCAAATCTCCTCCGCCGTATAGATTTCCGCAGCGCGTAATACAGACCGGCAGGCCATAGGTGTGAAAATACGTATGGCTGATCAGATCCGCGCAGCTTTTCGATACGTCGTACGGATGCTTGCCTTGCAGCGGCATATCTTCATCGTACGGAAGGTTTTCTTGATCGCCGTATGCCTTATCGCTTGACGCGACAATGACACGCTTGATTAACGGGTGCTTCCGGCAGGCCTCAAGAACATTCCACGTGCCGAGAATATTCGCCTCAAAGGTGGAAACCGGGTTGCGGTTCGCAACGCCGACAATCGCTTGTGCAGCGAGGTGAAACACCGTATCGATTTCATACTCTCCAAGCGCGCGTTCAATCACGGGCAAATCTTCAAGAGCGCCCTGCACGATGTTCATTTTCTTCACATGTTCTCCCTGATAAAGATTGGACTGAGGCACATGATCTCTGACAAGCCCCGTCACGTTTGCGCCCTGTTCGATCAGCTCTTTCACCAAATAGCTTCCTAAAAGACCTGTACAACCCGTGACAAATACGTTTTTATTTTTCCAGAAACTCAAATCAGTTCACCATACCTTCCATACATGTTGTCCTTGATCCCACATCTTGTTGACTTCCAAAAGATTTTTATACGTATCGATTGCCGTCCAAAATCCGTAATGGCGATACACGGCAAGTTCACCGTCTTTCGCAAGGTTTTTCAGCGGTTCATCTTCGAACATGGCGTTCCCGTCCTTCGGCAAATAATCGAAAACCTTTGGATCGAGAACGAAAAATCCGCCATTGATGATGCCGTCACTCGATGTCTTTTCAGAAAATGTTTTCGCTATGCCATCCTCAACCGTCAAGGTGCCGAACTGCGAGACTTTATCAATGCCGGTGACAGTCGCAGCAGCACCTTTTGTCTGATGATAGCTGATGAGATGAAAAAGATTGATATTGGCCAGCCCGTCCCCATAGGTGAGCATAAACGTTTCATTGCCGATATAGTCCTTCGCCTGCAAGATTCTTCCGGCTGTCAGCGTATCTTCCCCTGTCTCCAAAAACGTAATTTTCCACGTTTCAGGCTGTCCCAGCATCTGCACCTCTCCTGTAGAGCTGTCGAGCGTGAGGCTGTTGTGCTTCCATTCGTAATTCAGAAAATATTCTTTGATTTTTTCTCCTTTGTAGCCTAAAAGCAGAATAAACTCGTTCACTCCGTAGTACTGATAGATTTTCATAATATGCCATAGAATCGGTTTTCCGCCTATCATGGCGAGCGGTTTAGGAAGTTCATTCGTGACCTCACTCATTCTCGTTCCTTTTCCGCCGCAGAGAATGACCGCTTTCATCTCTACCCCTCATCTCTATGAATATTGAGTTCGAAACCTTGGTACCTCCTTACAATCTATCAAGGCATTTCCCCGATAATTTGTCCGATTCCAATACCGGTTTCAAAATCTACTGTAATGATATGAGAGAGAGGCGGCCTTGGTGACCAAATGGAATCTATTTTTTCAACTTGGTTATGTAACCACACAAAAAAAGAGCCCTGAGCGCGGCAATACGCCCGCTCAAGGCTCTTCTTTGTCTTATTCGATATCTTTTTCCTTGCCGTAATGATAATCAGACGGATCAACGGCTTTAAAGTCACTGAGTTTGTGGAATCTCAGCAGGTCTTTGTAAAGGACACTGTCAGAAAGCTTCAGCTGCTGTGTCACTCTTGTTTTCAGGTTCTTCGTATCTTCATTCGCTTTTACTTCTTTACCTGTCTTCGTATCATAGATGATATTGTCGACAGATGTGTACTTCGGCGTTACAAAGTCGCCGTTTCTAAACGCCACTGTGTCGTCGTGGTCTTTAGAGAATAAATCGGTACCGAAGTTGATATATTTCTCAGAATCAATACCTTGCAAGTGAAGAAGTGTCGGCATGACGTCAATTTCGCCGCCATACGTATGGTTCACTCCGCCTTTTTTGCCAGGGATGCGGATCATCAGAGGCACGCGCTGGTTTTGCGCGTTTTGATAATCTGTGATCTCTTTTCCGAGAATTTCTTTCATCGCGCGGTTATGGTTTTCAGAGATACCATTGTGGTCACCGTAAATCATGATGACTGAGTTGTCATACAGACCTGCTTCCTTCAGTTCCTTGAAGAATTGCTCAAGGGACTCGTCAAGGTAACGGGCAGTCTGGAAATAGCTGTCGACTGTATTATCGCCAGTCGTCGCTTTCTTAATCGTCGCGTCTTTTTCATCCAAGTTAAACGGATAATGGTTTGTCAAGGTAATCAAATGTGCGTAAAACGGCTTTTTCAGAGATTCAAGTTTTGGAATTGATTCTGTAAAGAACGGCTTATCCTTGAGCCCCATATTAATGATGTTTTCTTCTGACATGTCATACGTGCTTGCGTCGAAAAATTTGTCATAGCCGATATGTTTGTAAATCTGGTCGCGGTTCCAGAACGATTTGTAGTCACCATGCAGGACGGCGCTAGTATAGCCTTCCTTCTGATCCAAAATCGCAGGAAGCGACTGGTATGTGTTTTCGCCTTTTGTTACAAATGCGGAGCCTTCTGGAAGACCGAAGATCGAGTTATCCATTGTCAGCTCGGCATCAGATGTTTTCCCCTGTCCTGTCTGATGGAAGAAGTTATCGAAGTACGTGACGTCTTCGCCGCCGTGGGCCAGTTTATTTAAGAATGGCGTAACTTCTTCACCGTTCAGCTTGTAATCAATCAGGAACGACTGGAAGCTTTCCAGGTGAATCTTAATGATGTTTTTGCCTTTGGCAGAACCAAAGTACTCAGCGTTCGGCTTCGCGTAATGAGACGTCGTGTAATTCTCGACACTTGTCAGATCATCGCTGCTTGCATACGCTCTTTGCGTTTCTGTTTGAGCCGTCTGCACACCGTCATAAATGGTGTAATTGTAAAGACCTAAGTATTTTACGATATAATTGCGGTCAAACGTTCTTGTCAGCAGCTGCGGGCGGTCTTTTTCCGCAAAATGCAGGTTGATGAAAAACAGTGCGACCCCGGAAAGAATCACCAAAGACGCAAAACGTTTTTTCATTTTGAATCCTTTGAATTCAGGTCTCCAGATCAATACCGCAATCAAGATGATAATATCTAAGAAATAGAAAATATCATGACCGGCCATGATGCTGAAAATACCGTCGCCCATGTTTCCGACGTTGCCGGACTGTTTAATGTTCGGGAACGTTAAGAAATCATCAAAGAAACGATAGAATAAAATATTTGCATATAAAATGAACGTCATCACAAAATCAATAATCAGCATGATAATAGCCGATTTTCGCCCTTTCGCAAGCAATGCCAGTCCTAAAAAGAAGACGGCGCTTGAGAACGGGTTAAACACCAAAAGGATTTCTTGGGTTGTGCCTTTTACCCCAAGGTTAAACTCTGTTTTGTAGGATAAATACGTTTTTGCCCAAAACAGTATAACAGCCAACACAAAAAAGCTAAGTTTGTAAGAAAAAAGTTTCTTCATGGCAACCTCTACTTTCTTAAACACGTTAAGTCTTTATTTACTTTTACTTTCTCTTTTATCCTGTCTTCCAATTCCTTCTTTCCAAACAAAATCAAGGCATCACACAACAAATAAATATACCGCGCTATACCGGGATATTTACGTTTTGCACATACCATTTCTATTACACCTATTTCAAACCAAACACTGGACGAAAGAAGCCCTCAATTCGTTTCACTTTTTTCTCGGAAATAAAAAAGGTTTCTTTTGTCCTGCCCGCTTTTGGAAAAAAAGAAATAGATACCGAGTATAAGAATAACATAAACTAGCAAAAACGAAAAATAGGTCTTAAGGACAGCCCGCCCTTCAGGCGGACTGTGGTTATTGTATGCACAGACGTTTAGCGAGATCACATTTTTTAAAAAGGACATAACAAAAGGACTGGATCTCTCCAGTCCTGTGTAAAAATAATCAAATCCCCGACCAGACATCCTTTGCATACATGCCTGTTTCCTGCAGATGTCTGAGCCAGTTTTGCGCTTCTTCTTCACTGGTGCCATGAACAGATTGATACGCGTTTTGCAGCGCGGCCTCCACATCAGGCGCCATCCTGCTGCCGTCACCACATACATAAAGACGGCCGCCGCGGTCGAGGATCGAAATTAAGGTTTCCGCATGCTCCTCCATAAGGTGCTGAACGTACGTTTTCGGTATGCCTTCTTTACGGGAAAAAGCCGTGTGCACAGCAACAATTCCGTCTTGTTCAAACTGCTTAAGCTCATCTCGGTAAATAAAATCGCGATCGTTTCTGCAGCCAAAATAAAGATGGGCTTCGCCGAGCGTTTTTCCCTCGCGTTTTAAAGCTGACCGGGCTTGCAGGAATCCGCGGAATGGCGCAACTCCTGTTCCCGGCCCCACCATGATGATTGGTGTTTCAGGGTCTTCCGGAAGCTGAAATCGGGATTCCGGCGTGCGGACAAACATCACGACATCATCTCCCGCCTTCCGCTCCGCCAAGTCATTCGATGCCACTCCGCGATATTCGCCGCGGCCGCTCCAAGCCGGCCCGCGCACAACGCCTACAGTTATCGAGGCTTGTTCCGGATTCACCCGCGGGGAGCTTGAAATCGAATAATACCGCGGTTTTAACGGGCGTAAAAGCTCTAAAAACCGTTCAAACGGCATTTCACATGATTCATATTGTTCAAGCAGATCCAGCATGGAAATCCGTTTTTTCAAAATTTGTTCCTGATAAACGCCCTCTTCCGTCATATCTTCCAATTCACGTTTATGAGGCGGACAGACGGTAAATGCGGCCAGCTCGCGTATTTGCGCCCTGGTTGCCGCTTCCTGCACCTCAACGCTGTAGCTGAGCAGATCATGCAGGCTGACAGGCCGATCCAAAGGCAGGTGCCCGGAACTGCGCCCGCTTGCCGTCAGTGTAACTTGGTCCGTTCCTTTTAAGCCGAATCTGTGAAGAATCCGGCTGACATTTGTCCGGCTGTTCCTTGGAAGAATGCCAAGGTGATCGCCCTCCCGATATTCGACGCCAGAAGGCAGCGCAATTTCGATATGGCGGGTGCTGCGGCCACTGTCTGCGGACTGGAGTTCTCGATTTTCCGCAATGGATGCGTGAACCGCTTCATACGACCGGGCTAATGGGGATTCTCCCAGCCCCCTGACAAACTGAAGGCTCAGCGTGCTTCGCTCCTTATCAGCGTTTTCATTAAGCTCGAGTCCGAAGGCTTTGATGGCGTCCGACCACATGCTTTTTTTCCACTGGTCAAGCTGTCCTTCAAAATCACCGCTGACATCGCCCTCTCCGCGTGCAGAAAAACGGGTCGCCCCTTTTTCCGCTAGCTGCTCGTCAATGGTTCGCGGAACGTACTGATACGTGCTTGCCCAGTTATGATCTCCACAGCCAAACACCGCATAATGGAAACCCTCCAGCTCACCTGGCTGTATTTCGTCAAGCCACTGCACAAACTGACCCGCATTGCTTGGCGGTTTTCCATTATAGGAAGAGGTGACGATCACAACGGCTCCCTCTTTCGGCAGCTTTCCAATCTGATCGTTCAAGGGCGCCACCTCAGTCCTTACGCCGTGAAGACTCGCTGTATCGGCAAGCTCCCGGGCGACGCCTTCCGCGGTGCCGGTATCAGAGCCATACAGTACGAGTAACGGCCGGTTGTTGAGACCGATAACCGAAGCACTCTTCTTTTCCTGTTTGCTCTTTTGTTCATCATCGCGCGCCGCTTTTTCCTCCGACGGAACGCCGGCATGAATCGCTTCCTGATTTCGCGTTTGAACTCGGATGTGAAAATCACCGGGCTTAAGTGTCAGCGTTTGTTTGATATCAAGCTCATAATTCTCGTGATCAATCAAAGTGAAATATTTTAATACCATGCCCAGCACAAGTGTAGCTTCATGCAGGGCAAACTGCATGCCAATACAGGCTCTCTGTCCATTCCCGAACGGCTTGTAGGCATGATGAGGCACTTGGTCCTGATGTTCGAACCGTTCTGGACGAAATTCTTCAGCATCCTCACCCCATGCGTCTTGATCGCGGTGAAGCTGCGGAATCAAGACAGAAATTCTGTCCTTGGTTGTGATCGGATATTTTCCGCCAATGACCGTATCTTCCTTCGGATAAAGACTGAAAGCTGGAGCCGTCGGCCATAAGCGCAGTGATTCATTTAAAATCATCCGTATGTATTTCAGCTCGAGCACTTGTTTATAGGTCGGCGCTGCACCCGTCAGCACCCGGTCGACCTCTTCATACGCCTTTTTCAGTTTGTCAGGATGCTTCAATAAAAAGTAGATCGCAAACGACAGCAGGCCGCTCGTTGTTTCATGCCCGGCAATTAAAAATGTAATGATCTGAAAACGGATATTTTCATCATCAAGCTTCTCCCCGGTCTCCGGATCTTCCACCTTCAGCATCCGTGCAAGCAAATCTTTTTCATCCTGATCTCCATCCGCCTTGCGCTCCGCAATAATGCTGTCGACTAACGAAAACATCGTTTGAATATCGTGGTGGAATTGACGCTTTGTTCTGACCATGAGTTTATCTTGAACATCGAGCCGCTGCATCTGGTGCATCGCTTCATCCAGCGCGCGCACCATGCTGTTGATAAACGGATGAGGCGTTTCTCTGTAGTAGCTGTTAAAACGATAGTTAAATCCGCATAACCCAATCGTGTCCAATGTCAGCCGGGTCATATCAGCGGGGACATCGACTGCTTCATTCGGATTGAGCCTGGCCCACTTCTGAATCAGCTGAACAGCGATGTCAACCATTTTTTCATGATAATCCTTCATGGCCCGCTGGCTGAACGTCGGCATGAGAATGTTGTGCGCTTTTCTCCAGTTGGGCTCATGCGTCCAGCTTGTAAACAATCCGTCACCCGAAAACGCGCGAACCTTTTCCAAAGCGCCTTCAATGCTTTTATCGAAACGCTCTTCATCACAAACTTCTTTCACGAATTCATGGCCGGACACCACAATTGTCGTACCCGCCGGTGTGTGAATTTGAAAAATGGGGCCTTGCTCTTCCGCCAATTTGATCAGTGACAGAGTCGGTTTATCTTTATCAATTAAAGGAAGATTGCCGAGCGGTCCAAACGTCTTCGGCTGAGGAATCGGACTTGTTTCCTTCATCGAACCATTCCTTTCCGTATGTAATGCTTTCTATCTGACTACATTTCCCTTTCATGGTGACGATTATTCCATTTCTCTGATTGACGCCTGATCGTTGTTTTTTCTATACTTGAGAAGCTGTACAATACGCAAATAAGGTGAGTTCACATATGGATTTTGAAATTCGATTTTTATCCTTTTATGTCATACAGGTGGAAGGCAAGGATGAGCAGGCAAACAAGCAATTCAAGCACTTCCAGACCCTTGATACAGAGGAGTTTGAAGAAAGCGAGCTGAAGGACTTTCTTGACGGAGAGCTGAAAAAAATCGTCAAACGGAAAGCCGACCGCCATCCGCCATCCGAGCAGGTGCCGACGAAAATCGGCCATTTTATCGTCGAGCCCGGCCACGAGCTGGATTCCAACCCGAACTACAACTTGTTCAATCGCGCACGCTTGGCGGAAACAAAAGAGGACTTTAACGAGCTGAGCGAACAGTTCGTCCGCACGTACCTCGACACGAGCGCGGTCCGCGGCGGTGTGTTCTTAGTCGCTTCCGCTGTGCCGAGAAAATACTTCGATGAGTCATTTGTCTTCATTATGAAATGTGATTTTGAGCCGAAGGTCGCCCGCATCTCAGACGCGTCTTCCCTCATTAAAAAAGTCGAAATGGCCATCACGACAAAAAACATGAAGAGCATCCAATACCCGTTCATGCCGGAGGAAGGAATGATCGAGGAAGGCGAGCTGAAAATCCACCAGGCCTCGCACGCCCGCTATTTCGAGGATTTCCTGAAATTCGTTGAGTACGGTGAATCAATGCCGGAAATCATGAAAACCCAGGTCATGAACATGGTGCAGGAACACGTCTATGAGACATTTGAGGACAACAGCGAAGAGCTCAAGCAGTTTGAACAAGACATCGAAATCTGGGAAGCGAGCGAAAAGCGGGAAATCCAAGAACGCCTCGACACACATCAAGTGATCGAAGCCTCCGCCCAGATCATTGAGCACACGCCGGAAGCCGAGCTGAAAATGAAAGTCGGAGAAACCGAGATTAAAGGATTGCTAGCTGATTTTGGCGAATCGATTCATCTCGCGAAGGTGAACGGGCGCTATGTCGCGCTGATTGAAGCGGAGACGATTTCGTTTGAGAAGGGCAGTTCGCCGGTGGAGTTTTATAAGCCTGAGGGGCTGCATGAGGTGATTGAGCGGATACGGAATAAAACAGAGCAAGAATAAAAAGTCCAGAATTCAATTCTGGACTTTTCCTTTTTAATACCCTTCCCTCAACACCGCATAGCACTCCCCAATAAGCTCTTCCGCTCCCGGCTCTCCTTTCAGCCCGCGGCGGACGATTTCTGAAGATAAGTCCTGCACTTTGAGCGCTCTTGGTGCTCTTCTTTCGTCGTATGCCTGAAACGCGGTTTCGAGGTCGTCATGCTTTTTGAGCTCTTCGGAAAGCACAATCGCATCTTCAATGGCCATGGCCGCTCCTTGCGCCAAGGTCGGCGCTCCGGCGTGGGCGGCGTCTCCCCCGATGACGACGCGGCCTTTGTACCATGGCTCCTGCACGGCGACCTGCTCCAGTTTATTAAAAATGACGGGGTGTTCTTTTGACATATGCTTTGTGACAAAATCAAGCCCCGGGAAGCCTGAGAGGATCTCTTTGACTCTATCAAACCGGGTCTCTTCCTCATCCCAGTAATCGCTCGTGCAAGGCTGGAGGACGAAGACATAGCCGGCGTGTTCCGCCAATGGCACGACGCCAATTTGTGTCTCTCCGCTTCTGTACATCAATGTCGCGTCCTCAAATGTGTAATCGGGAAGCTCGATATAAAAGCGCCACGCCCCCATGCCGAGGAACTCTTTTTCTATTTCTTTTTGCAACATGGCATCCCGTACAATGGAATGAATGCCGTCAAAGCCCGCCAGAATGTCAACCTGCATCTTTTCTCCATCATTACATACGGCAGTAACCGCATCAGGCGTTTCTTCATAAGCCACAATCTTTTTCCCCCACAAAATCCTTGCACCCGAAGCTTCGGCATGCTTGATGAGAATGTCATTTAACGTTTTTCGCAGGATATTATTGCGGCCCGGAAGCTTATCATCTAAGAAAGACTCACTGACTTTGAATAACAGATTCCCCTGCTTATCGAATGTTTTAAACCACGCTGTTTGAAATCCATGCTCGCAGCACTCTTCAAATACGCCCAGCTCCTTTAACACCGCCAGTGCGTTTTGCGGCTGGAGAATCCCCGCGCCGGTCTTGCGGTTTTCTGCAGCCGCTTCACATAAGGTGACGGAAAAACCTGCTTTCCTGAGAGAAATGGCTGCCGACAGCCCGCCAATTCCGCCTCCCGCTATCAGTATATGTTTCATGTTGATAACCACCTTTTCAGTTCGCTGTATGTAGTTAGGCACCTAACTACATTACCTTACTATGTCCGGCAAACAGCTGTCAATCACCTCCAACACAGGTTGCGTTCTGATTTTCCCTCCATTATAATCGTGTCACGACAAACGTACGGGAGCATATTGTGATGGAATTAAAACATTTACCGAAATACAAACATATAACAGAACACGCCGAGACGTATTCCAACGTGGACGCCGGCTCTCTTGAATTGTTTTTATCTTTGTTTGATATCTCGAAAAAAATGAATCATGTGATGGAGCATTATTTCGCCAGACGCGGATTGTCTGAAGGAAAATTTAAAATCCTGATGCTTTTGTTCGACGCAAAGGACCACATGTTAAGCCCGACGGAGCTCGCCAAGCAATCAAACGTCACGAAGGCAACGATTACCGGCCTGATTGACGGACTGACGAGGGACGGATTTGTCCGCCGCAGGCATCACAACGAGGATAAACGAAAAATCAGCATTGAGCTGACAAAGGAAGGCAAAGAACGGCTGGAGCAATTTCTGCCCGGCCATTTCAGCAGGATTTCCGCAGTAATGGAGAACTACAGCAATGAGGAAAAAGACATGTTCGTAAATATGCTGAGTGATATGTTTGAAAAGCTAAGCGTGTTTAAAGACTAAAAAACCCGTCCGATCTGGACAGGCTACAGTACTTTTTTTTAAGCACGGTGACAAATATGCCGCTGATCACAAACACAATGCTGCTCAGAACAGATGTAAAAATGCCGGACACCACTGGTACATAATAAAACGCCAACCGTCACAAAAAGCGCCTATCTCAATGACAGGCGCTTTCTGATTAATCATCACTGCTTAAAATGCCAAAGAAGCGAAGCAGGTTGATGAACAAGTTGATAAAGTCAAGGTACAGCGATAATGCCATAACCGGAATTAAGTCCTCCGTAATATCGCGGTGTTTGATTTGGTTCAAATCATACAAGATGTAAAGGGAAAAGACGATGGTTCCAATAACGGAATACGCCATCATCGCCGCGGAATTCAGCGGGCTGAAGATGCTGAAAATGCCAACCGCAATTAGTGCGATGAGCGCTACGAGCAGAAACGATGACAGGAACGATAAATCCTTCTTCATTTTTGCGCCGATTGTACCGAGCACGGCAAAAATTAAAAATGTAGATCCGAACGCTTCAAGTACCACATAGGCACCGGCAATGGAAGCGTAGTGGCTGACAATCGGAAATAGGGTAATGCCGGAAACGAAGGCGAATGTATAAACAAACGCATACCCGACCGCTTTTCTTCTGCGCATCCAGAAGGCGATAATGATCATCGCCACTTCAAGGATCGAAAGCGGCAGCATCAAAGCGACAGGAATATACTGGCCGATGTACAGCCCGACGGTTGCGATCAGCAGTGTAAAGATAAACACTGTCAAAATGCGCTGCATGATCGAATGCTTACTCTCATGAACTGTAGCTTGCATGTCAAAAATCCTCCTAAGAAATGATCTTAAAGGTCTATTATATAAAAAATGGATGAAATATGTATATGTTTTAAGGAGAATTTAATGTCGAACAAAAACCTTTAAAACACCTCTTTTACTTCGATTCTTTGCTTTTCAGTGAGAAACGGTGTTTTTCCACCTTCTCAATCTGGGTGACCTGGGAATCATGTACGGTGATTTGAACGGTGCCGAAATCCAGTGTTTCCAACGAGCTGATGATTTTTTCAATCACTTTCGGATCAACGGTTGTTTTTGAAAGCAATGACCTTCCCCCCTGTTCAGTTTTAATTCATAGTATTCTTATAAGAATTATAATATTATGTTTTTTCCAATAAATCAATGGTGATTTCCATTCAAATCAAAAAGGCATATGATCACCCAATCAAGGGACGGTCATATGCCTCATCAGATTTCATCTTAGTTTTCTTCCAATTCCTCAACAATACAGCGGACGCCCATGTTTTCAAGCGCCTGCTTCAACGAGCCGTATGTTTCATATTCACTGAAATCAAGCCCTAATTGAATTGATGTTTGGGCGACATCCGGCCGAATACCTGAAAAAACGGCTTTGACGCCAAGTAAGAAAAGTGTTTTCGACAGGTTGTACAATTGCTGCGCAACCATTGTATCCACAATCGGGACGCCGGAAAGATCGACTACAAGGCTTGTAATTTTTCTCTCAATGCATCGTACCGGCACTGTCTCTAAAATCACCTGCGCACGTTTTGTGTCGACAGAGCCAATCAGCGGCAATATGCCGATTCCATCCGCAATGGAAATCACCGGACAGCCTAATTCACTGATTAATTCCTGCTGAGAAGTGAGCCTCATCAGCATAAATTTTTGATACTGCTCGGAAAACTCAATAATCAGCTTATCGAAAGACTGATTCACAATACGGTTCCAGCGGTCAGCATCCTCATTTGTGACGATATCCCGATGCTCTTTTATAAACGTAACAACAGCATCCCAGAATGCAATTCTTGAATTTGATATGGCTTCAACGACCTCATGCACCGGAACATCTTGCTCTACTCTTTTTTTCGCAACATTCAGCGCCCATTTTGCCATATTGTCTTGAAATTCAGTTTGTTCCTCCAGGAATGCACTTGCGATTGTTATATTAGTAAACGTATGTTGCTCAGTCAAAAGCTTTTTCGTATCTTCACTTAAATGCTCGGCGGAATATAATTCGCCCTGCAGCTGTCTCCGTAAACTGAACCATTTCTCAGTAATGTCAGCCGTATGGTCTATGATATATTGATATAGTTTTTGATCGATATTCACGGTCTGTCTCCTTTTTCGTAATAGAAGCTCTTATATTATAAAATTATAAATCGAAATTGTGAATGGGACTAGGGAAAAATAGATTGATTCTGCACACTGAGCGCATGCCAATTATATCCATAGGCAGATTCACCAATATAAGCCCACTTTCATATCCTGTCAAATGTACAGTTTACTTGAGAAAGGACGTTATGATATGTATTATGATCCATATATGTATGATGGGCCGATCTATGATCCATGGTCCCCAGTAGAATATGATTACCGCTACCCAGTTGGATATCCAGGGCCTAGTATTGGCGGAGGCGCCGTACCTGGATTTGGCGGAGGTGCTGTTCCTGGTATCGGCGGAGGCGCCGTGCCGGGAATTGGCGGAGGTGCTGTTCCTGGTATCGGCGGAGGCGCCGTGCCGGGAATTGGCGGAGGTGCCGTGCCTGGTATCGGCGGAGGCGCCGTGCCAGGTGTTGGCGGAGGAGCGCCGCAAGGGCCTCCGCCTCATAAAAAGCCGGCAAAACCGAAAAAGCCTCAGGGCTTGCATGGGGCAGCTTATTTAGTTGAACCCGTTCTCATTCAGCCTTGTCTCTTCCGATTTACCTATGTTTGGTTAACCAACGGCAGCTCATTTTGGTTCTTCCCAATCATTCTTGGAAGAGAATCCGTCGGCGGCTTTTATTGGGATGCCTCACACCATCGCTGGTTTTATTACGCCTTGGACACAAAACATATAGATGTCGTAAGCTGTTCATATTAATGGTCAATCAGCCGGTTCTTCCGGCTGATTTTTCTGTGTTCCTTTAGCTTTAACAGGTTAAGATATACATATCTATTGAATTGGAGGTCTCCCTATGATCAAACAAATTGACATTGTGGCGGACCAACCGATGGGACCAAACGCAAGCTGGCTGGAGGTCTCTTTGAGTGTGAAAAGATCTTTAGTATATATGATAGAATGAAGGCAAACGATGTAGAATTTCTCAGTGAGCCGAACCAAATGGAGTGGAGCACCTTAGTTCAAATTCAGGACGAGGACGGCAATGAGTTTTGATTGAAAGCATAAGTGCGGCGGCGGAGAAAATGCTCCGCCGTGCTCTTTTTTTGACATTGAGAATGAATTTCATTTACAATAACGGATATATATGAGTGTGATTGGGGAGAGATAAATGTTTGTTCAGTTGAGAAAAATGACGGTAAAAGAGGGCCATGCTGATCAGGTGATTGAACGTTTCAGCGCTGAAGGAATCATTGAAAAACAGGAAGGCTTAATTGATGTGACCGTGCTTGAGAAAAACGTCCGCCGCGGCGATGAGGAAGTCGTTGTTATGATTCGCTGGGAATCCGAGGATCACTGGAAGCAGTGGGAAAAAAGCGATGCGCATATCGCCGGACATAAAGCGAACAAAGGCAAGCCAAAGCCTGACTATATGATTAGCACTGAAGTGAGCATGTATCACGTGAGAGCTGTCAAACAAGGGACTCATCAATAACGGAAAAAGAGCTTGGGCTGTGCCGCAAGCTCTTTTTTTCATGAAAATCTGCTTTCTTCAAATGTGACGGCGTACAGCGGTTTATTAGCATGCCATTCAGCAAATAACACATCCTCAGTCTTTTCAATTCCCTGCTTTTTCAGCGTTTGCCGCAGCCATTGTTCGTCTACCCCCGCTTCTTGCAGGTTGTCATACACAATCTCTCCATCAAGAATTAACGTGGTGGGCAAAGACACATCTTGCGGCGGAAGATTCATATCTTTTCTCGTCGGATTGCCAAAATCGGATTTCTGAAGAACGCTGACCATCCCGTTTGTTTCTAATATGGCATATTCCACTTCCTGTATGGAAAAGCAGCCTGCCTGCCTTAAAAGGCTCTGCAGCTGATTAATGTCGAGCTTGTTTTTCTTCAGCATCTCATATTTCAGCTTTCCTCTATGAATAACGATACTCGGTTCGCCTTCCAGGAACTTTCTGGAGCCCTTTATTTTTTGGGTAATGAATTCAATCAGATAAATCAGCAATCCCCACAGCAGCGAAGCAAAAATGATCTCTTTGATCTTAATTTCATGATCATACACTGCATTTCCGACCAGTTCCCCTAAAATCAAAGCAGAAATAAAGTCAAACGGAGTGATTTGAGAGAATTGGGTTTTTCCGAGAAACTTCAAAATGACAAATAAAATACCCAAACCGCAAACTAATTCTGCCGCTACACTGAGATAATCTCCCATGTTGATAGCACCTACTTCTTAAAAGCTACTATCATTATGGTCAACTGCATTATTTCTAAACGGTCACTGTTCGCTATTATAAAAACGCCTGGTGCTTTGACAGCATGTCGTCAAAAAGCTGCTCCGCATCCTGGCGGTCGAGTGTGACAAGCGGGTCATTGAGAAACGCTTGAAAAGCGAGGCCGCGGTCCTTTGTTAGTCCCGCTTCCGCCACTGCCTCCTGATTGGATACGTGTCGTGCAGCCAGCAGTTCCACACCCTTCGGCAGCGCTCCGGAAACAATCGGCTGGACACGGTTGCGGGTAATAAATGCGTTTGTTTCCACGATCGCATCTAATGGCAGATGAGCGACCTGGCCTTGATTCGGCAGATTCACATTTGTTACAAGTTCGCCCAGCCCGAGGAGTGCCGCCATGATGTTCACGCCCTCTTCTCCTGATGCTTTCCTCTCAACACCTCGTTTTTGCTGTGCCATGTAATCCGTTTCTTTTTGTTTCAGGTCTCTGTCCTGTTTTCTGAAGGATATGGGTGTGAGGTGAAACTTCCATGTCTCAGGCTGTTTGAGATAACAACCGGGGAAAAACTCAGCCAGATGCCTGTCACCCGCAGCGGGGATGGCACCGTACGTTTCAAATAAATCAAATGCAATACGGTGTGCAGAGCGAAATACGCTGTCCTTCCAGCTTTCCCCCTCCAGCTCATAGCCGGATTCGGCATAATGCGCACAGAAATCATGGAAAACAGGCAGCAGATCAATATGCCGGTAAGAAGCTGCTGTCACCCATGTAAAATGGTTAATGCCCAGCACATGAACATGAATGTCTTCACGCCGCTTCACCTCTAGTCCAAGCCTATTTGTAACCATCTCCGCCAGCAGTTTTTGCGTGCCGAATACTTCGTGGCAGCAGCCGAACGCTTTTATACCGGGAAACACTTTATACAGCGTTCTCGTGCACACAGACATTGGGTTTGTATAATTGATGACCCATGATTCGGGGGCATAGTCTCTTATTGCCCGGGCAATTTCTGCAAACATCGGAACGGCCCGCAAACCTCTCATGATTCCCCCAGGTCCGACAGTATCACCAACCGATTGATAGATGCCGTATCGCTCAGGCAGATGAACGTCCGTTTCCATGTCATCCAAGGTACCCGGCAAAATCGAAATAATGATGATATCTGCACCGGATAATACCTTTTTCAAAGTAGAAACCGCCTCATACCTCCATCTGCCGTCTCCGCTGTGATTGCCGATGATTTCATTTTTCTTTGCCGCTTCAAAATTCAGATCATAGAGCGCCACCGTGCCTGACATTCGTTCATCAAGGGACAAATCGCTCATCAAGCTTCGGACCCAGCCTTGGGAACCTCCGCCGATATACGCGATTTTGACCTGATCTAACGTACTGATATGAAACACTCCCTTTCTCAGCCTTTCACAGAACCGATCAGCATGCCTTTGGCAAAATGTTTTTGTAAAAATGGATAAACCGCCAGTATCGGTATGGTCGCGATGACGATGACAGCAAGCTTAATGCCCTGCTCCGGCGGAATTGTATTTTGCATCGTATCGCCATTGGTCGCCGTTAAGTCCGATAAAATCGTGACCTGGCGAAGCACCATTTGCAGCGGCCATTTTGCACTGTCATTGATATATAAGAGAGCATGGAAGAAATCATTCCAAATCCCGACCGCATAAAACAGCGCAAAAGTGGCAATGACCGGCTTTGACAGCGGCAAGGCGATCCGCCAAAAGACGCCGATTTCCGAACAGCCGTCAATTTTTGCTGATTCCTCAAGCTCCCGCGGCAGCTGCTGAAAGAAGTTTTTGATAATTATGAGGTTAAACGGATTGATCGCCATCGGCAGAATCAGCGCCCAATAGGAATCCAGCAACCCAAGTGATTTGACGACAAGGTACGTCGGAATCATCCCACCGGAAAACAGCATCGAGAAAATCACCAGGTTCAACAGCAGATTCCGCCCCTTCACATGCCGCTTCGCCAGCGGATACGCCATCGTAAAAGTGAAAAACAATTGCACGGCTGTCCCGACAACAGTGATGAAGATGGATACGCCCATACTTCTGATAAACGTCGGTGTCGAAAACACGTACCGATAAGCGTCAAGGGTAAAGGTTTCCGGGAAAATAAAGAAACTGCGCTGAGCCAGCTCAGCTTCTGTCGCAAAGGAACCTGCGATAATATACAAAAACGGCAAAATGGTAATCGCGCCGACGCCGCCGAGAAACAGAATGTTGCAGACGTCAAATACCCGTCCGGCTTTTGTGTTGTGCATCGTGTGTATGTCAGCCATACTCTCCCTCCTCTAAAACAATCCTTCCTGATCAAACTTTTTCGCGATGTAGTTGGCACCGAAAATTAAGATAATCCCGACAACCGATTTAAACAAACCGACAGCCGTGCTGTAGCTGTACGCGCCTTGGGTAATCCCCATCATGTATACATACGTGTCAAAAATGTCAGCCACGCTGCGGTTGAGCGAGTTTGTCATCAAATACACCTGTTCAAAACCGATATTTAAAAAGCTTCCAATCCGTAAAATTAAAAGTACAATGATGGTGCTCCTGATTGCCGGCAGCGTAATATGCCACATCCGCCTGAACCGGCCGGCCCCATCCATGATCGCCGCTTCATATTGCTCCTGATCCACCGTTGCCAAAGCGGCGAGAAATAAAATCGTTCCCCAGCCTGTCTCCTTCCAGATGCTTTGCATGACAATCATCGGCCGGAACCAGTCAGCGTCTGATAAGAAAGAGACCTGATTCCCCGTCAGGCTCATGACCATTTTGTTGATGACGCCTGTATCGACTGTAAAGAAAACAAAGGTAATGCTGACCACGATTGTCCATGAGACAAAATGGGGCACGTAAATAAGGGTCTGAACGCACCTTTTATACACAGCCTTCCTCAGCTCATTCAACAGCAAAGCCAAAATGAGCGGCGCGGGAAAGGCAAAGAGCAGATCAAGGCTTGCCAGCATGAGCGTGTTGCGCAGCAGCCGGAAAAAATCCGGATTCATAAAAAAGTCCTTAAAATAATCAAGACCGACCCATTCGCTTTTCCAGAAGCCTAGATATGGCGAATAATCCTTAAATGCAATGAGAACGCCCCACATCGGCAGGTATTTGAAAACCAAAAAATAAAGCAGACCGGGAATAAGAAGAAGATAAAGCCATTTGTCTCTTTTGAGCGCAGCCATCCAGCTGATGCCTTTCTCAGCAGTGAGAACAGGTGCGTTTCCCTTCTTCGGCACCGTTTCCATATCTGTTCTCCTTTCGTGATACCGGCGCGCCCGCCGAACGGCAGGCGCATCGGTTTATTTTGACGTTTGATACAATTTGTTTAAGTCCTTCATCAGTTCATTGCCGCCGCTGTTTTCCCAAAGCTTCACCGCATCCTTGAAGCCTTTTTCATCGATTTCTCCGATAATAAATTGCGTTCTCGCATCAAGAATGATGTTGTCAAGCTGGGCTCCTTTTTGGGTATAGACATCGGAGACAAGCGACTCCGCCGGGTTAAAGACGGCTATTTTTTCTCCTTTCGTGATGATGTCCTTGCGATGCTGGAAGAGCTTTGTTTTCTGATCTTCGATGTAGTACTCGCTTTTCGGGATGGACATGCTGAACTGGGCTAAGCCTTCATGCTCATACAGGAGGGATTTGTTGTTTTTTTCAAGAGAGGTGAATACGCCGTCCTTCAGCTCATAATTTCGGTCCTCCACTCCGTTGTTGGTCAGAATCTGTGCTTCCTTATCGTTCAGCCTATCAAGGAAGGACAGTACCTCTTTCAGCTCTTTTTCCGTTTTCACGCTTGATTTTGGTATCGCAATCATGCCTGAATATCCTGATGTCGGGAAGGTGCGCTTGCCTTTTGGTCCTTCTACTGTGCCGACGATATCAATGACATCCTTGTTCGACTCATCCGCTTCTTCCATGGCACTTTGAATTTGCGACGCTCTGGAGCCTGTATCAACGATGACACCCGCTTTTCCTTTTACAACCGGGTCATTCCACTTCGCCGAATCCATAACAGCAAAATCCTTGTTGATCAACCCTTCATCATACAGCTTATTAAAGAAGGTGAGCGCCTCCATATATTCCTTCGTTGTAAAATCAGGCACGAGCTTCCCGTTTTCAACGCCGTAGCGATTCGGGGCGCCGAACCAAATTTGCAGAACATCCCACGGGCTTCCGTTGCCAAGCCCCATCCATTTCGGCACGACCATGCCGTACGTATCGTCCTTGCCGTTTCCGTCAGGATCTTTTTCCTTAAAGGCTTTCAGCACTTCATAAAAATCATCAAGCGTTTCCGGCATATCGAGCCCGACGTTTTTAAGCCAGTCGGTTCTGATGATCATACAGGCTCTGATCAAGTCTCTCGATCTGTAAACCCCGTAGACCTCGCCATTTATTGAGCTGTTCTTAAGTATCTTTTCATCAGCCTGGCTTACATTCTTGTAGTCTTTTAAATAAGGAGACAGCTCCCAAAAAGCGCCCGCTTTGACAGACTTGATAAAGCCGGCTGACTTATCTTTAATCACAATCGCATGAGGCATCTCTCCAGAGGCCATGACGATGTTAAATTTATCGTTGTAGGATGAATCAGGCACCCATGTGACCTTAATATTTTTGCCTGTGTATTTCTCTAACGCTTTTAATGATGGGCTTTTATCACTCGGGCTTTCCGGTGACAGCAGCGGCGCCATGATGTTGATCGTGTTTTTTGAATCGCTCGCTGAATTGGATGTTTCTGAATTGCTGCACCCGGCTATCATCATGGCAGCGAGCGGTAGAGCGAGCCATTTTTTTCGTATTCTTTTTTTCATGATGCGTCAGTCCCCCTTTTTCTCCTTTTCATTTCACCTTTGCCACCCCTAATATAAAGCGCTTACATAAATTCCTGCAATCTTCATTTTTTGCATCATTTTTCCTATAGAATGAAGGCTGTTATCCTTTTTTGCAGGATGTATCTTTTTTTGCAGGGAGGTATTCACCTATTAATTCAAGTGCCGCAATGACATTTAAACACCATTGAGATATAGTGTTTGTCGTTACCCACGGAAGCTCTTCAAGCTGAGTCCATGTCTCGATTGGCACGGGTTTGATCGGAAGCGGCGTATGGCTCAGTTTATGGTCGAGCAAAAGATTCCACGCTTTTTCGGCGAGATGATGGTCTTGTTTTTTTCTCGCAGCATAGGCTGTCATACCAGCCGCAAACATTGGCCAGTGAAAGTGCCCGTCATGGAGCACACCTCCGCTTTTTTTGCGTTTTTCTTCATCACTGAATGTGTAAAACTCGCCAAATTCACTCAGCATTTCCTCCCATTCGCGGTCATCGAGAAGCTCAGCCAGCTCCATCCACACTTGCGGCGCGCCAAACGCAATGATCATATGATAACCGCCCGCGATGCCGTCTCCCATGTGATGAAGCATAGACGTCGCCGGATCATATTCAAACGTCGGACCTGATAATAAACGAAGCGGCAGGCGTTTCAGACAGCTGATGCCCGTTTGGATTTTCCTCAGATATTCAGGATTCTCAGTCCGCTCCCATTCCGCCAGCCAGTTCGAGCAAAACGCCGCCCAATCCGGCCCCGTTCTGACGTGAGTCGGGTGCTCTCCTTTCTCGTAGAAGGCACGCATCGGATCGGTGTTCACTAGGGCGGCATCGGCGTCCTTCACTTCTGTCAAAAGATCTCCCGTGCGCTCATCTCCCGTCAGATAATAGTAGAATTTATAAAGGCCGGCCATGCTGATTCTCGCTTCCTTGCAGCCGCATCCCCAGTGCACCACGTTATGCCGGGAGCCAAGCCCCGCATATTCTCCGAGATGAAAACAGTCGGTTTCACTTGTATGGCGGGTCATTGCTTCAGCCATTCGGAACAGATCTTCTCTGCCGGAGCGGAAAAACGCCTGCCACAGCCACAAGGTCGGAACGAGTTCATTATTTTGCCACGCGTATCCGCCGAGATCATACCGCCACATATGCCGGATCGGGTCATACGTATGCATGACGTCCCCATAGTTCCAGAACCCGTACCATCTGCGCTGCTCCACTTCTTTTTGATAAAACAAGAAGGCGGCGTCCAGCTGTTCTTCCAGCTCTTTTTTGACCGGATCGGCCGTATCGATCACACTCCAAACGCCAAGCGCTTTTGACTCGTAATAAACGTCCGGCTCACAAATGAGCAATGGCGGTGCCTGCCATTTGTCCGCTAACGCATTCAGCACGTCATCTGACGGCATCTGAGAGAAGCATGACAAGCTGATGTCATTTGTGTTGGCAATGCCTGTCGGATCAGAACGCATCTCATCAAACCCTTCGTACGCGCTGACGACATGGGTGTTCCCTGTATAATGCCTGAAATCCATTGCTTCCGCGTCTGGCGGCCAGAGCCAGACGGTCATGTTCGGTTGATCACCGGCAAGACCTGTTATCTCAAGTGATGACGGATATTTTTCAAAAAAATACCGCAGACCGAGCGCTACCCCTCCATTTTCGCCGCCCGCATAGCAAAGCCCCTTCGCCCGCTTGCCATGAAGCATGTCAACCCACGAATATTCCTTGCCGGTCCGTTTTGCCAGACGGTAATGATCGCTGGAGTCCTGAACGAGTTTCATATCATTCCAAACTGCGTTCTGCACGCCGTGTGCGAACCATTCCTTGTGCTCTTCACTTGGAGAAATCGGTTCGCCATTGATGTGCCGCTGATAAAGAGGATACCGTTCACTCCATTTGCGGGTGCCAAACAGCTGGGCGGGTTCTTTATAAACGCTTTTGTTCCCCGCAAAACGGAAATGGCGGTTGTACGGCTCTCCCTGTAAAAAGAGGTCAAACTGCATGCCAAGCCCTTTGATGAACTCTCGTTTGAAATTCCTGTCGATCAGCTGAGTGTGCATGATATTCATCTCTGAAAGCCCGGCATAAAATGTGAATCTGATGATAAAGGGCAGCCACTCTTCTTTTGTCTTTCGGAGTACATGAACCCCCTCCATCTTGATGACTGCTTTTATAGGACCTCTCTGTTCAATGACCACACGTTTGATAAGACTGACCGATGTTTCATGAAAAAAAACCTTTTCTGCCGCCATCTCCTTTCTCGTTTCCTTTATTGCGATCAGCCGCCCGCCTGCGGCGATCGGCTTCCCGTTCATCACCAGCGATTGAATGATGTCGGAGCCCGTTTTATTCACAGTGCAGACAAGCGCTCCGGTATCCACTTGGATTGCATCCTTTGACTCGTGGATCATGAGCTTTTTCGCTGGCGGCTGGGTCTCTTCTTTTTGCAGGGTAAAGCTTGTATCGGTTTGTTGACTGAACACAGCCGCGTGCTTCGTCCATTTGATGCTCCCGTCCGGCCAATAGGCCGACGGCTCGCTTTGCACATAGCCGCTTTCACCCTTTGCATTGATAAGCGCCAAACAGTCTCCCTTTTTCAATTCTCCTTTTTTCCAAGGCACCCCCCACGTTACACCGCTTTTCAGCTGAGGCTGTTCTGATAGCCATTTGATCTTTTTCATCGGTTCTCTCCTTCCATATAAAAAAGCTGATTCAATGCAAAGAATCAGCTGCGATTATCAAACTGAATCACATGGTATTCGTGTGGTCCGACTGACAGTCTCCCGGCTCCGACTGAACGATTGGCCAAAAGGTCGGTCCCCTCTTTTGGAAGCGTCACACTTCCGCCTTTTCCATTCATATTAACGATGACCCATACGAGGCCGTTTTCTCCTTTTCTCGGGGCAACAATCGTGCCGGGGGTGACATCGGATCTGACAGAAACTGCTGCTTCTCCCGCATAATGCCTGACGAGTGCTTCCAGCATCGCATCTCCTTTTTTGCCTGATGGAAGCGAGCCGAGCAAGACGATTTTCCCTTTGCCGTGCTCTCGTTCTGACAGAAAGGCATGGCCGGCACCAGGCCCGGATTCAACTGTGCCGAGAGTATTTCCGCTGCCTGCATCAAACACCGCGCTCCACAGTCCGAGCGGCGCCGTCATGCCAAACGCTTTTCCTGTATGTGCATCCTCGTTCATCGGGAACGTGAACAGTGTTTTGATTCCGGCTGTTTTCTCCAGTTCTCCAAGGCCATAATCGGTATGAACCGTATGCTCGCCCGTACGCCCTCCCGTCAGCGGCCCGGCAATCCATATGCCGCCCTCTTCAGCAAATGCGGAAGCTTTTTTGATAAAAGCAGAGGACAGATAAGGCACAAATGGCGTAAACAGCACACGATAGCCCTCCAGCGGAAAGCCTTCCGGAACGAGATCACGATGAATGCCCGTGTTGAGGATGCGCTCGTAAAAGTGTGTGATAAGCGTTCGGTGCTGGAGTCCCCGGTGAGGTTCTGTTTTCAGAAACGCTTTCGCCCTGTCGGAATAGGTCATCGCAACATCAGCCTGCACGGGCACAGTAGAAAGAATGATCGGTTCGATTTTCTTTCTTGCCCGCTCAACCGCCAAAACGTTTTGATAACCGATCGTCGGCTCTCCCCATGCACTAAGGACGGAACCATGTGAAATCTCGCTGCCGGAACGCTGCTGGCGCCACAGCCAGTAGCAAAATCCCTCGCTCCCCAAGGCGTAAGAAGACACGGCTTCAGCTTGTAAATACCCATCGGCGTGCGGCATGGCACAGCTTTCGAGAGAGGCTGCATACGACGGACTAGTTTCCAGAATCCAAAACGGGCGGTCTTTTTTGAAATGCCTCCAAATATCACAATTTAATAAAAATGCAGATGCATTATCCTGGGAAGCGTACGTATCATAGGAAGCAAAATCGAGATTCTGAAACATCCGCTCATTGTCTGTGCTGAACATGACCGAGCCGTTATGAGTGATCGGCGCATCCGAATAACTGCGAATGATTTTCGCCTGTTCATCCGCAAAATGAGCGATCATCTCCATCGAAAACAGCTGATACATCGTGCGCAATGAAGCGTGATGCAAAAACGGGGCCGGACCCGGCTGCGGCACCTGCTCAAAGGTTTGATAGGTTTCGCTCCACACATCGGTCCCCCACGCTTCATTTAACCGTTCAATCACACCGTAACGGTTTCTGAGCCATTCATGCCATAAGCTTAGGCACGTCTCACACATGCATTCAGCCACATGACATTTAAATTCATTATCGAGCTGCCAGCCGATCAGCCCCGGCAGGTGTCCCAGCTCTTTGGCGATGCTTGTGGTGATGATGGCGGCTCTTTTTCGGAAATATGGGTTATTTGTACACGCATGCTGACGGGAGCCGTGCCCCATCACCTCTCTTTTTTCGTTAATGTGCATTCGCTCCGGCCGTCCGTGCGAGAGCCAAATAGGCGGTGTCGGCGTCGGTGTGCACATAATCGTTTCGATGCCGTTATCATACATCCTTTTGATCATTTCCTTAAAAAAGCTCACGTCAATGTTTCCTTCTTCCGGCTCGATCACAGACCAGGCGAATTCACCAATTCGCACAACATTGATGCCGACCTCCCGCATCCTGTCAATGTCCTGCTGAATCGTGTCTTCATCCCATAATTCCGGATAATAGCATGCGCCGTGATATAGTTTTTTCCCCAAGTCCTTCACCCTTCTTTGACGATAGATTCTGTTAATGGCAGGCCGAGCTCCTTCATGCCTTTCGCTACGAGTTTTGCCATTTCATTTGCGCCTTTTTTTGTAAAGTGCGTGTAATCGTCAATCCCCTCAGAAACCATAAAATAGGTGTATACTTTTTCTTCGCCCTTCTCAGTAAAGAAAGCGAGGCTTTTTTCCATTAGATCAATAAGCTGGACATTCTCCTCAGCAGCCGTCTGCTTCATGGCAATGCAATAATCAGGAAAGTCGTTCAAAAACACACCGTTTTCATAATGAAAGCGGGCTACTGGGGTAATGAGAAGCGGATGCGCGCCTTTTTCCCGCGCGCCTGCGATATATTGCTTTAAATATTGTTTATAGGTGGTATAGGGCTCAGTGTAGCGCTCAGGTTTGTTTTTCGACGCGTCATTATGGCCCATCTGCACAAACAGCCAATCATCCGGCTCGATCACATCAAGGATCGCCTGAAGCCTGCCTTCCTCCACAAAGGTTTTTGAGCTTCTGCCGCCGATCGCTTTATTGATCACCTGAATATGCTCCGGCAGATGCGAACCGAGAAACTGCCCCCAGCCCCCTTGATTTGTCCTTTCTCCATACGTTTGGACAGTCGAATCACCAGCAAGATAAATATGATTTGCCATGTCTCATTCCCCCTCGTTTTTTTCACTTAATATAAACTCAATGGCAGAAAGCTCTTCGTTTGAAAAGTCCGCTGATTGCAAGGCTTGAACGTTTTCCTCTATTTGTTGCGGCCGGCTTGCTCCAATTAAAACAGAGGTCATCCGGGCATCCTTTAAAAGCCATGAGAGCGCCATTTGCGGGAGCGATTGTCCCCGTTCTTTCGCAATCTTATTCAGCCTTTGCGCCTTATTGACCGCCCTTTCGGTTATGTGCTCCGTCTGCAGGAAAGGGCTGTTCGCATCTTTAGCTCTTGATGTTTCCGGGATGCCTGAAACGTACTTTGTCGTGAGAAGCCCTTGAGCAAGCGGCGCAAACGCGATGCAGCCGGCTCCCTTTTTGTCCAGCACATCAAGCAGCCCTTTTTCCGGATCGCGGTGAAACATTGAATATTGCGTCTGATGAATGGCGAGCCGAACGCCGAGTTGTTGTAAAAGATCGGCTGCTCGCTCTGTCTCTTGCGGGCTGTAGTTTGACAGTCCGACATACAAAGCTTTTCCTTGACGCACAAAGCCCGCCAGCGTCTCCATCGTTTCCTCAAGCGGCGTTTCAGGATCAGGACGGTGCGAATAGAAGAGATCCACATAATCAAGCCCCAGCCGCTTTAAGCTTTGATTCAAACTGGCAGTCAAATGTTTTTTCGATCCGCCATTACCGTACGGCCCTTTCCACATGTCATAGCCGGCTTTAGTGCTGATGATGAGTTCATCACGGTAAGGCGCAAAATCCGTTTTCAGCATGCGCCCGAGCATCTCCTCAGCGGAGCCGGGCGGTGGGCCGTAATTGTTGGCCAGATCAAAATGGACAATGCCTGCATCAAATGCAGCTCTCAGCATGGACCGCGCGTTTTCCGGAGAATAGGCATCGCCGAACTGATGCCAGAGGCCGAGAGAAATAGTGGGAAGTCTTAATCCGCTTCGCCCGGCTTTGTGATAGGTCATTTTGTCATAGCGTTCAGCCTTTGCTTCGTATCCCATACATTCCTCCTAAAGCGGCGTCTCCGCTTTGTTTCCCGCTATGTACAGAGCGGGCTTCGGCGGTTTTTTCATCCCTGTTCCGAGATAAAAGCTTGTGTGCGGCGGCTGGTTGTACGCGGTATTCTGCCAAGCGATCCCAAGCCTGTAAATCGGATCGTGCATCAGAGTGTAAATACGGTGATGGGTAAAATGTGTCGTTGTATAGATACGGAGCGCGCTGCTGTCTTCGGTTCTCCAAATGACCTCTTCCCGCCAGTCTCCGAACAGGTTGGCCTGAAGAACCGGGTTTCCTTTTGTCCCGTTGTTGGACAGCACACCTTCCGGCTGAAAAATCGTTTTTAAACAGCGGTTTTCAGTATCCCACTTTTCAATCTTTGGTTTGCCGAACGTTCCGTTCCATTCATGATCCAAAAGCTCCCTGACTAAGTCTCCGTCCCACCAGATGGCGAAATTGGCTGAAGCAGGCGCTTTATTGCTGATTTTTTCTCCTTTGCTCGTATAGAGCCCATATGACATTCCATCATTGCCCGGCGGATCGATTCCCCAGACAAGCGATCCCTTATACCGAGGGTCAATATGAGCAGCCATTCCTCTGCCGACATCTGTCCCGGCATGGACGCCCCATAACACCTCACCCGTTCCGGCATCACGCAGCGACAACCCATACGGCTTGCTTGCGTCCTCATGAACCTGAAACACTTCAAGCCCTTTGCGTGACGGATCAAGATCGCCGACGTGCATGGCGTCTCCGTGTCCGAGTTCCGTCGTGTACAGACCGGTTCCGTCATGATCGACCGCCATGGCGCCGTAAATAATTTCATCTTTTCCATCTCCATCAACATCGGCAACGCTCAAGCTGTGGTTTCCCTGTCCCGCGTATGCTTCATGCCCCGGCTGATTTGAATCAAACGTCCAGCGTTTTTTCAGCCTGCCGTTCCGGAAATCATAAGCGACGAGTACTGTTCTCGTATAATAGCCCCGTGCCATCACCAGGCTCGGCCGCTCTCCATCCAAATAAGCGATTCCGGCGAGAAAACGGTCCATGCGGTTGCCGTAGCCGTCTCCCCAATCCTCCAGTTTTCCCCGGGGCGGTTCATAATCGACAGTCGTGAGCGCTTCACCGGTTTCCCCTTTAAACACTGTCAAATATTCCGGACCTGACAGGATTCGGCCCTGCTCATTTCTGAAATCTGCATGCTCGTCACCGATGATGTTTCCTTTGCCGTCTATTGTGCCGTCGGCTGTTTTCATAGCGATTTCTGCTTTTCCGTCACCGTCTAAGTCGTAGACCATAAACTGCGTATAATGGGCACCCGCTCTGATGTTTCTGCCGAGGTTGATGCGCCACAGAAAAGTGCCGTCCAGTTTATAGGCGTCAATGAGAACGTCTCCGGTATATCCATGGTGAGCGTTGTCTTTTGAGTTGGACGGGTCCCATTTCAGGATGATTTCATATTCTCCGTCCCCATCCACATCTCCGACGCTCGCATCATTGGCACTGTAGGTATACGGTTTTCCGTCCGGCGTCACGCCGCCTTCCGGTTTGTTAAGCGGGATCTCGAGAACGTTTTCCCGCCAAACGGGGGCTTCCTTCGAAAGCCTTTCTTCACGGCCTTTATAAACAGCCGCCACTTGATAGAGAGAGTCCTCCGTTCCCTTTTCATCCAGAAAATTGGTACTGTCTGCAATCGGTTTGCCAGTGATCCGATCTCCGTCCCGATAAATATGAAAAGCTACAGTCTCATGATCCGTTCCGAGAAAACGCCAGCTGACAAACACGCCCTGCTCCGTCTTGACCGCAATTAAGCCTCTGGTCAAGTACTCCATCTGCCTCTTTTTTGGTTTCATTTTAAATGGGAACGGGCCAAGCGTGCGGCCCGTTCCTTCCCCCCTTCTGTTAAGGCGTATACATATTCGGTTTAGACTGTGCCGCCATGCCGTCTCCTAAAAAGAAGCTTGTATGCGGCGGCTGATTATACGCGACATTTTGCCAGGCGATGCCGAGCCGGTACACAGGATCATGCATCAGCGTATACAGCCTGTGCTCGGTCGGGATGGTGGTGGTGTAGATGCGGAGCGCACTGCTGTCCTCGGTTCTCCACACAGCCTCCTCCCGCCAGTCACCGAGCAGATCAGCCTGAAGCGCCGGTGTTGCTTTTGTGCCATTGTTGGCGGCCACGCCTGAAGCAGTCAGCATATTTCTCGATGCGCCGTTTTGATAATCCCACTTATCAATTCGGTTGCTGTCCAGCTGTTCCCGCAGCAGGTCACCGTCCCACCAGATGCCGAAATTGGTTGACGACGGCACACTGCTGCCGATTTTGGCGCCTTTCGATGTGTAAAGAGAACCGTTCGCCCAAACCTCCTGTCCCGGATAACGCGGATCAATATCAGCGGCCATCCCCCGGCCTACATCCTTGCCGGCGTGAACACCCCAAATGATTTTTCCTGTCGCGGCATCCCGGAAGGATAAGCCATATTGCGCGTTTTTGTCCTCATGAACTTGAAACACCTCAAGACCCGGCCGGCTCGGATCAAGATCCCCGGCATGCAGCGCGTCTCCGTGGCCTAAGCCTGTCGAGTACATGCCTTTTCCGTCATGGTCAACAGCCATTGAGCCGAAGATGATTTCATCCTTTCCGTCTCCGTCAACATCCGCAATGCTTAGATTGTGATTGCCCTGTCCGGCGAACGCTTGATTGCCCGACTTAGAGGAATCCAGCGTCCAGAGTTTTGACAATTTTCCGTCTCTGAAGTTATACGCAACAAGCATGGTTTTGGCATAATAGCCTCTAGTCATAATCAGACTCGGCCGCTGCCCGTCGAGATACGCAATGCCCGCAAGAAAACGATCGACCCGGTTGCCGTAGCTGTCGCCCCAATCCGATACGTTCCCTCGTGCCGGTTCAAAGTTTGAAGTGACAAGCTCTTTCCCCGTTTCACCTTGAAAGACAGTCAGGTACTCAGGACCAGAAAGCACACGCCCCTGCTCATTTCTGTAATCGGCATTCGCATTTCCGATCACTTTTCCCGTGCCGTCTTTTGTTCCGTCAGCGGTCTTCATCGCCACTTCCGCTTTTCCGTCACCATCCAGGTCATACACCATAAACTGAGTGTAGTGTGCGCCTGCTCTGATGTTTTTGCCGAGACCGATTCGCCATAATCTTGTTCCGTCCAGCTTATACGCATCAATAAACACTTCACCCGTATAGCCGTCCTGTGAATTATCCTTTGAATTGGACGGGTCCCATTTGAGAATCAGCTCATACTGCCCATCGCCATCCACATCACCCGTACTGGCATCATTGGCACTGTAGGTATAGGCTTCGCCCTTTGGCGTCGTGCCGCCAGCCGGTTTATCAAGTGGAACGGAGTGATACGGCTGTGCCCATACAGAGGCTTTTTCAGAAGCTGCCTGCTCGGTACCGTTTACAACAGCCCGAATGGAATACGTTGAGCCCGCAGATCCGTTTTTATCGATATAATTCGTGGATTTGACAGGCGAAGCATTCAGCTTTTGTCCGTCTCTGTACACATTAAACGCCACGGATGCGTTTTCTGTCCCAAGAAACCGCCAGCTGACAAAAATGCCGCCTTCCGTCTTGACTGCCACAAGGCCCCGGTTCAGCGCTTCCATCTGCCGCGCCGCTCCTTCTGCTTTGACAGGAAACACAGAACCCCCCATCATCAACAACACCAACAGTGTGAGAGTGGTAAACATGCTTTTTCTTCGTCTAATCATCAGACAGCTCCTTATCATTGATCTGTAAGCGCTTACTTAAATTGGATTTTATGCGCTTAAGAAGCTGTCTTCAATGTCACTTTTTTGCATAAACGTTTTTGGTTGGCTGCACTTTTTTGCCGGTTTGTCATTTTTTTGTTTACCCGGCCTGATGACGGTTCTGGGCCTCTGTTTTTTGAAACCCTCTGTAAGCAAAAAACATCGACACGAGCCCAAATAAACTTGGGCCGTAAAATGGGATCAGTCCCGGAAGCGTATACAGCAAGTAAAGCACAAATCCGCAGCCGATCAGCATGCAGCCGGTGGTCAGCGGCCGCATGGCGCCGAACAGCAGCGCTTGCGGAATATATTGGCGAAGCGGAAGCTCGTAATGCACATAAAGAGGAAACACATACATGAGCGCGACAGTGTACAAAAGCCCCGCCAAGAGTGTGCAGCTCGTCACAGTAAAGGACAGCCAATCCGCACTTGCCGAAAAATAATAATAATTGGCGGACAACATAAGCAAAAGAGCAATAAACGCAAGTCCAATTACATTAACCTTCAGAAACTCTTTTTTGTAGGTATCCAGAAATAACGCAAATACCGGGACATCTTTATGCCCCATCAGCCATTTCCGTATGACGGCACACATCGCGGCTGTGCTCGGCGCCCATCCGAAAAGAACGCCGCCCAAAAGCGTAAACAACAGCCACAGCCCGTTCAGCCACGCGATTTTCACAACCGCTTCACAGCCTGCATAAAGCGCATCCGTCACAGTCGTCTTCATCCTCTCACCGCTTGGTGCACAGACAAATCACGATAAGCGGCTTTCATCGGCGCCATTTGCCTCAGCCCGATTTTTCCTTTCGTTAACACAGGCCCTAATGTGCTTCCGTCATCCTGCCACTCCAGAATGGGCAGATCATTGATGGAAAAATGCACATATCCTTTATCCTTAATGAGCTTCATATGATACGGGGAAACAGCGTCGTCCGGAGAAGGCAGCGGATCAGCTCCCAGTGCAGCGAGGTGGAAACCGCGGCTTTTTCTTAGATTGCAGGTGCGAAACGCTCTTTCCTCCGGGTATTTTCTGCGGAAATACGACAGATGGAGCGCATTGATGTCTCCGGAATGGTATTCGGGGTACTTTCCTGTTCTTTTCTTGAGTCGCGAGTCAAATAAGTCCTCGCCTCCGATGCCGGCAGCCGCGAAAAACAGCATACACAGCCCCGGCTGTTCAATCGGGTAAAAATCCCACTTCACAATGATGCCGTCGGGAAATGTTTCCGGGCACCAATAAACAAAGTGCGCTTCGTCCTCTACATGTGACAGGTGCATACGGTGCTCTTCGAATGAAATGTGCCCGCCTCCCTCCATCCGCCAGTCTTTCACATCGCTTGCTGAACGGAGCGGATTGCGGTACAGGCACGCGCCTTCTTTATACATGTTTTTTCCCCTCCCGGCTTACGAGATGATCCTTCAGCGGAAAGCCGATTTCTTCGATGCCCTCGGCAACGAGCTTCGCAACCTCCATGGCCCCTTCTTCTGAAAAATGCGTATTATCCTCAATGCCGTCTGGATAATTCGGATGTTCATCCGGCTGAAACCACATGAACAAACGCTTTGACTCCTCCGGGCCGTATGCTTCATAAAGCGCCTTCGTTTTCGTTAGCAAATCAATGACCGGCACATCAAGCTCCTTCGCTAACGCTTTCATCGCATCAGGATACTCACCGAGCGTGTGCTCAATCCTTCCGTTTTGATCAAAGCGGCGCCGCTGCACCGATGTAACGAACACAGGCTGCGCGCCTTTTTCACGCGCTGTGTCCGCAAACAAAGTGAGAAATTGCTGATACGTCGAGTATGGTTTCGTTCCCCGCGGTTTCTGGTCATTGTGGCCGAATTGGATAAACAAATAATCGCCTTGGGATATATGCTCAGCAATCGTCTGAAGCCTTCCTTCCTCAACAAATGAATTGGTGCTTGCTCCCCCTTTGGCGTGATTGCACACCTTCACCTGTTCAGTGAACAATTGACCGAAAACCTGCCCCCAGCCTGCCATCGGCGCTTCATGCGGCGGGCAGTCGCTTACGGTGGAATCCCCTGCTAAAAATACCTGAATCGTACTTTCCATCACATGTCCTCTCCTTTCACGGCGTTTCCTGATACATTTGCCTGAAGACTCCCGGCGGCATGCCGACCTGCTTTTTAAAAATCCGGTTGAAATAATTGTGGCGATAGCCGACTTCTTCTGACACATCATGAATTTTTTTATTTGTATTGACCAGCAGTTCTTTTGCTTTTTCGATTCTGATGCGGGTCACATAATCAATAAAATTAACGCCCGTCACTTGTTTAAAGGCCTTGCTCAAGGTGTAAGAATTCATGCCCAGCGCATCCGCGCAGCTTTCAAGAGAAAGATCCGCCATATACTGCTCATGAATCATCGCAATCACACGTTCCGCCACCTGTTTTTGCTGTTTGTTTTTCCTGCCTTCAAGCTTGGCGAGGTACGGGGTGACAACCGCATCCATCAGCCAGGCAGCCGCTTGGACAGGCTCATGCAGCTCAGATATTTCGCGAAGCATATCCCTGTTGCCGAACAGCTCGCTCGGGTGAAGGCCGGAATGCAGAATATCCTCCTGGATGCGGGAAAACAGCTGTATCAGCGCAGAATGCACTTGTCTGTCGCTGACCGCCTTTTCAGCCATTTCATTCATACATAAACGAATCAGCTCCTCTGCTTCCGCTTTTCTTTCCAGCCGAATGGCCTGAACGATTTGTTTTTCAAGTTCAAAAGGATAGTAGGGTGCGGATGGCTCAGCCTGAAAAACATCATCCTGCAAATCGATGATCTGATGGCGATTGGCAAAACATCTGCGGGACTTGCCGCTTTTCACATCCTTAAACAAAGATGGGATATCCTTAATACGGGCCGATTGCCTGCTCATTGTCCCGGTCAGGCTTAGTCCCGTGACAGCACCAAATATGTGGGCCAGCTCTGAAACATAGGCCTTCAGATCCGAGCCGCTCGTTTTCATCACAAGCACGGTGACGGAAAGGCGGCCAATATCAAGAATTAAAGGTTGAAAACGCCGGTTTGCCGCGAGCTCCTCATGTAAATTGGTCAGTGTAAACACAGCAAGCTGTTCATCGTCGGCATAGAACATGCTATTATCACAGCGAAGCCCTGTCACCTGAAGATCAAGCACGTGAAATACGTTTTCCCCGATGTCCCATCCCGCATCCTCCATCCGCGATCTGAGGCTGTCCTCTGTGTCATAGTAAAAGTCACCCTGAAGCAGGTGCTGCAAAAAACTCTTTTTCATATGGGGCGTCTGCCGGAGCAGCTGCTCATGAAGCCTCCGGCTCTCAAGGGAAAGATCATTCCATCTCTTTTCAATCCACTTAAATTCGTCCTGACCTGACGCCTGCCATGCTTGTTTCTCTCCTCCCGTAAACAGTCCGAGCAGATGCTGAATCGGGCGATAGATTTTCCTCGAAGCGTACCACGTCATGCACACAGCCAAGCCGATACAAACGACAAGCATCACAATAATCACCTTTGATAAAAACACCATCGGCGCTGTGATAGCTGAAAGAGGCGCCGCAGAAACAAAGGTCCACTTCTGGTGCATTCGCTTCATTTCTCCATAGGAGACGGAATACACCGTGCCGTTCCAATCCATCTGAAAATGGCCTTTCTGGCGAGGCTGTTTTTTCACCTCATTCATTAAAGCATTTTCAAAATCCTTTTCTCCTCCATGGAAAAGCACCTCCCGCTTTTGATCAAGAAGTAGCGCGCTGCCTTCAGGGTAAGGAGACAAACTTTGCAGGAGCGCCTCTATTTCTTTCGGATCTACCGTCAGCATGATCGCGCCAAACGGTTTCTCAGCCGCACCCGGAATGAGCTGAATCAGCGCGGCGTCTTTTCCCGATCGGCTCCAATAAATACTCCGATCGGAGTCGAGAAGCGAGCGGTATTTGTGAAGCATATCCTGTTCTGTCAGTGCGCTGTATTCGGGGCTCAGCACAAGAGGCCGGGGGCTGTTCAGAAAGATAGAAGCCTGCTGAATCAGCGGCTGTTGATCCCGCAAAAGAAACAGCTTCTTCGTTATTTGATAGGAGAATGGAAAGTCTTTCTCCAAATCCTTCTCGGCCAATCCGTTCATCAGCGAGGAATCGTATGCCATTTGGGCAAGCGTCAGCTCAAGCCCTTCCAGCTTCTCATCCATCCGGCTGACTTCACGCGCCACCTGTGTTTCATGCGACTTTTGCAGTTCTTTCTCCACCTTATCGATAGACAAAAAGTAGATGGCCCCGCCTGTCAGCAGTCCGGGAATACAGGCAATCAGCAAAATGAAAACAAAGTTTCTTTTGAAATACGTTCCCTTCCAGCGTGAAACCCGTTCTTTCTGTTGAGGCTGTTTTTTCATCCCTTTCCCCCCGCCGCCGTCTTTACTGATACACGCGTTTTTTCGTTCTCAGCACATCAGCGAGAAATGTGAGTGCAAGTCCCTGTCCCCAGCCTTGTATTCGTTTGTAAGGCACTTGTTTGTATCCTTCCGCATTTTTCATGACGGCTGTGCCCGCGGATACTTTGCTGACCCGACCGTCCTCTTCCACCGCATCCAAAATGGCGGCAAGTGATTTCTGCGCGTATTTTGTATAGAGCTTCCCGCTCGACAGCAAAGCAGAGGCAATGCCCGCCGATGCGGAAACCTCCAAATACGAATCCGGATCATCCAAAATGGTATGCCACAGCCCTGAATCGTCCTGCAGCCGGACAAGCGCGCTTAACTGGTCTCTGAGTGATCCGTCAATGATCATAAAAGAAGGATGCGTCACCTCGATGAGCGGGAGCGCTTTTGCCATCGTGAGCGCAGCCCAGCCATTCGCCCGTCCCCAATAAATCCCCGACAGGTGGTTTTGCGCTTTATTGTCCCAGGCATGGTAATACAGATTGGTCACGGGGTCCTGCAGCACGTCCTCATGTCCATGAAACTGGCGCAGGCCGTCCTCAAAGTAATCCTCCCGCTCCATCACACGGCCGATTCTCAGCATAAACAATCCCGCCATCATCAGCGTATCCGCCCATGCCTGCTCAGGAAACACGTACTCTGCCGAATTAACCGTATGCTGAAGAATGCCCTCTCCAAAGCGCGGCGCTTTATGCAGCACATATTCCGCCATCTCGCCAGCCGTTTCCAAATAGACGTTATCTCCCGTCACCTGATGCAGAAACAAAAGCGTATGCCCGATCGATACACCGTTGATCGACAGCGGCGGCAGCCCATCCTCAAGCTGTTCATCCACCCACGTTTTTAACAGTTTGATATACTCCTCGTTTTCCGTCGCTTCATACGCCTCTGCCACGCCGTAAAACGCGACGCCGCCCGGCCAATCCCACGCAAAATCCATTTGAAATGTCCGTTTCACAATTCTGTCCATAACGGATGTGACCTTTTCTTCATCAAAGATAAGCTGTGCCATCTGCAACACTCCTTTTTATTTTAATCCGGTCGTACTGATGCCCTGAACGATATATTTTTGAAACAGAAAGAATACGAGAATCACAGGCAGTAAAGAGACGGCCGACATGGCAAACATCGCGCCCCAGTTTGAAGCTGATTCCGTGTCCAGGAAAAGCTTCAGCGCAAGAGAAACAGGATAAAGCTCCGGCTTGTTCAAATAGAGCAGCGGCTGAATCAGCTCCTCCCACTTCCAATAGAAAGAAAAAATCGCAGACGTTGCAAGCGCCGGTGCAATGAGCGGCAGAATGATCCGCCAAAAACAGGCAAAGCGCCCGCACCCGTCGATTCTCGCTGCTTCATCCAGCTCCTCAGGGATCGACCGGATAAACTGGATCATCAGAAAGATAAAAAACGCATGCCCGAAAAATTGCGGAACGACAATCGGTTTAAAAGAATTCAGCCAGTCTAATTTCGCAAACATAATGTACTGCGGAATCATCAGCACTTCATGCGGCAGCATTAACGTCCCCATCATGCAGGCGAACCAAAATGCTTTTCCTTTAAACGGGATGCGCGCGAAGCCGTAGGCAATGACAGCCGATGACAGAACGGCGCCGATTGTAGACAGCCCGACAATGATCGCCGAGTTTTTAATAAAGGTCAAAAACGGCTGACCCGCAATGCCTTTCCACCCTTCAGCATAGTTGCTGAGAATAAAAGGATCTGGAATGAGAGAATGAGAGGTTGTGAAAATACTGGAGCTTTCTTTAAAAGAACTGACAAACAGCCAAATGACGGGATACAGCAATAACACCGCCAGTGACGCCGTAAGAACATGGAACAGAATGCGTTTTGGCTTAATGCGCCCGGCTTTTTTCCCTTCAAACACCGGGGCTTGCCTGACAGGCTGGTTGACCGGCTCCATCCGTTATTCCTCCTTTGATTCGTAGTGAACCCAATATGATGATGTTTTAAATAAAATCAGCGTAATCAGCCCGACAATGATCAGCATGATCCACGCCATCGCCGAGGCGTAGCCCATTTGAAAATAGTTAAACGCCCGCTGGAACAAATAGAGTGAATACAATAGCGTTCCGTCAAGCGGCCCGCCCTCGCCTTTTGAGATGATATAGGCTGGGGTAAAGGTCATAAAAGCAGAAATCGTCTGCATGACCAGGTTAAAGAAAATAATCGGCGTCAGCATCGGCAGCGTGATCTTAAAGAAGCGCTGCACGCGGTTTGCGCCGTCCACGCTGGCCGCCTCCAAATACGATGCCGGAATGTTTTTCAGCCCGGCCAGAAAAATCAGCATGGATGACCCGAACTGCCAGACAGACAAGAGAATCAGCGTCCATAACGCGCTTGTCGGGTCCTGGTACCAGAGAATTTTTTGATCGATCCCGACAAAAAACAGCAGCGCATTGATGACCCCGTCATTGCCGAAAATATTGCGCCACATAATGGCAACAGCCACACTTCCGCCGATGATCGAAGGCAGATAAAACAGCGTCCTGTAGATGGCTGTTCCCTTTGCCGCGTTGTTTAAAATGACGGCAATAAAAAGCGCGAAGCCGAGGCGGAGCGGAACCCCGGCAAGCACATACGTGAAAGTGACCTTCAGCGACTGCCAATACTTTTCGTCACCCGTAAACATTTCCTTATAGTTATCGAGCCCGATCCACTTCGGCGCCGTAAACAGGTCGTAGCTTGTAAAGGACAGAAACAGAGACGCGCCCATTGGAATCACCGTAAAACAGAAAAAGCCGATAATAAACGGAGAAATAAAAGCATATCCCGCCAGATTGTCTTTTCTCTTACTCCGGCTTATTTTCATTCTGTCAGCCCCATTTCCCGTCAATTATTCCTCTCTAAAATGTCGTTGGCCTGCTTCCGGAACGTTTTGGCGGCTTTTTCCGGCGATACCTTCTGATACAGAATCTGATCAGACGTATCCTTCAGCAGCTTAATAACCTCAGCGCTTCCCACCGGCTCCGGCGGATCGGCTTTGCTGATGTTTTTCGACGCGGCTTCCACATATTCCACAATGTTGGCCTCTTCCTCATTCAGCTCCGGTTTTATCGCATCTGCCACCTTGTCGGATACCGGAACGCCCCGCTCGCCTTTAATCAGCTGGTTCGCTTCTTTATTATTCACGAAGAAATCTATGAACTTCGCGGCCTCTTTTTTATGCTCAGAGCTTTTCGGAATGGAAAACAGCATACTCGGCTTCAGCGTCAGTGCCTTTTCCTTCATTTGTTCAGGCGGCAGATAGAGAGACAGCGGTGAGTCTGTCAGCCGGGCAAAGCCCAAATATTGATTGGAGTAGTTCCATGTAATGGCTGATTTGCCTTTGACAATAAAGTCATCTTCCATCCCTTTAATTTGGGCGCTTTCGTCCGGCGTTGGCGATGTTTTTGCTTTGACCAGCCTCAGCTGCCGCTCAAAATAGTCGACAAACAGCTTGTCATCCTGATACGCAAGGCCCGTGCCGTCCTCTTTATAAAAACGCTCACCCTTCGTGCGCAAATAATACGGGAAGAAAATATCAGGCGGATGCATTCCGTTAGATCCGTATACGCCGGCTTTTTCCTGCAGCTCATACGCCAGCTTCTCATAATCCTTCCACGTCCAGTTTTCCTGATGAATTGAAACACCGGCTTTCTTCAGCAGATCCTCATTCGCAATTACTGAAAGCACGTTGACCCCTAGTGTAAATCCGTAAAGCTTTCCGTCAATCTTTCCGCCGGACAGCATATTCTCATCGATTGAACTGACGTCAATTGTTCCGTCCTTCATATATGGCGTTAAATCCTCAAGCTGATTTTTCTTTCCGTATTGCGCCAAATATGCCGTATCCATTTGAATGACATCAGGCAGCTGGCCCGCGGCAGACATTGGCGCAAGCTTCTTCCAATAGTCATCCCAGTTCGCAAATTCCGCTTCAATATGGACATGCGGATTCTTTTTCTCATATAATTCAATGACCTTTGTTGTATAGTCATGCCGCGGCTGTCCGCCCCACCATGCGATTCTGAGCGTCATGTCCTCATTTTTCCCTGACGCCTCTTCACCCGCAGAACATCCGCTGAAGAAAAAGACGCATACAAGTGACAGCAGCACGTAATAAACCTTCTTCAAATCAATCCCCCCTTTAATGTAAGTGCTTACATTTTATTTTAAAGGGTTGTGACGGGGCGAAACACTCAAAAAACAGTGGCGAAAGTAAAAAAAACAGAGATGGCTATCCTGCGGAAGCGCCTCCCTGTTTTCTTCTGAATTCTGACGGTGTCAGACCGGTATATTTTTTAAAGACAAGACTGAAATACTTCGGATTATCACCGAATCCGATTTCTTCCGCGATTTCTGATACACTCACATCACGCCTCAGCTTCATCTGCTTCATCGCATGCTCAAGACGCACCCGCGTAACATACCGGGAAAACTTTTCCCCTGTCTCCTGCTTAAAGATTTTCCCCAAATAATCAGGGTTCATAAACAGCATATCTTTTGCTGCCCATTTCAGAGAGAGATTCGGATTGCCGAGCTCGTCGGCGACAAGCCTGGTGATTTTAGAAATCAAATCACTCCGCTTTTGGTCACCGGCCGTTTCAGTTGCTTCCCGGAACAGCTGTCCTGCGTCCCGCAGCTCCCCCGTCCGGCTTATGATCACCCGGCAGCCTGCCAAGCCGTCTTCGGCCTTTTTCTCCAGATCGGGCGTGCCCTCCTCCACGGCAAACACCGCACGTCCTCCGCTGCAGCAAAAAGCTGTCAGCGCGGAACCAAACGCCTCTCTGGCGGCAGAATCTCCAGGCTGAGTGGTCTCCGCGATGATAAGGCGAATCATCTTTCCTGCAAGCGAAGGCGGCGGAGACAGTTGGGTGACACCGGCTATCAAACCTTCCAGGTATTGATCAGCTGCAAAGGACCGGATATGATTCAGCTCATGTTTCAGGTGGGCGGCTTTCTTCTTCCGCACATCATGCAGCTTCAGTTCGGCGATGATCTCCTCTAATGAACGGATAATCTGCTGTTCATTGCAGGGCTTCAGCAAATAATGCCTTACCCCGTATTTCATCGCTTCCTTCGCGTACTCAAACTCCCCAAAACCAGACAGGACGATAAATTGCACAGACGGGCAGACGGCTGACACCTTTTTGATCAGCTCAAGTCCGTCCATACCGGGCATTTTTACATCAGTGATAACGATATGCGGCTGCTTGTTTACGATCTTCTCATACGCTTCAATTCCGTTCTGCGCTTTGCCGACTAAAGAAGCGCCAAGCGCCTCCCACTCAATGATCCCTGCCATTCCGTCAAGAATGATCCTCTCATCATCAGCAAGCAGTATTTTGTACATCACACCACCTCATTTCGACACGGTATTGTCAGCAAAATCGCCGTTCCCTTCCCTTTCTCACTTTGAATGCGTAAGCCATACGGCTCCCCGAACATCAGTCGGATGCGTTCATGAATATTCCAGAGCCCGATCCCTCTTCCGCCCGTTTTTTCAAGAATACGTTCGTTCATGCCAGGCCCGTTATCTTCGACAGTAATACAGACGCAGTCCTCCGTTTTTTTCGCTTGAATGCGGATGGCGCATGGCCGAGTAAAAGGCTCAAGCGCGTACTGAATCGCATTCTCCGCCAGCGGCTGGAGTGTCAGCTTCGGAATTCGGCAATGCTTTACCTCTTCGGCGATGTCCAGTGTGAAGTTCAAGCGCTCTTCAAACCGGAACCGCTGAATCGTCATATAGTGAAGCACAATATCCGCCTCCTCCTGAAGGGTCACTGTAACTTCTTTGATATGAATGCTGTTTCGCAGGAGAAAACCGAGCGACTCTACCATTCGAGAAATTTGCTTCTGCTGATTCGCTTTCGCCAGCCAATTGATGGACTCAAGCGTGTTATACAAAAAATGCGGGTTAATCTGGGCTTGCAGCGCCTTCAATTCTGTTTCTTTAATAATAAGCTGCTTTTCCACATTTTCTTCCATCAGCTCATTGATCCGCTTCATCATTACGGTAAAATGACGGTTCAGCGTTCCCGCCTCATCCTGTGTGTGTTCCGGCAGTGACAGCGACACGCCCGCCTCAATCCCGCCGTGCTGCACCGATTTCATTGCGGATACAAGCTGCTCGATCGGCTCTGTGATGCTGTTGGCAATCTTCCGCCCGAAAAGCAAAACCACACTGAAAAACAAAAGAAAGCACGTACCGATCACCGTTTTCATAAAGGAAATTTTCGCGAACATCTGATCAAAGGGGATGACATTGTAGTAGCTCCAGTTTTGATAGGATGATTGAAGGAAAGAAATAAAATAACGTTTGCCATTCTTTTTTACCAAGTCATAACCAGGATGCCGCAGCGTCTGCTTTGTCATCTCAGGCGTAAGCACCGATGCACGGGCCGAATATACCAGATTGCCGTCCTTGTCTGCGATCATCATATCTCCGACCGAATCGCCCCAATCCTTCGGCAAATCACGAATCATCTGTTTCACATTCACTTGAATCAGCACCATCCCCAAGCCATTTAAACTCAGCTGATGAAACGATCTGATTTGCCGCGCTGAAATCAGGACAGGATCTGAACTGCCTAGGGTCATCCAAAGATTTCTGCCTTTTTGCGCTTTCGCCCGTTCAAATACCTCTTCCTGCTGCTGCTTCATAAGGTCCGATGAACTGCTTCCGGCGGAATACTCTGAGCCGCGGGCATCAATCAAATGAATCGAATCAATGTACTTTTCATCGCCGGCATATTGCGCAAGCTGATCCCACAGCTCCTGCTTCATTTGATACTGGTCATACGTATCATCACGGTTTTGCATGCTGAGAATGCGCTGAATGTGTTCATCGGTAATGATTTCATACGATACATCTTCAATTTTCTTCAGCTCGTCTTCAATCCGTTCAGAAGACATCCGCAGCACCTCCGAGGATTTGCGGTAAATCTGTTCATCATAGACATGAAAAGCGTACTGCACCCCGCTGTATACAAACAAAAAGGACACGGCCATAATCAATGACAGAAACACAAACAGCTTATCCTTAATCTTCATCCGCCTGTACCAGCCCGCGACTCTTCCTTTCATGCCGCCTTTTCTTTCTCCTGACGCTGATCTATTGACATAAATGCTTTAAAGGACAGCTTCGTTAACAACAAGCTCAGCGCACTGCCGCTGAAAAACAGCAAAAACGTCACATGAAACAGCACAAGAAACAACATTCCGACTGCACCCGCTGCCATCATCAGCGTCACCAATGGCCGGCTGAAGGCAATCAAAAAGCTGATGCTCAGCACCTGTCTGAGCTTTACGTCAAAATGCGAAAAGACCGGAAACACATATAACAGCACAAACGCGAAAATCAATCCGATGCTCATAAACACATTCACCAGCACAGGCTGATTCATCTGAGCGGCAATCCGTATATCCGCAAACAAAAACAAGCCGGCCGTCACCAGAATGAGCCCCAACAGCTGAGCTGCCCCCCACTCCTTCTTAAACGTCCGGATAAACACAGAAAACACTGGGACATCCGTGTTCCCCTTCGCCCACTCTCTCGCCACCGAAAACATCGCGGCCGTAGCAGGCATCAACCCAAACACAACGAGCCCGGCAAGAGAAAACAAGATCCACAGCACATTGACATAAGCCAGTCTCATCACCCATGTACAAAAACGATTCAGCCCATTTGTCAGGCTATGTATCATCGACATCACCTTCCTACTACAGAAAACGCTTTCATTGTAAAGTAATATGTATTTCTCCACTCAAAAGAAAATTCCTGCCGCCCCGTAAAAAATTCGACATCATTTGAGACGGCAAATGCCTTACCTTCTCCTAATTTGTCTTTTCAACAGCCGGAACACCGTCTCGATCAAGTACCCGGCAAACGCTCCGACTATCACATGAATCCCAAGCATGCCCAGCGCCATGCCATCCCAGCCGCCGACAAAAAAGATGCTGCACCAAATTGTGATCACACCGAGAACAATCAGCACGGCCAGTATGCATTCCGGCCATTTTCTTTGCGGCATCCTCAAGCGCAGAAAAATAGATACACAAGCAGAAATACAAGCCGTCGCAATGGCCATCACATAAAAAAAGAACATCCGCCCTGTCCTCCCTTTTCAAAAAGGCAAAAAAGCCCCCTAAAAAGGACGCTTATTCTGACTTGTTCAGTTCTTTCTCAAACAAATGAAACCCCGAGGCATCTGATCCCTTGAATTCATATCCCATTCGCCTGTAAAAGGAATGCAAGGCGTCGTTATCAGCAACACAATCAAGACGAATCCGCTTCTTCCCCGGATACTCAACACCCGTCTCCGTCCATGTGAGAATCTCGGCCCCAAGCCCATTTCCCGCAAACCGGCGGCTGACCGCCAGACGGTGCAAATAAATGGACTCTTCGTGCCCCTCGTCTCCCCAAAGCGTTCTGTCCCATTCGCTTGGCTCAGGCAGAAGCATCACTACACCGGCCAACTCTTGATCTTTCTGAAAAACAAACACATGTCCGCTTTCAATCGAGCCAACAATATCATGTGAGTCATGTCCCTCCAGCAGCCCGCTCCACTGGTCAGAGCCCCGGTCCCGCAGCCATTCAGCCGTACGGACGAGCAGTCCCGTTATTTGCTCTGCATCCTCACGGTCTGCCAGGCCGGCGTAAAATTCATTTGCAACTGTTTCTTTCGTAATCTTAAAAGATGACATAAAGGCCCCCCGATCAAAACTAACTTACATGCATACCTCCATTATAATGCAAGCAAACGACAAAAAAACAGAATATTTTGTCTGTATGTAAAAGGACGCATGAAAGGGAGCCCCCGCTGCTGTTAAAAGAGTTTCTTCTTATCCCGTTCTTCTTTTAAAATCTCAACCGCTTCCCTAAAGCGCATAGAATGTATAATTTCACGTTCACGCAAAAACCGCAGGGAATCGTTCAAATCAGGATCATCCGAAATATCAATCAGCCACTGATACGTCGCCCTTGCTTTTTCTTCTGCTGCGATATCTTCATACAAATCCGCAATCGGATCGCCCTTCGCCTGAATATAGCTTGCCGTAAAAGGCACCCCCGCCGCATTATGATAAAAAAGCGCGCCATCATGATTCGCGTAATGATCACCAAGCCCGGCTTCTCGCAGCTGCTCCGGCGTCGCATCTTTCGTCAGCTTATACACCATCGTCGCAATCATTTCCAGATGGGCAAACTCCTCCGTGCCGATATCTGTTAAAAGGCCGATGACCTTATCAGGAATGGTATACCGCTGGTTCAAATACCGGAGAGCCGCGGCCAGCTCGCCGTCCGCTCCGCCATACTGTTCAATCAAATATTTCGCCAGTGTCGGATTGCACGTGCTGACCTTGACAGGATATTGCAGCTTCTTTTCATACACCCACATTCAGGCATTCCTCCTTATACTTGCCACGGCCAAGGCCCTTGATTCCAATCCCACTCCTCGCCCGCGGGGCTTTTGCCGTACTGCAAAAGCGGTCCGTAAGATGATTCGAATTGCCTTTTTAAGTGCCTTGCATAGCCGGAATATTGATTGAATTGCTTCAGCGCGTCTTCATCATCAGGATGTGTATCTAAATACAGGCTCAGCTCAACAAGCACAAAATCCGCTGCTTGAATCTGCTCAAGCTGGCGGTAATATTCCGCATCAACCTTTTTTGTCATGTGTGTCTCCCCCTCGATAAGGATTTTCATAAAAATCATAGAGATCCTTCCAAAGGGTGCCTTTCCTTAAAGCCTCCATCGGCGAAAACTGCTCCATATGCTCAGGCTGAAAGGTCATATAGAGGTTAGGGGGCGTTCTGTAATATTTCTTCCCTATGGGCGGACAGGGATCAAAACGGCTGTGAAAGGGCGTGTATGATTTAACAGGTGTAAATGGCTGCATCTCCTTCATTCTGGCTCCTCCTTTCTCAATAACAATGACCTTAATAGGTATGAGGCAGGAGGCGTCATTATGACTGTCATTCTTAATAAGGAAGCTTGATTTGTTTATCTATCCCCGCTATCCGGAGCGGTCCCAAGAGCGTTAAACGTGTTAATTGATTCGCCATAAATAAAGGACTGTACTTCATGCCGCTCTCCAGCCAGGAACAAATCACCCCGATATGGGCGGAAGTGATATAGCTGACCAGTATCTCTTTCGGGATCTGAAGCTGTTTCTCAGATTCTTCAATAGATGAAAGCAATTCCTCGTAAATTCGTTTCTGAACGAATTCCGCCATCAAACTTCTGAATTGAGGAAGCCCTCTGTCACTCAGCATCACTTGAAAGTACTCGGCGTGTTCATGAATGTACTCAAAGAGCTTCACAAATGAAACAGGCGGATGATCCTCATTAATAATGACCGGTTCCACCGGCGTCTCTGGTTTAACCTGCCGAATTAAATCATCGAGAACCTCCGTCATGCTTTGAAACAGAAAATCCTGTTTATCCCGATAGTGCAAATAAAAAGTGCCGCGGGTCAGATCCGCTTTTTCAGTAATTTCCTGAATCGTAATCGAATTGGCTTCTTTTTCTTTCAACAGTGCGATCAATGCGTCTCTTAAAAATTTGTTCGTTCTTTTGACTCTCGGATCTACTTTATTTTTTTTAGACATTTTTTACCTCCTTGTCTAACTTTTATTTTCTTCTGGACAAATCATCTGCTGATGTCTTCTTCTAAACGTTTGCACGTTCTCTGTTTATTGACCTTTTCCCAAAATCTACTGTACCATGAACTTACATCTTGTACACGATGTAAAGTAATAAACACTTTGTTCATTACCTATTGAAACGAAGCTTCGTGACGTAAAATGAGTGCACTCCATCTGATCTACACCAGACATGATAGAGAGGAGCCTTTGACATGAATGGAAAAATCGCATTAGAAGAGCACTGGGAATCTCCTGATTTTCCGGCAACAGGAAGTCACAATTTTACTGACGATGAATATTTCAGCGCTGTCCAACAACGCTTGCAGGAATTCGAAAAACGGATCGAAGACATGGATAAAAACGGCATCCAAACGTCGATTCTCTCATTAACCCAGCCGGGGATTGAAGGAATCACCGATCCTGACAGAGCTGTAAAACTCGCAAAGCAAATGAACGATCACGCTGCGGAATTCTTCGTTTCCAAACATCCAGACCGTTTTAAAGCATTTGCGGCGGTTCCGCTTCAAGATCCTGAAGAAGCAGCGAAGGAGCTGGAGCGGGCTGTAAAAGAACTCGGTTTTGTCGGTGCCCTGGTCAACGGCTACAGTAATATCGGAGACGAAAATACCGCTCAATATTTAGACGAGCCACAGGTACGCCCTTTCTGGGAGAAAGCTGCACAACTTCAGGTTCCCGTCTATCTGCATCCGCGTATTCCGCTGCCAAATCAGCAGCGTATCTATGAAGGCTACGAAGGCCTCCTCGGCTCAGCATGGGGCTTTGGCGTTGAAACAGGAACACACGCCATCCGCCTGATTCTCAGCGGCCTGTTTGACGAATATCCTGATTTGACCGTAATTCTCGGACACTTAGGCGAGGGTCTGCCGTTTACGCTGCCGCGTGTCGAGCACAGACTGCGCCATCAGCGTCCTGAGACCCATGGAAACCATAAAAAAGCGCCGACTGAATACCTTCGCAAAAACTTTTATCTCACAACAAGCGGCGTATTCAGAACACAGGCATTAATTGATACATTGTTAGAGGTCGGCTCAGACCGCATCTTATTCTCGGTGGACTATCCGTATGAATCGATGGAAGAAATCTCTTCCTGGTTTGACCAGTGTCCAATCAGTGAAACGGACCGAATGAAAATCGGCACCGAAAACGCGGCAAGCCTTTTTAAACTCAATAGCTAAAAAGAAGACCTTCGGCAGAGCCGAAGGTCTTTCTAGATCGATCAGTCCAAAATAAGATCAGCGTTTCCAGTATGCAGCATGAGCAGCCGCAAACTCAGTCAGCGAACGGGGTTCTTTTCCTGTCACACGCTTTACTGTATCCGTTACCCGATGTTCCGCACCATGGCTGATCGCTTCATCTAATTCCGCCATAAAGCGCGCGTAATCCGCAGGCAAACCCGCTGTTTCCATCCTATTTTTCAGCTCGGAAGAAGAAATGCTGACATGCGTCACCGGACGTCCCGCCATGGCTCCGATGATCTCCGCCGCCTCAGCGTAATTCAGCACCTCAGGTCCCGTCAGAATATGATGAGTATTATGAGGCACAATGTCAATCAAAGCACGCACTGCTGTTTCCGCAATATCATCGGCATCAATAAAACCAAGTTTTCCCTCACCCGCCGCCGTGATAATGTGCCCCTCAGTTTGAATGGACATGCGATGCTGGACATTGCTGAAGTTTTGCATGAAGTATGACGGCCGCAGCACCGCCCATTCCGGAAACCCGTGTACTGCACGATGCAATGCGCCAAACACAGGACCATCCTCAGGAACAGCGGACGCACTGAGCATCACCACACGTTCAGCACCGAGCCGCTTCGCTTCCTTTAAAAATGGAAGCACATAAGGAGACGGGTCAAACACACCAACCGGCGCAACGAGGTAAATCCGCTTCACCCGCTCCAAAGCAGGCGTAAAGCTGGACTCATCCTTCCAATCAAAATATACATACTCCGCCTTGCTCATTTTGCCCTTATTTCTGCTCGCGATGCGAACGCTGTAACCCTGCTCAATTAACCGTTGCGCAATCCGGCTTCCTGTCGTGCCGGTTCCTCCCGTAATCAGAATCTGATCGTGACTCAACATTTTCCTCCTCCTCTGTTTGTATAAATGTTTCAATGGTTTCTCCAAACGTCTTATTGACGACAAGCGGATTCCAATAATCCTTATAATGCAAAATGCTGCCGTCCTTCGTTTCAATCACACTGATATAGGTTTGCCGGTAAGGTAGCCCAGTCGCAATCGCATAGCCTTCACATTGAAACTCCGCAATGATCGTGTTTGTATCAGCCGAACGATACACTGTCGGAGCAGTAAACGCAGAAATATGAATGTTATCAGGAAAATCCTTAATATAATCGTAAATGGCCGCCTTCCCCTCAATTCTTTCCGGAAATCCCTCTGGCGCATAGGGAAACTCCAATACGGCATGTTCATCCCACAGCTCTGTCCAGCTCTCCATATCCTTTTCAAGCATATATTGCATAAATTTATTCAGTGTGTCACATGCTTTTTCGTATTCCGTCATCATCATGGATCATCACCTCGTATTTTATTTTAGACCATTCAGTCCAGAAAATGCGTCAAAGGGCTAAGCACCCTTTATCAAAAAAAGTCAATCAAGGACAGATAAACTCACTTCAACATAATCCTGAAGCTGGTCAAAATCAGCAGAAACCTTAGCGATAAACGTCAGAGACAGCCTGCTCTGGTTTAAATATCGGGCAAGCGCCGATATATCAAGATGTTCCTTCAATTCTCCTTCAGTCTGTGCCCTTCTCAGTGCCTGATAAAAGGCCGCCTCAAGCTGTTTCGTCTGCCCTTCAAAGTACTGGGCAAGGTCTGAATCATGCGGGATTTGTTCAATAGCGCTGTTGATGATAAAACACGCCTTTGAACGTTCAGGATCTTTCAGGGCATTCACACCCTCCTGAAAAATATCACGAATGGCTTCTTTGACAGATCCCGGCGTCTCGAGCCTTTCCACAACAGCCGCGTTTTTTCCTTCAAGATACGTTTTCACAGCGGACAAAAACAAATCCCGCTTTGTTCCATACGTATCATACAAACTCTGGCGCGCAATGCCTAAATGAGAAAGCAGCTCTTGCAGCGACGTGCCTTCGTAGCCATACTCTCCAAAAACCTCTATCGCTCTGTGCAAAACAAGCGCGGTATCGAATTCTTTATTTCTACCCAAACGAATATCACCTCCTACAAGAAGATATTACCTTTTCCAGACTGAACAGTCAAGAAAAAGAAAAACAAAAAAACACCCTTGATCAGCAAGAGTGTCCGTTCTTCACGCTTTTTATTTATGGCCGTCTTTTCCCCAGTGTCCCATTTGGTGGTGATGGTGTCCGTAGTTATTACCATCATGATGGCCATAATTTCCATCCTGATGGTGTCCGTAATGTCCATCAGGGTAATGGTGGTGATGTCCATCATTATCATAATGCATTCCGTAGCTCGGATAACCCATTGAGCTCGGATAGCCTCCGCTTGGGTAGCCGCCGAATCCTCCAGACATGCCATAACCCGGGCTGCCTGCGCCTCCATAACCTGGATGGCCCATCCCTGTATACATGCCATGGCCCGGATAGCCCGCGCCTCCGTACATGCCGAATCCCGGACCGCCTGCACCATAGCCTGGGTAAGCGCCAAAGCCGGGTCCGCAGCAGAAGTGTCTTGTATCAGTCATATCCAATCTCTCCTTCACATAGGTTACAGTCCAGCGTATGAGAAGGTCTTACAGCGCGTATAGACACCCGCCTATAAACTGCTAAAACAATTTCCCGGACAATAAAAAAAGCAGACCATGACAGTCTGCTCATTTTTTATTCACCAAGATCTACGTTATGATACACCTGCTGAACGTCTTCCAAGTCCTCTAACGCGTCAATCAGCTTTTCGAACTGTTCCTTTGCATCCTCAGGAAGTGTCACTTCGCTCTGTGCAAGCATAGTCAGCTCCGCTACCGTAAATTCCTCAACACCTGCGTTTTTAAACGCCTCCTGCACCGCATGGAATTGATCCGGCTCCGCATAGACGATCACGCTGTCATCCTCTTCTAAAATATCGCGGACATCGACATCCGCTTCCATGAGAATTTCAAGCGCTTCATCAGCCGTTTTGCCTTCCACACCGATAACAGCCGTCGCGTCAAACATATAAGCGACAGATCCGCTCACACCCATGTTCCCGCCATTTTTTCCGAACGCCGCACGCACTTCCGGCGCCGTACGGTTCACATTATTCGTCAGCGCATCAACGATAATCATTGATCCGTTCGGCCCGAAGCCCTCATAACGAAGCTCATCATAATTTTCTTCCGCTCCGCCCTTCGCCTTCTCGATCGCACGTTCAATGATATTTTTCGGCACGCTGTAAGTCTTCGCGCGCTCAAGCACAACCTTCAGCGCCTGGTTGGATTCCGGATCAGGCTCGCCCTGCTTCGCCGCCACGTAAATCTCACGGCCAAACTTTGCGTAAACCCGACTCGTATTTGCGTCCTTAGACGCCTTCTTTTCTTTAATATTGTTCCACTTACGGCCCATGATGCTCCACTCTCTTTCATATATATCAATCTAAATACTGTTATTCACTTTAACCATTATACCTCAAATGGTTTGGTTGTTTCGAGTGTCTTGCGTTAGAAATAGAAGGAAGGCGGTAGTTTAAAAGTACGAGACGGCACAAACTTCCAATAAAGCAAGAAAAAAAGCCCTAACTAAGGGCTTTCTTATCCTGATCAGTCATGACATGATGAGGGGAATGATCGATATACGTCGTGTTTCGATCCGTTGATTCCTTAAAACCGCCGGACTGTGTCAAGAAAGGAACTGCAATACTTCCGCAAATAAGGGGAACAGCAAGACACATCATCACTTTTTTCTTAATAAGCATATAAACACTCTCCTTTTTGAATATCCTCTTGCGCTTGCAGCACTTTCCGATAAAACGCAGCAGCGTGCTCAAAATGACAGCGGCTTTCAAAAACAGCGGCAGCGCTGCGGGCACATGCTTCAATGTAAGCGTGCAAGTTCTTTTTTTCGAAATAGCTTAAAAGGTCATGAATTTTGCGTTCGTCAACAATCTCTTTGTACACTGCCTGCAAGAACAGATACAATTCTTTATAAAATTTATGGGCCCCCGCATTTGGATGGGTTGTGATATGTTCTAATCCTTCTTCTATTAGCTGAAACGCCTGCTGTTTTTGTCCAGCTTTGCATAATGTCCAGCTTAACCCAAACAAGACTTTCGGCAGCAAATCAGGAACCGTTTCTCTGCTTACTTTCGCCGCTTTTTGGAAGTGCTCAATGGCCAAATCATATCTTCCTGACCTGTCATAACTGTTGGCGATGTTCAATAAAGAGATGCCAATGAACCGGTCGTTTTGAATATCCATTGCCAGCTCCAGCGCCTTTCTTAAATGCGGGAGCGCTTTATCATAGCATCTGAAGTCATCATAATTTCCCGCTATGACAAACAAGCTTTGTATTCTTCTCATGCTATATAACGGATGATCTTGATAAATGTCTAAGGCTTGAAGGATATGATGCATCGACACATGGGTTTGCTTCATATGGTAATACGCTTCTGCCACTTTAAAATGGAATTCGGCTTTCTCAATTTCATCTGACAAAAACGGCAGTTCCTTCTCCGCCTCGCGATAAAAACCGATCGCTTCCACATATTCTTTTTGATCAAATTCATACATGCCGCGAAAAAACAAAGAGTAGTATTTCAAAAGGCCTGTGAGTTTTTTCTGAGGAGTTTCAATCGTTTCCAGAAGCTCTGTCACTGTAGGGCGATTCCCATATGTTTGTCCCGGCTCCAAATAATCCAGCATCAGCTGGTGCCGAAAACACATGAGAGAATAATAGATCAGCAAATCCTGATCCTCTTCCATCTGCTGAATGTCCTGCTCCACCTCCGCTTTGAGAACCTCAGCATCCGGAACACTGAACTGGCGAATCATCTTGTACCATTCATTAATCTTAACACCAACACGCGAAGACGGTATGGCTTGACTCAACGGCTTCCCTCCTTCTCTGTGAGATATGTCATATTCTATCAATCCCAAATTTTGAAAACAATATGAAAGGAAGAAATTGTTTTTTCATCCTGTCAATTTGTTTTCTCGGCAAAAAAAAGACCCTTTATGCAAGGGTCCAATATCATTCTATTTCATTTACGCACTCACTTATTGTCAACCACAACAATATCCTGAACTTTCACTAGTTCCTCAGGCAAATCAAACTGATAAAGCATCTTCTTGGAATGGATATCAAACACACCCACATACCCGCCAATGCCTTTTTTATGCTCTTCCTGAGCAACAACATACAGTTGACTCCCCTTAAACTTTGCATCCATATAAGGGAATTTTAAGCCGTATGTGTGAAAAGAAAAGTCCTTCCCATACTCAAGCAGGTTCGCTTCCCCCTCTTTGTCTTCGTACGTCACATAAAAACTGCCGCTTTCTTTGTCATAGTACACGGTATCAGCATATTCAAGATCATCAGGATAAGAAATATACTTCGTCTTCCATGTCCCTTTTTCAATCACAGTCAGTTCATGCTGCGAGCTTGCGACAATAACTTCCTCCGAGTCTGCGAATTTATCAGCGTATGAGGCTAAGCTCAGGGTTTCTATGATTCCCTCTGTGTTTCTGTTGATCACGTAAATAGCCATGCCTTGAATGACATAAATATTATTCTCGTCACTCGCCCCCATCGTGACAAGTGAAGGCAAGGTGAGGCTATATTCCTTTTTCGTTTTTTTGTCATTTATATGCACGTCATTCCCCGTCGTATCAACGTTATAGGCCTTAACAAAAACATCCTTCCCCTCATACCAAAACGAAAATGGATTTGATAGCGGATGCTTTTTTATAGCATCCTTCTCCAGCGTGTAATAAAAGGACTCATGTTCCGCTAATAATACAATGTCTGTTGATGCGTAAGACTTCGTTTGGATGTACGGCACATCCGCCACCTTGAACGTGCGCCTATTAAACCGTTCGCCTGTTGAGGTTGAAAGCAGCGTGCTTTCTTTTATGAGAGGGTTGGAATAGATAAAAAAGATGCGGTCTTCTTCGGGATGAATGGCGGAAGTTTTGACAGGAATATTGCTTTTATTATGTAACTGAAGATACAGAGCAAACAGGATGATGCATATCATAAACCCTAATAAACCGAATATAATGCGTTTTTTCTTCATCAAAATGCTCCTTTAACTGTCTATCAATAATCATTTCGACTATGTTTACACAATCCCTTCGTGAATAAAGACACATGCCAAACGACTCATTTTTCCATCGAAACAAGTTTCCACAGCCATTCTCATCCCGCGCCGTGGTAAAATTTTGATATTGAGCGAACAAAAGAAGGGAAATGGTCATGAAAGTACTTGAAGCGAAAACACTGCTTTCGGAAGCGACAGACCGTACAAAAGAGTATAAAGAACTAAGAACGCAAATGGTCAATTTGAGAAAAGCCTTAAAAAGCGTCGCTGATCTCAGTGACAGCGAATTCTCAGGAAAAGGCGCCAGCAACATCAAAGCCTTCTACCATGACCACGTCGGCGTCACCGACCAATGGATCGACTACATCGACATGAAAATCGCATTTTTCAACAGCATCGCCGGAGCCGTCGAGGATAAAGCCCTCTCTGACGCATACATCGAAGAATCCTTTCTGGAACACGAGCTGGCAAACGCCCACCAAAAATCGAAATCCATTATGTCCGAACAGAAAAAAGCGATGAAAGACATCTTGAACGATATCGACAACATCCTCCCGCTCGACCTGTTTTCAACAGAAACCTTCAAAGACGAGCTGGCCGATGCCAACGACAAACGCAAAAAAACACTGGAAAAATTGGACGCCTTGGACGAAGACCTGAAGACAGAATACGCCCTGTCAGAACCAAACGAACAATTCATCAAATCCGACTTCCAAAAGCTCCAAGAAGCAACGGGCAAAGGCAAAAACGCCACACCCATCCACTACAACGCCAAGGCGTACCGTGAGAGTGACATACATAAGAAAAAAAGCGACATTGAAAAGCGGACTGAGGCTTACTTGAAAATTAAGAAAGAGGAAGCGAAGGAACGCGAGATCAATGAATTGAAGAAAAAGCTTGCGGATGGTGTATCTGATCCTGATGAGTATTTAGAAATTGCGAAGAAGATTGGGTATGAGAACCTTGAGCCTGCACAGTTACAGTATGTGGTGCAGCTTGAACAAGCAAAACAGCTTGAAAAAGTTGGGGAAACCACTTGGGAAATTTTAAAAGGGGGCGGAGTTGCTCTTTATGATATCGGGAAAGATACGGTAACAGGCGTCAAAGATTTAGCTGTTGGCGCATGGGACTTCTACCAGCTGTCCGATGAACAAAAGCTCGCCAAAACTGTCTCAACAATATTAAACACACCTTCCTATGCAAAAATCATATGGACAAACATAGCTGATTCATGGAATGATAAAATGGTTAATGGTGATGCATACTCACGATCGCATTATATTACCTATGCGGTCGGAAGCCTAGTTGGACTAAAAGGCGCTGGCTCTGCTGTAAAAGTAACAGGCAAGCTTGGTAAAGCAGGTGCTGTCAAAGTCGACAAAGTGCTTGAAGCTGGAGAAAAAGCTACTACTAAACATGTAAAGACAGGAATAGAAAAAGGAAAAAACTACATCAATTCTTTTCCTAAAAATGAATATGAACCTGCCCTTATAGGAATAGCGCAAGACATTGGTAATACTCACAATGTTAAGAATACCCCCTTATTAAAGAAGATTATAGAAGAAACTAAAGAATCTAGCATTCTATTCACCAAAAGAAACATCCCAGGTGTAGCAACTGGTAAAGTAACTCCAAGTAGAGGGCTGCAGCTTCAAGAAAGACTGATGTACAATAATGGTAAATTAGGGGTTATTCCTCAAGAAGTACGCAAACAACTTCTTGGGAAGGAGTTCAAATCATTTGATGAGTTTAGAAAAGAATTCTGGAAATCTGTAGCCAACACTGAATATGCAAATGAATTTAATAAAAATAATATAGCTAGAATGAAAAATGGGAACTCCCCTATCGCACCTAAAAAAGAGCATTATGGTAAACATAAGTCATATATTTTACACCATAAACAACCTATTGATAAAGGTGGAGATGTGTATAATTTAGATAACCTAATTATTACTTCTCCAAAAATGCATCAGGAGATACTAGATCCAGCTTATCATTTCGGAAAAAAAGGAAGTAAAAACTAAAGTAAAGAAAAGGAGAATAAACCCTTGAATAAAATGTCAAAAGAAGAATTAGTCTCATTGGTGAAAAAAATTATGAATCCTGAATTAGAAGATGAGGTTATTGGTAAATACATCGATTTATTAGAAGAAAATGTCCCTCATCCTGCACCAAGTGATTTAATTTTTTGGAGCGAAGAAGAATACACAGCCGAGCAAATTGTGGAAATTGCTCTTAACTATAAAGAAGAGTAATCACACTATAATCCGTAACCTTCAATAATAATCAAGATGTTTTGTCCAATTAGAACCTCAATAGGGACATTTTAAAGTTTTCATATTATTATGCTTATACCGATGGACTTAAAAGGTACCCTCAACGCCCAGTGGTATGAGGATCTATAAATCCAAGATAGCTCTTCTATACTGGGCTATTTTTGATTCTAGAGGTACTTTTATGGAAACAGAAAAAATGGGCGTATTATATCAAAAAATAGCGGAACAAATTAATGAAATGATTCCATCAGAATGGAATAAAGTTTCTCTATACGCAGAGATTTTAGATGACTCTAGAGAAGTATACTTTTTCTTTAATACAAAAAATAGTGAAGAGTTCATTTATTCGCATGACATTCCCGAATATTATCAAGTAAGTGCACAAATTTTGATAACTTGTTAATCGAACTACAAGATTTATTTGATGAACTAAGGGATGAATGGAAAGCGAATAACTCAGATGTGTGGACTAACCTTACGCTCAAGCTAGATTACACTGGAAAATTTTCAATAGACTATGATTATGAAAATGTTATTGAATCTACGTTAGACGACTACCAAAGACAAATGATCTGGGAATACACTAACTTGGTTATTTCCCCTATGGACAAAGAGGATGAGGAATTTATAAAGAACTATCTGAATTAGTGATAACGTTTACATCTGATGCAATTTCCATTACCCTCTTTTGAACCATTATGCTTGAGTAAGGAGTGAAAAATTGGAAAAACAAAGTTTTGTATCGCTTTGGATAGGGTACATAAAAAATTCATCCTCTTTAAATGATTACGTTAACCTAAAATACAATGAAGATGAAGGCGATTTTCTCCCTTCTCAATTTTTAATTGACTTTGATATAGATATCGATGATTTAGATGAAGACTTTATAGAAAAAGTCGCACATGAAAATAGTTGTAATAATTTAACTACACTAATTGGCGGCTGTTCGTACGATAGTGCAATCTTACCTCGATTTGAGAACATGGTAGGTACCATAATTCCTGAACAAATCAATGCTGCTGTTCTTTTATATAATTTTGAATATGATGGTAGGGAGAAAGAAATAAACGAAAGAAACTATTCATTTAAATTTATTGGTGCAGTACCCTATGTTTGAGTAAAATTTCAAACAGAAAAAGATTTCTAAACAGATGAAAAAAAGGAAAAATATTAGAAAAAATATAATGTAGTAGATACTATTTCATATTCGTTCAGCTCTGTTTAATAAATCTAAAGCCCTCTTATTTGAGGGTTTTAAATTTATCTCATCTCACTTTATAAAAGGAGCATCACCTTGACAGTAAGAAAAAAATTAATAGAACAAATCAATTTAACAATTACATCAATAAAAACAACTAATCAAAAGAATTCAACTACAATGGTTAAAAACATATTAAAAAGATACGAAGAGGCAAAAGAATTTATCCAACATTCATCAGAGGAACAATTCGAAGAAGGTCTCTCTAAAGTTAAAAATAAACTAGATACTCTGACAAGAGCATATCTTGAATCAGCTAACGACTACATGAATCCGATGCTCAGAGAAATGCATAAGACAGAAAAACTGCTAAAAGAGTATGGCGAAACTGCCCAGTCGTAATAACCGCAATCCAAAATTCAAAAAGTGAGATTGCACTAACCCACACAAAACCAAATATAACGCGAAACATCCAAACTGCCACAATAAAATTGTATGGCTTAAACAAGCATTTTACATTGCTTAACTAACAGGGGCTCTGGCGTCTTTTGAATCAATGAGCAAAGTCTACAATTGTAACTATCAATACAAAATAAACAAAATCAAAGACTTAAAAAACTAGATAGGTGATAGCAATGTTTGACCGATTAAAAGAAATTGTAAACCTCTTAAAAAAGATAAATAACCATGGTCACACAAATATACTTTATACTTTCTGTTGAATAATTTGAAATTCAAAGAACAAATGGATAAACTTCTAAAAAAGATAAGCTCATTGATCTTACCAATGTTCAAGATGTTGATAAACTTCTGCTCGAAATCCACAAAATGATGACATCACTTGAATAGCATATTTCAGAAACTAGTGATATGAATATAGCTCTTTAAGAAGTATAAGAATAATATTTAAATAATTAATGTAATTTATTTGTCATTCAATATTTGTTCATCTATTCTAATTTTCTATTTAAAACCGAAATACAAATTATGTTAGTACTTAAGAAAGGATAACTAATGAAAACATGTCCCTACTGTGCAAGTATAATTCAGAAGGAAAAAGACCATTTGTATTACTGTAATTTTTGCTTAATGTATATACATAATGTGCAAAAAGATGGAAAACGTGAAATCATAGAATATCGTGAGCGTACTTCTGAATTAGATTTGGATAAGTCTACACCAGAACTAATGACTTTGCCAACAATTGAATTATTTTATTTATTACGACTCTCAAGGAAAATACGCAAAAAGAAATATGATCAGCTACATAAAGCCCGAGTTGAATCAGAAGGGGTAAATGAATCACAGAGTGTTCAAATTACAATGGAAAATTATCAATTTTTCACAAAGAAAATGTACGTATTAGAGAATATATTAAATAAACGGCTGGGTTACATTCCGGAAAGGATAGATAATGTATTTCTTAAAAGTTACTTAGAAAAAGTAATGATTAGCAAGGAGAAAAAGCAAGATATGAAAGTATATTAAAGGCTGTTCCTCTAAAATAGATAATAAAATAGGGTTCCAAGAAATGAACCCTATTTGTTATGCGCCTTGAAACCCTTCTTTATTCGGAATGATCGTATTCATCATCTAAATATTAACAAAAACAAGCATACGTTTTAACTTTTTAGTGTTTTAAATATAAAAAGGCTACGCCCCAAAGGGTTAGTTGCCTTTTCTAAGTTCCAAAACAGCCACACACTCCACATGATTCGTATGCGGAAACATATCCACAGGCTGCACTTCGCGCGTCGCATATCCGCCATCCTCAAGCACCCGCAAGTCTCTCGCAAGCGTACCCGGATTACAGGACACATACACCACCCGCTTCGGTTTCATCTCCACAATCGTCCGCAGGAGGGCTTCGTCGCAGCCTTTTCTCGGCGGGTCGACGACTAGCGTATCGGCCATGATGCCTTCTTCATACCATTTTAGTATCACGGTTTCCGCTTCTCCGACCGCGAACTCTGCGTTTGTGATGCCGTTTAATTCTGCGTTTCGCTTCGCATCCTCAATCGCTTCCGGCACAATCTCTACACCGTACACTTTTTTCGCCTGCTTCGCCAGAAATAGAGAAATTGTACCGATGCCGCAGTAGGCGTCGATGACGGTTTCTTCCCCTTGAAGCTTCGCGTACTCCAGCGCTTTGTCGTAGAGCACTTTTGTTTGCTCCGGGTTAACCTGATAAAACGATCTGGCGGAGATGGCAAATTTGACGTCTCCGATGAGGTCGTAGATGTATTCTTCGCCCCAGATGACATTTGTTTCGTTCCCAAAGATGACGTTTGTTTTGTTTGGGTTGATGTTTTGCACGATGGATTTGACGTGCGGGAATTGCGCTGTGATGTCTTCAATGATCTTCGCTTTGTGCGGGAAGTCGTTTGTTCTTGTGATGAAGACGATCATCATTTCACCTGTAACGACGCCGTATCTGACCATGATGTGGCGGAGCCAGCCTTTGTGGCGTTCTTCGTTGTAGGCTTTGACACCGTATGTGGCGCAAATGTCTTTGACGGCTTGGACGGCTTCGTCGTTTTTGGATTGCTGGATCAGGCAGGCCCTCATGTCGATGATGTCATGGCTTCTTTGCTGATAGAATCCGGCGACGAGTCCGCCTTCCCGTTCTCCTACCGGCACCTGTGCTTTGTTTCGGTAGTTCCAAGGGTCTTGCATGCCGAGTGTCGGGTGCACGGTGACGTTGGACAGGTCCAGCTTGCCGATCCGTTCTAAGACATCTTTGACTTGTTTTTGTTTAAACAAGAGCTGGCCTTCGTAGGTCATGTGCTGAAGCTGGCAGCCTCCGCATTGCTTGTAAATTGGGCATGGAGCGTCCGTTCTATGCGGGCTTTCTTCTTTTAGCTCAATCAGGCGGCCGAAGGCATAGCCTTTTTTGACACGTGTGACTTTGATTTGGGCTTTTTCTTCCGGCAGAGCGTTCGGCACGAAGATCGGGAAGCCCTGCACCTTCGCGACGCCTGCTCCTTCGTGAGTCAAATCCTCAAATGTCACGTCGTAGTATTCGTTTTTTTCTACTGGGGGTTTCATTTTCATGTATGTTCACCTCTTGTTTTAAGCGAAAGAAAAACTTGGCTCATTAAAGCCAAGTTTTTAGTCATCCAGCTGTTCCGCTTTCTCCTTCGGCATGACAACGTGAATGTGTCGATACAGATTCACGAATTCGCCCGGCAGCATGCCGCCGTACTCGCCGTCCAGGTTCAGCTGCATCTTTTCTGATACATTGACTTTCACGCGGTTCGCTTTTGTATAAATAATGTGCTGGTCGTTGATGTGTTCGCCGCGGAGCGCCATCGATGCGACTCTGATAAATTCAGCAAGGTTTGCTTTCTTTAATATCATCAAATCAAACATGCCGTCATTCAGGCTGGAATCCGGCGCGAGTTTTTCGAACCCGCCGACGGAATTTGTCAGCGTGACCAAAAACAGCATGATTTCACCTTGAAACAGCTTGCCGTCATATTCAATCTCGACTTCTGTCGGACGAAGTGAAGGCAGCATTTCCATACCCTTTAAATAATAAGCAAGCTGGCCGAGCATCGTTTTGAGTTTGCTTGGGACGTCGTACGTCAGCTCCGTCAGGCGGCCTCCGCCGGCGATATTGATAAAATACTGGCCGTTGACCTGTCCGATGTCGATCGGGCGGGCAACGCCGTTAATCACCGTATCCGCCGCTTTTAAAATATCCTCTCGCGGAATGCCGAGCGCTCTGGCGAAGTCATTTGTTGTGCCGACAGGAATCACGCCGAGTGTCGGACGATTGTCTAATGGGGCAAGCCCGTTGACGACCTCGTTGATCGTTCCGTCTCCGCCTGCCGCAATGATCAGGTCAAACTCACGCAATGCCGCTTCCTTGGCAGCGTGCGTTGCGTCTCCCGCGCATGTTGTGGCATGGGTGGAGGTTTCATAACCGGCTTGTTCAAATTTTTGCAGGACCTGGGCAAGATGCTTTTTAAAGACCTCCCGTCCCGAAGTCGGATTGTATATTATGCGTGCACGTTTCATTATCTCATCATCCTACTTAAGAGTATCCGATCCATTTTTACACTAACAACCTTTAATTATACTATGAGTTAAAAAAATCGCAACAAAATGTACATAATCTTACAGAAGGAAACACAGAAAAGCCCCAGCATAGCTGAGGCTTTTTGTCATTTTTACTCTTCTTCTGTTCCCGGTTTTTTCTTGCGGAACTTCGCCAATACTTCGTATACGATTGGCACGATTAAAAGTGTCAGAAGCGTCGAACTGATTAAACCGCCGATAACCGTTACGCCGAGTCCTTTTGAAATGACCTGGCTTCCGCCTTCGAAGCCGAGTGCTAATGGAATCAAGGCGCCGATTGTCGCGATGGCTGTCATCAGGATTGGACGGAGTCGTGTGGAGCCGGCTTCTAAGAGCGCTTCTCTCGTAGACAGTCCTTCCGCTTCCTTATGAATCACGCGGTCAATTAAGACAATGGCGTTTGTAACAACGATACCGATCAGCATCAGCATACCGATCATCGCGTTCAGACTGATTGTCTCACCTGATACGTAAAGTCCGACAAGGGCACCGATGATTGTAAACGGCAGTGAGAACAGAATCGCAAATGGCGCTAATGCTCCGCCGAATGTAATCACAAGCACGAGGTAGACGATCGCAATCGCCGCAAGCATCGCTAATCCAAGCTTCGTAAAGGAATCCGCGATATCTGCGGAAACACCGCCTGTATCGATCGTTACATTGTCAGGCATGTCAAGCTTATCAATTTTCTTCTGTACATCAACGGATACAGCTGTGACGTTGTCTGATGTAACCTCACCTGTGACATCAGCATACACTTTTCCGTCACGTTTAGACACCGTATCAGATGTTGTGCCTTCTTTTACTTTTGCCACATCACCGATTTTGACTTCTTTGCCGGTCGCTGATGTGATCTTTTTGTTCTCTAAATCTTTGACACTCTTATACTCGTCTTTTTCGGTTTTAATGTTCACGTCAAGCTCTTTGCCGTCTTTTTTCACGGTTGTGAGCGGGTCCTGTGCTGTCTCTGACATTAAGGCCTTAGAAATTTGAGAAGCTGTTAAACCGAGTTTGCTCAACTTTTCTTGGTCAGCCACAAATGTGTACTCATCATATGTGCTGGAAAGGCCTGAGTTTACGTTCTTCAGATCCTTTTCATCCTTCATGACCTTCTCAATGTCTTTGACAGTGTCTTTAATGTCATTTTCTGAATCGCCATACACATAGTATGTCAATTCATTGTTATTGCCTGAAGAGCTGAAGTCCTGTGACTTCCATTCTCCGCGGTCAGACTGCTTTTTGATTTCTTTCAGCACGTTGTCTTTTTCTTTATCAAAGTTCGGCGTGTCGCTGTCATATTTGATATAGAACAATGCGCTGTTTGAATCTCCTCCGGCAAGCGGGCTGCCAGAGCCTAATGAATACTGAACCGTATCGACATGCTTGCGGTCAAGCAGGATTTTTTCTGCTTTTTCAGCTTCATCTTCCGCTTCTTTTTTCGTTTCACCCGGTTCAGGGCTGTATGTGATCTGCATCGTTTTTTCTTCCTCTGACGGAAGGTAGCTGGCACCGATTAACGGTACAAGGAACAAGCTTCCGAGCAGCATCAGAACGGCGATGATAGACGTGATCCATTTGTGGCTCAGCGCCCAGTTCAATACTTTTTTATAGATGTTTGCGAGTCTGCCAGGTTTGTGTTCTTTCGCTTTTACAGGCGCTCCCGTTAATGATTTTTTGAACAGGCTGTGTGCGAGCATTGGCACGAGCGTGATCGAAATCAACAGGGATGCGGCAAGCGCGAATACAATCGTTAAGGCGAAAGGAATAAACAATTCACCAATTTGTCCGCCTACCAGTGCGAGCGGCAGGAATACCGCGATCGTCACAATAGTGGATGACAGGATCGGTTTAAACATTTCCTTCGTTGCTTCACGGACCAAGGCTTTTCCGCGCAGCGGTTCATCTTTCAGTCTCATGCGGCGGTAAATGTTTTCGATCACAACAATGGAGTCATCAACAACCCGTCCGATGGCAACGGTCATTGCACCGAGCGTCATGATATTCAGTGTGATATCAAGCTGTTGCAGCACGAAGAGTGCGATCAGCAATGATAATGGAATAGAAATAATTGAAATTAATGTTGATTTGATATCTCTTAAGAATAAGAGAATAATCACAATCGCAAAAATAGCACCGAAGATGGCTTTGCTTAACATTGTTTCAACTGACTGTGTGATCGGCTCTGCCATGTCGAGTGTTGCGCTGTAGTTGAAGCCTTTATGGTCTTCTTTGAACTGCTTCAGTTCATCTTTGACATTGTCGGCAACCTCTACCGTGTTGGCATCGTTTGCTTTGATGATGTTGATGCCGATGCTGTCTTTTCCATTTGTGCGGGAAATTGATTCAGCTTTTTTGACATCTTTAATCGTTGCAATGTCAGATAGCTTGACCGTCGGCACGTCTGTGCTTACGCTTTGCTGCGCCTGTGCTGCTGCTTGCGGGCTTTGAGCCGCTTGTGCACTTTGTGCTGCTGCTGCGGCGTTGCTGCCTGCACTAGAAGCAGATGCCGTTGGAATTCTCATATTCTTCAAATCTTTAATGGTTTCAATATCGCCGCTGACGACGACAGATTTTTCTTTATTTCCGAATGTGTACAATCCAAGCGGCGTTGTCACATCTGACCCCTGAATCACTTGCTTAACTGTATCTTCATCAAGGCCGTATTCTTTCAGTTTGTCTTCTTTGAAAGAGAATTCAACCTCTTCCACCTGCTGGCCTGATACTTGGACTGAAGCAACGCCTTCTATTCCTTCAAGCTTAGAAACGAGGCTGTCCTCCACTTGTTTTGTCAGCTTTTGCAGATTATCTGAATCACTGGACACGCTCAGCGTCAGAATTGGGAAGGAGTTCAAACTGTAGCGTGAAATGTCCGGGTCTTTCGCGTCATCAGGCAGGCTGACGTTTTCTAATGCTTCAGCCGCTTCTGTTTTCGCTTTGTCCATATCTTTCTCATAATCATATTCAATCATAACCGACGATGCATTTTCATAGGACGTCGACGTAACAACGCTCACGCCGTCCAAATTCTGCACCGCTTGTTCAACCGGTTTTGTTACTTCATCAGCGACTTGGCTAGGCGTCGCTCCCGGATATGTCGTGCTGATTGTCAGGTAGGGCATGTTTACATCAGGAATGGATTCTTGCTTCATATTCATACCCGCGTACAAGCCGGCTGCCGTTACAATAATCGTCATCAGCCATACGGCGAATTTGTTTTTCAGAACGAAATTAATAACGTGATTCATCATATCCTCCATTGTGTTTTTATTGACTGACTGGTCATTCTATATAATACTAAACGGTATAACGCAACATCGTCAACTCATATACCAGAAAATTTTTCTAAATTTTTCAAGGATTAAGGGGAAGCACATCATGAATGAGAAAAAAGAGAGAATCATAAAAACAAGCATTCGTTTATTTGCGAAAAAAGGATACGCTTCGACGACCATCCAGGAAATCGCCAGCGAATGCGGTATCTCAAAAGGCGCTTTTTATCTGCATTTCAAATCAAAAGAAGCGCTGCTATTGTCTGCCTGTGAATATTACATTGGCATGTCTATGAAAAAAATGCAACAAATAGAAGAGAATCTCGCCGGACAGCCGCCTAAGGATGTGCTGAAAAAACAAATCAGCGCTCAGTTTGAGGATTTTCGCGATCATAAGGATTTTATTGTTCTGTTGCTTACTGAAAATATCATCCCGGAAAACCAGGAAGTGAAGCAATACTTTTACAAAGTCACAGCCGAGACAGATAAACTGTATCGGAACGCTTTGCTTGCGACTTATGGCAAGGAAACTGAGAATTACCTCTCAGACCTCTCCATCATGGCAAGAGGCATTGTGCACTCCTATATGAATGTGATGGTGTTTAATGAAGAAATCAAAATTGATGCAGACAAAATATCTGAATTTATCATGGAAAGACTGGATGATCTTGTACAGGGGCTAAGCCGTTCCAGCCTGAGTCCGCTCATGCCAAAAGATATTTACAGCCTAATGCCCGCGAATAAAGGTCAGATCCTTCAGGACATTCAAAAAGTGAAAGAAAACAGCGCATTGCCTGAGGACATCATCGTTTCGCTCGATGTGATCGAGGAGGAGCTGTCGCAGGAAAAGCCACGCAAGCCGATTATCAAAGGCCTGCTGTCAAATTTGACCGGAAGTGATTTCGAAGAAGTTGAAAAGCTCCGCGCTTTGATCTCTATATTTATTTCTATTTGATCATAAAAAAAGCAGCTCCCTCTGCAATGAGGAGAGCTGCTTTTTCATTAGCGTTTTTTAATTTCTTCAAGCAGGATTTTGTTAACCATCGGCGGGTTGGCTTGTCCTTTGGACGCTTTCATAATTTGTCCGACAAGGAAGCCGATCGCGCGGTCTTTCCCGTTTTTAAAGTCTTCAATTGACTGAGGATTGTTGTCAAGCGCCTCTGTGACAAGCTTCAGAAGCACACCTTCGTCGGAAATCTGCACAAGGCCTTTTTCTTTCACAATCTTCTCAGCGTCGCCGCCTTTTTCAATTAATTCCTTGAACACTTTCTTCGCGATTTTAGAAGAAATTGTTCCTTTTTCAATCAATTGAATCATGCCGGCAAGGCCTTCCGGTGTCAGCGCCACATCAGAAAGCTCTTTTTGCTCAGCGTTCAGATAAGCTGACACCTCACCCATGAGCCAGTTTGATGCTTGTTTTGCTTCAGCACCTTTTTGAACTGTTTCTTCGAAGAAGTCTGCCATTTCTTTTGTCAGTGTCAGAACCATCGCATCATATGCAGGCAAGCCAAGCTCATCGATATAACGCTTGCGGCGTTCATCCGGAAGCTCAGGAATGCTTGCTTTTACGCGCTGCTTCCATTCATCGTCAATGTAAAGCTCGACAAGGTCAGGCTCAGGAAAATAACGATAATCGTCAGAACCCTCTTTGACACGCATAAGAATGGTTTTCTTCGTTGCTTCATCGTAACGGCGAGTTTCCTGCTGGATCACACCGCCGGACAGAAGAACCTGCTCCTGGCGTTTTTCTTCATGCTCAAGGCCTTTTTGAACAAACGCAAAGGAGTTCAAGTTTTTCAATTCCGTTTTTGTGCCGAATTCCTCTTGGCCGATCGGACGAAGAGAGATATTGGCGTCACAGCGAAGTGAACCTTCTTCCATTTTACAGTCAGACACGCCTGTATATTGAATGATGGACTTCAGCTTTTCAAGATACGCATACGCTTCTTCCGGCGTGCGGATATCCGGCTCTGATACAATCTCGACAAGCGGCGTTCCCTGGCGGTTGAAGTCAACAAGAGAATAGCCGTCGCCTGTATGCGTCAGTTTTCCGGCATCTTCTTCAAGGTGAAGACGTGTGATGCCGATACGCTTCGTTTTTCCGCCGACTTCAATTTCGATCCAGCCGTTTTCGCCGATCGGCTTATCAAATTGAGAAATCTGATACGCTTTCGGGTTGTCCGGATAGAAATAGTTTTTGCGGTCAAACTTCGTATCCGTCGCGATTTCACAGTTCAGCGCCATTGCCGCTTTCATTGCGAATTCCACGGCTTCTTTGTTTAGTACAGGCAGGACACCCGGATACCCGAGGTCGATGACGCTTGTCTGTGTATTCGCCTCCGCGCCGAATGGCGTCGGAGAGCTTGAGAAAATTTTTGAATTTGTTTTTAATTCAACGTGGACTTCAAGTCCGATTACCGTTTCAAAGTTCAATTCATTTCACCCCTTACAATTCAGGTTTTGCTTTATGATGGTCTGTCGCTTGTTCAAATGCATGAGCGACGCGGTATACAGTGCTTTCGTCAAAGTGTTTTCCGATGATTTGCAGGCCGAGCGGAAGTCCGTCTGCAAATCCGCATGGCACGCTGATTCCCGGAACGCCGGCAAGGTTGACCGGAATTGTTAGGATATCGTTAGCGTACATTGTGAGCGGGTCTTTCGTGTTTTCACCGATTTTAAATGCAGGTGTCGGTGTAGTTGGTCCAACAATGACATCATATTTCTCAAATACGTCTTCGAAATCTTTCTTAATTAAAGTACGCACTTTTTGCGCCTTTTTATAGTACGCGTCATAGTAGCCTGAGCTTAAAGCGAATGTTCCAAGCATGATGCGGCGTTTCACTTCATTTCCGAAGCCTTCAGCGCGCGTTTGCTTGTATAGGTCGATCAGGTTTTCCGCGTTGTCTGTGCGGTATCCGTAGCGGATGCCGTCAAAGCGTGCAAGGTTCGCAGACGCTTCAGAAGATGACAGCAGGTAATACGTCGCAAGCGCGTATTTACTGTGCGGAAGAGATACTTCTTCCCATGTAGCCCCAAGGCCTTCTAGAACGTTGAGCGCTGCAAGAACAGATTCTCTCGCTTCTTTGCCGACGCCTTCGCCAAGATATTCTTTTGGAACAGCGATTTTCAATCCTTTGATATCGCCAGTTAATGAAGAAAGAAAATCTGGAACGTCTACATTTGCGCTTGTAGAGTCCATTTTATCAACGCCTGAAATGGCCTGCAGCAAGAATGCGTTGTCCTCAACCGTACGTGTAATCGGCCCAATTTGGTCTAAAGAAGACGCAAATGCGACCAATCCGTAACGGGATACGCGTCCGTATGTAGGCTTTAATCCGACAACGCCGCAGAAAGAGGCCGGCTGGCGGATGGAACCTCCTGTATCAGAGCCAAGAGAAAACGGAACTTCTCCCGCAGCAACCGCAGCCGCAGATCCGCCGCTTGAACCGCCGGGAACCGTATCTAAGTTCCAAGGGTTTTTCGTCAGCTTGTAAGCTGAGTTTTCTGTTGATGATCCCATGGCGAACTCGTCCATGTTCAATTTTCCGATTGTGACCGCTTCAGCATCTTGAAGGCGCTGAACGACAGTTGCGTCGTAGATCGGGTCAAAGTTTTCGAGAATTTTGCTGGAGCAAGTTGTGCGCAGCCCTTTTGTTACGATATTATCTTTTACGCCGATCGGCATCCCAAAGAGAAGACCATGCTCAGAACGGCCGTCAACCGCCTCATCGAGTTCCTTCGCATACGCGCGCGCTTTTTCTTCATCTAATGCCAAAAAGGCTTGTACCTTATCATCAACCGCTTGAATGCGTTTATAAGATTCATCGACCAGGTCGGAAATCTTAATCTCTTTTTTATGTATGAGCTGTTTTAATTCTGTGATTTTGTGATCAAATAATGACATTCTTGTGTCCCTCCTTTAGTCCAGAATTGATGGCACACGAATATAGCCGTCTTTGTGGTCAGGCGCATTTTTCATGACATCCTCAACCGGAAGACCTTTACCCGCTTCATCTTCTCTCATGACATTTTTCATTTTCAGCACGTGAGTTGTAGGCTCCACATTGTCTGTGTTGACCTCGTTCAGCTCCTCGGCAAATGAAATGATGCTGTCAAGCTGTTCAGTGAACATTTTTGCTTCTTCTTCCGTAATCGCAAGTCTCGCAAGATGCGCAACGTGCTTTACTTCTTCTATTGAAATTCGTGACATATGATCCACCTCCACATATTTCTCCGTTAAGTCATATAATACTGATCATATCAAAAACAAGCCCTTTAAAGCAACAAAACGCCTTAGGGCGGGCCTGTGTTTTCGAGACAATACCCTATATATTTTATACTAAAAAGAGCCGGAGGAGAAACGAAATATTTTTCTGAAAATTTTTACTTTAATTATTTTTGAAAGCGTTTTAATCTCTATTCCCTTCTTGGTTTGCCCCGATATTTCCCGCTGGGCGGCCATGTTTCATCGCTTGAATGGGTGGGAATACTTTGTTAGGTTAAGTTACCAAGTGCACCTGCAAAAGAATGTCTTTTGTGTCGCACTTGCGCCAGGCTGCTTAACTGGCACCATCAATTTGAGAGGTGATGCAAAATTATTAGAAATGAAGAGAGGGTAAAACGTGAGTATTGAAATTATTATTTCTTTAGCAATTTACTTTATTGCCATGCTGTTAATCGGCTGGTATGCATTTAAGAAAACCACTGATATTAACGATTACATGCTTGGAGGAAGAGGTCTCGGGCCGTTTGTTACTGCTTTGTCTGCCGGAGCGGCGGATATGAGCGGATGGATGCTGATGGGTGTTCCCGGCGCGATGTTCGCGACAGGGCTGTCAACCTTATGGCTTGCTTTAGGTCTTACCATCGGGGCGTACTCAAACTACTTGCTGCTGGCTCCAAGGCTGCGTGCTTATACGGAAGCGGCGGATGACGCGATTACGATTCCTGATTTCTTTGATAAACGGTTCCAGCATTCTTCATCACTGCTGAAAATCGTATCTGCTTTGGTCATTATGATCTTTTTCACATTGTATACCTCTTCCGGTATGGTATCTGGCGGGCGGCTGTTTGAATCTGCTTTTGGCGCGGATTACAAATTAGGCTTGCTTCTGACTACCGGTGTTGTCGTATTGTACACACTGTTTGGCGGTTTCCTTGCTGTCAGTCTGACTGACTTCGTGCAGGGTGCGATCATGTTTGCAGCACTAGTGCTTGTGCCGATCGTTGCTTTTACCCATGTGGGCGGCGTTGCTCCGACTTTCCATGAAATCAGCGCTGTTAACCCAAATCTGTTGGATATCTTTAAAGGCGCGAGCGTCATTAGCATTATTTCCTATTTAGCCTGGGGCTTGGGTTACTACGGCCAGCCTCATATTATCGTCCGATTTATGGCGATTAAAAACATTAAAGATTTAAAGCCTGCACGCCGAATCGGCATGAGCTGGATGGTTATTTCAGTGCTCGGTTCCGTGATGACCGGTTTAATCGGTGTTGCTTATGCCCATAAATTCGGTGTTGCTGTAAAGGATCCGGAGATGATATTCATTATCTTCTCTAAAATCTTGTTCCACCCTTTAATCACTGGTTTCTTGTTGTCAGCTATTTTGGCTGCCATCATGAGTTCCATCTCCTCACAGCTCTTGGTAACAGCAAGTGCTGTAACAGAGGATTTATACCGGACGTTTTTCAGACGAAAAGCTTCCGATAAAGAATTAGTAATGGTCGGGCGTCTGTCCGTCTTAGTGATTGCCATTATTGCGGTATTCTTATCATTGAATCCGAGCAGCTCCATTCTTGATTTAGTCGGATACGCGTGGGCCGGCTTCGGTTCAGCTTTCGGGCCTGCGATTCTGCTCAGCCTGTATTGGAAGCGGATGAACGAATGGGGCGCTCTTGCTGCGATGATTGTCGGGGCTGCGACCGTGTTGATTTGGATTACAACCGGCCTGGCAAAATCAACCGGCGTATACGAAATCATCCCTGGGTTTATCCTCAGTATGATTGCCGGCATCACCGTCAGCATGATCACAAAGCGGCCTGCAAAAGCCTCTTACCGATTATTCGGTGTTATGGAAAAACTGTTAAAGCGCAAAAAATAATCAAAAAGCCATCAAGCGCTGCTTGGTGGCTTTTGTGCCCTTGTTTTGCGATAAATACTGTGAGAAAATCATATTTATTTAAAAACACCATAGATAAGGGGGAAGTTGCTGTTGAGCTGGTATATTGATCCTGATATTTTATTAAAATTGGGCATTGCCACTTTAATTGGCATGGTCATCGGGCTGGAGCGCGAGCTGAAGAATAAGCCGCTCGGGTTAAAAACCTGCATTGTTATCGCCGTCAGCTCATGCATGCTGACGATCGTCAGTATTAACGCGGCATATCATTTCCCTAAATACTACCGCATCATGATGGATCCGCTGCGTTTGCCGGCGCAAATCATCTCCGGTGTCGGGTTTATCGGAGCGGGTGTTATTTTGCGGAAGAGCAACGATGTTATTTCCGGCTTAACCACATCGGCTATGATTTGGGGTGCGGCCGGGCTCGGACTTGCAACCGGAGCGGGATTTTATAAAGAAGCCTTTGCCAGCCTTCTGTTCATCCTGATCAGCGTTGAATTTCTGCCGTGGGCGGTCAGAAAAATCGGTCCAGACCGTCTGCAGGAAAAAGATATCCGCATCAGAATGTCACTTTCCGATAAAAACAAAATGACAGAGATTTTAAAAGAAATGAAAAGAAAAAACATTAAGACACACTCCGTCCGAATCGATGACCTACATGAAAAAGAATTTCCGATCATGGAAGTCAAGGTCCGTGTCCATAAAAACAGATACACGACCGATGTCTACTATGATATAAAAGACATTGAAGGTGTCGTCGGCGTGAAGTGCGATACATTATAAAAGCCAATGGGGCATTATGTCCCATTGGCTTTTTGTGTGGTAAAAAAAACGTTGAAGTCTCTATTATATTCAAATAAAATACATATTAGTGAAATAATATAATAAAAGGAGATGTTTCTTATTTCAACCCGGTTCACAGTAACTGTCACCCTCATTTTAACTGCTTTCTTATGTATTTTTGCTGTAACAGCATTCACCTCCCCTTCTACTTCTCAATCATCTAATAGCAGCCAGAGCAAGAGTCCCAAAAATATTATCTTTATCGTCGGAGACGGAATGGGTATGCCTATGATTAACAGCTATAGAACATTAAAAAGCGAAAAGCTGAACACTCCCGTACAGACAGCATGGGATTCTTATTTAACTGGAATGCAGATGACACACCCAAATGATCCTAGAGACAACATCACTGATTCATCTGCTGCTGCAACCGCGATGGCCACCGGAACGAAAACATATAATGACGCCATTGCTGTAGACAACAAACATCAGCAGCTCAAGAGCGTAACAGAAGCTGCCAAAGAGAAAAAGATGTCCGTCGGCTTCGTCGTGACTTCGGACTTAACCGACGCCACTCCCGCTGCTTTTGGCGTTCATAACGTCTCACGGAAAAATTACACTGAAATCGCCGATCAATTCTATGATGATCGCGTTAACGGCTCCCATAAAGCTGATATTTTACTGGGAGGCGGAGCAAAATATTTCATTCGTAAGGATCGAAACCTTGCTGAGGAATTCCAAAAAGACGGCTATCATTATGTGACAACAAAGCAAGACCTGAAAAATAATCAGCACGGTAAGCTGCTTGGGCTGTTTGGAGAGGTTGAATTGGATAAAGCGATTGACAGAGAGAACAGTACACCTTCTCTAAAAGACATGACAGAAGCCGCACTCAGACAGTTACAAAAGAACAAAAACGGTTTTTTTATGCTTCTGGAAGGAAGCAATATTGACAATGCAGCCCATGAAAATGATGTGGTAGGCGCTTTGAGCGAAATGGAGGACTTCGAGAAGGCCGTTCAATCGGCGCTTGATTTCGCAAAAAGAGATAAAGAAACATTGGTTATCATCACCGCTGATCACTCTACAGGCGGGTTCTCCTACGGCGCTGAAGGCATGACGCGCGAGACCGGCTATAAATGGGACCCTGCTTCGATCATCGCCGCAAAAAAAACGCCGGGCTATATGGCGGAAAAGATCGCTGAAGGGCAAGATGCCGAAAAGGTACTGAGCACTTATATTGATTTGGAACTGACGGAAAGTGAGATAAATCAGGTGAAAAACGCAGCCTCACAATCGGATACAGCAGCTGTTCAAAAAAGTATTCAACTGATTTTTGATAAACGGTCTTTTTCAGGCTGGACGACATTAGCCCACACCGGGGAAGACGTACCAGTTTATGCTTATGGGCCGGGAAAGGAAAAATGGAAGGGACTCATCGACAATACGCAGCAGGCAAAAAACATTTTTGCTATTTTAGAACAAAAATAAAAAACTCCGGCGCACAGCCGGAGTTTTTTTTAGGAGCGCCGGTCCCGAACAGGGTCGGCGCATATTTCTTAAGCCAAAGCCGAAAAGTCAAATTCGGTTATCGGCGTTTGATTTTCGATATCGTTTCTGAATCCCTTTAGCATTTCTTTTTCTTCTTCTCCTATTGAATCAAGGTCAAACATTTGATGCAGCAATCCATAAATCAGCATATGGCGCAGACGGAGAAAATCCGGGATTTTCTTGAGCCATACGGCATCAATTTCATTTTCCTCCCTGTAGCCTTTCATAAAATTCGTCATAAATTCTTCTGTAAAAGCAGTTTTATTTTCATATGGAATAACCGGATACCACAGCACATTGTAGAGAAGGATGCTTATATCATTGACGAACCAGTTATAGCCGATATCGTCAAAATCAAACGTAGTGATTTTCCCATGATCCCAATTAAAATTTCCATGGTGCAGATCAGCGTGAACCAAGCCGTAACTATCCCGACCCTTTGGCAACTGACGCAGCTCTTCCATTAAAGCATCTGCCTGCTGAAAAACCTTCGTCTGATCTTCAGGAACATACTTTCTGAGCTTCAGCTGTTCCTCTTCATCCCACTCCTGTCTTTTAAAAGCAGGATTGCTCAGCTTGTAGCTTTTTGTCAGACTGTGCATTTTCCCTGTATATCTGCCAAGCTCGAAAAATAGTTTTTCATTCCAGTCAGATTCGTCTACTTTATGCCCAGGCGCTTTCTCATATACTCTGAGTAAAAACGCTCCGCCATTTCCATCTGGCACTTCCTCAACATCTTTTCCATTTAGCGACGGGATCGGTTTGGCTACTGAGAGTCCTCCTTCAGCAAGGTGATGGAGCCACTCCATTTCTCCCATAATGTAATTAGGCGACCTGCGAATTGTGTGTGTAATCTTTAAAATATAAGACTCATTGTCTTTGGCAAACTCATACACATAGTTTTCCGCATCGGCTAAGAATTGCACCTGCTCTCTTGTAAATCCATATATAACGGCAGCTTCTGCCAGAACCTTTTCTTCATTGAATATTGCTTTAATATCTTTATGCATGCTGATTCTCCCTCTTCATATATTTAGATAATTCTCTTATCGTGTGTTTTTTTGCAAAATTCAAATCATTAACATACCAGCCCTTCTTTTCCATCTCTACTTCCATTTTGACAGCGAGAAGCGAATTTCCTCCTAAATCAAAGAAATCGTTGTCAATTCCTACATAATCCAAGTGGAGAATATCTTTCCAAATGTCCGCAAGTATTTTTTGCTGTTCTGTTTCCGGCCCGCTTTCTTCTGCTCCAGCTCCTATATGTTCCTTCACTAATAGAGCTCGCAAATGCTCCGGCCGGTTTGTATCTAAGGCCACTAAATATGGAGAATGCAGGGATTGTTCAGCATGCAGCACTTCCCAATGAGCATTTGTGTTTTCAATGAAAGCTTGCGGCAATACATCACTTGCAGCCGTTTTCTCCGTTCCATCTGGCGCAGGCTGCCGAGAGGATGCCCATTCGATATGCCCGCTTCGATCCTCTACATCATACACAGAGATGTGATAAACCCGATCCGCTTCTTCTTTAAAACGATGCACAGCCAAGAATTCAGAAAAGGCCCGGTTTCTGCCTGAATCCTTAAACTCCAAGGATAGCGTCGCAAGCTGTTTTTCCCGTGCATATGAAGCCAGCCCTGACAGCACTTTATGTTCTATTCCTTTGCCTAATGCGCGGCAGCTGAGCAAAAATGTATCGATCTTTAATGAGTCTTCCATTAGGACTCCCATGATCGCACCAACAATGCCTTCATCACTAAATCTGTCCGCCGCTTCAACAATCCAGCCGATGTGTCCGTCCGTATCAAGCCGCTGGGCAAGCTTCTCCTCTCGGTAAACCGACGGATTCAAATTGAACTGATTGATTCTCGCACTCATTTGAGCAACACGCGGCAAATGCTCTTCTGTCATTTCAGTCAAAGCGACACGCAGCCCTAAGCCGGAGAGAAATTCTTCAAGTGAACGGGCCGTTTTGAGATCTATTTTTCTTTCTTGCGCGGCCAAGTACCGTTCCGTGCGTTTATGATCAGCTTCTGTCACTCTGAACCTGTCAAATGCCCAGATGTGTTCTAAAAACATTGGGATGGATTCCGTATCAGACGGCAGAAGCAAGGTTAGAACCTCAGGCAGGCGTTCGTTCATCTCAAGGCATTGAGCAGGATCATCATCTAAGAATATAAACCGATCCGCAGAGATGTTCAGCTCATCCGCCATTTCTTTAATATTTCTCGCTTTTTCATTCCAATTAACGCGAGATAGGACAAAGTCTTCCTTTTGCAAAATCATATCCGGATGACGTTCAAATACATCCCAGACGTCTTCTTCGTTGTTTCTGCTTGTCAGCACAAGAAGCAGACCCTCTTCTTGTTTTTTCTTTAAGAATCGCTGCAGCGCTTGATGAGCAGGAGTAACGGTGATCCCATCCGCCCCAGCTTCAGACACTGTACCGCTCCACAACGTGCCGTCACAATCGATGGCAGCCGCTTTAAATGGAGGTTTCAGCCATGCCGTAAGCTCGCGCGCCACCCGTGTACCCATCGCCGCATAAAACTCTTCAGTGAACGGTATTCGTGCCGCTCGTTCACTTTGCGGGTCAAAAATATCATCAAGCTGGTACGTTTGTTGGAGAGTGCGGAGATCAACCAGATGGATATCCTTTTCGTCAGCTAGCTGCGATACCCAATTTTGCTGTGCCTGCATGATGATGTCCCAGAGCCGCCCTTCTCCCATGTTTTCCAGTGGCAGCAATCCGATGAAATAAGGCACTTCCTTTTTCTTTCGCTTGATGATGGCAAGCAGTTCGTCTGAATTATATTGAAGGTGAGAAATTCTTTCTTCCAAAGAGAGCCCAGCATCTCCCGCCATGTCCTCAAGACGGATCAGGAGCAGATTAGCACCGTTTTTTTGGCGTGACAGCAGGCTTTCTTCATTAAGTAATTCTTGAAACACCTGCCCGTAAGGAGACAGCTTTACGTCAAAATGAATATCAAACTGTTCACCCCACCATTTTAGATAAGGCACAATCGGATCAGCTGTGAAATTGGAACAAACAGCTAATGGACACTCAATTGTTCGGTTTGCTTCGCTCTCCCTTTTTCGCTTTGCCTCTTCCTGTTCTTTTTGGCTGAGCACCGGAATGTCCTTTATGATTTTTTCGGGATCTTCTGCAGCTCTTTCGGCTAGAGAGATAAAATGAGAAACAAACGCCTGCATAGATTCATGAGTGAAAAGAGAACGGTTGTATTGAAGCACACATTTAAGCTCTCCCGTCACTTCTTTCACAACATCCATTTTCATATCAAGCTTTGAAATGCCCTTTGCAAATTCATATGTTTCAAATGTCAGTCCATCAGCCTCTATTTTTATATTCGGGTCATACTCATTGTGATAAATCAGCATGGTGTCAAAGAAAGGATTATGATTCGGCTTAATCACCGGCTGGAGTGCTTCCGCCATTTGATCATATGGATAATCCTGATGGTCATATGCTTCAAGCAATGTTTTCTTCGTGTATTGAAGGTTATCAGCAAACGATTCTTCTGGACTTAAATGAACTTTAATCGGAAGGAAGTTCGTAAACATACCGATTGTATGCTCAATATCCGCATGACGCCGGCCTGCCACCAATGAGCCAATCATCAGCTCCTGCTGGTCTGTATAGCGGGACAGGAGCATGGCATAAAGCTGGAACAGCATGACGTTGTTCGTCAGCTGCTGCGCCTCTCCGATTTTCTCAAGCTTTTCTAAAACGTGCGGAGGAATTGTAAACTTGATTGCCCTGCCTAAAAAGCTTTGTTCTTTACGCTCGTAATCAAGCGGCATATCCAGCACAGGCACTTCGCCCTCAAGCTGTTTCAGCCAATACTCTTTTTGGCGTTTAAACATTTCGCTTTTGAAAAATGACTGCTGCCACTCCGCGTAATCCTTGTACTGGACCATGCTACCGGGAAGCTGTTCTCCTCTGTATAATTGGGTAAATTCTTTGATAAAAATATTCATCGAGGCGCCGTCTGCCACAATATTATGCATATCAACCAGCAGCGCGTGCTTTTCTTCCTCAATTTTAACGAATTTTACCCGAATTAATGGGGAGACCTTGAGATCAAACGGCCGGATAAATGAACGGATTTCGTCATCAAGCTCGTCCATGTTCGCCTGTGTTTGTTCAATCGAAAAATCAAATTGCTGATGGATTCTTTGAACAGGCTCTCCATCCTTTATTTCAAACGTCGTACGAAGTGTTTCATGTCTTTCTATCAGTCGTTTAAACGTATCCTCGAAACGGGCGGCATCAATTTTCCCAAGGCATAAAAGAGCCATCGGCATGTTATACGTGGTAACCTGCCCGATTCTTTGATGAATTAAATACGTTCTCCGCTGTGCCGCTGACAGCCTGTAGACATCTTTTTTCTCCGCAGGCTGAATAGCTGTATATTGATTTCGGTCAGAGCGCTCGATAAGCGCGGCAAGCGTACGGATTGTCGGATGCTGAAACACGTCGCTTAACGTAAGGTCCGCCCCAAATTCCTTGTGTATGCGGGAAATGAGACCGGTGGCATTTAATGAATGCCCGCCTGTTTCAAAAAAGTGAGCATCCAAGGTGACACGTTGGACTCCAAGTATGTCCTTCCACATGACGGCCAAAGCCGCTTCTGTCTCAGTAAATGGAACATCAGATCCTGTATCATCAGTCTGTCCGTCATTTGTTTGCTCTGGCACCAAAAGCTGAAAGTCTTCCGCTGAGCGTGCTCCCGGCTGTTCTTTTACCCGATCAATCCAGTAGCGCTCTCTTTCAAAAGGATACGTCGGAAGCGGAATAAGGCGGCATTGTTCCTGATCATAAAAAGCTTTCCAATCGATTGGAACCCCGTGCAACCACACATCTCCCAGCCTGCTCAGCAAATAACGGTAATCGGTGGCTGACTCCTTCGGATGCCTCAACAGCTGGATTGCGATTTGCGACTGATCCTCCGCCTGATACAGCTTGCTGACAAACGAACGTAAAGCATTTCCTGGACCGACCTCTATAAAAATCGGATTCAATTCTTCTTTTAAACGTTTTGCGCAGTCCATAAATCTGACGGTCCCCCGCAAATGATGAGCCCAATATGTCGGGTCTCCGGCTTCTTCGTCTGTGATCCAGTCCCCTGTTACATTTGAGACAAACGGGATCTTTTGATTTTTAAATTGATAGGCTGAGAGTTTATGTTTCATGTCCTCTAAAACCGATTCCATCATATGTGAATGGAAAGCATGAGATGTATGGAGCTTTCTGCAGCTGTGCCCCTCGGCGCTCAACTTCCTTTCCAATGCCTCAATCGCGTCTGATTCCCCTGATACAACACATGAATCCGGTGCATTCACAGCAGCGATTGAAACCGTTCCGTCTGTATACCGTTTGATTTCAGCTTCGCTTATAGAAACGCTGAGCATGGAACCGGACGGCAGTTTTTGCAGTGCAGCTCCTCGAAAACTCACGATTTCAAGAGCATCTTCCAAAGAGAGCACACCTGAAATTGCTGCAGCTGTATACTCCCCAATACTGTGTCCTGCCATTGCTTTTGGCTTAATTCCCCAGTGGATCAGCATTTTTGCAAGTGAATATTCGATACAGAATAGAAGAGGCTGCGTATATTCAGTTTGATTAATCAATCCTGCATCATGCTGATTATCATTTGAGAAAAGCACCGTGCGCGGATCTGTATCCATGTGATTTTTTAATATGTCAAAACAGTCATCGAGCTCTGCCCTGAAAACCGGTACGGTATCGTAGAGCCCTTTAGCCATATCAACATACTGCGCTCCCTGTCCTGGGAAAAGAAAGACGACAGGCCGGCTTGCAGTTTGGGAGCTTCCGGTTTTAACAGACTCATGGCGGTTTTCATGAATAGCTTGAAGAAGCTCAGACACATCCGAGGCCACAATAGCTCTTTTATAAGGGAACGAATGTCTCCCCGTTTTAAGCGTGTATGCTGCATCAGCCAGATTGACCTGCTGATTTTTCATAAAATAGTCTGATAGCCGATCTGTCATGTTATCTAACGCTGCCGGCGTTTTGGCTGACAGCACGAAGAGTTCCGCATCATGTCTTTGACCTGTCCCGTGCTCTGCCGGCGCTTCTTCCAATATAACATGGGCGTTTGTTCCCCCTATGCCGAATGAGCTAACACCCGCCCTGCGCGGAAATTCATTTTCTTCCCAAGGAGTGAGTCCCGTATTGACGACAAATGGTGATTGTGCAAAATCGATTTTGGCGTTTGGTTTTTTAAAATTCAGAGTCGGCGGGATCACCTTATGCTTTAAGCTGAGTACAGCCTTCATAAATCCAGCCACACCTGACGCATCATTTAAATGACCGATGTTGGACTTGACAGACCCTATTCTGCAGTAACCGCGGCGGTCTGTTTGATAGGCTTGCTTTAAAGCCTCAATCTCTATGGGATCACCGAGTGTCGTGCCCGTGCCGTGAGCCTCAACATACGTAATGGTTTCAGGATCAACCTCGGCTATGTGCAAGGCTGTTTTGATGGCTGTTACCTGACCTTTTGTGCTTGGCGCCGTATATCCCACCTTACGGCTGCCGTCATTATTGACCGCCGTTCCTTTTATCACAGCGTAAATATGGTCTCCGTCTGCTTCCGCATCCTCAAGCGTTTTTAAAATTACAGCTCCGGCCCCATCTCCAAAAACTGTACCTGCCGCCTCATTGTCAAAGACGCGGCAATGTCCGTCTGGAGAATGAATCATGCCTTCTTGATAGAGATATCCAGATTTTTGCGGAAGGCGAATGGAGACACCACCTGCGACCGCCATATGGCAGTCACCATTTAATAAAGCCTGAACGGCAAGGTGAATAGAGACCATCGAGGTCGAGCAAGCAGTTTGCACCATCATGCTCGGCCCTTTTAGATTGAGCTTATAGGAAATAAGTGTCGCCATGTAATCCCTCATATTCAAAACAGCTGTTTCAAGCGTCTTCGAGTCTTCTCCCGATTTAGCACCCTGAAGAGCCCTCAGAACCCATTCTGCATTGAGGCCGGCTCCGGTATAAAGACCGATCTGCCCTTTATAAGTGAAAGGATCATAACCGGCATCTTCCAACGCAGTCCACACGCATTCATGAAAGATGCGAAACTGCGGATCCATCATGGCCGCTTCCTTCGGCGTATAGTCAAAGAAGCCGGCGTCAAACAAGTCTACGTCCTCCACAATTCCTTTTGCTTTTACAAATCGCGAATCATTCAGCAGCTCTTCATCGACGCCCTCTTCTTTCAGTTCCTCATCAGTGAAAAAAGAAATTGTCTCTTTCGCATTTATCAAATTGCTCCAAAACTCCTGCATGTTTTTCGCTCCCGGAAATCGTCCTGCCATTCCGATAACAGCAATTTCAGCTCCGTGATTCGAATTGTTAGAATTACTCATCTATTCGCCGCCTCTCAATCTTTTATCTCGCTGATTGCGCATCCGCGTTTTTCTCCGTCCGCTGGACACAGCCGCCAATTCCTCTTTCTCCTCATCACTTTCTTCTTGATCAGGACTAATAAATTGCGCTAAAGCAGCCACAGATGGGTATGTGAATAAAGTCACCACCGCCTCATTTGTTCCCAGTTCTTTATTTAGACGGTTTGTCACTTGTACAATATCTAAAGAGCTGGCCCCAAGATCAAAAAAGTTATCATGTATGCCGACCTGCTCCAAACCCATAAAATCCTGCCAGATGCCGCAAATGATCTGTTCTGTTTTGTTGCGCGGGGCGACATATGGATTATTCAATTCAGGTCTGGTGTTTACGGCGGCTGCCTTTTTCTTCTCACCCGCTCTGCTTTCTGTATTCATGGATACCCATTGCCTGATTCTGTGATCCAAATCACCTGTTGAGACCAATAAATGGCGATTACGGACATCAGACAGCACATATTGAAAAAGCTCGCCCCCTTCTTCGGGCAAAATCGCAAGATCAGCAATTGATTCTCCAATTGTAGATTCAAGCTGTCCCCAAAAGTTCCAGGCATCCCAATTGACGCATATCCAAGGAGTCTCGCTGCGCTGATTCATCTTCACGGAAAAGGCATCCATATAAATATTCGCTGCGGAGTAAGCGGAAAAACCGAGACCGCCGAGTAAAGCACTGATCGATGAAAACAAGAAGCAGAAATCTATTTTTTCGTTTTTCAATAACGATTCAAGCACTTCCAGGCCTCTTACTTTAGACTTGAATTGATCTTCTCCGCCTTCAATTGCTGCAGGTATATCCTTAATGGCCCGGAATGATGAACTGCCCGGGAGACCAGCGGCGTGAAAGACGCCGTTCAGCTGCCCGAATTCAGCATGGATTTCTCTCATAACAGACTGCATATCTAACAGGCTTCCTGCATCCGCCTGAAAGGCTGTCACCTTTGCGCCCAGCCGTTCCAATTCTTTTATTTTTCCGATTTTCACCGCTATCGGATCATCTTCCTGATGTTCTTTGCACCAGCTTTCCCACTGGCTTCGCGGCGGAAGTTCGCTTCTTCCTGTCAGAACCAGACGGACATTCCCTTCTTGCGCAAGCATCTTAGATAAAACAAAACCGATTCCGCCAAGTCCTCCAGTGATAAGATATACGCCACTCGGGCGGATCATCTCTGGCAAGCCGGATGTTTTATTTAACTGAATAGGCTGATACGTCTGCACCCATCTGCGGCGGCTTCGATATGCGATAATCTGATCTAGATCCGGGGCTTCGGCTTCCTCCATGATCTGGTCAATCAGCTCCTCTTCTTTCCATGTCAAAATGTCCGGTAAAGGAGGGATATCAATGTTCCAGCACTTCATATGGTTGTATTCTTGCGGTATAACTTTCACCGGCCCTAAAATCGGGGACTTTTCTGCATCGATTTGTTCTTCTCCCGTCACCTCATGAATGCCGCTTGTCAGCACAAACATGTCACATTGATTCATTTGTTTTTGATTGGCTGCTGCCTGTGCAGTAAAAATCAAACTGTAATAGCCGCTTTCACTGTAAACACTGAATGATTGCTGAGCTTCTCCTTGTTCAGAAACGCTCCATAGATGCATTATGCGGTTTGGAAGAAGTCCGTCTGAAGCAAGTGACGAAAACAAACGCTCATAATGCGTGCTGTCGGCCGGATTAATGACATATAATCTGCTGTTCACCTTTTCAAATTGCCGGCCCCTTGTAACAACTGCCGCTTCATGCTCATGACGGCGTATCGTTTGCACCAGCCGGTCTCCAAAGGCTGTTCCTTCATGAAAGACAAGCGTTTTCCCGCTTTCAGCTGGCTGCTCTTGCTTTCGACTGTTTACGGACTGAATCTTTCTTTCCCATGATGGAAGGTAGAACCATTGATCCATCGTCTTCTTTCGATTTGGCTCATCAGCTGCGGCGAAAGCAGCCGTATTATCAGCCGCATCTATCCAATAGCGTTTTTTCTCAAAAGGATAAGGCGGCAGTGATATGAGACGCTTAGACTTATCACCGCAATACTGGTTCCAGTCAATCTCATATCCGCATACCCAAATCTGGCCTAATTTCTTCAAGAAATAAGCATGGTCATTAGCCGTTTCTTGAGCATGCCGGACTGTATGAACGATGTCATGCCGGCTTGTTCGCTTCTTATGCCTTTTGGCAAATGTACTGAGTGTGCTGCCGGGACCGACTTCGATCAACAGCACGTTTTCATCACTTAGAATTTGCTCTAATCCTTCTTGGAAACGCACTGTGCCTCTCAAGTGCTGAGACCAATAAGTCGGATCTGCTGCTTGTTCCGGCAGTATCCATGTTCCTGTTACGTTGGAGACAAAAGGAATACTTGGGGGATGAATATCCATTTGCTTTACAAGCGCTTCAAATTCCGCAAGAATCGGCTCCATCATATAGGAATGAAAAGCATGAGAAGTATGCAGCTGCCGCCCGGCAATGCCCTTCTCTTCAAGGAGAACCGCTAACGCCTCAATCTCCTCACTTTTTCCGGATACTACGCATAAATCATGAGCATTGACAGCCGCAAGCGATAGACCGTTGGCAAGCAGCGGCTGCAGCTCATCCTCGGATAGCTGGACACTCATCATCGCCCCGGACTCCAATTTCTGCATCAATCGTCCCCGCTCCATGACCAGCATTAAGGCTGTGTCTAACGAAAACACGCCTGACAGGCACGCTGCGGTATACTCGCCAATACTGTGCCCGATCATATAATCCGGTGAAATGCCTGCGCTTTGCAGCAGCTTTGCGAGCGCGTATTCAAAGATAAACAGCAACGGCTGCACAACAGCAGTATCCGTCAGTCGCACCCCGTCTTTTGAATCTGGAAAGACGGTCGCCTTCAAATCCATCTGATGTGTTTTTTCAGCCAAGGCAAAGCAGCGGTTTGCTTCTTTCTGAAACACTGGTTCTGCTTCATATAAATCTTTCATCATATCAATATACTGAGAGCCTTGGCCTGAAAACATAAAGGCAGCCGGGCGCCCGCTGTTTCTTTGAAAGCCTGTGAGTTCTGCGCCGCTATCCCATTCCGCTGATTTTGACAGCACGACAGATTTCCTGTATGGAAATTGTTTTCTGCCGGTTTGTAAGGTATATGCCACATCCTCTAACGGAACGTCCGGATGCGTCTGGAGAAATTCCTTCAAACGATTGGTCATCCGGTCTAAAGCTGTGTCAGTTTTAGCTGACAAAACAAGCAGATGTCTTTGTCTTTCAGAAGCTTCTTTGCCTGACAGCGGCTCTTCTTCCAGTACGACATGTGCGTTTGTCCCGCCGATTCCGAAGGAGCTGACACCGGCCCGCCTAGGATAACTGGATTCCTTCCAGTATTTTGCCTCAGCATTGACATAAAACGGCGTCCGGTCAAATTGAATATGCGGATTAGGCGATTTATAGTTCAAACTTGGCAGAATTGTTTTATATTTTAGCGATAAGACGGCCTTAAAGAGGCCGGCAATACCTGCAGCACTGTTTAAATGCCCGACATTGCTTTTAACTGACCCGATTGGAACTGTCATCGTTTTATCACTTTTAAAGACCTGGCTCAGCGCTTCTATTTCGATTGGGTCGCCCATTTTTGTACCGGTTCCGTGAGCTTCGATATACCCCACTGTTTCCGGATCGACACCGGCATTCTCGTACGCATTCTTTAATACTTCTGCCTGACCTTCTACACTCGGAGCGGTAAAACCGACTTTTCGGCTTCCATCATTATTCATCCCTACCCCTTTTATGACCGCGTGAATGGTATGTCCTTCCTTAACAGCGTCCTCATACCTTTTTAAAACAATGATTCCGGCACCATCACCAAAGACTGTACCGCCTGCATCATGATCAAAAGGTCGGCAATGCCCGTCCGGTGACTGAATCATACCGTCCTGATACACATACCCTGATCGCAAAGGCGTGCTGACGGTTACGCCTCCCGCAAGCGCCGCGTCACATGCCCCGCTTTGCAGCGCCTGACATGCCGCTCCGATATTCACTAAAGAAGTGGAGCAGGCTGTTTGCATCGTGATGCTTGGTCCGTGCAGGTTTAATTTATAAGCAAGCTGGGTACTGAAGAATTCTCTGTCATTTAACAGCATGGAACTGAACTGTTCGGCCCCATCCAGCTTCCCCGCAAAACGGGTAATCCATTCAAGGTTCGGACTCGTCCCGGCATACACGCCAATTTTACCTGTTGTTCGTTCCGGATCGCAGCCCGCATCCTCTAACGCTTCCCATGCGCATTCATGCAAAAGCCTGAATTGCGGGTCCATCAGTTCTGCTTCTCTTGAGGAATATTGGAAAAAGTCAGCATCAAACATATCGGAATCCTCGATGATACCCTTCGCTTTTACATAACCGGGATGCTGCAAGAGCTGATCATCAATGCCTGACGCTTTTAATTCTTCATCCGTAAAGAAACTGACAGATTCTTTGGCGTTTACGAGATTATTCCAAAACTCATCCAAATTGCCGGCTCCCGGAAAACGTCCTGCCATGCCGATGATCGCAATATCAGATCCCCGGCCGTTCGGAAGGCTTTGCGGCACCTTTTGATGCTGCGTCTTTTGCGGCTGCCCGGTCATCGTTTGAACCTGTTGATGAAGATGCTTCGCCAAGCTGCGAACTGTGGCAAATTGATAAAGCATAACCGGATCCACTTTCCATTTCAGATAATCCGTGAATTTTGCCGCCAATTGAGAGATATCAAGTGACGTAGCCCCTAGCTCAAAAAACGGCATCTCATCGTCCAGTTCATGGTATCCAAAATGCTTTATGACAATTTCACTGATTGCCTTTTCAACAGCTGATAACGTCAAGACCGATAATTCGGGATGCGGATCCGCCTGTTGCTGAGGCGCACCTTCCTCCCTATCCTGTGCTAAGCTGTCAGGCAGCGGGAAATGCTGCTTTGTAAAAGGGTAAGTCGGCAGTGCTAATCTTTTATTATACTGAGGTTCATGCAGGGCGCTGAAATCAATCTCGACGCCAAGACTCCACAACGCTCCGTATATATGTAACTTTAAAACGTCTGTGTATCCTCGCGTGCCAAGTTCACCCGTCAAGCCAACTGATCGGCGCTCTGTAAATACTGATGCACCCTGAGTCAAACGTAGATCTATGCAAACAGCAGGTTCCTCCCGCAAGCAAGACGAGATGTGTTCAAAGAATCGAATCGGCTTGCAAATTTGGCCGGCCCAATAGCTGGCATCTGCTGCTTCGTCATTTGTAAGAACTTTTCCAGTGACGGATGAAACGACTGGAATGTCTGGTGATCTTATTTCCATCGTACCAAGGAAGCGCATGAATTCTTCCGCTGCGTCAGCCAGCAGATCCGATTGATACGCGGTATTTCCATCAAATAACTCAGCAGCTATTCCTTCTTGTTCAAGCCGTGCCTTCAGCTGATACACATCCTCTGGCAAACCGGAGACAGCACAATACCGCTCATCAATCAGTGCAAGAGATAATGATTTTTCTAAGTATTGAATGATATCCGATTCTGATAGACTGACACCGAACATTTTTCCTGCTGGGGACACGCTGATTAACTCTCCACGTTTATATGCAGCAATGGCACCTTCTTCAAAGGAAAACATCCCTGCCGCACAGGCCGCCGTAAACTCTCCGAATCCCCGCCCGATAAAGCGGTCTGGCGTAATGCCGATGTGCTGTAAAAAACGGGCTGCGGCGAATTCCATGATGAACGACAACGCATGGACCAATCCCAGCTCTTTCTCTTCTCGGTATGTTTTTGGGGCAGAAATGCACGCTTTTAAGAAGCTGAGGACATCCTGCTGAAAAACGTTTTGCAACTGTTCAAGACAAACATCAACTTCTTTTTTGAACAGGTTCTCTGTGCAGTACAGGTGCGCATATCGGCCAAAGCCCTCTTGAACGTCTCCCGCAAATACAAACATGGTACTGCTTGGAACAGCTGTCGATTCGCTGATTCGTTTCTCACGCCGATGATCAGAAAGCTGATCAAGCAAATCCTTTTGATGTGAAGCAACAAATGAGATTCTGTACTGAAATTGTTTTCTGCCAAGCTGTAATGTACGAGCTATGGCTGGCAACGGCGCTTCGGGATTCCGGCGAAGAAAATCAGCCATTTGATCCATAGAGCGGTCAAGCTCTTGCCTTGTTCTCGCAGAAAGAACAACAAGCTCAGGACTGCCGGCTGGCATTTCATCAGTAAGAAATGGAGGCTCTTCAAGGACAACGTGCGCATTAGCCCCGCCGATTCCAAAGGCGCTCACTCCGGCTCTTCTCGGTCCTTGCAGAGATTCCCACTCGGTCAGTTCTGTATTGACGAAAAACGGCGTGTTCTCAAACTTGATGCGCGGGTTCGATTTTTGATAGTGAAAAGCGGGCGGTAACTTTTTATAATGTAGCATCATAACGGTTTTGATAAATCCTGCTATCCCAGATGCGGCGTCCAGATGCCCGATGTTCGCTTTAACAGAACCAATGCGGCAATATGCTTTTTTATCTGTATTGAAAGCACGGATAAGCGCCTCTATTTCGATCGGATCTCCGACTGGCGTTCCTGTCCCGTGGGCCTCAACATAACCAATGGTTTCCGGGTCCGTTTCCGCCATTTCCATAGCTGTGGCAATGACATTTGCCTGGCCTTCCACACTTGGAGCCGTATACCCGGCTTTATTATTTCCATCATTATTAATTGCAGAGCCCTTGATAACCGCATAAATCACATCGCCGTCAGCTTGGGCATCTTTCAATCGCTTTAATGCAACCACTCCGGCTCCTTCACCAAAAATGGTTCCGTTCGCCTTTTCATCAAATGGTCGGCAATGACCGTCTGATGAATAGATCATTCCTTCCTGATAAAGGTACCCAGATATATGCGGCAGGCTCAGGGTCACACCTCCAGCTAATGCAAGGTCACATTCTCCTCCAATCAAGCCCTGGCATGCCATATGAATCGCGACAAGAGAAGTCGAGCAAGCGGTTTGAACGGATACACTCGGACCTTTCAAATTAAGTTTATAAGCGATTCGTGACGCGAACGACGAATCATTTAAGTGCATGATTTGAAAAGCGTCTTCATTCTTATGAAGAGAAGACATATGTCGGCCCATCCAGGACAAATTGCTGGAAGCACCAGCATACAGCCCGATCAGCCCGTTAAATCGTTCAGCATCACAGCCCGCATGCTCCAGCGCTTCCCAGGTACATTCATGCATGAGTCTGATTTGAGGATCCATCAAAGCAGCTTCTCTGGGTGAGTAGCCGAAAAACTCTGCATCAAAGTCAGAAACTTGATCAATGATCGGCTTTGCTTTTACATACTCCTCTTGATGAAGCAGCGACTCATCCACTCCGGCTTCTTTTAATTCTTCATCGGTAAATTGAGTGACCGATTCTGTTCCTTTTAAAATGTTGCTCCAATACTCATCAATATTTGCCGCGCCTGGAAACTTGCCTGCCATACCGACTACCGCTATTTCCAATCCTGTTTCTGTCCATTGTTTATCGTCAGCCATGGAAATCAGCCTCCCATCTATTTTCGTCTCATTCGCTGTTTTCGCCGGTTTTTCCCTTCATTTATGACTTTTTGGCGATCTGGCTCTATTCCTTTTTTGTGCAATTCATCACCGCTTTGCTGAGATTTGACGGCTTGGGTTAGCGCTGCAACCGTCGGGTGGCTGTACATCATCACAACCGGGATATCCACGCCAAGTTCAGCTTTGATCCTGCCGCTTACTTGAAGAAGATCAAGTGAAGAAGCCCCTAATTCAAAGAAATTTATATTTACATCAGTCTCGGAATGAAAATAATCTTTGAAGATATCCATCAGCCTTTCTTCAAGAGTGTCCAAGCGCTCTTTCGTCAGTACAGGCTCTGCGTTTTGTCCATCCTTTTTCACATAGCTGTCTTCTATTCGTTTGTGTACGTCCTGCAGTGAAATCAGCACTTGCGGATAGTTCAGCTGCAAAGCTTTCCTAAACGCATTTGCGCCTAGAGCCGGCAGGATTCCTTTGTTTTGCTCATCTGTGTTCACTATTTTCGAAAGGATGGCTGCCGTTTCCGATTCATGCGACATCCCTACTTGTTCCCAGCGGTCCCAGTTGACCGCTATCATGTTTTCGCCTTCTTTTCTGCATGCATGTGCAAAACTGTCCAAAAATGCATTTGCTGCTGCGTAGCCGACCTGGCCTCCTGCTCCTAAAAACGAAACCAAAGAGGAACAAAGCAGAAAGAAGTCCGGATGTTTGTCTCTAAATGCTTTTCTTAACAGAGCAGTTCCTGCGATTTTGGCTTTTGCCATATGCCACTCATCGTCTGGTGTCCTTGCTTGAATCACTTTACCATCGGGAACGCCCGCTGCATGAATAACGCCATGAATGTCTTGTCCGAACCGGTATTCTGCCTTTTGCAAAGCGTTTTGAAGCTCTGCCTCGTCTGAAACGTCCGCCTGCAATACCAGCACCTCAGATCCCAGCTTCTCAAGCTCAGCCACCGCTTTGAGTTTTCTGGATTCAGCCGTGCCGTTTTCGGCTTCTTCCATATCTTGCAGGCTTGTTCGGCTTAGCAGCACCAGTTTTGCTTGAACCTTTTCGGCTAAATAAGATGCAAGCGATAATCCGATCCCGCCGAGGCCTCCTGTAATGAAATAAACACCTTTGTACCTGAGAGTGTCCGTCATATCCATCTCATCTTGTTTGACCGCCTGCTTCGCCCGCCGAATCCACCTGCTGTTTCCTCGATAAGCCACCACTGGCTGATCATCTTCTTTAGTCAGTTCATAAGAAATGATTTCAGCCCAGCCTGATTGACCGTGCCGCGGATGCGGACAAAGATCGACGGTTTTGCAGCTGATTTGCTTATACTCTTGAGGAATGGTCAGACAGACTCCTGTGAGTGCGGCCTGGTGGGGCTGAAGGTCTTCCATTCCCGTCACATCATGCGCCTGATTTGTCACAGCGGTGATGTTCATTCTTTTATTACTCTCTGCCAGCAACCGGACAAGATCAAGAAGAGGAAGATAACCGGCTAATGTGTGTTCCGCAATGTCCGCATCACAGTGATTAGAATCCTGCATCCACATGCAGAGGATTTCATCAGGGACAAATCCCCTTATTTTCAGCTCATCCAGAAGTTTTTGCAGATGAGAGGTTTCACGATGATTTACTGTAAACGTGTTTCTGTCTATTTCTGCAAAGCGATCACCCGGCAGGACAGACACTGCTTCCGCTTGCTGTTTTAAGAGATATTGGCTGACATTACTGTTTTGTTCAAAAATGAGTATCTGCTTTCCTTTGTGGGTTCTTGTCTTGATAGCCGGTTCTGTTCTTTCCCAGATTGGGATGGAAAACCATTTATCAAAAGGAAGCTGCTGTTCATCCGATGTAGCACTTAGTTTTAATTCTTTTTTGATCTTCTCCTCCATACTGCCTTGAGACGGTTGCGGATCGGGAAATATTTGATGCTCAAAAGGATACGTCGGAAGCGGAACTCTTTCGTATGAGTCATCTTGGCGAAAATGCTCCCAGCTGAAGCTTGTACCATGCGCCCAAATCTTACCGATGCTATTTAACAGATATGTCCGGTCAGACGATGCTTCTTTCGGATGCCTGATGATGTTTACAGCGGCATGCCGATCAGTGAAGCTCTTATGCTTTCTTACAAATTGCGTTAATGTATTCCCCGGTCCGATTTCGACAAATACAACGTTGTCCATTCGCAGCAGTGTATTCAGCCCTGAATCAAAGTCAACCTTTTTCATAATATGAGAGGCCCAATAATGCGGATCTGCCGCCTGCTCCCCTTTTATCCAATCACCTGTCACATTCGAAATAAAGGGGATGCCGTTTGCTTGTAATTCCATATCTTGAAGACAATCAACAAAACGGGATGCCGCCGGCTCCATCATGCTTGAATGGAACGCATGAGACGTTTTTAAATGCTGAATCGCCACTCCTTTTTTCTGCAGGCTGGCGGCAAGGGCATTAATCGGCTCTCTTTGCCCCGATACAACCGATAAACCCGAGCTGTTTGAAGCCGACAGCTCAACTCCCGCCGTCAATTCCATCTCTGTCTCTCTGCAAGGCAGGGCGACACTTAGCATTTCTCCCTCGGGCATATCCTGCATCAGCCGGCCTCTCACCGCCACCATATGGAGGGCGTCTTCTAATGAACAAACGCCGGACAGGCAGGCTGCCGCTATTTCCCCTATACTGTGGCCGATCATGTACTGCGGCTTAAGCCCCTTTTTGATTAAGAGGGACGCCAGCGCATATTCAAAAGAAAACAGAATCGGCTGCGTATACGATGTTTGATGGATAAGCCTTTCAGCTTCTGCGCTTTCTGCTTCATCAGCTGGAAACATCACGCTGCTTATATTGATTCCTTCCTCTGATTGGAGAATGGTAAAACAGCGTTGCAACTCCTCATGAAATATAAGCTCCGTATCAAACAGCTGTTTCCCCATATTGACATATTGGGAGCCTTGTCCGGAAAACATAAAAACGACAGCCGGCTTCTCCAGCGCCAGAGAAGGCTTTGACATTCCGCTTGTTATCCCTAAAGGACCTGCCGTAAAAGCCTGGCGGTACTGAAAATGCTGGCGGCCCTCCTGCAGTGTGTACGAAATGTCCTGAAGGGGCACCTCTTTGTTCTCTTTTATAAATTGCTTCACCTGATCGACAGCCTTCACCGCGGCTTTTTGAGATCGGGCAGATACAAGCATGAGTGACTCTTCCTGATCTTTATAACATCGTTCCTTTAGCGGCGGCTCCTCCATAACGACATGAACATTCGTGCCGCCGATACCGAAGGAACTGACCCCCGCCCGGAGTACCTGGGCAGATGTTGTCCATTTTTTTGCTGATGCGCTGACATAAAAAGGGCTGTTTTCAAAATCAATTTTCGGATTTGGCTTTTGATAATGAAGGCTTGGCGGCAGGGTTCTCGCTTTGAGACTAAGCGCCGTTTTAATCAACCCCGCAATTCCAGCGGCTGAATCCAAGTGACCGATATTTGTTTTAACTGACCCTATTGCGCAGTACTGTTTTTTATCGGTTTGAAACGCTTGTTTGAGCGCCTCTATTTCAACAGGGTCCCCAAGAGAGGTGCCCGTGCCGTGTGCTTCGATATAAGAAATGCTTTCAGGCTCTACTCGGCTGATATTCAGCGCTTTTTTAATGACATCCGCCTGCCCTTCGATACTCGGGGCGGTAAAGCCAACTTTCCGGCTGCCGTCATTATTATAGGCTGATCCTTTAATGACAGCGTAAATATGATCTTGATCCTTCAGCGCCTGCTTTAAGGTTTTCAACACGACGACACCGCAGCCTTCACCGCCGACCGTCCCTTTTGCTTCTGCGTCAAAGGTACGGCAGTGGCCGTCCGGCGACATAATCATCCCTTCTTGATACATATAGCCTTTTTTGTGGGGACAAGTCACCGTCACTCCGCCGGCGAGCGCCATTTTACAGTCGCCAGTAAGCAAAGCCCTGGATGCGAGATGCACAGCGGTGAGAGAGGAAGAACAGGCTGTATCCACTGCGATGCTCGGTCCTTTTAAATTTAATTTGTAGGAAACTTGCGTATTCATAAAATCCTTATCCGTCAACTGGACTGCTGCAAACTGCTCAGAAGAACTGCTGCTTCTCAACAGCATTGAGCTTGCCTGCCAGTACAAATTTGCAGAAGCCGCGCCGAATAAGCCGATAGGCTGCGAATAGTTTTCCGGATTGTAGCCCGCGTTTTCAAGCGATTCCCATGCGACTTCATGAAACATTCGCACTTGCGGGTCCATCACCTCAGCCTCCCGCTGCGAGTAGCCGAAAAACGCCGCATCGAAATGGTCATGCCTGTCCACTTTTCCTTTGGCTCTGACGTAATCCTTATGATCCAGTTGTTCTTCAGGAACACCAGCTTCCATCAGTTCTTCTTTTGAGAAAAACGTAATCGACTCCGTGCCTGTTTTGAGGTTCTCCCAAAACTCCTCAATATTTCTGGCACCTGGGAAACGGCACGCCATTCCAATAATAGCTATTTCTAAGCCTGTTGTTTTACTCATCAGAGTTCCCGCCTAACAGTTGTACGACATTTTCTAAATCTTCCGCTGCCTCTTCCGCCCCCTCAGCATCTGCTGCAGAATTCTCAGGCTCCACTTGCCGGCTGAGCTGGGCTGCTATTGCCGATACGGAAGTGTATTGGAACAGTTGAATAACTGATAACTCCTGCCCGAACTGCTCTTTCATTTTGTTCGATAGTTCAACGATATGAAATGAGTTTCCGCCGATATCAAAAAAGTTATCCTCCATGCTGATATCAGATTCAGGGATATTCAAAATCTCGGCAAAAATTGAAACTAATTTTTTCTCGGTTTCATTGTGCGGTTTTATGACTTTCTCGAGCGATTCAGGCTCTTCCGTTGGATCAGGGAGCGCCTGAAGATCGAGCTTTCCCGACAGGTTCATCGGAAATGATTCCACCCGAATGAACCGTCTCGGGATCATATAACCGGGCAGCTTTGATGCTAAAAACCCTCTCATTTTTCGAGTTTTCAGCTTTTGATCGGAAATCAGATACGCCACAAGAAACTGATCATTTGATTCCTTCCGAACTGGAATGACCACAGCATCATGAATGATTTGTCCGGACTCGCGGTAATCTAGCAGTGTCTGCCTAATCTCATCAAGTTCCACTCTGAATCCTCTGATTTTCACTTGATCATCGTATCTGCCGAAAAATTCGATCAATCCGTCAGAACGCCATCTCGCTAAGTCACCGGTACGATAAAGCTTGCTGGCAGGAATATATTGCGGTACTGTAAACTTTTTAGCCGTCAGCTCAGGCTGGTTGATATATCCTCTAGCCACCCCGTCGCCTGCAATGCATAATTCTCCGTACACGCCGATCGGCACAGGCTGGCCGCAGTGATCTAAAATAAAAATCTGCTCATTCGGCATCGGCCTGCCGATCGGCACAGCTGCTTCCTTCCAAGACTCGGGAATGATAAAAGCGGCTGACTGTACCGCGCATTCCGTCGGTCCGTAATTATTTGTCATCACTGGCTTGTCAGCTCGAAACGTTTGTAAAAATTGCTGAACCAATTGGGGCGGTAGGACTTCGCCACCAGCCAATATTAACTTCAGCTCTTCAACGTGATGCGGCTCATTCTCATCAGCCGCTTTGATCATAAGGCGTAAATGGGATGGCGTTGCGTCTGAAATATGAATGCGATTCTCTTCATAAAATGACCACAGCCCTTTTCCATCCATCCTCGCATGATCCGGTGCAATATATAAGGTGTGCCCGAGAAGCAGCGCGGGAAACAGCGTTTGCACCGAAGCATCAAAAATATGTGACGCAAGCATTCCTATGCGGAGGTGCACTTGTGAAAGCGGCTGAAAATGAATGCCGTCCAGGCCAGACACCAAATTGACGACTTGACGGTGCTCAACCATCACGCCTTTCGGTTTGCCAGTTGTCCCGGATGTATACAGCACGTAAGCGAGGTCTTCAGGAGACGGCTGACGCTCCTGCTCCGCTGCCTGATCGAATTTCAGCATCTCCTCTATAAACAATCTGTTTTGCCGGTCAGCAGAATTGGCAGTGTCTTCATTCGTGATCACTAAAAGCGAACCGCTGTTTTTCAGCATATATTCCATCCGCTCAGACGGAAGATTCACATCTAGAGGCAGATAGGGACAGCCAGCTTTCAAAATGCCCAATATGCCAATCACCATTTCAGCCGAGCGATCGACCATCAGCCCCACAGGCTCCTCATGGCGAACACCTTCTTTTATCAAAAAAGCCGCGATTCGGTCTGACAATTCATCTGCCTCACGGTATGTGAAGCTGACATCTTCATAAACAATCGCAGGCTGATCCGGCTTGCGATCGGCCTGTTCTTTGAAAAGGTCGACAATGGATTTATTTTTCGGATATGGCTGATCTGTTTGATTAAAAGCGGTGGTGATTTGCTCTCTCTCTTCTTGAGAAAGAAATTGCAGCTCAGAGATGAGTGTCTCTGGTGCTGACATTGCCTGCTCTGTCAGCGTGCAAAAATGTCCCGCTATCCGTTCAGCAGTTTCAAATGTGTAATGCTTCAAATTCCAGCTCACCTTACCAGTCAATATCCCTTCATCACGCTGGATAGAAATCAATAAATCGGTGTCCATCTCTTTCAATGACGCAGGCTGCTGAAGGCCAGCCACTGCAAGGGAAATCCCGAAGCGGGGCTCCCCCTTTTTATGCAAAGGATGAAGCTCATCCAACAGGATTTTCACAGGATAATTTTGATGGGCATGCGCTTGTTGAAAAGCCTGTTTCACCCGCTCAAGGCAGTCTCTGAAACTCATAGAAGGATCTGTTTTCACCAGCAGCGGAAGAAGATCATTGATTATCGGCTGCGTTTCCCGCTGCTTCAGTACAGGAGCCGCCGTTATGATATCCGTCCTTCCGGTGTACCGATGCAGCAGTGTGACCGCTGTAGTCATAAAAATGATAAACAGACGCAAATCCGATGCTCCGGCTGCCTTTAAGATGGCCTTTTCCAGCTGAGGCGGAAATGTGAAAGTTAATGAAGCTTCTTCATCTTTTTGGTCAAGGTGCTGTGAATGATAAGGAAAACGGCAGTCCGTCGGGATATGAGATAATGCAGCCGTCCAATATTGCCGCTCCTTCACTTTTTCAAGAGCTGCAGTTTTCAATTGAAAGACATCGGTTTGATTCATTCTATATTCACCTATTTCTGCTAGATTTTCAGATCGTCTAGTTCCAGCAACGATACTTCTTCTAAATCATTGATGCCTGAAGCCAGTTCTATATCTCTGAGAGCGGTTTGCTTACACGCGCTTACGGCTGACAGCACCTCTTTAATCCCTTTCGCAATGCTTTCGATGGTTTCTCTTGTAAACAGTTCGGTGCTGTATTCAATGACAGAAGATAAACCGTTTTTGTCTTCTGATGCGATCCACAGCAAGTCAAAGCGAGAGACCGCTGTTTCATACTCATAATCGGTCAATGTGATCCCATCTACCTCTAAAGCAGGCTGACTTAAATTCTGGAGGGCAAAAACGGTATCAAAAATGTGATTCCGGTTTAGCTTCCTATCTAACTTCAAGTCTTGAACCATATGTTCATACTGATAATCCTGATGGTCAAAATCATCAATGACCAGCTGCTTGACATGTTGCAGGAATTGAGTGAACGTCATTTCTTTTTCGGGATAAAACCGAAGCGGGAGCATATTTACAAATATACCGATGATCCGCTGCAGTTCCTCCTGCCTTCTCCCTGCAACAGGAACTCCTACCACAATGTCAGACTGTCCGGTGAGCTTGTGCAGCAGGACTTGATAGATTGCTAAAAGTCCCATAAACAGCGTGGCGTCTTCATCAGCCATTATCGCTTTAAACGCCTCAAGCTCTTCTCCGCTGATATGAAATCGGTAATGGGCGCCTGCAAAGCTTTTAACATCAGGTCTTTGATAATCAGCCGGCAGCTGAAGCTCACGAAAACCGTCAAGCCGCTTCAGCCAATATGTTTTCACTTCATTCAAATCATCAGACTGAAGCATCTGATTCTGCCATTCTGAGAAATCTTTATACTGCAGCTCCAGCGGCGCAAGCTCCTTACCGTCATACAGATCCATAAACTCGCTGACTAAGATATCCTGAGATAAACCGTCAGAAATAATATGGTGCATATCAAGCATCAGAATATATTCATTATCGTTATTCTTAATAACCCCCGCTCTCATAAGCGGAGCCTGATCAAGCTGGAACGGCTTTAAGAAGCCGCTGATGACTTCTTGTTCTTTTTGCTTCCGCACTTCCTCATCTGCCGTATGTGATAAGTCAAAAAAGTCTGCATGGAATTCCGCATGCTCAGCTATGCACTGCATTGGAACGCCGTCTACCGCTTCAAAGGATGTTCTTAAACTCTCGTGCCGCAAGATCAATTGCCTGAATGCATGCTCAAGCTTTTTCATCTCAAGCTTTCCTGCAATCCGGCCCGCTGTGAACTCATTGTAGCCAGTACTTGTTTTATCAAACTGCTGAACTAGATAAAGCCGCTTTTGCGCTGAGGACAGGGAATAATAACCCCGTTTTGCAGCTTTTTCTATCTTTTTGTACATTTTCTTTTCGGCTCGGCTGATAAAATCGGCCATTTGCCTAATCGTCGGAATCTTAAAGAAATCCGGCAGTGCAATTTCCACATGAAACGCTTGATGAATAACAGAAATGAAAGTAATCGCTTTTAACGAATCCCCGCCCATTTCAAAGAAATCATCGTCTATGCCGATTTGATCAATCTTGAAAAACGACTGCCAATGAACAAGAAGTTTTTTCTCGATATCAGTCACCGGCTCAGCATATTCAGCGGTAAGTTCTGGCCGGCCGTACAGCGAAACGTCCTCTTGCTCTTCACCGTTAGGCTGCTGCAGACGATTTACATATTTTCGTATCCTTTCCTGCAGATCCGTGGCAGACACCACAATCTGATCCGTGTGCTCAAACGTGAAAATTCTTTCGAAGACCTCTCGACCTTCTTGTGCGCGGATCAGCGTATTCTCTAAATCCCCTCCAATAGGTATATCCGGCTTTTTGCCGTCTTCAAATTCCCAGCCGTCCAAATTTAGAGCTGTCCACTGAACCGGATGCCGTGAATTATGATCATATACAAAGGCATCGACAAACTGGTTCACTGCAGTATAGGCGGTAAATCCAAGTCCTCCCAATATCGGCGATAAAGATGAAATCAAAAAACAGAAATCAAGCGGACGATGTGCCAGAGCTTTTTCCAAAACTGCAACACCCGTCATTTTTGCTTGAAAATGAGCATTTGAGAAACTTTTATCCGTTTGTTCCATCATCCTGAATGACCGTTCGCCCGTTACACCAGCCGCATAGATGACACCATGGATCGAACCATACTTACGCTCGGCCATTTGAACCAATTCAGTCATATCGGCTTCACAGCTTGCATCCACAGCAGCCACGGTCACTTCTGCACCTGCTTCTTCTATCTCATATACCGACTTTATTTTTTTAACCGTTGGATCATCCTCAGCATACGTGCTAATCAAGGACTCCCATTCACTCCGTGGCGGAAGGCCTGAACGGCTCGTCAAAATGAGTTTTCCTTGGGTTTTCTCAGCAATCGTTTTTGCTGCATTTAAACCGATAAAACCCAGCCCGCCAATCAGCAGGTATACGCCGCCGGGACGAAGGTGTCCCCCTGATGATTCAGAAGGCACGGCTGTTCGAATAAAATTCCGGGTGTATCTCTTGTTATTTCTGTAAACCGTTAAGAGATTCCCAGACTCTGTCATCAGCTCTGATTTGATGAGCTCGAGCAGCTTGTCTTGTTTCCAGGATCCCTCTTTCTGACTGTCTATATCAATCACTCTATAGCGAAGGAACGGTGTTTCCTGAGATATGACCATACTAGGCCCTAGATGTATGGCTTTCTCTGGATACAGCGTATCTTCTCCGCCAAGCTGATACGTAAGAGATGATAGTGCAAAGATTGAAATTTCCTGCTCTGTTCCTTTCTTTTTCAATGCCTGGCCCAAGTAAAGCAGGGAATAATAGGAATAAGTTTGCATTTGCTCAATCCACTCGGAAGTGTCTGCGGATTCATCCTTCTCCGCAAGCCCCCAGAGATGCAAAATCCGGCTGTATCGGATGTTATCCTTCTCAAACGCTTCAAAGAGACGGCTGTAATCTTCCGCTGAATCAGGGCGAAGCGTGTAAACGCCTTTTTCAACCTGCTGGTATTGATGCCCTTTTTGAATGATGACACAAGAGTCATAGGATGATTGGAGATCGCGAATAAGCTTATGGCAAAAATCACTGTCCTCCATAAAAACTAGCAAAGTTTCTTCCACCGCTTCGATCTCGGGAGAAATTGCCAGGATTTCTTTCTTCCATTGCGGCAGATAGAACCACTCCTGAAGCGGAAGCTTGCCCCCTGAATGCTGTTTGCCTTTCTGGGCGGCGATATGACTCCGTTTATACCAATACGATTCCTTTTCAAAAGGATAGTGAGGCATAGAGATCTTCCGAGGATTTCGGCCCTCGTGAAGACTGTGCCACTCAATGTCCGCGCCATACATCCACATCGTTCCGATTCTGCTGAGTAAAAACTGAACATCCGACATACTCTGCTTGCTGTTCTTCAGCACATTGCAAGCATGCTGACGGAGCTCATCCTTAATCGATCTTTTTACCAGCACACTTAAATCCTGCCCCGGGCCGATTTCGATAAAGATGGCATTTTCCTGCTTCGATAACACGGCAATTCCTTCGGCAAAGCGCACGGTCTCAGTCATGTGCCTCTTCCAATATTCATAATCCGCTGCTTCCTCATCCGCAATCCAATCCCCGGTTAAGTTCGAAAAGAAAGGTATACCAGTCTTTTCGTAAGCAATGTGCTTAGCCGTTTGCCCAAATCGTTCAGCAGCGGATTTCATAACCTGCGAATGAGCAGCTATTGATCCTTTTACTCTCATGCAAAGCACTTTTTTGGCTTTCAATTGTTCTTCAAATACAGCAATGTCTTGCTCAAGCCCCGACACAATGCAGGAAGCGTCATTCACAACAGCCAATGAAATATGATCAGGCAGAATGGCCTTCAGTTCTTCCTCCGGCAGTGGCACACTCAGCATTGTGCCTGCAGGCGCCTCTTGCATCACATGTCCCCGTAAGCTGATCAGCTTGATGGCATCACTTAGTGTAAATACTCCGGATACTGCGGCAGCAGTTAGTTCACCGAAGCTGTAGCCAATCATTGCCCATGGACGGAGTCCCCACTTCATAAGCAGAAGTGACAGCGCATATTCCAGCGCAAAAATAGCCGGCTGGGCATACTTCGTCTCTTGAAGTTTTTTCACGGCAGAGTCTTCATGCTCCTGATCGGGATAAAGAAAATCTTCAAGCCTTTCTCCGGTCGTTTCATAAAATTCATGAAAACAGCGATCCATCGTTTCTTTGAAAAACGGCTCCTCCCTGTACAGATCCCGGCCCATGTTGACATATTGACTGCCCTGCCCTGTAAACATAAAGATTAATTTTTTATCCTGCTTTTCCTGAATCCGTGACATTCGGCTGAGTCCCCTGTCCTTCTTCTCAGAAAGCAAACGGATGACATCATGTCTGTCCTTTGCCACAAACATTTGCCGATAATCAAAGTGCTGTCTTCCGGCCTGCAGCGTATAAGCGGCGTCAGCGGCATTAAGCTCCGGATTCCTTTCCATCTGCTCGAGCAGATGGTCTTTTGTTTTTTCAAGAGCATTCATCGTTTTGGCCGAAAGAGGAAACAGCTGATATGCACGCGGATGTTCTTCACGTTCACTGACAGGCGCTTCTTCCAAAATCACATGGGCGTTGGTGCCTCCCATACCAAACGAACTCACTCCGGCGCGTCTTGGGGTATTTGCCTTCTCCCACATTTGGAGCTTGTCATTCACCAGGAAAGGACTGTTTTTAAAATTAATATTCGGATTGGCCTCTTTAAAATGAAGGCTCGGAACAAGTTGATGATGCTTTAGAGACAGAACTGTTTTGATGAGACCCGCTGCACCGGCTGCCGCATCAAGATGGCCTATATTTGTTTTTACCGATCCAATCCGGCAAAAGGCTGTCTTATTCGTTTGAAATGCTTTAGTCAAAGCTTCAATTTCAATTGGGTCTCCGAGAGCTGTTCCCGTCCCGTGGGTTTCTATATAACTGATCGTTTCCGGCTCAATGCCAGCGTCAGCAATCGCATCTCTTATCACCTGTGTCTGGCCTTCCACACTCGGTGCATTGAATCCTACCTTTTGATCACCGTCATTGTTGACCGCAGATCCTTTTACCACCGCATAAATGCGGTCCCCCTCGGCTAAAGCGCGGCTCAATGATTTCACTGCGACAAATCCGACGCCATCGCCGCCTACGGTGCCTTTGGCGTCTTTATCAAACGCGCGACAATGGCCATCCGGCGATTTCACCATATTCTCTTGGTAGATATATCCGGAAGTAACCGGATGAAGAATAGACACACCTCCTGCCAGCGCAACATCTGATTCTCCATTCAGCACAGACTTGCAGGCCAAATGCAGCGCAACCAAGGAAGTTGAGCATGCTGTCTGAAGCGTGATAGCAGGACCTTTTAAATTGAGCTTATGAGCAACCCTTGTGCTGATCGTATAGGTATCATTTAAAGAACCAATTTCAAACAGCTCTGACATCTGGCCATCCAGTGAATCTGCGAAATGCTGAAGCCATTGAAAATTTGAAGTTGTCCCTGTAAACAAACCAATTTTCCCTTCATAATCAGCAGAAACACAGCCTGCATCCTCCAGCGTCTTCCACGCGTATTCATGAAGAAGGCGGATTTGCGGGTCCATAACCTCCGCCTGTCCCGGTGAATAGCCGAAGAAAGATGCATCAAATAAATCGGGGCCTTCAATGATTCCTTTCGCTCTTACATAATCAGTTCTGGTAAATGTTTGTTCATCAATGCCTGCCGCAAGCAGTTCTTCATCACTGAAAAAGGAGATGGATTCCTTGCCGTTTTGCAGGTTGCGCCAAAACTCATCTATGTTTTCGGCTCCAGGAAAACGGCCGGCCATGCCGATGATGGCGATGCTTTCATCTGATGGAGCACTTTTCTTTGATATTATTGGTGTTTTGTTTTCTCGCTGCTTTTCATCAGGAGCTGACAAAAAATCTGCAAGAGACTGAACTGTAGGACGCCGGAACATCTCAACCATCGGAATACTTCTTCCCGTTTTCTTAGAAAGCTGCTGATTGACCTGAATCAGATGCAGAGAAGTGCCGCCAATTTCAAAAAACTTGTCCTGTATATTGATACTGTCTTTACCAAGCACATGCCGCCAAATCTCCAGTACCATCTTTTCTGTTTCAGAAGCAGATGATGGCGCAATCGCCTTCCGTTCTGTCTCTTTTGTAAGTTCAGGCAATGCTTTTTTATCCAGTTTTCCGTTTGCTGTAAGCGGCATCTCACTCATCACAATAAAGTGAGATGGAATCATATATTCAGGTAAATGCTGGCGTAAGAAAGCGCGCAGCTGTTTTTCATCAATCGTCTCGTCAGTAAAAAGATAGGCAGCCAGGCACGGTGTCTGGGACGCGTCCTTTTTTACAACGGCCGATGCCGCTTTTACCCGTCCGTACCGGCAAAGCCAGTGCTCAATTTCACCGCTCTCAATCCGATACCCCCTAAGCTTGATCTGGTCATCGTTTCTGCCTAAGAACTGAATCGTTCCATCCGGCAAAAAACGGGCGGCATCTCCTGTTTTATATAAGGTTTCACCCGGTTTAAAGGGATGTACCACAAAGCGCTCAGCGGTCAGTTCCTCCCGCCCCAAGTAGCCTGCTGCTACTCCTTTTCCACCGATATATAATTCGCCTTCCGCCCCTTGCGGCAGCAGATTCAAGTTTGAATCAAGAATGTATATATCGGTGTGTGCGGCAGGACGTCCAATCGGCACATATAGATCTTTATCCCGAACAGAGGTGTAACGGTGAATCATGCAGCCCACCACCGTTTCCGTTGGACCGTATTCATTAAAGATCTCAATTTGTCCATTGAAGTTTTCTTCAATTTTTGCAGCCAAGGACGTTTCTAATTGCTCTCCCCCCAGTATCAGGCATTTCATCACACTGTTTTGAAACGGCAGCTCGGAAATGAAATGCAGATGGGAAGGAGTCAATTTCATGACGTGGGCGCGATTATCCTTCAAAATCTGTTCCACAAGAAGCTGCTTGTTTTTATCCTGATACACAATAATTGCGTTTCCGGTCGCAAGCGGAGTAAAGATAGAGGTCACCGTTAAATCAAACGACAAAGATGTATAAAGGGCGAAATCTCTTTTTTCCCCTCTTACATATTGTTCGGCGGCCCAGGAAATATAATTTTCAAGACCTAGATGCTTAACAAGCACCCCTTTTGGCCTGCCTGTTGTTCCAGAGGTATATATACAATACGCAATGTCCTTCGAGCTGTAATGCTTCACCAGATTGCTGTCGTTCCCCTGATAAAGCTTTTGGTCGGTAATATCTACTTTTAGACCATCGTACGAGTAAACCAGGCCCTCAATATCTTGTGTTAACAGCAGTTTTACTCCGCTGTCCTGAAGAAGATATTCAATTCTTTCCGCAGGATAATCGGGATCAATCGGAACATAAGCGCCGCCTGCTTTTAAAACAGATAGACAAGCGATCACCATTTCAATTGAATGTTCTGTTATAATACCGACTCTTTGTGCAGGTTTGACACCCTGCTTTTCTAAAAAGCGGGCGAGCTGATTCACTTTTTTATTCAATTGATCATAAGTCAGGCCTTCTGAGCGAAACGTCACAGCCAGAGCGTCGGGCGTCTTTTCCGCCTGCTGCTCAAACAAATCTATAACAGTTGGTTGGTCGTTTTCGGTCATGCCTTTATAGTTACAAAATTCTTCTAGCTGATAATGTATTTCATCTTTTGAAAGCATATTGAGGCGATGGATGGATCTTTCTGCCGGGTGCTCAATGACTTCCCATAACAGATTGATAAAATGCTGCCCCAGCCTATTCATTTGAGCAGCCGACATGACATCGGGATGATATATAAATGAGAAATGAATATGTTCATCAAAAGCCTGTACACTCAATGCCAAATCAAACTCAGTCTGTTCGAACATATCATATTGTTCGATTGTCAGAGGATGGTCGCGTGACTTAAGCATTTGATCAAGCGGATAGTTTTCAATTACAACAATCGAGTCGAACAATGATTGTTCAGCAGTCAGCCCCGCATATGTTTTTAAATCAGACAGTGGCGTATGCTCATATTCACTTCTCCTAGCAGTCTGTTCATGTGCCAGCTGAATCACATCTAAAGGTGTGGATTGAGGCATAAAGCGAAGACGCAGCGGGAGCGTGTTGATAAACAGTCCTGTCATCTGTTGAATCCCCGGCACATCAGCATTTCTTCCTGAAACAGTTGTCCCGAAGACCACTTCTTCTTGATTAGAATACTTCATCAGAAGCAATCCCCATACAGTGTATATAATTGAAGCAAGCGTAACTTGCTGTTCAGAAGCAAATGCCCGCAGAGCCTTTCCTTCTGAAGCCGGGAGCTTGATCTCGTGTTTGGAAAACATGGCGTTTCGGTTGCCCGGCCTTTCTGTATTCGGCAACAGTTGCACGGGCTCCCAGCCTTTCAATAATTCTTTCCAAAATGCTGCCTGGCTGTCTTTCGTTTTATGCTGCTGTGCCTGCTGCCATTTCACAAAAGCTTGATAGGATGGTTTTTGCGAAATAACAGGTGACTGTCCCTTTGATAACGCTTGATATGCTTCCAGCCACTCTTTGAGGACAATTCCCATGCTCCAGCCATCCATCAAGATATGATGAAAGCTGATCATCATCCAACTGGAATCCTCTCCTGTTTGATACAGCGTGACGCGGAATGGCACTTCTTGAAGCTGAAACGGCTCTTTTCGGTCATGCGCCGCAAGCTCCTCCTTCAGCTTCTCTTGGGAAATACCTTGCTTGAATAGGAGGTTCTGGTACCGAATATCTATTTTATGATGCTTTAATACAATTTGAATCGGCTTCGATGTTTCCTTCCATCTGAACACCGTCCGAAGCATTTCATTTTGCTGAACCGTTTGCTGCCATGCCTTTTCAAAAAGAGTATGCTCCGGTTCGCTTTCCATTTTTATGAGCATTTGTTCAAAATAGGCGTTTCCTTCCGGCTCCATTAAATGGTGAAAAAGCATCCCTTCCTGAATGGCTGTCAGCCCGAGTATGTTGGCTATATTTTTTTTATCTATTTTTTTCATTTGCTCACTCACAGAATCCTCTCCATCCCGCCTATATATGTTTAACAAAATATCGTCTCAATCCATAATTCGCGATCACCTGCTGTTGAATTTGAGATGTTCCTTCAATGATCTCCAATACTTTGGCTTCTCTGTACAGCCGGGCGGCTGAATGGTCTTTGCTGAAGCCTCTTCCCCCGTGGATCTGCACGTTCGAGTTGGTAACGTCAACAGCGATCTTTGAAGTGAAATATTTTGCGATAGACGTTTCCGTCACGGCCTCTGGATCTTGTTTCATCCTCATTTCGCCGGCTTTCATACATAAAGCGCGTGCTGCATGCAACTGCGTTACAGCATCACCGATCATGCCTTTAATCATTTGATGTTTGTAGAGCTTCTCTCCGAATTGGCTTCTCTTTCGCGAGTACGTGACTAACGAATCAACGGCTTCCTGTGCAATCGCCAAGCCGGCCCATGCAACACTGTATCTCCCGTGATCCAAAGCCAAGTTAACGATATAATTAAAACCGCCTCCGGCTGGTCCTAATATTTGTTCATCAGAAACCTCGACGCCGTCAAACTCTATTTCTGCAAGATAAGAAGCTCTATTGGCCATCATGCCTTCCATTTTTTTTACCGTTACTCCGCTCTGACGGCTGTCTACAATAAAGGCGGTCACTTCTTCTCCATCACGGGCGATAACGAGAAAAAAGTCAGCAATGGCACCAAAGGAAATCCATTTTTTTCTGCCGTGGATGATATAGCGGCTGCCGCTTTTTGTATACGATGTTTCAATGTGGTTCGCGTCTGAACCAATGTTCGGTTCAGACAATGCAAACGCTCCGATCTTCTCTCCTTTTCCGATTGGGACAAGCCATTCTTCTTTTTGGCGTTCTGTGCCGTACCGCAGCAGAGATTCACCGACTAACGAATTCACAGTCAGCAGGGTTCGAATATTACAGCACGCTTTACCTGCTTGTTCAGTAAACAAACCGTACTCAATTGGGTTCAATCCCAAACCGTGATAGGTTTCCGGAATACCCGCGGCAAAATAAGATTTGCTCCCTAAATCTTTTATCAATTCTTCCGGGATGCACTCCTTCTCATCAAATTCTCCCGCAAACGGTCTGATTTTTTCGTTACAGTAAACCCGGAATTCTTGAATGATGTCGGCTTTTTTCTCAGCTGTTTTCATTTGCTACTGCTCCCGACTGTTTCTTTTCAATCAGACTGACGATCCGATTTACAGTGCTGAAGTTCGCAATATCTAAATCTTCGTTATCAAGCTGAAATCTAAAATTTTGCTCCAGAAATGTCACAAGCTTCATCGCAAATAAAGAATTCACAAACCCCATTTCAAAGATGTGGTCATCATTTGATAACTCGATTTCATCATCAAAAACTACCAGATTTTGTTCAATATATTCTCTTATTTGTTCATGAAGATTCATTAATTTGCTCTCCCCGCTATTTAGATTAATTGCTGCTTTCCGCAACAGGCGATTGGCTGAATTCAGTTTTGACCTCAACATATGCAGGATATGGCTGAATCTGGCTCAGGTCATTTTCAAATAAGATGAAGCCGTCTGGACCCTTTGTATGCTCTTTGAAATTGGCAAACTTATATGTGATATACATCACTCTGTTCCGATCTGTTTGTTTAAAATCTGCAAACAGTTTTTTGCTTTGCTCTTTCGCTTCATTTAAGATGGCTGTGAGCAAAATCGTACCGACGCCGCGAGACATGACCCGGCATGACATTAAAAGAAGTTTAATGTGCCATTCATCCTCTTTATTTTCGATTAAAGAGAGTCCGATTTTGCCATACGAGCCGTACTTATCCTCAAGCTCGCAGACTAAAAGCATATGAGAATTCGACTTTCGAAAATAATCCAATTCCTCATAATCGTATGTTTTTCCGCTTGCATTCAGCTGATTCGTACGCACCGTAAGCTCTTCAGCCCGCTGCAGGTCGCTTTCTTGCGCATAGCTGATTGTAAACTTCATATTCAGACTGGCAAGAAATTGCTCGGATGGTCCTTCAAACTGCTCTTCTGCCTCTCTTCTGTGATCATCCTCCACATACATCTGTCGGCGCCTTTTTGCATCCTCTGTTATAAATGCCGGCTTCAGGAGAGGATCGTTGATGAGATCCTTATAGTGGGCAGCATCCCAGCACGAAATGTCCGGATGGGCATTTTGCACTTCCTCTCTTTCAAACACTTGGTCGTCAATAAAAAGCAGCGTATCCTTATGGATATTGAGATTTTGGCTAATCTTTTCCAAAGAAGACGACTTTGCATTCCAGCCGATTTCCGGATATAAAAAGAAATGGTCTATTCCGAATTCCTTTAATTTCTCCATAACAGACGCTTCGTCATTTCTGCTTGCAATAGACAGCAGTATGCCGCGTTCATCAAGCTCGGTCAAAATTTCTTTTATACCGTCCTTCAGCTTTACATCATCGGATTCAAGCAGAATCCCATCCCATAAGGTATGATCTAAATCCCAGACAACACACTTAACTCCCTTTTTCAATGGGCGTTCCTCCTTTAACTGTATTGGAAAAATCCCTGGCCTGACTTTCTTCCCAGCTTTCCTGCATCCACCATTTTCACAAGCAGCGGACATGGCCTGAATTTTGAATCTTTGTAGCTTTCATACAGAACCAGCAGGGAGTTAAGGATCGTATCAAGACCAATTAAATCCGCAGTCGCAAGCGGTCCCATTTTATGCCCGAATCCGCCGCGGAAAATTTTATCAACATTTGCCGGTGTCGCCACCTGATCTTGAACTGTCCAAATGCTTTCATTAATGGTCAGCATTAACACGCGATTTGATACAAACCCAGGAAAATCGTTCACGACAACAGGTTTTTTGTCAAAAGATTTCAAAAACTGTACGGTTGCATCGACGGTCTCATCAGAAGTGGCATCACCCCGAATCACTTCTACGAGTTCTTTCAAAGGAACAGGGTTCATAAAATGCGCTCCAATCACCTTTTCCGGGCGATGCATCAGTGAACCTACCTTCGTAATTGAGATGCAGCTTGTATTTACAAGGTAGATGGTTTCTGTATGGCAGATATCACGTAATTGCGTATATACCTGCCGTTTGATATTCCAATCTTCCGTTACATTTTCGATGATGATATCAGCAGGTTTCAAATTGCTCGGCTCAGTCGTAAACTGAATGTTCTCAAGCACATCATCCAGTGACATGCTGAATTTATCTTTTCGCATAAGCTGAACAAGCCGGAACGTCTTTCTTATATTTTCTTCAGCGGCTTTCAGTTTCTCGTCGCTGACATCCAGTAAAATCACATGATACCCATTCGCAGACAAATCAAGAGCCATATCGGCCCCCATGACGCCCCCTCCGATAACACCGGCGTTTCTGAAATCCATTTCACACCACTCCTGTCTGATTCAAAATATGATTGATTTTTGCTGTCACTTCTTCTGTCCTTTGATTAATAAAAAAGTGGTCGCCCTCAAATTCGTAAAAACTGCATGTCTGATCGGTGTACTGATTCCATTCCGATAAATCAAACAGCACAGACGGCAGATCACGTTTTCCGTAAAAAATCGAGATATCGCAGGAGAGAGGTTGAACGCTTGTATTCCTGTAGGTCTCCAGGAGCTGAAAATCAGCTCTTAAAATAGGAAGGAAAAAATCAAGCACCTGCTCATTTTTGTTGAACTCTTCGGGCACACCTCCCATATCAATGATCGCTTGTTTTAAAGCGGAATCTGAAAGCTGATGAAGCACTTTCTTTTCCGGGATATGAGGAGGAAACCGCCCAGAAAAAAACATATGGATCGGCTGTTTATTTTCAGCGGTTAATTTCTTTTGTAGCTCATATGCAAGCAACGATCCCATGCTGTGTCCAAAAATGGCATAATCGGAATCGCCCAAATGGGATGTTGCTTGCTCAAAAAGGTCTTCTGCCACAGATTCTGCATGATTCAGCAAGGGCTCAGACATTCTTGTTCCATGTCCGGGAAGCTCCAAGGCCACCAGTTCAACTGACGCATCAAGAAACCTTTTCCATCCGCTAAAGATGGTGCTCGAACTCCCGGCATATGGCAGACAGAATAATTTGATCATTTGACCCTCTCCTCTTTACCAATATCCTTCAAACATTCAATATGTGCTGCTTCAAGCTCCAGCACTTTTTTCAGTGAATCTTTAATCCGGTCTTCATAACCGGAAGATGATCCTCCCGAAAAATAAAGCTTTGCCGCAAGATGCCGCGCCGTTTCCCATTCCTTAATAATGCCGGCTGTCACAGCTGTAAGCTGGTCAAACGCCGGAAGAAGGGAGAGGCGGTATTGCTCAATTTTTTTTATATTTAAAATCTCATTAAATGAGTGAAGGAGCTTTTCGCTGTCTCTTATGCTATGAAATTGATCGATAAACCGGCTGAAACTCGTCAAACCGGATAACATTCGTTCTAGATACTTGGTGACATTTTGAACAAAATAGGCACTAGCATCCTTGAAGATGCTATGCCCTGAGCAGTCCTTATCTGGATCATAAGAAAAAGAGGCATACGAATGAAAAGCGGCAGGCGGCTGAAAATAGTCATGATAAGCTTGATAGGCTTTGACCAGATGATGATTTGAGATGTTTCTGGTCTCATATGACAAGTTATCCGGATAACGGTTTTCAATGGCAAGAACGGTCTGTTCAGCGTCATGAAAGCCGTAAATCAACATGCAGTTGCGGTTATGTTTAGACATATATTCCTGCCTGTAAGGCTGGGCGTATGTGTCCAGCCATATGATGACGGGTTTGTTTTCAAGAATGTCCTGTTTTATATCAGTTATGAGATTGCCGCTCATTGATTGCTTATCCGCGTTAATTCCCTGCAAATTCATGACATGCTCGGGATCATGGACTTCTGTCCGTTCAATTATCGGATAACCTTCTTCATCCATTTGATAAGAATAAATATCATTTAAAAGATAAGGATACATCTCTTGCTGAAACGAGCGAACGACGGAAAAATAACAGTTAAAAAAACAGCTGCGATAAAATAGTTCGTTAAACGGCTGAATACCAGGGATATATGCTTCACATTTCATGCGTTTCACTCCTTCTTGCGGCACGTTGATTGAATAAGCATGCGGTTAAACCGTATATACAGGAGGCAAATAGTAGCATATAGTAAACCGCTGCCAAATATAGAAGAGAAACAGGGCCCCAGATGAATATCATGCTCCATGGCAAACCATTAAAGGCAAAAACAGAAATAAGCTTCGGCACCAGCATGCCTACTGCCAGTAATAGCCCCCAAAGCAATGCCTTTATCCTTGTCCGCTGTTGAACGGGAAGGCTTTTCGCTTTTGCTCTTCTCAGCCAAATATAGATACGGCACAGAAGAACGATAAATAATATACTGAATAAACCCAGCATGCTGGCAGCTGCTTTATCAATAAATTGAAAGGGATCAGTTACAGCATCGTCCTCTATTTGGTTCTGGCCGGAAATCGCTTGTAAAACAGAACGGGCAATTTTCTCAGGGTACGCACTGTTCATATTGGCCAGAACACCTACAGCCGCATTATCGTCGGAGCTGACGATAATAAACGAAGAAAAATTAGGATTGGAGCCGGCATGAAACACTTCCTTGACCCTGCCCTTTTTTTCAAAAACTGACCATCCCGCACCGTAATATACGCCCGGCTCGTCTGCTTTTACACTTTTATCCGGCAGGTGACTCTGTTCAATCAGCCGGTCTATATCAGCGTCACTGTGTTTCAGTTGAAATTGAAGCCATTTGGATAAATCCTCTCCGTTTGTGAAAATATATCCGGCAGGCGTGTTCCCCCTATACTCAGGCGCCTTATAGGCTCTGGCCTTTACAAATCCAATTTTAAAACCTGCTGATACATCACCTGCATGACCAGCGGTCCTCCCGGCATACGTGTTTGACATATCTAATTGCTTAAAAACATGCTCAGCCATATATCGCTCATATGGCTGTCCTGATGCCTGTTCGATGATATATCCCAGCACATCATAATTAATTGTGGCATATTCAAATGCAGTTCCCGGCTTATGACTAAGTTCAACTCCCTGTAACCCTTTTGCTGTTTGCTCCAAGGCGTCTTTTCTTGAATCAGCTTTAATATCCGCTATCGACAAAAATGGGATTCCGCTTGTATGATGCAGCAGCTGACTGATCGTGATATCTTCTCTCTTTCCTTTGTAAACTGCATAAAATCCGCTGACATACCGGATGACAGGATCATTCAGACTGATTGTCCCCAAGCGGGCAAGCCTAAGCACGCCGAGAGCAGTAAACGCCTTAGAGGTTGAGCCCATCTCAAACAATGTCGAGCTGGTCACAGGGCGGTTATGCTCCTCATCGGCATAACCGAATCCCTTTTTGTACACCACCTCATTACCTTTTACAGCAATCACTGAAATCCCAGGTATTCCGCTTTCCTTCATCTGCTTTTCTATCAGGACGTCAATACGCTTATCAACTGGCGTCTGAGCGCTTGCCTGTCCCCCATTCAACGTTTGAACTGACAGAATACAAAGACATAAAACCAGCCATACATTTCTCATCATTTGAACAAGGAATCCAATTCTTCCATAGATAATGAGGCAGTCTCAAAATCTGATGGCGTATATTCGACAGACTCTTGCTTACAACAATGTTCAGCTAGCTCCGTCAGCTGTACAGAAAATTCATCTAGAAGCTGTTCCATGTCTTCTGTTTGATAAAGGCCGCTGCAGCTTAAATCCACCGTAAGCTGTCTGTCATAAATTCCCGCTGTTAAATCTAGGCTGGCTGTCAGATCATTTTCAGGTGATGACTCGGCTCCTGAATTTAAATAAGTCATGCTGTATTCAGGTTTATCCGCTAAAAAACGGTCAACTTCCCCTAAATAATTAAAGCGCAGCTCGGGTTTTATATGGTCCGGCATTCGCTTACTCAAGTAGGTGAGGGCGCCGTAGCCGATACCTTTATTAGGGATGCTCCGTATGTTTTCTTTCACCGAACGGATTTGGGCCGGCAGATCGGCCTCAGTCTGAAACACGGCAGGATACATGGCTGTAAACCACCCGAACGTTCTCGAAAAGTCTAAGTGTTCCTTCAGCGGCTCTCTTCCGTGGCCTTCTAATTCTAAAGAAATAACGTCTTTGCCAGTACATTGACGGCAAGCACGGATTAACGCAGTGAGCAGCAAATCATTCGTTTGTGTTTGATACGCCTCATTTGCTTCACTCAGCAGTTTTTGAGTCAATTGACGGCTCAAAACCCGTTTCAGTTTTTTGCTGTCTTTTACTTTCGAACCCTCAGCATGGAGCCCGTAGAGCGGCTCAATCTTCCTCACTTTTTCTGCCCAGTAGCTGTATTCTTCTTCCGCCTCATGGGAATCGGCATACTCATTTATCGAAGCTGAGAATTCCTGGTAAGAATGTGTCTTTAAAGGCAGTCCCTTCCCTTCCTGCTTGTTCATTGAATGTAAAAGAGAAAGAAAATCATCAATCAAAATTTGCCATGATACTCCGTCCGCAATCAGGTGGTGCGCTGTAAATAACAGATGCGTTTTTTCTTTCGCTTTGATTACACCTGTTTTAAAAAGCACATCGTTGTATAAGTCCGTCTTTTCTCTCATTTTCTGTCCGATCACTGCTATTTGCTTGGTTTGCTCCCCCTCAGGAAGACTCGATACATCCCCATATTCGATATGAGGCTCAATATCTTCATTGTGATAAACCAAGGTCATTGATTCTTTTTCAACAGTCATTCTTAAAGCATCGTGATGGCTGATCAAAACAGACAGAATCGCCTTTACATTTTCCAGGCTGATCTCTTTTTTAGCAGTGAGCATGACCGATTGATGCCAGAAATGCTCGCACTTTAAATTCAAGGACCAAAACCATTTTGTTATCGGTGTGTCCATGACCCTGCCTTCAGCTTTTTGCTGCGGAATGGAGGGAGCTTGTTTACTCGTCACGACACTGACAAGCTCTCTGAATACGGGATATGTCAAAATATCCTGGGTCCTTATAAAAAGCCCTTTTTCTTTCATTTTTGAAACAAATTGAATGGCCTTAATGGAATCTCCGCCAAGTTGATAAAAATGATCTTCCGGGCGAATATCAGTCTGGCCGAGAATCTCTTTCGCGGTTTCCAGAAGAACCGCCTCTGCGGCTTTCTGCTTTTCGTCTAAACTGCAGTACGTTTGCTCTTGAGACAGTAAAGGGTCAGGGAGCGCTTCTCTGTCTGTTTTTCCATTTTGCGTAAGCGGAATCCGATCCATATGAATAAAGTAGGCCGGAACCATAAAAACGGGCAGTTTGTCAGAAAGCTTTTTCCGGAGCTCCAGCGCTGTCGTTTTGGTTGAGCTGACAACATATGCCGCCAGTTGTTTTCTGCCCTGTGAATCAGCAAAATCAATGACAACGGCCTCATCTATGTCTTCTAGCGAAAGCAGGGCTAACTCAATTTCTCCCAGTTCAATACGGTAGCCTTTTAATTTGATTTGATGATCTTTCCGCCCTGCATATTCAAGCAATCCGCTGCTGGATCTTTTCGCCAGATCGCCTGTCTTGTACATTTTTCTGCCCTTTATAAAAGGGTTATCCAGAAAACGTTCTTTTTGGAGATTTGGGCGCTTCCAATAGCCCCTGGCGACATTATCGCCTGATATGTACAGTTCGCCTTGGGATCCAGGCAGAACCGGCTGCAGCTGTTCATCTAATAAATAAAGTTCAGTGTTCTGCAGCGGAATCCCGATTGGGACCGAAGCTTGCTTATCCTGTTTTGGATTATATTTGTGGATCATACATCCCACTGTCGCTTCTGTCGGTCCGTATTCATTAAAAATCTCAATGCAGTGATCTGATAATTCTGTTACCTGACGTGCTAATGAAACAGGCAGCTGCTCCCCGCCGACGATCATTCTTTTTATAGAGGAGTCTGACAAATTTTCATCTTTCAATAACGCTAAATGCGCTGGCGTCAGCTTGATAACAGCCGTTTTCTTTTCCTTTACGATTCGATGAAGTATAAACTCCGATATATCTTCTTGTCTGTAAATGATGATTTTATTTCCTGTCACTAATGGGGTATAAATGGATGTAACGGTTAAATCAAAAGCTATGGATGAGTAGAGCGCAAAGCTATCATCTTGGGAAGAAGTATAATTCTGAGAGGCTGATATGATGTAGTTTACAAGGCTTTGATGTTCAATCATCACGCCTTTCGGCTGCCCTGTTGATCCTGAAGTATAAATCATATATGCGATGTCGGAAGGATCGTTCTTGATGTCTAACTGTCCCGTGTCTAAATCATGAAACATGGCGCAGTCAAAGCTGATTTTTTTCACGCGGCTTGGCAAACGGCAGTCTGTCTCAAAAAGCGGATCTGTGATAAAAAACGCCGCTTCACTGTTTTCTAAAATATATTGAATGCGTTCGGCTGGATACTCGGGATCAATCGGCACATAGGCGCCGCCTGCTTTTAAAATCCCCAGCAACACAGCGATCAAATCCGGTGAATGTTTCATGCTCACGGCAGCAAAATGACCGCGGCTTATTCCTTTATGTATAAGGTAACGGGCAATCTGGTTGGAGCGTTTATCCAATTCTTGATAGGAAACCTGTTTGCTTCCATCCTCAATCGCTGTATGGAACGGATGCTGTGCGGCTTTCACTTGAAATAATTGATCGATTGTCTGATCTTTCGGATAATCGGCCCGTGTCTGATTCCACTTCACGATTTCGTCTCTTTTTTCTTGTTCAGTTAATAGAGACAAATTTCTTAATTTCATTTCTGGATTCTCGATAACTAATAAAATCAAGCGCTGTAAACGGTCATTCAATAGCTGAATGTCCAATTCGCTGTAATCGGATACCTTGTAGTCGAACTGCAATTCGATCGCTCCGCCTTCATCCCATTCTTTAACGGCGATCTGCAGGGAATAAGGCTGCGACCCGTTATATAATTCATCATATTCGACATGACATCCGCTTATATCAGAAGCTAGGTCAGTGTTATATGAATTAATATAAATTTGGAAAAGCTGGTCGTATCCCTGTTTTGAAAGCTGCAGTTCCTTCACCAGTTCGTCATAGGGATATCGTTGATGGAGAAAATATTTCATATAATCGGAATTGACTTCTTGCAAAAAGTCTGAAAAACATATTTCATGCTCTGTTTTCTTTCTGAACGGCATCGTACTGACAGTCATTCCTGCAGTGCTTTTTTCCTTCTTACCTGATCTGTTTAATACTGGCGTCCCTATAATGAAATCATTCTCTCCGGTTATTTTGCTTAAATACCAAAACAAGGATGCAGTAAACAAAGCGTTTAACGAAGAGCCTTGCTGTTGAATAAATTCATAAACTGCGCTCGAATGCTCCTGCTCCATCTTAAACCGTTTGCGTTTTCCGGCAATGTGTGCAGAACTTTTTGAGAGGAAGCTGTCCGGCAAATGAGAAAATTCATCTTTCCAAAACGCGGCATCTTTATGATATCGGGATGAAGAAAGGTATTTTTTCTCTTTTTCTATGAGTATCGAATAATTGTCAGCGCCTTCTGTAAGCAATTCACCGGCTGTGAGCTGCATGTACAGATTTTTAATCTTATCAATGATAATTTTCATAGACCAGCCATCAGCAACAATATGATGGCATTTGATTAAATATCCGCATGTCGCTTCATCTGTTTGAAATACATAAAATTGAGCAAGCGCGCTATCATATAAAGAGAATGGTATTTTAAATTCCCTTTCCGCCCAATCTAGCATTCTTTCAAAAGGACGATCGGTTTGAGTAAAATCGGCAGACGGCACATGGACATGGGCTTTTTTTTCTATGTATTGAAGAACTGATTCTTCCTGCTTCACGAGCCTTATTCTAAGGGATTCTGTCTGACTGATACAAAGCTGAATGGCTTTTTGTAATGTCTCAAGATGAAGTTTTCCATTGATTTGTACAAGTCCGCCAATATGATTAATAGCTGTATCAGGATATAAATTTTCAATATTTAAAATTCTTTTTTGGTGATGAGAAAGAGGAAATAAGTTAAAGTGACCGTCCAAAAATTCCACCTCTTTACAAAAAGTATTTAATAACACCAATTTAAACACACAAAAATATTTTTGTAAATATTTATAATATATTGTCTATATTTGTTCATTTTTTAGTTTTAATGATAGAAGCGCTGAAACAGTAAAAATGATAAAATTCAAGAAAAAGACATATTGCACACCAAGCCAATCAGTTAGACTGCTCATAATCAAGATAGAAGCTCCGTATACAAATGTGCTTATTGTATGCTGAGCAGACAGGATTTTTGGAAGCAATGTTTCGTTTATGTTCTCCTGCACATAAGTTCTGATCGCAATCCCCCTGAGCTGAAATGAGGGCCCCAGAATAAAGACAAGAAGCAAGGATGCCAACGCATACTTGTTTAGCGCAAGACATAATGTAGAAGCGCCGATAGCAATTGAAGTCCATAAAATCATTGAGAACAGCTTTCCGTTGATGCTTTTCGAAAATTTCCATACGATTAAACCGCCTGTAATGGTACCCGCGAAATAGCTGGCATTAATAAACCCCCACCATGTTTCGTTTTTATGAAGCACTTCATCGACATATACAAGAATGATAGCCCCCGTCCAAATGCTTCTGCCGAACATGGATAAAAGCTCAAGAACAGTCAGCATTCTGATAACAGGCATCTGATAAATCGCTTTCCAGCCAGCTGCGATTTTATCAATAAAAGATTCGTTTTCTTCCTGTTCGCCATCTCCTTTACCCGCATCCTTGACAAAAAATAAAGACACTGTTGAAGTGCCATAAAGCACAAAAGTCAGCATTAATAGCAATTGGGGCCCGAGCCATTTGATCAAAAGGCCGCCGAGCAGCCAACCGAGCAAGAGCACGATCTGATCAGAGGTCAGCACAAGACTGTTTGCTTTCAATAGCATGGGTTTTGGAACAAAACGGGGAATCATAGAATTTCTGACCGGGATGGTTCCTCCATCTAACAGTGACATGAAAAATACAATCAAGAAAAAGATTACAATAGATTTAAAATCTATAATAAATATGAGGAGCAGCAAAGATAAAAGTATGGTTTGCGTCAGCTGTAAAAAGATCAAAATCTGCTTGAGCCTGTATTTATTGATAAAAACAGGTATAAAAACAGCGCTTAATGATTGGCCGACAAATTGCATCATGGCCACAAGCGATGCCAAAAAAGCCGAGTCTGTGACTTGATAGGTAAACAGGGTCAGAACCAGCACATATAGAGAATCTCCTAAATTGGCAATCGACTGCCCCGCCCATATGAAATAAAAGGATTTATTTTTCATATTTTCAACCCTTTTCTATTTTTAGAACATCATAACATAAATGCATACCCTATCCAACGATCCCCAAATTCAATATAAACGCAAAATAACCCCAGCGCCGCTGCGGCGCAAGGGGTTAACTTATTTTAGTCATAAATGTGAACAGTCGGCTCTTTATCGCCAGCATCACGGAGAATGACCGCTTCCTGGCCGTCTGAGGATGTAATATCCACTTCGAGATCTAGTGAGCTCTTTGAGTAATAGTCCATGACCTCACCCGTTAAGAACTGGGTAAACGCGACGACTTCACTCTTTCCGTAGAATTGCATCGGAATTTCGATTTTCATTTTCTTCATTTCATCGTTTTCATACAGGGCCGTTCCGACAACACCTGTGTAGTTCGGGAAGTAGTTGTCAATTGAGTTTTTGAATCGTTTAAAGACTTCAGAATCATCCGGATATTTCTCTGCAGTGCTCGTATCGGCCGGATAGAAGACGTATTTTTCATTTACATCGTCCCAGTTTGAAATATCAGAGGAGCCTGCTTTGACTTCTGTTTTGGCGATAAAATTGCCGGGAACGATGGATGTTTTAGACGCCTGTTTGTAAAGCGCAATCGTAATCGGCACATTCTTCAGGTTGTCTTTTTTTCGAAGGCGGTTAATGACCTCCTGCGCGATTTTTTCTCCCTGTTTACGGAGTGTGCTGTTATCAATTTCCACTTCTTTTTGAGGGTCGCCTGTTTTCTCGCGGTAGTAATACACTGAATTTAACGCCAAGCCGATCATAACGCCGCCAAGCTGGATGGAATTCTTGTCTTTTCTGACTAAGTAATCATGTTCCAGCATAGAAGCTAAATAAACCGGACTGCTTTCGTTTTTCTCTTCTGTTGAGCCAGAGCTAGGGAGCGCTGGGTTCAGACCTTCGTTTTTAAAGTTTTTATCTTCTTTTTGGGCTTTTTTCAGATCAGAGCCTGTTTTTTTCCGAGCCAGCCAGCTTAATACTGTATCTTCATCTAAGTATTGTCCTTCTTGGAACAGATAATCGTCTGTCGAGAAAGAGTCTTGGGCAAGGCGCATCAGTCCCGTTTCAAACTCATCAATATCAAGTCTTGTATTCAGCTGTTCCGTTGTCAGGCCTCGTGCTTTCCCCGCTTTAAACGGAAGCACCATTTTGTAATAAGAGTCAGAGATATTGTATTTCGGGATAATCGCTTTTTCTGACGATTTCGCCGTTTTTTGCGTAATCTCTTCCTCCTTCTTCCCCCCAAAACCTGACGAACAGGCAGACAGCATCAACACTGCCGCCGTTGCCGCCATTACCAACGTCTTTTTCAATAGAAAACACTCCTCTTATTTCTTTAGCTCTCCCATTAACTGTTGTTCATTCCACACTTCAATGTTCAGCTCTTGCGCTTTTGTCAGCTTGCTTCCCGCCGCTTCTCCAGCGATAACCAAGTCTGTGTTTTTACTGACGCTTCCAGTCATCTTCCCGCCGAGCGCTTCAATTTGCGCTTTCGCTTCGTTTCTTGACAGCTCTTCCAGTTTTCCAGTCAGAACGATGGTTTTGCCTGCAAAATAGGAATCGCTGTCCTCTGCTTTTACTTTTTTCGGACCTTTATAAAGTGTGTTTACGCCAAGCTCCTCAAGTTCGGCCAAAAGCTCGAGCATTTCTTCTTTATGGAAATAGGTGATGACTGCGTCAGCCATTTTTTCACCGATTTCATCTATTGCGAGAAGTTCCTCTATGGTAGCTTTTTTTAGATTGTCCAAGCTTTCAAAGTGCATGGCGAGCGTCTTTGCAGCCTTCGAGCCGATAAAGCGGATGCCGAGGCCGAATAACAGGCGCTCTAATGAGTTTTCCTTTGATTTTTGTATAGAGCTGATTAGGTTTTCAGTTGATTTTTCGCCCATGCGTTCGAGCTGAATCACCTGTTCCTTCGTCAGCTTATACAGATCTGCCACATTACGGACGAGATTCTCCTGAAACAGCTGTGTGATCACTCGTTCGCCAAGCCCGTCAATGTTCATGGCATTGCGGGAGACAAAATGAATCAGCCCTTCTCTGATTTGTGCAGGGCATTCAGGATTGATGCAGCGAAGCGCCACTTCACCTTCAATGCGGACGAGTTCACTGCCGCATTCAGGGCATTCTGTCGGCATGCTGAATTCCTTTTCTTCCCCCGTGCGCTGTTCAACGAGAACGTTCACGACTTCAGGTATAATATCGCCCGCTTTTTTGACGACTACCTTATCCAAAATCCGGATATCCTTCTCTTTAATTAAATCTTCGTTATGAAGGGATGCTCTTGAGACCGTTGTCCCGGCAACTTTTACCGGCTCAAGAATCGCGGTCGGCGTAATCACACCCGTTCTTCCGACATTTAATTCGATATCGAGAAGCTTTGTCACGACCTCTTCTGCTGGAAACTTGTACGCGATGGCCCAGCGCGGGCTTTTCGCCGTAAAACCAAGCTCCTCCTGCTGATCAAGGGAATCCACTTTGATGACGATGCCGTCAATTTCATACGGAAGATCGGCTCGTTTCGCCTGAATGTCATCGATCATCGCAATGACTTCTTCTATGCTGCCGCATTTTTTCCGTTCCTGGTTCGTTTTAAAGCCGATGTCGTCGAGAAAATCAAGCCCTTGGCTTTGTGTCTCCACACCCATTTCGTCAAGCTCCGCTATACTGTAGACGAAGATATCAAGATTTCGTTTCGCCGCAATTTTAGGATCAAGCTGTCTGAGTGATCCCGCAGCGGCATTGCGCGGATTTGCGAACGGTTCTTCCTCGTTTTTGATCCGTTCTTCATTGAGCGCTTCAAACGAACGCTTCGGCATATACGCCTCTCCTCGCACTTCAATCGAAAGGCTGCGTTTCATTTTGAGCGGAATAGTGCGGATCGTCTTCAGATTTTCCGTAATATCCTCTCCCGTCGTCCCGTCGCCTCTTGTCGCGCCTCTGACAAAATAGCCGTCTTCATAACGGAGAGAAACAGCAAGACCGTCTATTTTCAGCTCCACATTATACGCCACATCATCACCCACGGCCTGTCGCACACGGCGGTCAAAGTCGCGGAGATCGTCAGCATTAAACGCGTTGCCCAGACTGAGCATCGGCGTGCCGTGAGTGACTTTTTGAAACGCATCAAGCACAGCGCCGCCGACACGCTGTGTAGGAGAATCAGGCGTTCTGAGGTCTGGATGCTCCTCCTCAATCGCAATCAGCTCCTGCATCAATCTGTCGTATTCGGCATCCGGGACGCTCGGTTCATCTAAGGTGTAATATTCATAGCTATACTTGTTGATGGTGCGGCGCAGTTCTTCTGCCCGCTGCTTCGCTGTTTCTTTGTCCATCTGCTTCTTCCTTTCCTCTTCAATTACTGCTTTTCTATTGGCGCAAATGCCGCTAACAGGCGTTTCACACCGATCGGGCTCGGGAAGGCAATATCGAGTTCGGTCCCTTCTCCTTCGCCTTTCACGCTGACAACGGTTCCTGTGCCCCATTTTTTATGCCCGGCTTTATCTCCGACAGCCCAGCTTAGGGTATCGCCGCCTGTTTTGCTTGCGTAGGACACCGGACGGGAAACAGGGCCGCGTCTCGGCTGCATTTTTCTCGCAGACGGCGCTCTCGTTTCTTTTTTCTCATTTAGGTTTTCCAATAAATCATCTGGAATTTCACCGATAAAGCGTGATTCCGGGTTCATGTTTGTTCTGCCAAACAACGTGCGCATTTTTGCGTTGGTCAGATAAAGCTCCTGCTCCGCTCTTGTAATGCCCACGTAAGCGAGACGGCGTTCTTCTTCCATCTCTGCTTCTTCCATCAGTGAACGGCTGTGCGGGAAGACGCCTTCCTCAAGCCCCATAAGGAAAACAACCGGGAATTCCAGTCCTTTTGCGGCGTGCAGCGTCATCAGCGTGATCGCATCCGTGCCGCCGGATTCTTCCTCTTTCTGGTCGAGCTGGTCGATATCAGCGATCAGTGCCAAATCAGTCAGGAACGCAACGAGTGTTTTGTCTTCGCTTTTCTGTTCAAAGTTTTTCGTTACAGACAGGAACTCGTCGATGTTTTCTAAACGGCTTTGGGCTTCAATTGATTTTTCAGCCTTCAGCATTTCTCTGTATTCGGTTTTATCGAGAATTTCTTCGGTCAGCTCGGTAATTGATAAATAGTCCTGCATGTTTGTCAGGTTCTCAATCATCTGTCTGAAGCTGTCGAGCGCGTTTGCTGCCTTGGCGCTGACGCCAATGAAATCAACCTGCTGAATCGCTTGGAATAGTGACAAGCCGTTCATCGCTGCATATGAAGCGATTTTTTCAAGCGATGTGGCGCCTACTCCGCGCTTCGGCACATTGACAATACGCGTGAAGCTGATGTCATCATCCGGATTGGATACGAGACGCAGGTACGCGAGGATGTCTTTGATTTCTTTTCTGTCATAGAACTTTGTGCCGCCGACAATGTTATAGTTCAGGCCCGCTTTGAGAAGCGTTTCCTCAATCACACGGGACTGGGCGTTTGTCCGGTACAAGATGGCGATATCCGACAGCTTCCGTTTGCCGGAGTTATGAAGCTCATAAATCTTCCCGGCAACAAATTGTCCTTCACCGAATTCATTGTCTCCGCGGTAATAGGAAATTTTAATTCCTTCATCGTTTTCCGTCCATAGATTTTTCGGCTTGCGGTTTGTGTTGTTTTGGATCACTTCGTTGGCCGCGCGCAAAATCCGTTTTGTCGAACGGTAGTTTTGTTCAAGCAAAATGACGCTGGCATTCGGATAATCCTTTTCAAAGGAAAGAATGTTGGCGATGTCCGCCCCGCGCCATCTGTAAATGGACTGGTCGGAGTCGCCGACAACGCAAAGGTTCTGGAAACGCTCCGCCAGCTGCTTCACGAGCATGTATTGCGCTCTGTTCGTATCCTGATACTCATCGACGTGGATGTATTGGAATTTGCGCTGATAAAATTCAAGCACTTCCGGAATACGGTCAAACAGTTTAATGGTCGTCATAATTAAGTCGTCGAAATCAAGAGACTGGTTTTTCAGCAGTTTCTTTTGATAATCAGTGTATACATCGCTGACGACCTGATCATAGTAGCCGCCGGCAACCTTAGAAAATTCCTCCGGTTCGGTCAATTCGTTTTTCGCACTGCTGATCGTGCCGAGGATACTTCTCGGATCAAATTTTTTCGGATCAAGGTTGCGTTCTTTCAATATCCCTTTGATGACTGAAAGCTGGTCAGCCGTATCAAGGATTGAGAAATTGCGGTTAATCCCGATGCGGTCGATATCTCGGCGCAAAATCCGCACACACATGCTGTGGAATGTTGAAATCCAGATATCGTCCGCGCCAGGCCCGAGAATGCTCTCCACACGTTCTTTCATTTCTCTGGCCGCTTTATTTGTAAATGTGATCGCCAGAATATTCCACGGCGCCACATGCTTTTCCGCCATTAAGTAAGCGATTCTGTGCGTCAGGACACGCGTCTTTCCGCTTCCCGCTCCCGCCATCAGCAAGAGAGGCCCGTCCGTTGTTTTGACAGCTTCCTGCTGAACGGGGTTTAAACCGCTTAATAGTTGATTGCTAATGTAATTCAAAATTCGTCACCCGCCTATACAAACATATGTTCTATCATAAACCAAATCCGTACATTTCGCTACTCGCCTTTGACAGCTGCTACTGTCTTCAGCGCTTCATCAAAATCCTCATATACAGCGTTGCCCACCACAATGACATCCGCGTGCTCGGCATACTGTTTCGCCGTCTCCGCATCTTTGATGCCGCCTCCGTAAAACATGGTGGACGATTGCAATACAGCCTTCGTTTTCTTCACGGCTTCTATGTCCCCAAGAGCGCCGCTGTATTCCAGATAGAAAATCGGAAGCTGCAGCAGCTCAGACACGCGCGCATAGGCGATGATATCGTCATGATTCAGATTGGTGTCCGCCTCCGTTAAAGCCGCGGCTTTGCAATCAGGATTTACGATACAATAGCCTTCCGCCACAATTTCTTCCATCGACATTAGTTCTCCATATTCCTTCATGGCCTTCTGATGCATTCCGACAATCCAATCCGGATTTTTGCTGTTTAATACACTCGGAATAAAATATAAGTCAAAGCCGGGGACAATCGCTTCAATCGCTGACACCTCAAGGACACACGGCACCAAAAACCGTCTCACCTGAGACAGCATCCGCAGGACATTATCCTCCGTTACACCATCGCTTCCTCCGATAATGACCGCATCAGTCCCTGACTCACAAAGAATCTCCAGCTGTTCATCAGGCAAATCTTTATTTGGATCGAGTTTAAAGACATGCTTCCACTCCGTTACATCGTACACGTCATCCGTTCCTCCATTCGTTTCTTACCATTTAAACATTATAACAAATTCACATAGCGCGGAAAAACGGAAAAAGCCGTCATTCTCGTTATTCACTGAAAAAGGTGTTTTGATTCTATTTCCGCAGAAAAAAAGCGGCTGTTCCGCTCTCTTTTTATAGAAACAGACAGTAATATTTTCTATTGTTTGGAAACGCTCCAACAGTGGAAATGGTTACATAAAAAGGGAGGCTAACAGATGGAATACATGATCATTGCACTTATTGCATTTATCATCGGGATTATCGTTATCCCCATCGCATTGTTTGTCTGGATCTACATAAAGGACGAAAAACAGCAGGAGCATTCGATCCTCCGCAATTATCCTGTCATTGGAAGATTTCGCTATATTTTTGAAAAAATCGGACCGGAGCTGCGGCAGTATTTATTCAGCAATGACAATGAGGAACAGCCTTTTTCATGAAAAGAATATGAGCAAACTGTCATTTCCGGAAAATATAAAAGCAGAATGATGGGTTTCGGCTCGGTAAGAGATTTTGATCAACCGGGCTATTATATCCGAAACGCCCTTTTCCCAAAACAAAAAGAAGAATTGCGTGTGAGCCAGTCTCCGAAAATCGAAACCCACATCTATAAAATCGATTCGGACAATCTGTTCAGACGCAGCGAACATGCCGAACGTATTAAGGCTGATCCGTATTATCTCCATCCAGATGATGTTCAAGTCATAGGCGGGAGTACATGTGAAAAGCCTTTCTATGTGAAGGGATTAGTCGGGCAATCCGCCATGAGCTACGGTTCACTTGGGGAGCGCGCCATTACAGCGCTGTCAAAAGGGCTGTACCAGGCGGGCGGCACTTGGATGAATACCGGTGAAGGCGGATTGTCTGAGTATCACTTAAAGGGAGGTGCTGATATCATCTGCCAAATCGGTCCCGGTCTTTTTGGTGTGCGCAATAGAAAAGGGGAATTTTCTTGGGAGGAATTCAAAAAGAAAAGCCGGCTTGACCAAATTAAAGCGTTTGAGCTGAAGCTCGCACAAGGAGCAAAAACCCGCGGCGGACATGTGGATGGCGCTAAAGTGTCAGAGGAAGTGGCGGAAATCCGGAATGTCGAACCCGGAAAATCAATCGACAGCCCAAACCGCTTTCATGAATTTTCAAGCACACCTGAAATGCTGGATTTTATTGAAAAGCTGCGAGACGTCGGTCAAAAGCCGGTCGGCATTAAAATTGTTGCAGGCCAGCCTGATGACTTGCATGAGCTTTTTTCTTATATGCAGAAAAGCGGAAAACATCCTGATTTTATGACAATAGACGGGAGTGAAGGCGGTACAGGTGCTTCCTTTTATGAGCTTGCCGACACAGTCGGCCTCCCGATTATGACCGCGCTCCCTATTGTTGATACGCTGCTCAGACAATACGGCTTGCGTGACCGGATGAAACTTTTTGCTTCCGGAAAGCTGCTGACCCCTGACAAAATCGCGGTCGCTTTAGCTCTGGGCGCTGACTTTGTCAACATTGCACGCGGCATGATGTTTTCAGTCGGATGCATCCGCGCCCTCGTATGCCACACCAACACATGCCCGGCAGGCGTTGCGACAACAGATCCGAAGCTGCAAAAAGCGCTGAGCGTTGAGGAAAAGCAGCACCGTGTCTGCAACTACGTCATTTCGCTGCGTGAGGGGCTGTTTAATCTGGCGGCAGCAGCCGGGATCGATTCGCCGATTCATTTTTCCCAGAAGCATGTTGTCTATCGTAAAGAGGATGGCAGCACAATTGACATCAACAAACTGATTGAGAAAATTGTTTCATAAAAAAACCGCCCCTTGCCAAACGGCAGGGCGGTTTTTTATTTGGAAGAAGACTCTGTTTCAGTCTCCTTCACACGGTCAAGCGCCATCTCATAGGCATCATTTCCATAATTCAAGCAGCGCTTCACACGGGAAATTGTCGCAGTAGATGCGCCTGTTTCTGTTTCAATTTTATGATACGTGTTTCCTTCGCGGAGCATGCGCGCCACTTCAAGGCGCTGAGCCAGCGATTGAATTTCATTAATTGTGCAAAGATCATCGAAGAACCGGTAACATTCATCCAGGTCTTTCAGCGATAAGATAGAGTTAAATAGCTGGTCCAGCTCTTTGCCGCGTAATTTATCGATTTGCATCGTTACACACCTTCTCCTTTACTAATGGAAGCCGCATCGAGATCAGGCACGATATTTATCCATGTCTTTCCTGGCACAAACGGCAGCCATTTGCCTTCTTTCACCGGCACAATTCTCCCGTTTACATATTTCCAGTCTGCTTCAATGACGTTTCCGTGCTGAAACAGCAGACCTTTACCCCCTGATTCTATGTCGATGTCACGCCTTCCATCTTGGTCAATAGTATGATGGCTGGCTTCAACAATGAAAATATTTTGCATTGCAACCGGCTTTCCGGTCTCCCGGTCTGTCGTCATGACACCATCAGAGCTTCTCGTATAAGCTTCAGCTTTTTTATCATAGTTGTATTCGACAAGATTTGTAACGTTTTTTGTTCCATAATCTACCCGAACATTATAAGATTCATTTACAGGTTTTGCATCTGATGTTTGAAACAGCATTGGATCTGTTTCCTGCTTCAGCTCATATCCCTTTTGTTCCGCCGCCTTTTTTATGTACTCATAAGACGTGTAGGAATTGTGGGGCGGTTCGCTGAAATCAGCTCTCCAAAATAAGCTTCCGTCAAAATCCAATCCGTTAATATAATCGGCAGCTCCGGATTCCAGCTGCTCCTTGGCGCCGGGACTCCAGCCGTGATGGACAAATATGCTGTCAAAACCGTTGCTGAGAGTGACGAAATATTCCCGCGCACTCCGCACAGGTCCGACAGTTTCAGGCATCTGGCTTTGAAAAATGGCCAGAAACCTTGTAATTTGGCCTTCGGCAAGCGCTTCTATGACAATGTCGGCTTTAGACAGTCCTGATTGCGGCCGCGCCTTCGGGTGATTGTTCACCACGACAGCAACAGGCCTGCGTTCAGCTGCCTTCTGCTCAGTCTCCAATCCCGTCAAAGGGGCTTTCAGCTTCTTTGTGTGATCAGGGACAGCGTCCTTCTGCTGGCAAGATACTAGCATGAAAAACGCGAAACACAGCACGCAAACTGTCATCCATTTTTTCATATGTCGGCTCCCCGCTCTTTTATATTTTAACGCATTATCGATGGAAAGAGTACAGTTTTTTTCATCACGTCGAAGATTCCTCTTGGCGTAATGCGTATATACGGGAGGTGCGTGCTTTGCAAAAAGAGCAGCGTATAAACCGGATCACAATACTCATAGCCTCTTTCAGTCAATAGATCTCTCAGCTTCTGTTCCTTTTCCAGCACGATGTCATACGATTCCGAAGAAGCGCATCCGCACAGTGAAAGCGGAATTTCGTGAAGGATTTTTCCGTTTTCCGCAAGCACAATTCCCCCACCGATTTCTTTCATGCGGGAGAAAGCAAGTAGCATATCCGCTTTGTTTTTTCCGATCGCGACAATATCACCCGTCGTCGTAAAGGAGCTCACAAATCCCTGCACACTAGAGGCAAATCCTTTTATCATCGTATTCACGCGCCATTTCCCATGTCTGTCAAGCATCGTTAAATAACTTTCATCATGGTCAAATGAAAGCTGTTCGACCGAGTTGTCGATCTCAATCATATACGGCTCCATAATCACCGCATTCCGCATTTTTACGCCCATCGGCATGGAAAACTGCAAATCATCCATCGTCATATCATATGAAAGCTCAAGCGGGACAAGACCGCCTTTGTTCCAGTTCGTATGTGGAAACGCATTCACATCACGGCCGTCTTCACGCAGAATCTTGCCTTTTGACAGAACGGTTACCGGATTCGGCTGCAACGGGTCCTCAAGGATATTCAGTGATGCAAGTCTTCCCGGCCCGACAATGCCTAAATAATCATCCATTTGATAATACTTCGCGATATTAAATGATGCCATATTGTACGCATCGATTGCCGGAACCCCTTCTTCCAGGGCAATCCGGATGAGCTCGTTTGTCATGCCGCCTTTATAAAAATTAGGCGTAGCGCCGTCTGTTGTGTAAAAAAAGTGGTCATAGTAGCGGAAGCCCCTTTCATGAAGCTCCTGCAATATGTTTCTTAAATCAGGGCGAATGGACGAATTGCGAAGTGATACATAATAGCCCAGCTCCAGCCTTCTCATCACTTCCTCACCTGTCATGGCTTCATGATCACAATCCGCTCCGAACAGCTTCATTTTTGTAAGCGTTTTATCTGAAGCGCCGGGAAAATGCCCTTCTATGCGTTTCCGTTGTTTTTTTGTGGCCTGCATACAATGAAGCATTAAATCATCGCCATCTACAAGACGCGGCCAGCCGGTCATTTCTCCGCCTTGTATGACATCCGGATGTTCAATCCACTGCTTTCTGACGTCAAATGGAAGAACGTGATCCTCGTTCAGAACCTCGGTCTGCAGGTCATACCGTGACCACCAAAAATACTGAACCGGAAGCTTTTTGAGTTCGTTCAAAATAGTAAGCGCTTTCTTTTTTCCGCTTTGCAAAAGCAAAAATAAGTTATCATTTACGAATGTCGTTGTACCGTACTGAGACACATATTCCGCCAGCGTTTGGGGATTATATATTTGAAAAGGATGTGCGTGCGGTTCGATATAGCCAGGCACAATGTATTTTCCTTCACAATCAATCGTATGAATTTCTTCGGTTCTATCCGGAAGTTCATGACCAACATAAACAATACGGTCCTGATAAATCCAAATGTTTTTTTTCAGCCATTGTTTTACATATGGATTTAAGACGAGAGCATTCCGTAAAAGGAGCGTTGGAAGCAGCTTAGAGTCTACAACATCAACCTGTGCCCTGATGTCTTTATTTTTCCAGTTAAAGGTGCGTTCGGACATTCACATACTCTCCTTTACATGTATTAGACTCATGGTATCACATCCTTCTCCATCACGCACGATAAAAACGTTACAAATTTTTGAAGGTTCGGTTAAAAAACTTTTTAAAGTAAAAGGAGCGGATTTCATGAAACCTAACATCAGTCTCATCAATGCCGTCTTCCGTATCGCCTGCGGACTGACAATTATGTCAGCTGCGAGTGCCAAGTATACGAAAAAACCTTGGTGCAAAATGCATCTGTTCTGCATCTTTATAGGCGCCATGAAGGCAGGTTCAGGCATACTGCGTTTCTGTCCTGTAACCTATATGTTTCAAAACACCATTGATGAAAACCATGGACAGGATCATCAAGAATCGTAAGAAAAAAGCTTGATCATAAAATGTGATCAAGCTTTTTTTCAGAATATCCCTTTGTCTTCATATAGAAAAAACCAACAGCCACAAACGCAGCCGGATACAAGAGCGCCCAGCCGCTAAATAAGTAGATCACTGCACAAAGAAGAAGCGCCCCCAAAGCCATCCACCAGCCTGAATCCTTCCAGTTCAGCAGTTTCAGCGCTGCCGCCATTGTACATATGTAAGATGCAATAAATGCCGAGCTTGGTCCTTTCAGCAGCGTTGTCAGATCAATTTGAAATATGCCGTTTGCCATTAGAACGAAACCAAACACGATAGCCAGCGCTGTTAATACACGGACAGGTGTGTGTTTTGTATGACTGAGTTTCCCGAAGTACCCCGGAATATGACCTTCTCTCGCCAACGCATAGACCATTCTTGAAAACCCTGCGATGTTGGCATGAATGGTGGCGAATGTAATAAAAAGAGCTAAACAAGTCGTTACATATACCCCAATATCCCCCGCTCCTTTTGATATGAGCATCGTCAGAGATGCGATTTCTCCCTTTTCTCCATATGCATGGGTGCCCACAGTGACAAACGACAGCATAATATACAGCACCGCCACACAAGCTGCCGCTAGGAATAAACTGATTGGTACATCCTTTTCGGGATGTGTAAACTCTTCAGCTAATGGAGTAATCATTTCCCAGCCTACAAAAGAAAAAAAGATGATGACAGAAACAGAACCCGCGGCAAACCAGCCATGAGGCAGAAAAGGCTTAAATTCAGCTGCTTTTACGTGAGGCAGTGAAACAGCAACAGAAATGACGAGCAGCAACAAAATGACACAGATGACGAGTATGCTGATGTTTGCTGATAATTGAATGCCCCTGATATGAAGCAAAATAGAGATCGCCAGCATACTTGCTGCAATGAAAGCAATCTGCCAATCCGAAGCCTTTGTGACGTAGCTGACATAATATGCGCCAGTCAAAGCGATCACTGGCACACCGATCGGAACCGATCCCAGCATAATCCAGCCCAAAATAGCTCCGGCTTTTGGCCGAAAAGCAAGCTGTACATAAGCCGTGATTCCCCCTGCGCTTGGCGCCATTCTGACAAGGCGCGCCAGTGTGCCGACGAGCAGAAAAGATAAGAAAGACATAAATCCCCAAACCAATAAAGAAGCGGGACCAGCGGTGTCAGCCGTGACAGACGGAAGAATTAAGATCCCGCAGCCCAATACGGCCCCGATCGTTAATGCCGCTCCTTGAACCCAAGTAATCGAACGCTGCAATTCCGGCAAAATGATGCCTCCTCCCATGTTGATGGCTTAATTATAGAAAAAAGATGACGACATTTATATGCTACAATTAAGCTAAATCACCAACATCACCTAATCATAAAAGGTATTTTTATCAATTCACCTAAATATGTAAAGGAGCCATACGAATGGATGATACAGACCTTCAAATTCTTTCGCATTTACAGCAAAATGCGAGATTATCGATGGTTGAATTAGGAAAGCTTGTCGGACTCAGCTCTCCGAGTGCGGCGGAACGTGTCAGAAAGCTTGAGGACAAAGGGGTCATTACCGGGTACAGCGCTGATATCTGTTTTGAAAAGCTAAACAAACATGTTACGGCTTTTATCCTGATGGAGCCGAAAAGCTGCAAGCACTACGCCGCCTTTGCCGAAGCCCACCCCGATGTGGCAGAGAACCACCGGATTACAGGTATGTACAGCTATGTGACAAAAGTGGTGACGGAATCTGTGCATACCCTAGAAGATTTTATAGACGCTTCAATGGCCCATGGAAAACCGACCACGCTTGTTGTGCTTTCTTCTTCCGCTTTCCGGCACGCTTTGGTATAACAAAAAACCCGCAGCACAATCTGCGGGTTTTTCATCTCTTTATTTTTGAGCAGCCTTCAGAGCGCGTGCCCCGATATCTTTTCTGAAAAACAGTCCAGGTTTGATGATCTCATCAACGGCCTTGTACACTCGGTTTCGTGCCGCTTCAAACGTTTCGTCAAAGGCGGTCACATTGGCGACGCGTCCGCCGTTTGTGACGAACTCTTCACCTTCTGCTTTCGTTCCGGCATGGAAGACGACAACTTGATCAGCATGTGCTGTCAGGCTGCCAATCGGCGTGCCTTTTGCATAGCTTTCAGGATAGCCTTCTGAAGCAAGCACGACACTGACTGCCGCCGTATCCTTCCATCTCAAGTCAACGTCCTTATCATCTAAAAGATCAAGAAGCACCTGTACCAGATCAGATTCCATGCGCGGAAGCACGACCTGTGTTTCCGGGTCGCCGAATCGTGCATTAAATTCAATGACCTTCGATCCATTCGCAGTGAGCATCAGTCCCGCGTACAAAACGCCTGTGAAAGAACGCCCTTCTTGAACCATTGCTTTTGCGGCTGGCTTGACGATCGTTTCTACAGCATGACATACGGTATCTTCCGAAATTTGCGGAACAGGAGAGTAAGCGCCCATACCTCCTGTATTCGGCCCTTTGTCTCCATCAAACGCGCGTTTATGATCCTGGGCAATGACCATCGGATATACCTTTTCTCCTTTGACAAATGCCATGAGGGAAAACTCTTCGCCAGAAAGAAATTCTTCAATCACGACAGATGCGCTCGCATCACCGAATTTTTCATCTTCAAGAAAATCGTGCAGACACGCGATGGCTTCTTCTTCCGTCATCGCAACGGTTACGCCTTTTCCAGCCGCAAGTCCGTCCGCTTTAATGACAATCGGAGCGCCTTTTTCCTGCACATAAGCCTTCGCTTTTTCAAAGGATGTAAACGTGTCGTATTCTGCGGTCGGTATGTCGTATTTCTTCATTAAATCCTTTGCAAACTGTTTGCTTCCTTCGATGATCGCAGCGGCTTTTGACGGACCGAACACACGAAGACCGGCTTTTTCGAACTCGTCAACAAGGCCTTCAATTAAAGGAACCTCAGGCCCGACAATGGTCAGCCCGACCTGATTTTTTTTTGCAAATGAGACAAGCCCGGCGTGGTCGCTTTCCTCAATGTTTACAAGCTGTGCAGAAGCTGCCATGCCGTCATTTCCCGGAGCGGCAAATACTTTATCAACGAGGCTGCTTTGCGCCACCTTCCATGCCAGCGTATGTTCTCTTCCGCCTTTACCGATAATTAATACATTCACGCGTTTTCATCCCCTTAATGTTTGAAGTGTCTAATGCCGGTGAACACCATGGCAATGCCGTACTCGTCCGCTTTTTTGATGGAATCCTCGTCACGCACAGATCCACCCGGCTGAATGATAGCCGTAACGCCCGCCTTTGCGGCTTCTTCAACAGTATCCGGCATTGGGAAAAATGCATCAGATCCGAGCGCGCTGCCTTTCGCTTTTTCTCCTGCTTGCTCGATTGCGATTTTCGCTGATCCGACGCGGTTCATTTGTCCGGCTCCCACGCCGACTGTCATGTTGTCCTTCGCGAGAACGATCGCATTGGATTTCACATGTTTCACGACTTTCCAAGCAAGCTTCAAATCTTCCCACTCTTGCTCGTTCGGCTCTCTTTTTGTCGGAATGCTGATCTCAGCATCATCAAAGCCGTGCATATCTAAATCTTGAATCAGCAATCCGCCTTGTACAGATGTCAGCTGTTTTTCTTTTTGAACGGCAGCTGTCACATCAAGTGTCAGCAGACGAAGATTTTTCTTCGCTGTCAGGATATCAAGCGCTTCCTGGCTGAATGAAGGCGCAATGATGATTTCTAAGAAAATGTTATGAAGCGCTTCGGCTGTTGGCTTGTCCACTTCACGGTTCAACGCGATAATGCCGCCGAAAATCGATGTTTTATCTGCTTCGAACGCTCTGTCAAACGCTTCTGCGATCGTTTCGCCAGTTCCCACGCCGCATGGATTCATATGCTTCACAGCAACCGCAGCAGGCTCCGTGAATTCACGAACAATTTGAACAGCTGCGTCCGCATCTTTAATGTTGTTGTAAGAAAGCTCTTTGCCGTGCAGCTGTTCTGCTTGTGCAATAGAACCTTTGACAGGAAGCGCGCTTTGATAGAATGTTGCTTCCTGATGCGGGTTTTCTCCGTAGCGAAGCGATTGTTTTTTCTCAAATGTAACGGTGAATTGTTCTGGTTCTTTTTCACCGACAACATGTGTCAGATAGTCAGCGATCAGCGCGTCATATGCCGCAGTGTGACGGAATACTTTTGCCGCCAGCTCGCGTTTTTTCTGAAGCGAAACATCGCCTTCTTCTTTGATTTGATTCAGAACAGGGCTGTAATCCGCTGGATCAACGATAACCGTCACATCCTGATGGTTTTTCGATGCCGCACGCAGCATGCCAGGTCCGCCGATATCAATGTTTTCAATAGCCTCTTCGTACGTCACATTCTCTTTAGAAATCGTCTCTTTAAATGGATAGAGGTTGACGACAACCAGGTCAATTGGCGCAATGCCGTGTTCATTGATCTGCGCCATATGCTCTTCGTTGCCGCGAACTGCAAGAAGACCGCCGTGAATATTCGGATGAAGCGTTTTTAAGCGACCGTCCATAATTTCCGGAAAACCTGTCACTTCAGAAATTCCGATAACTTCAACACCGTTTTCTTGAAGAAGCTTTTTTGTGCCGCCGGTTGAAATAACCTCAACTCCAAGCTCTGTCAGTTCTTTTACGAAAGGAACAAGATTTGTTTTATCTGAAACACTGATTAGTGCGCGTTTAATGGTCATGCCTTTTCACCTCTGTTATTTAATCCTAATAGCTGTTTAATCACACTTGGATACCATTTATGCTCAAGCTTGTGAATCCGCTGTTCGATTGTTTCCAATGTATCATGTTGATTAATGTCAATTGCCTTTTGAGCGATGATCGGACCTGTATCCATTCCTTCATCGACGTAATGAACGGTAATCCCGGCCACCTTCACACCCGCCCGGTATGCCTGTCCGACTGCGTCTATTCCAGGAAAAGCGGGAAGAAGGGACGGATGGATGTTGATGATTTTTCCTCCGTATGCCTGGAGCAGCGTATCACCGATCAGTCTCATATAGCCGGCGAGAACGATCAATTCTACTTCATGAAGATGAAGCTGTTCAATAATGGCCCGTTCAAATGCGGCCTTGTTTTCATAAGACTTCGGCTCAAAAGCAAAGGATGGAATCTGGAATCTTTCCGCCCGCTCGATGACTTTCGCCTGCGGTTTGTCGCAAACGAGGAGTGATACGGACGCATCCCAGTTCTCCTCTTTCAAGCGTGTGACGATGGCTTCGAAGTTTGAGCCATTTCCGGATGCAAATACCGCAAACTTTTTCATGAAAGTGCAGCACCGCCGAATGTAACGCCTTCACCTTGTTTCACTCGCCCGATTAAATAGGCTTTTTCGCCGTGGCTTTCAAGCGTTCCGATGACTTTGGTGAGATGTTCTTCTTTTACCGCGAGAACAAATCCAATGCCCATATTAAAGACGTTAAACATGTCTCCTTCTTTCAGCTTGCCATGCTCCTGCAAGAAAGAGAAGATCGGCGGGATCGGCCAAGAGCCGTGATCGATTTCCGCACTTAAGCCTTCAGGAAGCATACGCGGAAGATTTTCAATAAATCCGCCGCCTGTTACATGCGCCATACCATCAATGAGTCCGCTTTTCACAGCCGCAAGCACAGGCTTCACGTAAATTCTTGTCGGCTCAAGCAGTTCTTCGCCGAGCGGGCGTTCAAACGGCTCATATGTCTCGTCGAGATCAAGCTCTGCATCGTCCAGAAGCACCTTTCTCACAAGGGAAAATCCGTTGCTGTGAAGACCGCTGGAGCTTAGTCCGATTAAAAGGTGGCCTTCCTTGATGTTTTCGCCGGTCACGATTTCATCCTTTTCCGCTACACCAACTGAGAAACCTGCGATATCGTATTCATCAGCTGTATATAATCCAGGCATTTCAGCGGTTTCTCCGCCGACCAAGGCTGAACCTGACTGCTCACAGCCATCCGCAACGCCTTGTACGATCTGCTCAATTTTCATGGGATCTGCTTTGCCGACCGCTAAATAGTCGAGGAAAAAGAGCGGCTCCGCACCTTGCGCAAGCACGTCATTGACACACATTGCGACAGCGTCTACACCAATCGTGTCATGTTTATCCATGGAAAAAGCCAGCTTTAATTTTGTGCCGACACCGTCTGTTCCCGAAATTAAAACGGGTTTCTGATAAGAAAGCTCCGACAGATCAAACATGCCGCCAAAGCCGCCAAGGCTGCCCATAACGCCAAGCCTTTTCGTGCGCTCCACATGTTTTTTCATCCGTTTTACAGCTTCATATCCGGCTTCGATGTCAACTCCTGCGTTTTTATATGCTTCAGACATCCTATTCACTCCTTTAAGGCGCTTTTCAAAATATTTCTCCGATCAAGGGCAGAAAGAGAAAGGCAGCCGAACTGCGCTGCCTTTATGTCATTTTCAAGTTTTATTTGGTTAACACCGCTTCTTTTACATGAGGAAGCACAGTGTCCTGATAAATTTCAGTCGGATATTTCCCTGTAAAGCAAGCAAGACATTGCCCGCAATTAGCGTCTTCGTATTTTCTGCCGATTCCTTTCAGCAGCCCTTCGACACTCAAAAATGAGAGAGTGTCGGCTCCGATTTCCTGACGGATTTCTTCAACCGAGTGAGAAGACGCGATCAGTTCTTCATGTGTAGACGTATCAATACCGTAGAAGCACGGATGAGCGATCGGCGGCGAACTGATTTTCACATGCACTTCTGTCGCACCCGCTTCTCTGAGCATCGTTACGATCCGGCGGCTTGTCGTTCCGCGCACGATAGAGTCATCCACCATGACGACGCGTTTTCCTTCTACAACACCGCGCACCGCAGAAAGCTTCATTCTGACGCCCTGCTCACGCAGAGCCTGTGACGGCTGAATAAACGTTCTGCCCACATAACGGTTTTTGATTAACCCAAGCTCGTACGGGATGCCTGTTGCTTCCGCGTAGCCGATAGCCGCTGAAATACTGGAATCCGGAACGCCTGTCACGACATCAGCTTCAACCGCTGATTCCTGAGCAAGCATTTTTCCAAGGTTTTTACGCGCGCTGTGCACGTTAATGCCCTCAATATTGCTGTCAGGGCGTGAGAAATAAATGTATTCCATGCTGCAGATGGAACGGTTGATATTCATGGAGAAGCGCTCTGATTTCATGCCATCATCATTGATAATCAGCATTTCGCCCGGCTCCACCTCGCGAAGATACGTCGCGCCGACGACATCAAATGCACATGTTTCAGAAGCGACAACATAAGCGTCTCCCATCATGCCGATTGACAGCGGTCTAAGTCCGTTCGGGTCAAGCGCGACAATCATTTCTGTTTCAGTCATGATCAGGAACGCGTAGGCGCCTTTCAGCATGGAAAGCGAGTTTTTAATTTGATCCTTCAGCGTGAAGTGGCCGCTTCTTTTGATCAGGTGAGCCAAAACCTCAGTGTCCGAAGAGGTCTGGAAGATGCTTCCTTGATTTTCAAGCTGCTGCTTCAGCTGAGTGGCATTCACCAAGTTCCCGTTATGGGCAAGCGCCAGGCTGCCGTTGTTTTGGGAGCGGAAGAGGAGCGGCTGAACATTTTCATATCCGCCGCCGCCGGCTGTTGCATACCGAACGTGCCCAATTGCGCCTTTCCCCTTTACTTTGCTGAGCTCACCGTTTTGAAATACCTCAGTGATCAGCCCTTGGCCTTTATGCGCCGTCAGCTGTTCACCGTCAGTCGCCACAATGCCCGCGCCCTCCTGTCCTCTGTGTTGGAGGCTGTGGAGGCCGTAATACGTAATTTGCGGGGCTTCTTCATGTCCCCAAATCCCAAAAACGCCGCATTCTTCATTTAAGCCTTTGATTTCAGCAAGCATGGGATAGCTCCTTTCCACGCGCGTTCAAGCTCTTTCGTCTGCGCGTGAATCAATTGTTGTCCGTCTTGATTTTGAATGCTCAGAAGTCCATCAGCTGTTACCTCACCGATATGAACCGCATCTTGTACAGCTTCTTCAAACGCTGCTTGATGTTCTTTTTTCACAGAAACAACGAAGCGGGATTGAGATTCAGAGAATAATAATGCTGCTTCCCCTTCAACAGTCACGCTAGCGCCAAGGTTTTCCGTCGTCATGACACTTTCCGCAATTGCTACGCCTATGCCGCCTTCGGATACATCGTGCGCTGATTGAATATAGCCTTGTTTAATCGCGTCAAGCAGTGCCTTTTGGCGTGCCTGTTCTACATCAAGATCGATTTGCGGCGCTTTGCCGTAAATGCGGCCTTCTGTCATTTTTTGCAGCTCGCTTCCGGCAAACTCAGGTTTTGTTTCGCCGATGACGTACACAAGGTCGCCCGCTTGTTTGAAATGCTGCGTTGTAATGTGATCTGTATCTTCAATTAAACCGACCATGCCGATTACAGGTGTCGGGTAGATCGCCGTTCCGTTTGATTCGTTATAAAGCGATACGTTTCCGCCGATTACAGGTGTGCTGAGAACGTTGCACGCCTCACTGATGCCGTCAGCCGCCTTTTCAATCTGCCAAAAAATTTCCGGTTTTTCCGGGTTTCCGAAGTTCAGGTTATCTGTAACCGCAAGTGGTTCTGCACCGGAGCAAACGATGTTGCGCGCCGCTTCTGCGACAGCGATTTTTCCGCCGACCTCTGGATCAAGGTAGAGATAACGGGCGTTACAGTCAGTTGTCATCGCCAGCGCCTTTTTCGTTCCGCGGATTCTGAGAACACCCGCGTCAGACCCAGGAGCCACAACTGTATTCGTCCGCACCATGTAGTCATACTGGTCGTAAACCCACTCTTTGCTTGCGATCGTCGGCTGTTGCAGGAGCGCCTTCAGTGTTTTATTCGCATCGTCAATTTGAGGAGCCGGAACATCCGTCTCTAAAAATTCACGGTAGTAGGCAGGCTCTTGAGAAGCCTTGTGGTAAACCGGCGCTTCTTCTGCCAAGGCATCAACAGGGAGCTCGCATACAACCTCACCTTTATGTGTCAGGCGCAGCATTTTATCATCTGTTACACGTCCGACAGAAACTGCTTCAAGATCATACTTGTCAAAAATATCGATAATTTCCTGTTCACGTCCGCGCTCAATAACAAGCAGCATCCGTTCCTGTGATTCAGAAAGCATCATTTCATAAGCGGTCATGCCTGTTTCACGCTGAGGGATCAAGTCAAGGTTCATTTCAATGCCAGAACCCGCTTTACTTGCCATTTCCGCGCTTGAGCTGGTCAGGCCGGCAGCTCCCATGTCCTGAATGCCGACTAAGGCGTCACATTGAATGACTTCCAGGCACGCTTCAAGCAAAAGCTTCTCCATAAATGGATCGCCGACTTGAACCGCGGAGCGCTTTTCTTCAGAAGCATCAGACATTTCTTCAGACGCAAACGTAGCGCCGTGAATTCCATCTCGCCCTGTTTTTGCGCCGACATACATGACCGTGTTGCCGACACCCTTTGCCTGGCCTTTTTTGATGTCTTCGTGATTGATTAATCCGACGCACATTGCGTTGACAAGCGGATTCCCTTCATAGCTGCTGTCAAATTGCACTTCGCCGCCGACTGTCGGGATTCCGATGCAGTTCCCATATCCGGCGATACCTGCTACTACTTCTTCAAACAAGTACTTCACGCGCGGTGAAGTCAGTTCACCAAATCGAAGAGAGTTTAATACAGCGATAGGACGCGCACCCATTGAAAAGACATCACGGATTATGCCGCCTACGCCAGTCGCAGCGCCTTGGTACGGTTCGATGGCTGATGGATGGTTATGCGATTCAATTTTGAACACAACCGCTTGGTTATCACCGATATCAACGATTCCGGCGCCTTCCCCCGGACCTTGCAGCACGCGTTCGCCGCTCGTCGGGAATTTACGCAAAATCGGCTTTGAGTTCTTGTAGCTGCAATGCTCTGACCACATGACAGAAAAAATTCCAATTTCTGTGTAGTTCGGCAATCTTCCAAGAATGGATTCAATCAATGCATACTCATCATCACTGACACCCATTTGCTGATATATTTTCTCTTCTTTTATTTGTTCTTTACTTGGTTCAAGCAGTAGTGACATGAGTTTCCCTCCAATTTTTCACGATAGACTGAAACAATTTAAGACCGTCGGCGCTTCCAAGCAGTTCATCGACCGCGCGCTCTGGATGAGGCATCATGCCTAACACATTTCCTTTTTCATTTACAACACCGGCAATATCGCTGACACTTCCGTTAATATCGGAACCGTATGTGAAAGCAATTTGATTGTTTTCTTTTAATGAAGCAAGCGTTTCGTCATCACAGTAGAAATTCCCTTCACCGTGGGCAACCGGAATTGTAATCGATTGGCCTTTTTCATAGGAAGAGGTGAATAAAGTTTCGTCGTTCTGCACGATTAATTCAACCGGACGGCAAATGAACTTCAAATCTTTGTTGCGTCTCATTGCACCTGGCAAAAGGCCAAGCTCCTGTAAAATCTGAAATCCGTTGCAGACGCCGAGGACAGGTTTTCCTTCAGCCGCTGCCTGTTTTACAGCAGGCATAATATTCGCAAATCGGGCGATGGCGCCGCATCTCAAGTAATCTCCGTAAGAAAAACCTCCCGGAATTAACACGCCGTCGAAGCCGTCAAGGCTTGTTTCCTCGTGCCAGACGTATTCCACATCATGGCCGAGTTCATCCTTTACAGCGTGATACATATCGATATCACAGTTAGAGCCGGGTAACACTATCACCGCAAATTTCACTGTGCGACTACCTCCTCAACCTCATATCTGTAATCTTCAATCACTGTATTCGCAAGAAGTTTTTCGCACATTTCTTTCACTAGCACGTCAAGATCACGGTCCGACTTTTCAATTGTTAGCTCCATGTATTTCCCGATGCGCACGTCGGCGACTTCCTTGTAAGACATACTGTGCAAGGCATGCTGGACAGCGCTCCCTTGTGGATCCAGTACACTTTCTTTTAAGCTGACATAAACTTTTACTTTATACATGATGAATGCCTCCCAGTCTTTTGAAAATCTCTTCGTATGCGTCGGTTAAGCTTCCCAGATTGCGTCTGAATAAATCTTTGTCCAGCTTTTCGTTCGTGTCTTTATCCCACAGACGGCATGTATCAGGTGAAATTTCATCCGCCAAAAGCACTTGCCCGTCTGCATCTAAACCGAATTCAAGCTTGAAATCTATTAATCTGACATGACAATCGTCAAAAATGCTTTGAAGCTCTTCATTTACTGTTTTTGTAATGGACTTAATGGCATCTACCTGCTCAGGAGTCGCCGCTTTCAAAAGCCAAATATGATCTTCTGTGATGAGCGGATCACCCAGCGCGTCATCCTTGTAGTAAAACTCGATAATCGGCTGTTCAAGCTCCGTGCCTTCTGGAATGCCGAGACGTTTGGACATGCTTCCTGCCACAACATTTCTGACGACGACTTCCAGCGGCACAATCGTTACCTTTTTAATGAGCTGCTCTGTTTCCGACATCCGCTCGATAAAGTGGTTATTAACTCCTTTTTTATGGAGGTGTTTGAAAATCAGGCTTGAAATCTCATTGTTTAAGCGCCCTTTGCCGCTAATTTCCGCCTTTTTTTCTCCGTTAAAGGCAGTGGCAGAATCTTTATACACCACATACAGCGTGTTTTCGTCGTCGGTTTTGTAAATCTTTTTCGCTTTTCCTTCATATAAAAGTTCATTCTTCACAATATTCACGGAAGGCCTCCTAACCCGAATGTTGGGAATTTTCAAACTAAGGCAGCAGGGAAGAAGCCGCCTAAAAGCTTCTTCTATGCTAAACCTAAACGTTCAAAGATCAGATCCACATTTTTCAGATGGTAATGATAATCAAAGCAGTCAGCAATTTTTTCCGGAGAAAGACGGGAAGTGATTTTCTCTTCCGCTTCCACAAGCTCACGGAACGGTACTTGCTTTTCCCATGCCTCCATTGCTTTCGGCTGCACTGTGTCATAAGCTTCTTCACGAGTCAGGCCTGTGTCAATCAATGCCAGCAGCACGCGCTGAGAGTAGATCAGCCCCAATGTGCGGTCCATGTTGCGCTTCATGTTTTCCGGGAAGACCGTTAAGTTCTTCACGATGTTGGAGAAGCGGTTCAGCATGTAATTCAGCGCGGTTGTCGCATCCGGAAGAATAATCCGTTCCGCTGAAGAATGAGAAATATCGCGCTCATGCCATAACGGAACATTTTCGTAAGCTGTCATCATGTAGCCGCGAATGACACGCGCTATACCTGTCATGTTTTCAGAACCGATCGGATTCCGTTTATGCGGCATTGCGGATGACCCTTTTTGCCCTTTCGCAAAAAATTCCTCGACCTCACGTGTTTCACTCTTTTGCAGTCCGCGAATTTCAACTGCGAATTTCTCAATGCTTGTCGCGATCAAAGCAAGTGTCGCCATATAATCAGCATGGCGGTCACGCTGAAGCGTTTGTGTTGAAATCGGTGCGGCTTTCAGGCCGAGTTTCTCACAAACATATTGCTCAACAAACGGATCAATGTTCGCATATGTGCCGACAGCACCGGAAATCTTCCCAACCTCAATGCCTTCCTTCGCTTGTTTAAAGCGTTCAAGGTTGCGTTTCATTTCTTCGTGCCAAAGCGCAAGTTTTAAACCAAATGTTGTAGGCTCTGCGTGTACGCCGTGTGTACGGCCCATCATGACTGTGTATTTATGTTCTTTCGCTTTTTCTTTTATGATGTCAACAAATCTCTCAAGGTCCTTGAGCAGAATGTCATTAGCCTGTTTTAATAAGTAAGAAAGAGCGGTATCTACGACGTCAGTTGACGTTAAGCCGTAATGCACCCATTTTCTTTCTTCGCCCAGTGATTCGGATACAGCGCGCGTAAAAGCAACTACGTCATGGCGCGTGTCCTGTTCGATTTCTAATATGCGGTTGATGTCAAATGACGCGTTTTCGCGCATCAGCTTTACGTCTTCTTTTGGAATAACGCCAAGCTCCGCCCACGCTTCACAGGCAAGAATTTCAACCTCTAACCATGCTTGAAATCTGTTTTCATCCGTCCAAATCGCGGACATTTCAGGTCTTGAATAACGTTCGATCATTCTGCTTGTCCTCCGTCTCTATTTCTCCATTTATTTGTGATCTCCTGAATCCATTCGTCTTCAGGCTGCTTCATAAAAGTAATATGCCCCATTTTGCGGCCTTTTTTGATTTCATGTTTTCCGTATACATAAAGCTTTGCTTCTCTTAAAAGCTCCGGCTCTTCCTCTGGGATCTTCACTTCATCGCCGAGAAGATTCACCATCATGCCAGGCTTCAGCAGCTCCGTTTTTCCAAGCGGAAGGCCGCAAACCGCTCTGATATGCTGTTCAAACTGGCTCGTCTCGCAAAGATCCAGCGTGTAATGTCCTGAATTGTGCGGTCTAGGCGCCAGTTCATTAACCAAAAGCTCATCGCCCTCTGTCAGGAACATTTCAACAGCAAGCGGTCCGACAAGATTCAGCTCATCTGCGAGCTTAACGGCCAGCTCAGCAGCCTTTGCCTGAATCCTTTCTTCAACCCGTGCAGGCACGATGCTTTGGAACAGAATATTATTGTGGTGAATGTTTTCCGCTGCCGGGAACGTCGAAATTTCTCCGTTTACCGATCTGACAACGATGACCGACAGTTCCATTTTAAAAGAAACCCAGCTTTCGAGAATGCAAGTTCCTTGCTTTAAAAGAGCTGAAGCCTCTTCTATTTGTGACGCTTCCTTGATGACAAATTGGCCTTTGCCGTCATATCCGCCGCGGCATGTTTTCAGCACTGCGGGAAGCCCCAGCGACTGAACCGCCTCTTTCAGCTCATCCTTTGTTTTGACGATGCTGTAAGGGGCAACTTCACAGCCCGCGGATTGAATCGCTTTTTTCTCTGTTTCACGGTTTTGGGTAATGAGCAGCAGCTCACTTCCTTGCGGGAGATACGCATGATCTTTCAGCCAATGCAGCGCATCATAATCGATGTTTTCAAACTCATACGTGATAATATCGCTGATGTCAGCCAATTTCCGAATCGCTTCGCGGTCGTTGTATGAAGCGGTGATTTCGATATCCGCGACCTGCCCGCACGGCGAATCTTTCACCGGATCAACGACCGCGACTTTATACCCCATTTGTTTTGCGGAGACAGCCATCATTTTCCCAAGCTGTCCGCCGCCGATTATGCCGATGACGGCTCCTGGATAGATGATTTGATTAGACAAGCTGATCACTGCTTTCTAACACTGTTTGTTTTGTATTTTCTCTTCTTTCATCTAACATTCTGGCTAGATCCTCGTCAAAAGCTGACAAAATTTGCGCCGCTAACAGACCAGCGTTCACAGCGCCCGCTTTTCCGATGGCTGTTGTGGCAACCGGAACGCCTCCAGGCATTTGCACGATGGAAAGAAGTGAATCGAGTCCGTTCAACGCCTTAGACTGAACCGGAACGCCGATAACCGGCAGCGTCGTTTTAGCAGCTGTCATCCCCGGCAAGTGCGCGGCTCCACCGGCACCTGCGATAATGACCTTAATGCCTCTTTCTCTGGCTGTTTCAGCGTACTCAAACATGAAATCAGGCGTCCGGTGAGCGGAAACCACCTTCTTTTCGTACGGCACTTCAAGTTCTTCAAGTATGTCGCATGCGTTTTTCATTGTCTCCCAATCGGAAGTGCTTCCCATGATGATTCCTACTAGCGGCTGCATTCTGTTCCCACCTTCTAATGCTTTAGTTTTCAGAAAATAAAAAATACCCGGCTTTGTATTGCATTATGAGGAAGCAATACAAACCGGGCATGGTGCATGTATCGGCAGTCGTTCGCTTCTGCGATATATCCATGTCAGTTTTATCGATCACTTTCCTGCATAGTCCGGCAATTTACGGTTGCCGGGTAGAAACTTATGGGCCATATTCCCAAGATTATATGAGGTCGTGTTTTGATTTCATGTTTATCTTAACAACGGACATGAATAATGTCAACGACATTATCGAACGATATAAAAATTCATTCTGCTAATGTTCGTGTTTTAGATCAATTTCCCTTCAAATACGATTTTTTTTCCGCACGGAACGATCTGAATTGACCCATCTTCCATCTTTTCCTTGAAGATCGGCTCTTCCATTCGACGTACAGGCATATACCCTTCTTCTTTCATTTGCTGAAGCACTGCTTCGATCGTTTGCTGTTCTGTCACTTCAAACTTTTTCTTCTTCGGTTTTGCCATTATTCTTTAATTCTCCTCTTCTTCACCGCTTTGACCCAGAAGCCGCCGTGGATCGTTTTTGGTTCATACGCAATAATAAAAGCTTTTGAATCAAGCGTTTTAATCGTCTCGTACAGCTGCAGCTCATATCTTCTCGGCGTCAAAATCTGCAGAGCCGTGCGGTCGCCTTCAAGTCCGCCTGCCACCCAGTTCGTCACGCCATAGCCTTTTTCACGAAGCTGCTTCGGAAGATCGAGGTCAAGCTCTTTTGTAATCACATTGACCATAATATAGCCAAGCGCCAGTTTTTCTTCGATTTTCATTCCGACAATCACGCCCAGACCATAGCCGAGTGCGTACGCAATCACGTTTTGAATCTGGTCTAAGTTATCGAGCACGAGGCTCAGCCCGGTCACATAAACCAAAATTTCAATCGTGCTGATTCCGGCCGCTAAATACCGCTGGCCTTTCAGTGTTAAAATCATTCTTATCGTAAAAAATGATACATAAACAACATTGATAATCAGAATAATGAGAACCATTGCTAATCCGTTTGATAATAAGGTTTGCATCATTTTATAAAACCCCCTTACTCATTCAACTTACGTAAAGCATTCATATTCTACTAGAGAAATGAACCCTTTACAATCAGCTATGGCCGTTATCGCAGACAAAATTTTTCGACACACTCTCTTCATCACTCAGCAATAGTTTACCCTCTTTCTATCCTTTTCAAAATCCAAACAAAAAAGCCTGCTTTTCAGCAGACTCACATTTCTTTATTTATTGTCATATCTCTTTTTTCATTTTCCGAAGGGACTCATATTCTTTCTCAAGTTCACTCAGCGTATAATCAGCGAGCTGTTCCCCTCTTCCGCGATAAAATTCTGAGAGCATTAATTTGGTTTTTAAAAATTCCTTCTTTTGATAAATCGCCTGACGAAGTAAATGGGCCATGTCCATCATCCTCCACAGCATTTTCCTCATCATACACGGATTAATCCTACAATTCAACTGTGTTTTTTAGATATATTTGTAAAAACTGTGACATCAAAAAACCGGCCTTTTCAGCCGGTTTTTTTACATTAAAGCGGGATAAGCGACGCCGTAAAATATTCAGAAATAAACGGCCATGTCACTGCCGCAAACAGCAGCGCAACAGCTAAAACAGCAAACACACAATAGATGTAGTCAATCGGTGCCTCACTTGCCGTCTGATACAGACGCTGTACATACAGCGCCATCATAAAGAAAAGCGAAAACAGGATTAAGACTGTGAAAAGGACAGTCAGCATCGGTACATTCACGATCGCAAATATCATCCAAATGATTGAAACGGCGATCACCGGTACAAGCAATGAGCCAAAACCAGCCGCAGCTTCCTTGATTGATACCTTTTGCTTCATCATATACCGAGACACGGCCCATATTGAGAAGACCATAACAGCAAAAAAGACGAGCATATACACAAGAACGACAAAAAATCCGTCATAAAACGCGTGATGGCGTTCTCCAAAACCGAGCGGCCTGTTCCAGCTCGCCTTTAACTGAAACCAGTTCCCGATTGAAAAAACGATACTGAATATGAGCATTGAAATAAGACCATATTTATAATGAGAAAAACCATCTGCCACGACCGTTTTCGCCGGAGATTTCAATATTGAAAAAGCAAAGCCGCAATATCTGTTAATGGCTGCCCAAACAGAGGCTAGCTTTTCTTTCGCAGACGATTCTACGCGTTCCTTATGTTGTTTCTGCTTTTTCTGCTTCTGCTTGCTTTGGCGGCTGGCCTTTCTCGACATCCGCGAAAGCGGCTCTTCATCTATTCCTTCATTCTGGTTAACTTCTTCTTCCAACGTTTCTTTTCTTTCTTCCGTCATGTTAGCAACTCCTATCAAAAATATACGGCGGAATACCATTCAGCAAGAAAATAAAACACTTATATAAGGTACCGAAGCCTTCCTGAACAGTCAAGTCATTTCCATTTCAGTAAACAATGGCGGCACATCTACATGACGGTATATGATATGAAATGGTTTTGCCTTTCGCAACAAAATAAAAAACCAGCCGCAACATCGCAGCTGGTTTTCAATCATTATTTCAAGAAAATAAAGTAAAGAATAAATACAACAAACAGTCCGTACATGATCGGATGAACCTCTTTGGCTTTCCCTTTGCACACCATTGTAATCGGGTAGAAAATAAATCCGATCGCAATTCCAGTCGCAATGCTGTACGTTAGCGGCATCATGATCATTGTAAGGAAAGCGGGAACCGCCACTTCAAACTTATCCCAAGCGATTTTGCCAAGCGGCGCTACCATTAATGCACCCACTATGATCAGTGCCGGAGCTGTTACATTTGACGTAACGACTGATAGAAGCGGTGAGAAAAACATAGCGAGCAAAAAGAGAATTCCAGTTACAATTGCCGCAAAACCGGAACGGGCCCCCGCAGCAACACCCGAGCTTGATTCCACATAAGACGTTGTTGTAGACGTCCCAAGCACGGAGCCGATAACGATTGAAGTTGAGTCAGCTAAAAGTGCACGGCCTGCACGCGGCAATTTGTTTTCCTTCATTAAACCAGCCTGTGTTGCCACAGCAACCAGTGTACCAGCCGTATCAAAAAATCCGACAAACAAGAATGTTAAAATGACGATCAGCATTTGCACAGAGAAAATATCCGGCAAGTGAATCCAAGCTTGTCCAAACGTCGATTCAAGGCTTGGCACACTTCCGACGATTTGAGACGGAACCGGAACCAAACCGAAAATCATACCGGCAATCGCCGTTAACAGCATCCCGATAAACACGCCTGCGTTCACGCGAAGCACCATTAAAATAACCGTTACAATGACACCGAAAATCGTTAACAGCACAGGACCGCTGTGAATGTTTCCGATTGTGACAAGGGTTGAAGGATTCGATGCAATGATCCCTGAGCCCTGTAAGCCGACAAATGTAATAAATAGGCCAATCCCCGCTCCGACTGCCAATTTCAGCTCAGGCGGAATAGCGTTAATGATTTTTTCACGAAAACCTGTTAAAGAAAGAGCAACAAAGATCAGTCCTGAAATGAAAACACCAGACAAAGCGGCCTGCCAGGAAATCCCCATACCGAGAACAACAGAAAACGCAAAAAACGCGTTCAGCCCCATACCGGGCGCAATGGCAATCGGATATCTCGCAATTAAGCCCATTAAAATACAGCCTGCTGCTGACGCCAAAGCTGTCGCCGTAAAGACCGCACCTTGATCTATTCTCAATGCTTCCGGAAAATCTTTTACACTTTCCAAAGCTAGCGTAATCGGATTGACGAACAGGATATACGCCATGGATAAAAAGGTCGTTAATCCGCCGATGATTTCGTTGCGATAGCTGGTGCCCAGCTCATCAAACTGAAAAAACTTTTTCAAGCTATTTGACTCCCTTCACTCTTTGCTATTTATCCTGCCCTGAAATCGCCAAATAAAAAACGCCCCAATATATTTTGGGACGCTTGACTACAGACGGATTCCAGTTTGAATAAATAAACGTGTTTTATTTATATCAAACGAAAGAAATGTTTACGTAGTCAAGCCATTTACGGTAGCTTGGTAGAAACTTGCGAGCCATATCCCCGCGATTATACGAATTCATCTTATTTGATTTCTGTGTCTATTGTACCAAGTTCGATTTGAAAAAACAATATAAAAAAACGAACAATAGTCGGTTAAAAATTGATTTTGTTCGTAATAAACAAAAAAACCATCTTCTCGGCATAATTGCCAAAGAAAATGGTTTTCGCTAATTTTACTTATTCCCACTCAATCGTCGCAGGCGGCTTACTTGTAATATCGTACACCACGCGGTTAATGTGCTTCACTTCGTTTACGATACGTGTAGAAATCACTTCAAGCACATCCCATGGGATACGCGCCCAGTCAGAAGTCATGCCGTCAATTGAAGTAACGGCGCGAATTCCGATTGTGTAATCATATGTTCTCGCGTCACCCATAACACCGACGCTGCGGATGTCAGGAAGAACAGTGAAGTATTGCCAGATATCACGCTCTAACCCGTGATTTGCTACTTCTTCACGCAAAATCGCATCTGATTCACGAACGATTTCCAGTTTTTCTTCTGTTACTTCGCCAAGAACGCGGATGCCGAGGCCCGGTCCTGGGAAAGGCTGGCGCCATACGATTTCATCCGGAATGCCGAGCTCTGTGCCAAGCGCGCGCACTTCGTCTTTGAAGAGCGTGTTTAACGGCTCGATCAGTTCAAACTGCATGTCTTCAGGAAGCCCGCCGACATTATGGTGAGATTTGATCGTTTGCGCCGTTGCAGTACCGCTCTCGATGATATCAGTGTAAAGCGTTCCTTGTGCAAGGTAGTCGATGCCTTTGAGCTTGTCCGCTTCATCGTCGAACACATAAATAAATTCATTACCGATGATTTTGCGTTTTTGCTCAGGATCAGAAACGCCTTTCAGTTTATTTAAGAATCTGTCTTTTGCGTCTACTTTAATCACGTTCATGTTAAAGCCTTCGCTGAATGTTTTCATAACACCTTCAGCCTCGCCTTTACGGAGCAGGCCATGGTCTACAAAGATACAAGTCAGCTGGTCGCCGATCGCTTTATGAATCAAAACAGCAACAACAGAAGAATCAACGCCGCCGCTAAGCGCACAAAGAACCTGTTTGTCTCCGACCGTTTCACGGATTTTTTGCATTTCGATTTCGATAAAGTTCTCCATTGACCATTTGCCTTCACATTCGCAAACGCCGAATACAAAGTTTTTCAGAAGGTCATTGCCGTATTCAGAATGGCGCACTTCCGGATGGAACTGAACACCGTACCATTTTTTATCCGCTTTGCTCATCGCTGAGTTCGGGCAGTGATGGCTTGTCGCATCAACAGTGAAACCTTCAGGCACTTCTACAACCAGGTCACCGTGGCTCATCCAAACCACTTGTTCATTCGGAAGATCTTTGAACAAATCAGGTGTTCCTTCGATGTGGATGTTCGCTTTACCGTATTCACGCTGGCTGGCAGCTTCTACTTTACCACCAAGGTAATGAGTCATCAGCTGCATGCCGTAGCAAATTCCCAATACAGGAACATCTAATTCGAAGATTTTCTCGTCACAGCGGAAAGAGCCTTCATCATATACACTGTTCGGACCGCCGGATAAAATAATTCCTTTTGGATTCATTTCTTTAATTTCTTCAGCCGTCAATGTATGGGGATGCAGCTCACTGTATACACCAAATTCACGGATGCGGCGTGTAATCAGCTGATTGTACTGACTGCCGAAATCAAGGACAAGAATCATTTCATTCACTAACTTTGTCATGGTTGTCACCTAATCTCCTCTAAGTTTTTTGACACAGAAAAAAACGAGGACAGATATGAAACACGCTCCGCCCTCTTTTGGCAAGGCCGTTTGCCGGAGTCAGGCAACTCGCTCCCAGACTCCGATAATATTCACTAATTCTAACAACACGTCGATAAGCGGTCAAGACCATCTTCTTTTAATTAAATTTTCCCATAACTCTCTGGAATCATTCCAAAGCTTTGCCGCATCATCATTTCTGTACAGCGCCCGCTCATAGTTTGCTGTCAGCTTTAACATGTCTTCAGAATGATATGTTTCGTCAATTCGTTTTGCATATTCCCGCAGCGTTTCGCTGTCACGTTTGGGCAGGCCTCTTCTTTTCATCTGTTTCAGAAGCGCGCCGTATGCCTCAAAAAACACATGCTGATCACTGCGGAGCTTCCATTTTCTCACTGTGAAAACAGGCAGCCATAACGAACGGAATACATACAGCAACACCGCTGCCAAAAGCACCGCAGCAATGGCGACATACCAGCCTGTGCTAACACTTGCATGCGCAGACGGCGTTTTTTTAGAAACAGCAGGCTCACGTTTTTCCTTTTGTTTTTCCTCTTTCTCCGGCTGTTTTCTCTCTTCTTTCTGGTCCTCCTCTTTTGCTTTCTCAGGCGGATTGCTGCTCTCGCTGCCGGAATCCTTTTTATCAGAGGACGCAAACTCAGCCGGATTTGTGAATCCTTTTGTCGGCTCAAAAGTGACCCAGCCCTGCTCTGGAAAATACACTTCTACCCAAGAATGGGCATTGTTATTTGTCACTTCATAGATGCTGCCTTTTTTGTTCCCCGCTTCTTTATATTCACCTGACGTATATCCCTTTACCCAGCGTGCCGGAATGCCAGCTGAACGCAGGAGCACCACCATCGAGGACGAAAAGTTATCACAATAGCCTATCTTTGTTTCAAACAGAAATTGATCCACATAATCTTCGTCATCTTTAGGGACGGTCACGTTTTCTGTTTCATAGGTGAACTCATTTGATCCTAAATAGTCCTCAATAGCTTTCACCTTATCAAACATATTATCCTGGCCCTCAGTCAGCTTTATCGCAAGGTTTTTCACCCGCTCAGGAAGTGTATCAGGCAGTTGCATATAGCGATCGCTGAATGTGTACTCCTCACTGTTTTGTCTTACTTTCACTTTTTTCAGCTCATCCTGTTTATAGACCGGGGAATTGTACGTCACTGTATAACTGCCCATGTTCCGAATATCACCGCTCTGCTCACTGATCGGAGTTATTTGTTCAGTGTTCCCGTTCATTTCAAGTGAGACGGCCTGCTTAGGCTTAATATTTTGCGCACCAATCGGATACATTACATGGTTATATCCATAATGCTCATCGACCTTTACGCGTACAGTGTTTCGCTCTGTGGAAACCTTATGATCAAACCACAGATTTTCCACATTGCCGCCGCTAAGCTGATACGACATGCCTGTATCTGTTTCAATCCAGCCTTTTCCCGTATATGTATCCTTCGTTTCCACCCGGAAATATGTGCGCTCTTTTCCCTGCCACGTGAAAACAGGGGTATCGTCCTGCTGAAACGGACCGCCAAGCGATTCATCGTGATTCCCGTATCCGATTTTACTTTCTCCTGCCGGCACCCGATCTTGATTGGTGACTTTTTTGAGAAAAGGAACGGGATCCGGCCACTTCGGATCTGATTTCGGCGCGGCAAGCCCAAATCCCACCGCGGCCAAAATCAGCACAGACAGGGGGAGAAACCATTTCAGAACAGACGCTTTCGGTAGTGTTATTCGTTCCATCAGCTTAATGCGTTCCAAATACAGAAGGCCCATCATAAAGAAACCAATCAGCACGATACGGATAACGGCGTAGGAAGCGTCATAAGGCGTAAATGTATCAAGAATCGTAATATATGCCACTGTCATCATAAAGAAAAATAAGATTCTCCTCTGGTAAATCACCCAGTAATGGAGGAGATAGACCAGCAGCCACAGCAGCACAAAAAACAGCAGGGTCCGAAAAGAAGGAATCATATCATTCCATTGTCCTGTCTGAATAAATGTGATATTCAAATAGACGTCCTGTAAAAAAGAGCTGATCCAGCTCAAGTCAAAAATAGACCCTTCGTAAAACAATATGTGTATCGAAATGAACGTAAATAAGACACAAAAAGGAACGGTGACAAACCACCTCATCCTGAAAAAAGTCAGCAGAAACGTCAAGCCGATAAAGACAATAAAAAAGCCCGTATGCTTCGTGCCAGTAAAATGATCCAGCGGCCTGAGCCACTCCCACAGCAATAAAAAAGCCAGAAAATAAAATAACAGCAAGCTCAAACGGCTTCCCTTCTGATCATCAAGCGGCATGTACACCGTCACCTCTCTTTCTAAACAACACGCGAAGCTCGCCCGCCTCTCATGATTTGAACTCTGATTTGGTGTTTCAGCAAGCGTTCGATCATCCTATACTCACCCTGAGAAAGATCGGCGTCTTTCTCTTTTGCGAGTATAATGGTAACCGGGCTAATCCCTGCTTCTGGCATTTTCATCAAATCCTCAGTGATCTGTCCCGTGACAATCACTTTATCAGCCTGGCGAACAGACGGCTTCCCAAGCTCCTCACGTGCATAGCGGCTTACGCGGTCAGCAGCATTACAATCGCAAACGGCTAAATGATGCAGCATGTGTTTAAAATGCTGCTCACCCTCCTGAATCGGAAAAATGGACCTTTCCTTACCGATTGAAGCCAGACCTGCTCCTGCGCTATTTTTTAAAACAGAATGAAGAATTGAAGCTGTCACGGAAACAACCTCTTCGAATCCGTCAGAGCTAAAACGGTCCATCAGAAGAAACAGGTTTTTGCTTTTCGACGGTTCGAATTCCTTCGTCATCAGCTGGCTCCTTCTGGCCGAAGTCTTCCAGTCTAACGCCGCAAAACGGTCTCCCGGCTGATAGTTCCTTACACTCGCTGCGACTGAAGACTGGTGCTGATGAACAGGCGATGCCCCGCTTACGCCATCTTCCTGATAACGCTCATTCAGCTGATACTGAAGAGACTGAAAGGACGGATAAACAAACACCGCATCATCAGCTCCATAAAACGCCGTTTTTTCAATCAGGCCGAGAACATCCCCGGCCCGCACCCTGACGGCATGAAAATGATGTTCTCCACGCGGTACTGGCGCTATTTGATATGACATCGTGATGCTCCGTTTGAACCACGGAAACACCAGCTGTTTGGCCAAAGCTTCATCTCCGTTTAATGGCTCTAACCCTGACGGCAGACAATCTTCAATCACCATATACATCAGGGGAAACGGCAGTTTTCTTTTAAGCGTAATTGAAGCTTCCAGCCTGTCTCCCGCATGCAATTGCGTTTTGACGATATGCCGCAACACCTGAAAAGAGCGGAGAGGGTACATCGCCAGCAGCCCGGCGTATACAACAAAAGGGAGAAATGCATAAAACAAAAACCAGCTGACAAAGCCGCCCTGAAACATTGCATAAGAGAAAACAGCACCCGTCAATAACGTTAATGCGAGCAGTTTCCACCCGTACAACAACCATTGAAATGTCTTTTTCATCGGCGGACCGACGACCTTTGAACCGGAACTTTCACGTTTGACATGATCTCCCGTACGATTGTTTCTGCCTGAACCCCTTCGAATTTTGCTTCCGGCTGCAGAAGCATCCGGTGCGGCAGCGTATAAGGAGCTAGATATTGAATATCATCCGGAATGACATAATCGCGGCCATGAAGCAGCGCAAAGGCCTGGGCCGCTTTCATAAGTCCGATGGATCCGCGCGGACTGACGCCTAAGTGAACTGAAGCATGCTGTCTCGTCTTCTGCACGATTTCGACAATATATTCCTTCATGCTGTCATCGGCACGGACATCCTGCACTTCTCTTTGCAGGCGAATGAATTCTTCTTTTGAAATCACAGGCTCAAGTGTCTCAATCGGATGGCTTTTTTCCTGAAGAGATAAGACATCGAATTCCTCTTCAAAGGACGGATAGCCCATGCGAAGTTTAAATAAAAAACGGTCAAGCTGGGCTTCCGGCAAAGGATATGTCCCTTCATATTCCACTGGATTTTGTGTTGCCATGACAAAAAATGGAGCGGCAAGCGGCATTGTATTGCCATCAACCGTGACGCTTCCCTCTTCCATCGCTTCAAGCAAGGCAGACTGTGTCTTAGGAGATGTTCGGTTGATTTCGTCAGCCAGCACGATATTCCCCATAATCGGGCCCGGCCGGTATTCGAACTCCATTGATTTCGCATTATAGATAGAAACACCCGTTACATCGGAGGGCAGCAAATCCGGTGTGAATTGAATTCGTTTAAAATCTGCGCCGATTGATTTCGCCAGAGCGCGAACCATCATCGTTTTCCCTACGCCCGGCACATCTTCAAGCAGCACATGTCCTTTGGCAAGAATAGCTGCTAAGCTGAGTTTTGCGATGTCTCGTTTTCCAACCATTACTTTATCGATATGTTCAACTGCTTTCCCCAGCAAAGGATGCAGGTCTTCTTGGTATGACATTCTCTTCCTCCTAGTCATCTACAAAATTCATCATATAGTAACCTAACTTTACCACAAAAAACGACCTGTATAAAAAAACGATTCTACAAATTGTTACCAATACATACAGGCCATTCAAACAAAAAAAGCTTCCCATGACAGGAAGCTCTTTACCAGTTATTTGTTTTCCAAAGGCTCCATATGAACATGCGAATAATCAATCGCATGCTCCTCCTTCATTCTCCGCTCAATTTCATTCGCGATATCATGGCTCTCTGTAATATTTAACTCTGAGGACACTTCAACCACCACATCTACGTGAACAGAGCTGCCTAAATATCTCGCCTTGATGTCTTTTAAACGGCTGACACCGGAGATTTTTTCAATCGTCTGTTTATAATCGGACATGTCCTTTACGTCAAAGCCATCCGTCAATGAATGCGATGATTCTTTGAAAATATCCCATGCCGTTTTGCAAATGAGAAGGCCAATGACAAACGCTGTCACTGTATCAATCCATGCCAGATGGAATTGCGCGGCCAAAATACCGATAAACGTGCCGACACTGACGAACGCGTCCGACTTATTATCAGCAGCTGCCGCAAGCAGCGCTTGGCTGTTCACCTTTTTAGCAAGCCTTTTGTTGTACTGATAGACAATCAGCATCATGACTGCCCCGCCTGCAGCCGTCCAAGCCGCAATGATGTCCGGTGTCTCTTCTTTCACAGAAAAAATAGATTCACCGGCGCTGAAAAGCACTTGCAGGCCGACAACCATCATAATAAACGATGCGATAAGGGATGCAATTGTTTCCGCCCGAAAGTGGCCGTAAGGATGATCTTCATCAGGAGGCTTTTGAGAGATGCGGAGACCGATCAGCACAGCAACAGAAGCAATAATGTCGGTTGTGTTATTTAACCCGTCTGCCGTAAGAGCTTCCGAGTGGAATACATAACCGATGATCAGCTTAATCGCGGACAGCACAAGATACGCGGCAATACTGACCAGCGCCCCGGATTCTCCCTTTTTCAATTCATCATATCTCTCCATAAAAAAACCTCCTTTCCGCTCACGTTTTCCTATCATTATGATACAAAGCTGAACAGCAGTGGGTCTATAGAAACATGATTCACTCACCACAGAAAAATAGTGACGGTAGAACTCTTTTTACTTAACGCAACAAATTTTCATTTATAAAAAGTGTTTCAAACCCAATCATGCCAATACTTCTAGCCAATCAACACTTTTTCAAAAATATAACAAATCGAAAAAACGAATAATTGACGGAAAATTTTTTCTTTTATTTCGAACATACGCACTCCAAAAACAGCAAACAAAACCCGACAAATTTGAAATAAACTGTTATATTTTCTGACATAAATTTTCGACAAAATGTATATTTATGTTACAGTTTCAATTATCATAATATTCAGTAACAACTCTATTCTTCAAGGAGGTAACATATGAACCAGTCTCAATCAGGATTAAAAAAAGAATTAAAGACCCGACATATGACGATGATTTCTATCGCCGGCGTCATCGGAGCCGGACTATTTGTTGGCAGCGGTTCAGTGATTCACTCGACCGGGCCCGGTGCCATTGTCTCCTATGCATTAGCCGGATTACTGGTCATCTTTATCATGCGGATGCTTGGTGAAATGTCGGCCGTAAACCCGACAAGCGGATCATTTTCCCAATACGCTCATGACGCTATCGGACCGTGGGCCGGATTTGCAATCGGCTGGCTCTATTGGTTTTTCTGGGTTATTGTCATCGCTATTGAAGCAATCGCGGGAGCCGGCATTATCCAATACTGGTTCCACGATATTCCGCTGTGGATGACGAGCCTAATTTTGACGATTTTACTCACTCTGACAAACATCTACTCTGTTAAATCGTTTGGTGAGTTTGAATATTGGTTCTCCCTCATTAAAGTTGTTACAATCATCGCATTCTTAATCGTTGGTTTTGCATTTATTTTTGGCTTCGCCCCAGGCAGTGATCCAGTCGGTTTCGCAAATATTACGGGCCAAGGCGGATTTTTCCCTGAAGGCATAGGCTCTGTATTGCTCGGAATTGTTGTCGTAATCTTCTCCTTTATGGGAACGGAGATTGTTGCGATTGCTGCCGGTGAAACATCAAACCCGGTTCAATCCGTAACAAAAGCGACCCGATCCGTTGTGTGGCGCATCATTGTCTTTTACGTTGGTTCAATCGCCGTTGTCGTGGCACTTCTGCCTTGGAACTCAGCTAATATTTTAGAAAGCCCTTTCGTCGCTGTTCTTGAGCATATTGGAGTGCCGGCAGCCGCGCAGATTATGAACTTTATCGTCCTCACAGCTGTACTTTCTTGCCTGAATTCAGGTTTGTACACCACATCCAGAATGCTGTATTCACTTGCAGAAAGAAACGAAGCGCCGCGCCGCTTTATGAAACTGAGCAAAAAAGGAGTTCCCGTACAAGCAATTGTTGCCGGAACATTTTTCTCTTATATTGCGGTCGTAATGAACTACTTCTCACCTGACACCGTCTTTTTATTCTTAGTTAACTCATCAGGCGCAATCGCCCTGCTCGTCTATCTTGTCATCGCTGTTTCCCAGCTGAGAATGCGAAAAAGTCTCGAAAAAACAAACCCGGAAGCATTGAAGATCAAGATGTGGTTCTTCCCGTTCTTAACCTACGTGACCATTATTGCCATCTGCGGTATTTTAGTATCCATGGCATTTATTGAATCAATGAGAGATGAACTGCTGCTGACAGGCTTTATCACAGGCATCGTGTTGCTTTCTTATCTTGTGTTCAGAAAACGCAAGGTGTCTGAAAAAGCATCAGCCAAACAGGTTACTCAGCAACAGCCCGATATCCTGCCTTAACGGCAGGATTTTTTTTGTCACCTTCACGTCCATAATGTCATTAACTATAGTACCAATTAGGAAAATTTAAATAAGGACAGATGAAAATGACACTTGAAAAATTTGCGGATGCTCTCCCAATCCCAGATACACTAAAGCCGGTACAGCAGTCAAAAGATAGCACATACTACGAAGTAACCATGGAGGAATGCTACCATCAGCTTCACCGCGATCTCCCTCCAACCCGCCTGTGGGGCTATAATGGTTTATTTCCCGGCCCTACCATTGAAGCCAACAGAAATGAAAACGTTTATGTGAAATGGATGAATAACCTTCCTTCAGAGCATTTCCTACCGATTGATCACACCATTCATCACAGTGACAGCCAGCATGCCGAACCCGAGGTAAAAACCGTCGTTCATTTACACGGTGGCGTCACTCCTGATGATAGTGACGGTTATCCTGAGGCGTGGTTTTCTAAAGACTTTGAACAAACAGGACCTTATTTTAAACGTGAGGTTTACCATTATCCAAATCAGCAGCGCGGAGCTATTTTGTGGTATCACGATCATGCCATGGCACTGACGAGGCTGAATGTGTATGCCGGGCTCATCGGCGCTTATATCATTCATGATCCAAAGGAAAAACGCCTAAAGCTTCCATCAGGTGAATACGATGTGCCGCTTTTAATCACGGACCGTACGATTAATGAAGATGGCTCTTTATTTTATCCGAGCGGACCGGAAAACCCTTCACCGTCACTGCCTAATCCGTCAATCGTTCCAGCCTTTTGCGGAGATACAATTCTCGTCAACGGGAAGGCATGGCCATACATGGAGGTCGAACCGAGAAAATACCGCTTCCGCGTCATCAATGCCTCTAATACGAGAACATATAACCTGTCACTTGATAATGGCGGAGAATTTATCCAGATCGGTTCTGACGGCGGACTTTTGCCGCGCTCCGTCAAGCTAAACTCTTTCAGTATCGCGCCGGCTGAGCGCTTTGATATTCTCATTGACTTCGCCGCGTTTGAAGGACAATCGATTATTTTAGCAAACAGCGAGGGCTGCGGAGGCGATGTTAATCCGGAAACAGACGCAAACATCATGCAATTCAGGGTCACAAAACCGTTAGCCCAAAAAGACGAAAGCAGAAAGCCAAAATACCTGGCATCTTACCCTTCAGTGCAGCACGAAAGAATACAAAACCTCCGAACATTGAAGCTGGCAGGAACTCAAGATCAATACGGCAGACCCGTCCTTCTTCTTAACAACAAACGCTGGCACGATCCTGTCACTGAAGCACCGAAAGTCGGTTCTACCGAAATATGGTCGATCATCAATCCGACACGCGGAACACATCCCATCCATCTTCATTTGGTCTCCTTCCGTGTATTAGACCGGCGCCCGTTTGATACAGCCCGCTTTGAAGAGCGCGGAGAACTGTTCTACACCGGACCCGCCGTTCCGCCGCCACCAAGTGAAAAAGGCTGGAAAGACACGGTTCAGTCCCACGCCGGTGAAGTCCTGAGAATCGCCGTAACATTCGGGCCATACACTGGGCGGTACGTATGGCATTGCCACATTCTTGAGCATGAAGACTATGACATGATGAGACCGATGGATGTGATTGACCCCCATAAATAAGACCCAAAAAACTTGCCTGCTGCAGGCAGGTTTTTTTATCTATGAAACTTTTTCTTCCATAAATCGTATAACTTAGAAACAGCGAAAAAAGGAGCTGCTTACTATGCTGACAAACGATCTCAAAGATAAAACAACTCAATACATTTCAATTTATGACGAATTAAAATCAAAATTAAGATGGAAAGTTGCTCATAATCAGATATTAATGCTCATCTCCTCTGCATATATTGTGAATAAAAGAGATTTTGATTTTCAGCGCTTTTATGATTTGAGCAGCTATATAAAATCAAACATCGGCAGCTTTTCAACACTCAATTCTCACCACCGATTTACTGTCGCATCAATTCTGGATATTCATTTTCAGCATGAGGCGAAACAAGCGTTTCTTACGTTCATCGATGTATACAACCAAATGGTGAGGCTTGGTTATAAACGGGATATTTTCACGTACATTTCCGCTCTGATCTTGCTCACCGGCAAGACCGAAACGATAAACCAAAGAGAACAGATGAACATGGGGCTCTCTGTTTATCAGCAGATGAAGAAAAATCACTATTTTCTCACTTCAACTCAAAATGTTCCGCTTGCCGTATTGCTTGCCCAAAACGGAAAAGGGTTGCAGGCGCTGAACAAGGCAGAATCATGTTACCAGCTGCTGTCCTCTAACGGCTTTAAAAAAGGCCAATACTTACAACACGTCAGCCATATTCTTGCTCTGCAAAGTGAAAAAGACCCTGAATTCCTTGTATCCCAATGCAAACATATCTTTCAATCCATTACTGAATCTCATAAAAAGCCAAAAGATTTTCATTATCCCGATCTCTCCCTCCTCACATTCTTGGAAGAGCCGGATATCAAAACCGTTTTGGGCATTGCGCATGAACTGAACCAAGAAAAAGCATTTAAATGGGAAAAGGATATGAATTTCAAAATTGCTGTCAGTTTATATCTCAGCGAGTATATGGAGAAAAATCTGCTGATGGAATCAGGGCTGTACACAGCTATTGAAACAGCCATCCAAGCACAGCAAGCAGCCGCGACAGCTGTGATCATCAGTTCATCAGCCATTCATTCGCATGACGGAAACTAAAGGAGGAGAAAACATGCCATACATCACATTAGAAGATCAGACCCGACTATACTACGAAACTCACGGCATCGGGACACCAATCCTATTTATACACGGCGTGCTTATGAGCGGACAATTTTTCCACAAACAACTTTCAGCGCTATCTGCCAATTATCAATGTATTCGTCTCGATCTTAGAGGGCACGGCGAATCCGACAAAGTTCTTCATGGACACACCATTTCCCAATACGCCCGTGATATTAAGGAATTTATGTGTGCGATGGAGCTTGATCCTGCCGTCCTTGTCGGCTGGTCAATGGGCGCTTTCGTGGTATGGGATTATATCAATCAATTTGGGAATGATAACATTCGAGCCGCTGTTATCGTCGATCAATCGGCTTCCGACTACCAATGGGACGGCTGGGGACACGGCCCGTTTGACTTTGACGGCTTGAAAACATCAATGCACGCTATTCAAACTGACCCGCTTCCATTCTACAAAAGCTTCATCAATAATATGTTCGCAGAGCCGCCTGCATCAACAGAAACAGAATGGATGCTTGCCGAAATGTTGAAACAGCCGGCAGCCATTTCAAGCACGATTTTATTTAATCAAACGGCAGCTGATTATCGCGAATCCATTCAAAACGTTCATGTGCCGACATTGTTATGCTTCGGAGAAGACCGCAAATTTTTCTCAATAGAAGCCGGAGAACACCTGTGTGAACATATTCCAAACTCAAAGCTCGTTACATTTTCTAAGAGCAGCCATTGTCCGTTTTTAGAAGAACCGGATGCTTTCAACAGAACGCTCCTGTCCTTTTTAGATGAGCGGATTGGAAAGTCATAAAGAAAAAGGAATTAGGAGATTAGGGCAAAGTATGAGACAATAAGAATGTGCAGTAAAATACATGAGGGAAGAAGTGACTTTATGTCTTACTATAATAAACGAAATCAAGAACCGCTGCCAAAGGAAGATGTGAGTACTTGGGAATGCACAAAAGAAGACTGCAACGGCTGGACCAGAAAAAACTTCGCCAGCAGTGACACGCCATTGTGCCCTTTGTGCGGAAGTAAAATGGTCGAAGGCATTCGTTCATTAGTGAATCTCCAAAACAACAGCCAAACGAAAACAAGTTAGCTCTTCCCTTTTTTTTAAAAAGCAGTCTCTATCAGCGAACAATCCTCGATCAGAGAAGCAAATCTTATATCCAATAGCAAGGCCTCCCGGTTTGACGAGAGGCCAAGATAATGAAGCCCAAAACTGTAAACGTTTCGGGCTTTTTCACTTTTGATTATGGTATAATATGGATATGAGGGGTGATGATGTGATCAAAAACCAACAGCAGGCTGACCTGGAGAAACGAGCTTCAGACAAAAAGTTGAACTTGGCTATAAACTTATGTGCGGTCAATACCAATTATTCGTTTCTTTAAATGGCTCGGATCATTTGCCCTGCACCTCGTCCATTAAAAAAATCACTCAGCATGTGCTGAGTGATTTTTTCAGTTGATGACAGAAAAACTATTGATGATGCCATTCGGATTTTCCCATACTTTTTTGAACGTCTTCGTGTCAAGGTCATAAGAATATATTGTCCGAACCTTGGCTTCACGCCCTGTTTCGTCCTTCAGCTTTTTAGCCCCTTTGGCTTCGGCAAGGAAATAAATTTTCTTTCCGTCCTTGGAGAACTGCGGCTGCGCGTCAATTAACAGCTTATACGTTTTCTGATTTGAAATGATTTTTTCATAGGTTTTCGTGTCTGCATTCAGCATTTGAATAGAAGCTGTTTGCTCCGTGCCTTTTTGTGTATATGACGTAAACAAAATTCGTTTATCATCATCAGAAACAGCAATATCACTGATAAATTGCTCCAGGCTCTTAAGCTCATGAAGGCCGCTTTCATGACCGGTCGAAAAACGAATCTTTGTCGGCTCAGGATCGATTCCCTTCTCATTGGCTTCATCCGTTTTTTTGTAGTCTTCTTCTACAGAATAATGAAGCAATGCAAATGAATCTGTTTTTTGGTTATAAAAGAAGCTGCTGACGCTGTCATCCTGGTCATTAGCGGCAGGATACAGATTTTTGTACTTCTTCGTTTTCAAATCAAAGGATGCGATACGAAAATTGCTTTCGTCCGCTTTTCCTAAACGGAAATAAATTTTTGAGCGATCCTTTGATAAAAACAAGCTGTCCGCGCTTTCCGGACCTTTATAAAGCATAGTTTTCTTATCAGACTTAAGATCAAGCTTAAAAAGCCTCATCTCATTTTGATCGTTATTGCTTGTATAATAGAGCGCCTGCTGCTCTTGATCCAAGGCAAACGCCGGATAGCTGGTCAGCTTCTCCTCATGGATCACCTTATCATTTTCATAATACTTCGTCAGAAGATCGGTATCGGTAATCGAAACCAGAAGCTTCTCATTGTTCTCCGTGCTCACGGAAACATCGGCCGCACTCTCACTGCCTTTATCTTTAAAAGAATAAAACATAAAACCCGCAGCTGCCGCCAAAACAACGACGATAGCCAATAAAACGATTCCTTTTTTCATCTCTTATCTCCACCAATAGAAAAAGCAAGAATGCGACTTCTTGCTTTACAGATTTAAACTATGTATTAATAGCTGTAATGCCCCGATACTTTTCCTTTGCTTAATGGGTATCCCAGCGCTTTAAACGCTTTAGGGCTTACATCCAGCACTGCATTAGGCATTCTGCCAACATCATTTTTATAAACCGTAATGACCTTTTTAGGTTTCGCTTTTGCATAAGCTCTGATTTTTGTCCCATTTCTAGGTACGTCAAATCCGATCTTTGTCGCACAGTCCCAATGTCCAAGTTTTTTACCTGAAGAGCCTTTTTTCCCAACTCCGTTATACCAAGTAATATTTCCGTTCACATGTTTCGCATTGGCATCTGCCGAAAAACTGAAAGCTCCCAAAGTACTTCCTACTAAGATAAAAGCGGCTAAAATGACTTTCTTCAACATTTCGTCCCCCTGTTTGTTAACATCTAGGAAAAATTATACACGATCAACCGGGGATTTTTTATTTCAATATCCTTACAGTAATGTTACAAAGTCAAAAAAATGTCCTCTACTAAAATAAACCATGGAAGATTATCCTATTATAATTGCAGTGTTAGCGTTATAATTGTTGATAGAGTAGTTGACGCATTCAATATGAACGAACCATTACCGTATTGTTCAAGCCAAATTCATAGTTATGTAAACGATTCTTACTCTCTCATTATAAAGAAAAAAGAGTGTGCGAGACTCTTTTTTCTTCAAAGTTTCTTTTTTCAAAAAAACGTAGTCTATATTATATATAAGTTTTATCTTTTTTTGGTTTTTAAAAATGGCGATTTTGTGAACAGTTCATATTGATCGGTGCGGAATTACTCATATCAAAAGATATAGGAGTGGTAATCCATGAAGGCAGCTAGATGGCATAACCAAAAGGATATCCGTATTGAAAATATTGAAGAGCCAAAAGTGGAACCGGGAAAAGTCAAGATCAAAGTCAAATGGTGCGGCATCTGCGGCAGTGATTTACACGAGTATTTAGGAGGCCCGATTTTTATCCCGGTGGACAAACCCCATCCTTTAACAAAAGAAACAGCACCTGTCACAATGGGGCATGAATTCTCCGGGGAAGTTGTTGAAGTCGGGGAAGGTGTTGAAAACTATAAAATCGGAGACCGAGTCGTTGTGGAACCGATTTTTGCAACACACGGACATCAGGGCGCGTACAACCTTGATGAACAAATGGGATTCCTCGGCTTAGCCGGAGGAGGCGGCGGATTCTCCGAATACGTCTCTGTAGATGAAGAGCTGTTATTCAAACTTCCTGAGGAATTATCATATGAACAAGGCGCACTCGTTGAACCTTCTGCGGTCGCTTTATACGCTGTCCGCTCAAGCAAAATCAAAGCCGGTGACAAAGCGGCTGTATTCGGCTGCGGCCCGATTGGACTACTTGTCATTGAAGCGCTGAAAGCTGCCGGTGCTACTGAAATTTACGCTGTTGAGCTCTCACCTGAGCGCCAGCAAAAAGCTGAGGAGCTTGGCGCCATTATCGTGGATCCTTCCAAAACAGACGATGTAGTGGCCCATATCACAGACCTTACAGGTGGCGGCGTTGACGTAGCCTTTGAAGTAACCGGGGTTCCAGTCGTTTTACGCCAAGCTATCCAATCTACAACAATTGCCGGTGAGACAGTGATCGTCAGCATCTGGGAAAAAGGCGCTGAAATTCATCCGAATGATATCGTAATCAAGGAACGCACAGTGAAAGGAATCATCGGGTACCGTGACGTATTCCCAGCTGTATTGTCATTAATGAAAGAAGGCTATTTCTCAGCCGATAAACTCGTTACGAAAAAAATCGTGTTAGACGATCTAATCGAAGAGGGCTTCGGATCTCTGATCAAAGAGAAAAACCAAGTGAAAATCCTTGTCAGACCAAACTAAACATACTAATAAAGAATCCGCATTCAAGTGCGGATTCTTTTATTCCTCTTAGCCAATCACTTCAGCACCGGCCTCTTCTTTAGTCTCACTGCGATCGTGAGCACGGAAGCTTTCCTCAAGCTGCTCAAGCGATAGACCTTTTGTTTCCGGTAAAAACTTGTTCACAAACAGAATCGAGCAAATTCCCAGCGCAACGAAGATGAAGAACGTTGTTGATAACCCAATGCCTGCCATCAAAATAGGGAATGTCAGACTGACTGCGAAATTGACCATCCACAAGCAGAATACCGTAACACCCATTCCTAGGCCGCGAAGGCGCAGAGGGAAAATTTCTGAAAGCATCAGCCACGTCACTGGTGAAATCGCACCCTGCTGAAATGCCAGGAACGAAACCGTTAACGACAGAACCACATATGGAAGTGCAGGCGATCCTTCCAGCACAAGTGAAAATATTCCGATCAGCAGCAATGCCGATGTCGTTCCGATCAGCCCTGTAATCAGCATTGGCCGGCGACCGACTTTTCCGAGCAGCCAAATTCCGACGAACGTAGCCAGAACGGAGATCACACCATTGGCAATATTTCCGATCAGCGCTGCTTCCGTTTGGAACCCGGAATCTCTTAAAATTTCAGTGCCGTAATACATGATGGAGTTTACACCCGTAATTTGCTGTACAATCGCAATTCCGATTCCTATGAATACAATCCGGCGCACCCACGGCACTGCGAGATCTTTAAACGTAGCTTTCTCAAGCTTATCCTCTTTTTTAAAAGCGGATTCAATTTCAGCCAGCTCAGATGCAGCGCGTTTTTCGTCTCTGATTTTCTTCAAAACCCCTAAAGCATCTTCATTCCTTCCTTTTGAAACAAGCCAGCGAGGACTCTCAGGCATTCTGATCATTCCAAAGAACAGGAATACGGCCGGAAGAGACGCTATCACGAGCATAAATCTCCATACATTGGAGCTGTCCCCCATTGTCGTCCCGAGGATGGCATTAAAAACAAAGGCCAACAGCTGCCCGGATACAATCATTAATTCATTCTGGGTCACCATCCGTCCCCTGCTTTCCATAGGTGACATTTCAGCTAAATAAGCAGGCACCGTGACTGATGCGCCCCCGACGGCTATCCCAAGCACAAAACGGGAAATGATCATGATTGTTACGTTTGGAGCCAGTGTACATCCAATCGTTGAGATAAAAAATATAATGGCAAGGAAAAGAATATTTTTGCGGCGTCCGTTAAAATCAGACATCCTTCCGCCAAGCACAGCTCCAAGTGCAGCTCCAAAAAGAAGAGAACTGGTTACGAGCCCCTCTGTGATAGCATTGAGATTAAGCTGATCAGGCTCACCCATATATGGTAAAGCCCCATTTAATACTCCGGTATCATAACCGAAGAGAAGCCCGCCGAAAGTCGAAACTAAAATAATTGTGCGTAAAAATGACATTTGACTGCCTTTTGTATTCATACCGTTTCCCCCAGTCTTTTTCAAAATCGATCACTGCGTATTTTAAAAACGTATTCTAGGGCTGCAACCTTTCTCAAATGCCGAGAAAAAAGTTCAAAATGTCTCTTATCACTGGCTATATAACCTTCCCTTCTTTTCAGCATGCGTTGAAGTCAATTATTTTGGAAACGATTTCATTATTACTAAACAACAGTGGGTATATTTTTGGTGTCTGACTTAACGAGTTGTCATCTTATAGTCACTTTTTAGTGTTGTTATAGTAATATTGTAGTTATATATTTATTACTTCTGCTAATATCATAATTATAAAAACGCTTTCAGTCAATATCATTTTCTGAATTTTTTTTCACTTCAAGTCGGTAAAATGACCACTTCATAGGAAAATTGAACTTTTTTCTTGCCGAGAATGTGGAATCATTATGTATGTTATGCGACATTTCTGTCATCCTCATTATGAGTAAGTGTTGGTTAACTTCTCCTATATAAATCTTCTCTGCATGATTCACTGCTCACACATTCAAATGATTGTTTCATATTCAAGACAAAAGGAAATAGAAAAGAAACATAAAGATGGCTAAATGGCTGGCTCTAATTGAATAGGAGGAGGCAATAAAATTGAATGAGATTTATATCATTGCAGGAATTTTATTGTTGGCAGCGGGGATGATTGATTTTATATGGACAACATTATGGCTCGAGAGCGGAGCCGGTCCGATCACAAGATGTTTATCTGCATGGCTGTGGAAAGGCTTCCGTAAGATCAGCGGAGATCACGCAAAGGTTCTCAGTACGGCAGGGCCCCTGCTGTTATGCATGACATTATTGGTGTGGATCGGTTTATTTTGGAGCGGCTGGACGTTTATCTTCTCAAGTGACCCTCATTCTCTTGTTGTTACTCAAAGTAAAGAACCAGCCTCCTGGTCAGATCGAGCTTATTTTTCTGGATATGTGATGTTTACATTAGGAAATGGCGACCTTACACCGAACGGAGCCCTTTGGAAGCTTGTGACAGTCGGTGCTACAGCTGAAGGTCTGCTTACAATTACTTTTTCTGTCACGTATTTAATTTCTGTCTTGAGCGCAGTTAATCAAAAGCGCTCATTCGCCCAGAGTGTACTGAGTCTTGGGCATAACGGAACAGAGATTGTCCAAACTGCGTGGAACGGGAGACATTTTCACGACATGGATCTGCTTCTCGCTACATTTTCTTCAGAGCTGGGAAAGCTGACCGCTCAGCATAACGCCTTCCCCATTCTTCATTTTTACCATAGCACACAGCGTGAGGAATCGTCCGTGATTGCAGTCACTGTACTGGATGAAGCGTTAACCATTTTGACATATGGCATTCCAAAGCAGTATCTTCCGAATCAGCTGCACATAAAAGAAGCGCGCTCAAGTGTTAAAAACTACTTAGACACCGTTCATACAGCATATATCCATCCGGCTGAACAAGAACCGCCGGAGCCCAACCTTATGAAGCTAAGGGAATGCGGCATACCAACCCTATCAGAACAAACCTTTCGAACAGCGATTAAATCTATAAAAGAACGGCGGCAATTGCTTTTGGGCATTGTTCAAGCGGGTGCGCGTAAGTGGCCTGTCCAAAAGTAAAGTAAAAAAGAGGATGCCTCCTCAAAAGTCCAAAGACTTTCAAGAAACATCCTCGATGTTTATAGAGAAACTTCAATTTCTCTCACGCTGGGCAGCGCATCTATCGCTCCAATTTTGGTGCAGACAAGCGCTCCCACCTTATTGGCAAAAGATACGATATCACGCAGCTTCTTAAAATCAGTTTCTACCGATTGAATCTTATCTGTACCAGCTAATTTGAATAAGGCTGCACCGACAAAAGCGTCTCCCGCTCCTGTAGAATCAATCGAAGTGACAGGAATACTCGGAATGATTTCATGTTTCTTGCCATTAGACAGCAGTGTTCCGTTTTTCCCAAGAGTCACAGCAACCATCTTGGCCCCGATGCCATGGAGGATATTGACGCCCTCTTCATGATCCTTCGCACCGGTGATGATCTCCAGCTCCTCGTCACTCACCTTAACAAAATCACTTAAAGCAATGGCTCTTTTTGCAGCACTAACAAACTCAGAGACTCTTCCCTTCCATAAATCCCCTCGATAGTTAGGATCAAATGAAAGAAATTGCCCTTTATCCTTCGCAATGGACATAAGCCGTAAATAGGCTGTACAAAACGGATCAGATAACAATGCCGTCGCTGAGCCAAAATGAAGGATTTTTGCTTGATTCATTTTATCCTGATCGACATCTTCGATCGTAAACAGAGCATCCGCGCCCCTATTGAAAACAAAATCACGCTCTCCGTTATTCTTTAATGAAACAAAAGCAAGCGTTGTAGGTGCTTTCTCATCCATCACCAGCATAGAGGTATCAACATGAACAGCATCTAACGTTTGCTTCAGAAAATACCCAAAGGGATCCTTCCCTACTTTTCCTGCGAAAGCAGCGTTCCCTCCCAGCTTGGCAATAGCGGCTGACACATTTGCCGGGGCGCCCCCGGCACTTTTTAAGAAATGGCGCCCTTCCATTAAATCAACATCAACATCGGTACAAAAGAAATCGATCAATAATTCCCCAATACAAACAACAGACTGACTTCGCATGTTATCACACTCTTTTTACATATTCTAGATTACAGTCTCAGTATATTACTTTCAGTCATAAATACAACCTTTTACATCGAATATTGGAAATATTAAATATATTCACTTACCTGGAGTTCTTCTCAGCTCGGTGATGATCTGTTTATATCTTTTTTCAGTTAAAGGATAAAAGGCTATGATGATGATAGAGAGTAAAATAAACAGTCCCGGTATTAAAGCATTCATATGTTTAATCGCATTCAGTGACGTTACGGTTTGATCAGTATTCGCCACATATCCTGCGATTCCTAAATAGATCGCAGAAAACGAACCGGCCAGTGCAACACCTAACTTATTGATAAAACTCATGCTGGAAATCACCACTCCGTCGGCACGAACTCCTGTCTTCCATTCCGCATAATCAACACAATCGGCAACCATTCCCCAAGCAAGCGTATTTAAAGGGGTTGTAAAGAACCCTGAAGCAAATAGCCAGATGAAAATGAGCGTCACCGAAGAATACGCCGTAAAATGCAGACCTGCATACGAAATCAGTGACAAAGCGGCCGATATGATCATCACATTTTTCCTGCCCCACTTCTCAGAAAAGTATGGAATAAACAAGTTACTGATGAGGGCTGCGCCAAAAAATAAAACGGTTCCAAAGAACACCAGTTCCTTATGATTCACGTTATACGTAAAGTAGTACACCATTGTACTGATTTTAATATTAAACCCGATTGCAAATGCTAAAAATGATGACGTTAGAATCAGCAAAGGTTTGTTTTGAAACAAAACAGATAACCTCTTTTTCATTCCCTGTTTCTTTGTTTTCTTAGGCGCAATCCGCTCACGCACAGTAAAGAAACTAAAAAGGTTCAAAGCGATGCTAACAATGGCATAGACGAGAGCTGTCATCTGAAACCCAAATGCCTGGTTCTCTCCTCCCAAAGCTGCTGCAAGCGGTGTTGCGCAGGAGATGGATAGAAGGATTCCGACATAAACCAAGATCATACGAGTCGTTGTTAATACCGTTCTTTCTTTTACAGAATTCGTCATCCTTCCCGTTAAGCTGTTCACCGGAATCGTTTGCATACTAAAGGACATGCCGAGCAGAATATAGGTAATATACGCATAGACGATGTTTCCCGTTGCTCCAAAGTGAGGCGTGGTGAAACACAGGACAGTAAATAATGCGAAAGGAAATGCAACCCACAGCAGATAAGGCCTTGCCTTTCCCCACCTTGTGTTTGTTTTATCTAAGATAACCCCCATAATCGGGTCAAAAATAGCATCCAGCACCCGCACAACAAGAAATAATGTGGCGATGACCGCAGGCTGTATGCCGCCGATGTCCGTATAATAAAACAGCAGGTATGCGTTTACAAATTGAAACACAATATTATACGACATATCACCAAAGCCGTATCCGATTCGTTCAAGCCAGGACAAACCGGCACTGGATTTTGTTTGATGTTTCGCCTTCATTACCGTTGCTTTTTCTGTTTCGATCATCTTTCCCACCCCAAGAATCCGTTTTCATTATTGATTACAAATCCAGTAAATAAGAGGGAGAATACGAGATTCTCCCTGTTCACTCAGCTATTCGGATAAACCATCACTTTTAAACATTCATTCTTAAATTGCAGTGCCCGCTCCATCGCCTCTTGTGTCTGCTCCAGCGAATATTGGTCCGTTACAAGATGCTTCGTGTCGACAATGCCTGAAGCGAGAAATTCGATTCCCTTCGGATACGTGTTGGCATAACGGAAGATCCCGTAAATATCAATCTCATTGTCCGCAATAAACGGCACATTAAGCGGGATCTCGTTCTCCGAAGGCAAACCAACAATCGCCAGTTTCCCGCCCCGGCGCACAGAAGCCAGTGCGGATTGCAATGCTGCTGGATTCCCCGCTGTTTCCCAAGCAACATCAACGCCTCTATCATTCGTTATCGTTTTAATCTCTTCAAGCGCGTCCTGTTCACGGATATTAATAATATGAGTCGCTCCCATTTTTTTCGCAGCTTCTAACCGCAGCGGCTCTAAGTCGGTCACGATAATTGTGCTTGCCCCAAATGCTTTAGCTGCCGCAACAGCCATTAACCCAACAGGGCCCATCCCCATAATCGCAATCGTTGATCCGGGCTGAAGCTTCGTTCTCGCCGCTGCATGGATACCGACAGAAAACGGTTCAATCAAGGCAGCATCCTCATAAGAAAGTGAATCTGGAATAGAGAAAACAAAGTCCTGTCTGATTTTGATATATTGTACAAACGCGCCGTCTACCGGCGGTGTGGCCAAAAACTGTACATCCGGACAAAGGTTATAACGTCCTTCCTTGCACGCCTCACAGCGTCCGCACGTAACACCAGGTTCAACAGCGACGCGGTCACCGACTTTGAATTGATCAACTGACGAGCCGACAGCCGCGATTTCTCCCGCGCACTCATGTCCGAGGATAAATGGCTTTTCCACTACATAATTGCCTATTCTGCCGTTTGTATAGTAATGCAAATCCGATCCGCAAATCCCGACAGCCATCACCTTAATCAACACTTCATCCTGGCTGATGTCAGGTACAGGCAATGTTTCAATTTTGATCTCTCTTGTGTTGTGCATAATAGCTGCTTTCATGGTTTTAGGTACTGTGTGAGTCATTACGGCAAATTCCTTTCTTTATGAACACTATTAACGGCATATGGCCGCTTCATCAAGAAATGTAAGTGCATACATTTTTTCATTTTCTGTCACTGTTTTCATTTTATCTGCTTTTCAACATGTTCAACAGCTTTTCATGCTGTATAAAAGGACAGCCGCACTGTACTTTTTGATTTTTCATATACAAAACAAGCAGGATTGATAAAATAGTACTAATAGGAGGTGCAGGTTTTATGGCTGAACTGGAAGATCGAAAACAATTTGCAGAATTGCTGGCACCTGGCGTAAAGTCATTAAAACTTCATCCAGATTATAAAGTCAGAAGAAATAAGAACGAAAAAACAGGACAGTCTTATTTAGACAACATTTCACACCAGCTGGGAGTTTCCCCAAACACGATTAAAAGCTGGATCGGACAGATGGGTGTGAACTATGTTCCCGGAAGAATTGAAGACGGAAAACTGTTCGGAATGATCTGGATCATTCTTGAAAAAACCGATATGAATATACAGTGGTTTACCGACCTGCTTGAGACCACCACTATACCGGTAATCAAACCTGCACTGCCTGTATGGGCGGCCTCATGTCTTAAAAAAGCGAAAATAGTACGGCAGGACAATTCATTCGGAGCACCGCTTGATCAAGATATTGAAAAAACAGTCAAGCGTTTATTTCCTGATGTTCTCGACCATAAAACGAATGCGCTTACAGAACAGATCCCTTTGACACACAACTTACCGTCACGCTGGTCGGGTCACTTTATAGGACGAAGATTTGACATCGAGGCGATACGGCAATGGATGCTTTCCCCATCACCCGTCTGTTTGATTACCGGATGGGCAGGCATGGGGAAAACGACAACTGCTCTTGAGGCAGCCTATTCCTGTATCGGCGGTGATTCCTCAGATTGGCCGGCATTCAACAGCATCATCTGGCTCAGTGCTGATTGGAAGGGATTAAGCTTTAGTGATTTTTTAAATACGATTGCCTATCAGCTCGGTCGAACGGAACAAATCAATAAATCCATAAACGAAAAACGATTTGTCGTCCGCAATGCACTTGCTAATTATACTAGAGAAAAACCGGTCCTGCTGATCGTGGACAGCATAGACACTGCCGAAAGAGACATTCACGAATTTATCACCAGCCTGCCTCAAGGCGTGAAAGTTCTCCTCACAGCACGTGAAAACTTGAAGCAAACCTATCGGCAAGGCTTCGGTGAAATGGTAACCATCCAGCTGAGCGGACTTGAACAAACAGATGCCCTGGAATATTTTCATCAAGAAGTGAACCGCTGCCTGCAAATGTGCAACGATCCAACTAAACGAGAAAAGCTAGCGCAGCTGCTGGAACTATCCCCAGAACTGAAGAGCGGGTTCATTTCAGCAACAGCCCGAAACCCGAAAGCCATGGCACTCAGCATCGCCTATATGTCAGACGATGACATGCCCGCTCAGCAGCTGATTCATGAGCTCGGAAAAGCAGGCTACTCACTATTAGATCTGTTTGATTTTCTATTTGGGCGCACATGGCACAGATGCAATGAAGATACATGGAAGCTATGGCAGGTGCTATGCTTTTTCAGCAAGCCGCCAGATGAAAAAAGCCTGGCGGCAGCGGCCGGATTAGACGCTCGCCGTTTTCATTACGCAGTTGAACAAATGCGGTCTTTTGCTCTGATTCAGCCCGAACGAAGTAAAGGAAGTACACAGTACTTAGCGCACCAAACCGTTGTCGCTTACGGAGAACAGCACTTATCCGAACATCACGAATATGAAACAGAAGCCCGCAGCCGCTGGGCGCACTATTATATTCATTATGCAGAAACCCACTTAAAACGGGAACAGCCAAACTCTATCTATTGGAGCTATCTCTTGGGACGTGATTTGAACCAAATCAAAAAAGAATGGCCAAACATCTTAAAGGTGATCAAATGGTCAAGCGAAACCGATCAAAAAGAAATTCTAATCGAACTCATCACCCGCATCAGCCATTTTCTAAGCAGAATCAACCTGCCCCTGCGAATCGAATACGGACGTAAAGCCGCTGATGCCGCCCATCAATTAGGCCAAAACACACGAGAAGCCTTCTTCAGAATCGACACAGCGGGCTGGGCACTGATGGAAGTCAACGATTTAGACGGGGCTCTTCAGCAAATTGAAGCCGGCCTGAAAACGCTGGAACAATCAGAAACTGAAGAGCAAGACGTTCACGATCTAAAGGTATGGGGACTCGCACTGCAATCGAGGCTGTTTTTAAAAGGCGGAAGTCATGAAAAAGCGGAAGCGATTTTAACCGAAATCAAAGATAAACCGATTTCCCCTGCGATTCAGCACAGAGTTCTATTGGTTCGCGGAGATCTGAGCTTTGTGAAAGGTCATAATGAAGAAGCCATTCAATTATACGAAGCGGCAAATCAAATCAGCTCCATGTATGGGGGCGAAAAAACGGTAGAAGCCTATTTCAATTTGGGTGTGGCTTACGTGAAGTGTGGTCAGTTTGAGAAAGCGGAAGAAGCTTTTGAGCAGATGCTTTATGATAAACATAACGCGAATCAGGTTGAGTTGATCTATTATTTTTACGGGATGGCGCAGCTGTTGAACCGTAAAGGAGAGAAAACGAAAGCGATGGAAGCTAATCAGAAAGCGATTCGTTTGATTGATTCGTGGGAGCCTGCGATTGGGATTCGGGGTGAGGTGGAACAACTGGCAATGGTGATTAAAGAAAACGACTAGTACGTAGTTCTGTCAGGAATCTCACTCAGTTTCTTTATTATAAATAGAGAAGGCCAACTGAAGTCGCAGTTGGCCTTTTGTTTCTTATTAATGTCTACAAATGTACTGAACCAGATTTTCCCGTGTGTATTCTTTCTCGTATAAAGGAAAGCGTATCATTTGCCAGCTTTTTGCGGCAAAGAACAATGCCGGAATGACCACAATTATAGACATATCTTTTCGGTTTCCCCCAACTTGCCCATAAAGAATCTGCATCTTTTAAGTCAATATACTGATCATGTTTAGCAGAAATCAGCAGAATGTTATCTTTATTAACTTTCGGTAAGGCTTGACTAGGAACTGTGATATTCCAATATTTCACTAAATCTTCATAGGTCACACCATTTTGTTCTAATTCTTCTCTTATGAATTTACCTGGGATCGTGTTCCATATTGAATAAGAAAGGCGATTGGCATAAAAGATTGATACCACTACATCAATTTGGGATTCTAGGGTAGCAATTAGATTCGTAACCCATCCCCCTAAGCTTACTCCCATTATGATAACAGGCCCTTTTTTATTTGCTTTTATCCAGTGAATTAACGCTCGTAAATCTACAACGGCCTGTCTTGACGACTCAATTGTACGATCAATATTTGCACTAATCATCAATTCGCCACTATACAATGAATTTTCCGGTTCTCTTTCAAAATGGTATGGAAGAGAATAATAATACATGTTCCAGCCTAAATCGTTCATTATACGTTTATGAAATATGTTTTTGATTCTATTGTACGAATCCATGCGCCAGCCATGTGCAAAGATAACATTGGGTTGATCTATATCATTTTCATTTAAAAAAACCTCCCCTTTTAAAGTATCATTAACAGGATTCCCAGATTGAATTAAAGATTCATAGCTAAAGGTTCCAATCTTATAATTTTTTCCTGATTCATTCAAATCAATTGAAACATCAGCTATATTAGCACTGTAAAATTCTTCTCTATCATTTATATTGGCTGTAAAAGCAACAGAAAAATGTTTATCTTTGCTTCTTTTTCTGTGTAAATCATATAATGCCAAGCGATCTATCATTTCTGAGAAATGCACGATTAAGTCCTCCTTGATAATCAAAAAACGAATATTAGAGTTAATAATTGGATTGTTTATCTCCATAGAGTCGGAACGGATTTTATCAAGATGTTGGTGAAAGGATCTATCTCCATCGACAGTTTCTCTTTATACTTAACAAAAAAGACGAGTTCCTTATTGCAAGGAAAACATCGTCTTTTAGTAGCAAAAAAAGCAGCAAAAATAGACATTTTAATAGGATTTCTCTTTGACAGTGCTTTCCCGGGGAAACCGTTTAAGAGTGTTGGTGGCACTATTTATCTAGATAACTGGGTCTTTTTTTGTCATATGAGAGTATACCAATATTGTCTCCTGTCTGCAATAGAGAGAAAGGTACCAAAGGTTGGTTTCTGGCTACATCCCAAGAAAATGCCTCGTGTTATTTTTCGAGAAGATGGAATTCAACTCACTTCTGGTTTTCAGCAGTCGAAGACGAGGTCCGTCCTGCGAGTCCTTAAAAAGCACAAAGTAAACCAAAATAAAGTCAAGATGCAAATAAAGCACGGATTGTATGATAAAATTTTGTATTTTGATCGATTGAATAGTCCATACCGGTGTTATCTAGCGTTTATCAAAACTATTGAAAATCGATATAAAACAGTGCTGAAAAAATCAAACCACAAAAAACAGAAAAAAGAAGCCTCTCACAAGTTCGGTGAACTCATGAGAAGCCTCGAAAATCTAAAAATTGCATCAAAAGGGCATCAAAAATGACGTCCGTTACCGACAAACCCTTGTAAATCAAGGGTTTTTTGTCGGTGTTACATCATTCCACCCATACCGCCCATGCCGCCCATGTCAGGCATTCCTGCGCCGCCGGCATTTTCTTCCGGTTTGTCAGCGACAACAGCTTCAGTTGTTAAGAGCATTGCTGCTACAGAAGCTGCGTTTTGCAGTGCAGAGCGTGTTACTTTCGTTGGGTCAACGATCCCTTTTTCGATCATGTTTACCCATTCGCCAGTTGCAGCGTTGAAGCCTACGCCGATTTCTTCGTTTTTCAGGCGCTCAACGATGACAGATCCTTCAAGACCTGCATTGTGCGCGATTTGACGAATTGGCTCTTCAAGCGCGCGAAGCACGATGTTGATACCTGTTTGCGCATCGCCTTCAGCTTCAACTGCAGCGACTTTGTTATATACGTTGACAAGCGCTGTACCACCACCGGATACGATGCCTTCTTCAACAGCTGCGCGAGTTGAGTTCAGGGCGTCTTCGATGCGAAGTTTACGCTCTTTCAGCTCAGTTTCAGTCGCAGCGCCGACTTTGATGACAGCTACGCCGCCAGCAAGTTTAGCAAGACGCTCTTGTAATTTTTCTCTGTCGAACTCAGAAGTTGTTTCTTCCACTTGTGCGCGGATTTGAGTGACGCGTGCAGAAATTTTATCTGTTTCGCCAGCGCCTTCAACGATTGTTGTGTTTTCTTTTGTAACCACAACTTTAGAAGCGCGTCCCAATTGTCCGATTTCAGTAGATTTCAGGTCAAGGCCAAGATCTTCTGTGATGACTTCTCCGCCAGTAAGGACAGCGATGTCTTCAAGCATTGCTTTACGGCGGTCACCAAAGCCAGGAGCTTTAACAGCCACTGCGTTGAATGTGCCGCGAAGTTTGTTCACAACAAGTGTTGCAAGAGCTTCACCTTCAACATCCTCAGCGATTAGAAGCAATGGTTTGCCTTGCTGAACAACCTGCTCAAGCACAGGAAGGATTTCTTGAATGTTTGTGATCTTTTTGTCTGTGATTAAGATGTAAGGATTGTCAAGAACCGCTTCCATCTTATCAGAATCAGTTACCATGTAAGGAGACGCATATCCGCGGTCGAATTGCATACCTTCAACAACTTCAAGCTCAGTTGTGAAGCCTTTAGACTCTTCGATTGTGATAACGCCGTCGTTGCCTACGCGCTCCATTGCTTCAGCGATAAGGCTTCCGACTTCCTCATCAGCAGCAGAGATCGCAGCAACCTGAGCGATAGATTCTTTGCCTTCGATTGGCTTAGAAATTTCTTTCAGGTTCTCGATCGCAACGTTTACAGCTTGTTCCATACCTTTGCGCACGCCTACAGGGTTAGCGCCTGCTGTTACGTTTTTAAGGCCTTCGCGGATCATTGCTTGCGCAAGAACTGTCGCAGTTGTTGTACCGTCACCGGCAACGTCGTTTGTTTTGCTGGCTACTTCAGCTACAAGCTTAGCACCCATGTTTTCAAACGCGTCTTCAAGTTCGATTTCTTTAGCGATTGTTACACCGTCATTTGTGATTAACGGAGAACCGAATTTTTTCTCTAGAACCACGTTGCGTCCTTTTGGTCCTAAAGTTACTTTTACAGCATCAGCAAGTGCATCAACACCGCGAAGCATTGCGCGGCGAGCTTCTTCACTAAACTTAATATCTTTTGCCATGTGTACGAAACCTCCTCGAATTTTTAAGTAGTTGTTTATTTAAGAATTAGCCGATAACAGCTAAAATGTCGCTTTCACGTAAGATTAAGTATTCAGTACCTTCGTATTTCACTTCAGTACCTGCGTATTTTGAGAAGATAATGCGGTCGCCCTCTTTTACTTCTAAAGCAACGCGCTCTCCGCTTTCTAACACGCGACCTGAACCAGCTGCCACGATTTTGCCTTCTTGCGGCTTTTCTTTTGCAGAATCCGGTAACACAATTCCGCTGGCAGTTTTTTCTTCAGATTCTACGAGTTCAATGACAACGCGATCACCTAATGGCTTTAACAATGTAATAACCTCCTCAATAGTATGAATATGTAATTTTAGCACTCAGCACTAAAGAGTGCTAACACAACTCTTATAATAAAGAATCTGACTTCCAATTTCAAGTGATAAGATAAAAAATTTTTCACGCTTACATCATTCTTTTCAGCTCTGATATCCCTTGGTTTTTTCACCCCCGTTCAATTATGTTACAATAGCTGTAGACAAAAGAAACCCACTTAACAAAGGAGTACATACCATTTGAGAAAACAGTATTGGTTTATTATTTTGACATATATCATCATGCAGTTTTCAGCAGTAATCGGGATTCCCTTGTTATTTAAATTCGGTTATGCGGGAGGACAGCCCACAAAAGAAAATCTGCTGCACGCGCAGGGATTATGGTCCGTCATCAGTTTTATTGCCTGTCTGATTGTTGTATTGCTCATTCTCCGAACTGTGCCTAAAACTACGTTGCGAAACGAAAAGAAAGACTCTGTCGGACTATCGATCCTTTGGGCGATAGCCGGTTTTTTCATAGCCCTTTTCTCTCAAGGAATAGCCGGTTCTATTGAATATTATGTATTTGGCATCGGAAGAGAATCAGAAAATACAAAAGCCATCCTGGATGTGATTCAGGCAGTCCCGCTTATGATTATCGTTTCTTCTATCATCGGGCCAATATTAGAAGAAATCATCTTCAGAAAAATCATTTTCGGCGCGCTGTACGAAAAAACGAATTTCTTTATTGCCGGACTGATCAGCTCCATTATTTTCGGAATTGTTCATGCCGATTTGACGCACCTTCTGCTGTATACAGCAATGGGCTTTACCTTTGCATTTCTATATGCGAGAACCAAACGGATTTGGGTGCCGATTTTCGCCCATGTAATGATGAATACATTCGTCGTCATTATGCAGCTTGAGCCTGTTCAGAAATACCTTGAACAGCAAAGCACACAAATGCAATTGATTATTGGAGGATTACTTTCATGAGAAACCCGATAGTGTGGGGAATGATCTACTTTGCCGTAGGGTGCATCTTTACTTATCTCGCCGCAAGCTCACCAGGCAGCATGTGGTCATTTTACTCCATCCTGCTGATGGTGTTTGCTGCATACAACATCAGCATTTCTTTTAAGATGTTCGCCTTTTCATTTAAAACAAAGAAAAACCAGAAATAAAGAAAATCCATTTCTCTTCTATGAGAAATGGATTTTTTATGATGGCTAAGAAGAAACGTCCTGCTGATCGGCAGCACTGCTTTTCTGCGCTTTCCGATAGGCAGCCTTCGATATTAAAATACTGATTTCATACAAAATCAAGAGCGGAACAGTCACCATCATATGAGACAAAAGCTCAGGTGGTGTAATCAGAGCAGCAATCACAAGCAGCGTAAAGTACGCATACTTTCTGATTTTCGTTAAAAACATCGGTGTCACAATTCCAAGCCTTGTCAAAAACATAAGGATGACCGGCATTTGAAACAACAGTCCAAACGGAATCGTCAGCTGCAGAAGAAAATGAAAATATTCATTAATTCCAATTACCTGAGTGACATTCAAATCCTGAGAGATCCGTTTCATAAAATCGACAACAAAAGGAAATAAAATATAATAGGAAAAAGATAAACCCGCTAAAAACAGCAAAATAGAGATCGGAATGTAGCTGAGCGTTACTTTGCGTTCCCTTTCATAGAGACCCGGGCTCACAAAAGCCCAAAGCTGGTAAAGAATAACCGGCGAAGTCAGGACAATCCCGATGATAAACGCAAACTGCATAAACACATAAAGCGGGTCTGTCAGATTAAACGCATTGAGCGTGAGCTCCTTCGCTTCATCCGTTTCTTGCAGATACACTATAATCGGCTTTGCTAAAAAAAATCCCGCGATAAAGAAAACGACAAACGCCAGCGCCACAACCAGCAATCGTTTTCGAAGCTCCGCAATATGCTCCAGCAGCGACATTTGATTCACTTTCATTTGTGTCATCCTAACTTACTGATTCTCTTTCTTTTTTTCCTCATCATCACTCGCTAATCCTTTAGTAGCGTTTTTGAATTCACGAAGTGTGTCTCCAGCCGCTTTTCCCAACTCAGGCAGCTTTTTGGGACCAAAGATAATCAGAGCAACGATTGCGATAACAGCAAGGCTTCCAGGACCGATCGGCATATTTGGGCTCCTCCTTTCCGGTTACTCGATTTCCTCTAAAACAGAATAATGCTTCAAGAAATAAACAAGTGACTGAAGCTCTACAGCTAAATCTATATGATGAATTCGAATGTGTTCCGGCACATTCAAACGGGCCGGCGTAAAATTAAGAATACCCTTAATCCCTAACGCAACCAATCTGTCGGTAATCGATTGGGCCGCAACTGCGGGCACTGTCAGAATGGCAACTGATTCGCCTTTTACATGTTTTTCAAGATCATCTAGGTTAAAGACGGGCACACCGCCTACCTCAGTTCCTATTTTACTCTCATTTATATCAAAAGCCATAGAAATTTTCGTGTTATTATTTTTTGTGAAATTATAGTGAAGAAATGCTGTTCCTAAGTTCCCGACACCAATCAAGATAACGTCTGTCATTTCATCCTGATCAAGTGTTTTTCGGAAAAATGACAGCAAATAATCAACATTATATCCGTATCCTTTTTTGCCAAGAGCTCCAAAATAGGAAAAATCCCTGCGAATCGTGGCAGAATCAACCTTTACGGCATCACTGAGTTCAGCGGATGATACACGCTGTTTTCCTGACGCATGCAGATTCTTTAAAAAGCGATAATAAAGCGGCAGCCGTTTTGCCGTCGCCTGCGGAATTTTTGATTGATCCTTATTCATTTTTGGTCCTCCAAATTATACTCGGATAGTTCTCTTTTAAAGTCACCGTTTTTCCCGCCTGTCTTTTCCAGCAAGCAGGTAGGGCCGATGACCATCCCCTTATCAAGCGCCTTGCACATATCGTAAACAGTAAGGGCACACACCGATGCAGAAGTTAGCGCTTCCATTTCCACACCTGTACTCCCTTTCGTTTTGACCTGTGCTTTTATATGAAGTATAACTTCTGTTTCTTTTATTTTCCAGTCAAACGAAATATCGACCCCGCTCAAGGATAGCGGATGGCACATCGGAATGATATTTGATGTTTGCTTTGCAGCCATAATGCCCGCCACCTGAGCGACAGCAAGTACATCTCCTTTGCCGATATCATGGCTTTTTATTTTCTCGTACACTTCACTCTTCATGTGTACGCTTGATACAGCCGCCGCAGTACGGACAGTCGAAGATTTTTCGCTGATATCCACCATCTGGGCTCTGCCCTGTTCATTAAAATGAGAAAATCCATTCATAGTAAAAACTCTCCTTAAACAGATCATACACTATTTTCTTCTCTATGTCTTATCCGGTCAATGTATTGTTTGCTGAGTTCTGGTTCATAAGCTACACTTAACTTATTATAGCAGAGGTGAAATAATATGATGATCTTACAAATTAATCAGCTTTCCAAATCATTTGGTGCTGATACTATTTTAAACAATATAAAGCTGGAAGTCAGAAACCGTGATCGCGTCGCAATTGTCGGAAGAAACGGCGCGGGGAAATCTACACTCCTTAAAATTATCGCAGGTCACCTTTCATATGAAAAGGGTGAAGTTATCAAGCCGAAAGATATCACAATGGGCTACTTAGCCCAGCATACCGGCTTGGATTCTAAGCTTACCATAAAAGAAGAGCTGCTGACTGTTTTTGATCACTTAAAAACAATGGAAAAAGAAATGCGCAACATAGAAGAAAAAATGGCGGCAGCTGACCCAGGTGAACTGGAAAGCATCATGAAAACCTACGACCGCCTTCAGCAGGAATTTAAAGATAAAGGCGGCTATCAATATGAAGCAGATGTCAGATCTGTGCTGCACGGTCTCGGCTTCAGTCATTTTGACGATTCAACGCAGGTGCAAAGCCTGAGCGGTGGTCAGAAAACAAGACTGGCCTTGGGTAAGCTTTTGTTAACACAGCCTGACCTTCTCATTCTAGATGAGCCGACCAACCATCTGGACATTAATACGCTGACCTGGCTTGAACATTATTTGCAAGGCTATTCAGGCGCCATTCTGATTGTTTCTCACGACCGCTACTTTTTGGATAAAGTGGTGAATCAGGTGTACGAGGTATCTAGATCAGAAAGCAAAAAGTATCACGGCAACTACAGCGCTTATCTCGATCAGAAAGCTGCCCAATATGAAAAGGATCTTAAGCTGTATGAAAAACAGCAGGATGAAATCGCTAAGCTGCAGGACTTTGTAGACCGAAATCTGGCGAGAGCCTCAACGACAAAAAGAGCACAAAGCCGGCGGAAACAGCTTGAACGGATGGACGTCATGTCAAAACCGCTCGGCGACGAAAAATCAGCAAATTTTCATTTTGATATTACAAAACAGAGCGGGAACGAGGTCCTGCGGGTTCAGGATTTGACCATCAGCTATGAAAACCAGCCGCCGCTTCTGACAGATGTTTCGTTTAGGCTGACAAGAGGAGAAAGCGCCGCTCTTGTAGGTCCCAACGGAATCGGAAAATCAACCTTGCTGAAAACATTAATAAACACACTGAAGCCGGATCAGGGAACAATAGCGTACGGCTCAAATGTCAGTATCGGTTACTATGACCAGGAACAAGCTGAGCTGACCTCCTCTAAACGCGTCATTGATGAGCTGTGGGACGAGTATCCGGAGCTTCAAGAGAAAGAAATCAGAACGTGCCTCGGAAATTTCTTATTCTCCGGGGATGATGTGCTTAAACCCGTCCATTCCCTAAGCGGGGGCGAAAAAGCAAGAGTGGCCCTGGCCAAGCTGATGCTGCAAAAAGCTAACTTTCTCATTCTTGATGAGCCGACCAACCATCTTGATTTAGACAGCAAAGAAGTTCTCGAGAACGCCTTGATCGATTATCCGGGTACATTGTTATTTGTCTCACATGACAGATATTTTATTAACAGAATCGCAACAAGGGTATATGAGCTTTCTCCAAACCATATTGAAGAATATCTCGGAGATTACGATTATTATACAGAGAAAAAAACACAGCAGCTGGAATTGGAGAAAATGAAACAGCAAGAGGAAACTGAAAAAGCCACGGCTGCAATGAAATCCGACTCTAAACGTTCTTATGAGGAAGAAAAAGAATGGAAAAAGAAAGAACGACAACGACTCAGACGCATAGAAGAAATTGAAACGACAGTTCAAACCATAGAAGAAAAAATCAGTCACAATGATGAATTACTTTGTGATCCGGAAGTATATCAGGACCACGAAAAGGTACAAGCCATTCACGCTGACAACGAGAAACTCAATCAAGAATTGGAAAACCTATTATCAGAATGGGAAGAACTATCCACAGAAGAAGATTAAAAAAGTCAAGCACCTCTTTTTTAGAGGTGCTTTTTATCCACAGAAAATAGCCTTATAAGCAAACGAAGAAAGCGATTTATACACAATATCCACAAAATATTCTGAATTTATCCACTTTATTAACAGCCTCTCAACCCCTTTATCCATTTATATCTCCATAATGACTCACAGATATGTGGATAAATTGAGAATCATCTGTTAATAACAATAAAAAAGCCTCACGTCATTATGTCGTGAGACCTTGATAAGAAGTCAGTTCAAGACCAGGCTGGCCATTCATATCATATGATCCGCGAATCCCTTTTTCAAAAGCAATAGTACCGGCCGCAGCAATCATTGCAGCATTATCTGTACATAAGGATAGCGGAGGAATGATGAGCGCTGTCCCCTCATGCTGGGAGAATTCCTTCTGTAACGCCGCTCTGAGCCCTCTATTTGCAGCAACTCCGCCGGCTAAAAGAACCTGTTTGACACCATATTCTTTTGCAGCGCGTGCCGTTTTTGTCACTAAGACATCAATGACGCTATTCTGAAAACTGGCAGAAAGATCTTCCGGCGCAATGACCTGTCCTTTTTGAGCCGCGTTATGAAGCGTATTGATCACAGCGGATTTCAGCCCGCTGAAGCTGAAATGATAAGAACCTTCTTCAAGCCATGCGCGAGGCAGAGGAATAGTGTCATTCCCTGATTCCGCAAGCTTGTCAATCTGCGGTCCGCCTGGATACGGGAGCCCCATCGTTCTTGCCACTTTGTCATAAGCTTCCCCTGCTGCGTCATCGAGTGTTTCCCCGATCACTTCAAATGAACCGTGTTCTTTCATATAAACCAATTCCGTATGGCCGCCGGAAACGACCAATGCAAGCGCTGGAAAAACGATCTCTTCTACCAGGCGGTTTGCGTATATATGGCCCGCTATATGATGGACTCCAACTAACGGAATATGATGCGCAAAGCTCAATGCTTTAGCGGCGTTTACCCCGATTAGCAGTGCTCCCACCAATCCAGGGCCTTCAGTAACTGCAATCGCATCTATATCACGATATGTCATGTCTGCTTTACGGAAAGCCTCTTCGATCACTAAAGTGATTTGCTCCACATGATGTCTTGATGCAATTTCCGGCACAACCCCACCGAATCGTTTATGGCTTTCAATTTGAGAGGCCACAACGTTCGAGACGATTTCTGTTCCGTTTTTTACAATCGCTGCTGCCGTTTCATCGCAGCTCGTTTCGATTCCTAATATATAAAAATCTTTTTCCTCATTCATTTATCGTCACCCACATAATTAACGCATCTTCCCCGTTATCAGTATAATAGTTCTTCCTTATTCCACCGGGCTGCATCCCGAACTTTTTATATAAGCTTTGAGCAGGGTGATTGGAAACCCTCACTTCAAGCGAAAGCCGCCTCGCCTCTTTTTCTTTACAAAGCTCGAGAGCTGAACGAAAAAGTGCTTCTCCTAAAGACTGGCCCCTATACTCTGGTTTAATCGCTATATTTGTGATTTGGGCGTCATCCATCACAATCCAAATTCCGCAATAACCCGCGATACAATCGTCCTTTTCAATCACGAGATAGTGGGCATATGGATTTTCAAGCAATTCATGATAAAACGAATCCTTCGTCCAGGGAGACGTAAAGGAGGATGTTTCAATATCGTATACGTGATCAACATCATTAAGCTGCATTTTTCTGACTGCTGCTTTTGTTTTCATCCTATCACCCTACTTTTGACTTTCAATCCATTTCGCTTCTGCTTCTGCAAGCCGTAAATAATCCGGCACAAGCCCGTGAATATCAACAGCTTCCCTATCCGCACCTGCGTAAGCCAATTCTGAAGGGCGGGGATTATGCTGAGCCGCAGGCCCTATGACTCCTTTTGTTCCTAATACATCCAGTATCGTCTCCTTGTGTATGGATGTATCATGACCTAAAAACAAAACAGGGCAATCCTTCTCTTTTAGCATCTCCAGCCACTCTGTCAGCATCACGTTTTGATCCTGAACAGCCTGCTCTAAAAGCCCGCTTTTATATTCATAAAGACCTGTATACACCTGTCCGCGTCTCGCATCAAATATAGGGCTGATTAGACCATCAAAGTGACGTCCATTTGCCGCCAGCGCTTCAAGACTTGATACAGCAGAAATCGGAATGTTTAAAGACCATGCAAGTGTTTTGGCAATTGTTACACCGATTCTCACCCCTGTGTACGAGCCTGGACCTTTTGCAACAACAATTTTAGAAAGATCCTGCGGGGTTAGATCACAATCATTCAGCAAAGAATGAACAGCAGGCATCGCCCTTACAGAATGATTCTTTTTTAAATAAGTGATGTATTCTGCTATGACAGTGTTGTCCCGAAGCAGCGCTATGCCTAAAGTATAATTCGATGTATCAATCGCTAATATTGTCATGTCTACTTATCTCCTCACAAAGCATTTCATACCGATTCCCCACCGCTGTAAAGGTGATCTCTCTTTCATCATCACCAGCTCTTTTAATGACAATTTGCAGTCGCTCCTGCGGAAGCTGCTCTTCAATTAAATGTGCCCACTCCACTAAGCAGACACCTTGTCCGTGAAAATATTCATCAAGTCCCAAGTCTTCACTCTCGTCTTCCATTCTGTATACATCCATATGATAAAGAGGAAGTGAACCATCGTTATATTCTTTTATGATTGTAAACGTCGGACTGTTTACAACACGTGTAATTCCGAGCCCTTCAGCAAAACCTTTTGTAAAGGTTGTTTTTCCAGCTCCTAAATCGCCCTCTAATGTCAGGACGTCCCCAGGCTTTGAAAACGATGCAGTCAGCTTCGCAATCGCTTTTGTTTCTTCAGGATTTTCAGTTCTCCATTTTAATTGCTTCACACGAGTCACCCGTCTTATTTAAAATGATTATATCCTTTTTTCTCTAAAGTCATTGTTTCTTCTTCTGTCTTTAATATGACATTGGATTCTGTCTTTTCCCGGACACATCCAATCTTTTTAATTGGCAGTTGAAGTCTGCAGCACTCCTGCTCTAACACATCCCAGTCTTCCTTTGAGATCGTCCCAGTCAGTTCAAAATCCTCTCCGCCAAACAAAGCCCATTCCTTCCATTTGGAATTCAGCTTAGGCAAGTCTGGATGAACTGGAAGTAGGCTCTCGTCAATTTCTATTGAAACGGAGCTGGATTCTGCAATTTCATGCAGTTCACTTGCCAATCCGTCACTAATATCATTAAGAGCCACACGCTGAGCGTTCGAGCATAGTCTGCCAACACTCACTCTTGGCTGAGGCCGCTTATGCCTATTGATAAAGTAATTTGTTTCAAATGATGTTTCCGGATGGGAAGACTCTTTTAGCAGCAATGAAAGTCCAGCGGCAGAAGAACCGATTTCACCAGTGACAAAGACAATATCATTCGGCTTTGCCAAACTGCGCAAACAGGCACGTCCCTTTTCAACTTCCCCAATCACAGTCACTGTGACGACTAGTTTATCGGAAGTAGAAACTGTATCACCGCCAATCAGATCCATACAATATAGTTTCGCCAGTTCATTCATTCCTTCATACATTGCTTTGATTTCTGATTCCGTCCATTTTAAAGGCACTGCAAGTGACACTAAATAAAACTTAGGAATACCTCCCATAGCGGCAATATCACTTATATTTATGGCTAACGCCTTATACCCAATGTCCTCCGGCGAAGAATAGCTCAATTTAAAATGCACGTCCTCTACCATTGTATCGACACATACAATTTCCTGCACACCGTTTTTCGCTGTGTAAAGAGCGGCATCGTCTCCAATTCCTACATCAACGGAAGAATGGTGAATGGTCCGAGGAGTAATACTATTAATTAAATCAAACTCATCCATTAACCAAACCTCCTTTTGGTCTGACCATGTTTTATATGTACTGTATCTAGTGTATCGGATTATGCTGAAATATCCAAGATGTTGCTGATATAAAGAAAGCTTGGTTATCATACCAAGCAAAAGACGCAATAAAAGAAAACACAAAAAAAACGAAAACATGATCGTTTCGTTTACAATAAATGGCGGTCCGGACGGGACTCGAACCCGCGACCTCCTGCGTGACAGGCAGGCATTCTAACCAACTGAACTACCGGACCATTTTAATTTGGTTGCACCCTTTGGGCACTCCTTATTTAAAAGGATAGATTTTTTTGGTTGCGGGGGCAGGATTTGAACCTGCGACCTTCGGGTTATGAGCCCGACGAGCTACCGAACTGCTCCACCCCGCGATGATATAATTAAGATAAAACAGCTTGGCGGCGTCCTACTCTCACAGGGGGAAACCCCCGACTACCATCGGCGCTGAAGAGCTTAACTTCCGTGTTCGGCATGGGAACGGGTGTGACCTCTTCGCTATCGCCACCAAACAATTGAGAGTGTTCTCTCAAAACTAGATAACAGGTGTGACATCATTAGAAATTAGGTTAAGTCCTCGATCGATTAGTATCTGTCAGCTCCATGTGTCGCCACACTTCCACCTCAGACCTATCAACCTGATCATCTTTCAGGGATCTTACTTCCTTGCGGAA